>NZ_CP053697.2:1267692-1901539 GCF_013200955.2 Pseudomonas campi
CAAGCCGTTCGTGCTGTTCGGTGGCATCAACGTCATGGAATCGCGCGACCTGGCAATGAAGGCCTGCGAAGAATACGTGCGGGTTACCGAGAAGCTCGGTATCCCCTACGTGTTCAAAGCCAGCTTCGACAAGGCCAACCGTTCCTCGATCACCTCCTTCCGCGGCCCGGGCCTGGAAGAGGGCATGAAGATCTTCGAGGAAGTGAAGAAGACCTTCGGCGTGCCGGTGATCACCGACGTCCACGAGCCTTTCCAGGCTGCGCCAGTGGCCGAGGTGTGCGACATCATCCAGCTGCCGGCCTTCCTCTCGCGGCAGACCGATCTGGTGGTGGCCATGGCCAAGACCAACGCGGTGATCAATATCAAGAAAGCCCAGTTCCTTGCACCGCAGGAGATGAAACATATCCTGACCAAGTGCGAAGAAGCGGGTAATGATCGTCTGATCCTCTGCGAGCGCGGTTCCTCCTTCGGTTACAACAACCTGGTGGTGGACATGCTCGGCTTTGGCATCATGAAGCAGTTCAACTACCCGGTATTCTTCGACGTCACCCATGCCCTGCAGATGCCGGGCGGGCGCGCCGATTCTGCCGGTGGCCGCCGTGCCCAGGTCACCGACCTGGCCAAGGCCGGTATGAGCCAGGGCCTGGCCGGCCTGTTCCTCGAGGCCCATCCGGATCCGGATAACGCCAAGTGCGACGGTCCTTGCGCCCTGCGTCTGGACAAGCTGGAACCCTTCCTCACCCAGCTCAAGCAGCTGGATGATCTGGTCAAGAGTTTTGCCCCGATCGAGACGGCATAAGCCCCTCGATCACGCATCTTTCAACTGTTGGAGCTAGCAAGAATGGCAAAGATCGTCGACATCAAGGGCCGTGAGGTTCTCGACTCCCGTGGCAACCCCACTGTAGAAGCCGATGTAATCCTCGACAACGGCATCATCGGCAGCGCCTGTGCGCCGTCCGGTGCTTCCACCGGTTCGCGCGAAGCGCTGGAACTGCGTGATGGCGACAAGAGCCGTTACCTGGGCAAGGGCGTGCTGAAGGCCGTAGCCAACATCAATGGCCCGATCCGTGACTTGCTGCTGGGTAAAGATGCCCGCGAGCAGAAAGCCCTCGACCTGGCCATGATCGATCTGGACGGCACCGAGAACAAAGGCAAGCTGGGCGCCAACGCCATCCTCGCCGTATCCCTGGCCGCCGCCAAGGCTGCCGCGCAGGCCAAGGGCGTGCCGCTGTACGCGCACATCGCCGACCTCAACGGCACCCCGGGCGTTTATTCCATGCCGGTGCCGATGATGAACATCATCAACGGTGGCGAGCACGCCGATAACAACGTCGACATTCAGGAGTTCATGGTTCAGCCGGTTGGCGCCAAGACCTTCTCCGATGCGCTGCGCATGGGCACCGAGATCTTCCATCACCTGAAAGCCGTGCTCAAGGCCCGTGGCCTGAGCACTTCCGTCGGTGACGAAGGCGGTTTCGCGCCGAACCTGGCTTCCAACGAAGACGCCCTGGCGGCCATCGCCGAAGCCGTGGCCAATGCCGGCTACAAACTGGGCACTGACGTGACCCTGGCCCTGGACTGCGCTTCCTCCGAGTTCTTCGAAGACGGCAAGTACGACCTGGCCGGCGAAGGCAAGGTATTCAGCGCCGAAGGTTTCGCCGACTACCTGGCCGGCCTGACCCAGCGCTACCCGATCATCTCCATTGAAGACGGCATGGACGAGTCCGACTGGGCTGGCTGGAAAGTGCTGACCGACAAGATCGGCGAGAAAGTCCAGCTGGTTGGCGACGATCTGTTCGTCACCAACACCAAGATCCTCAAGCGCGGCATCGACGAATCCATCGGCAACTCGATCCTGATCAAGTTCAACCAGATCGGCTCGCTGACCGAAACCCTGGAAGCCATCCAGATGGCCAAGGCCGCCGGCTACACCGCGGTGATCTCGCACCGTTCCGGTGAAACCGAGGACAGCACCATCGCCGACCTGGCGGTAGGTACTGCTGCCGGCCAGATCAAGACTGGCTCCCTGTGCCGTTCGGATCGCGTGTCCAAGTACAACCAGCTGCTGCGTATCGAAGAGCAGTTGGGCGGCAAGGCTCCTTATAAAGGCCGCGCCGAGTTCCGCGGCTGAAAACTGCTGCGCTCGGTCTGATCGTCGCTCGCGACGTTTTCAGTAGCTGGGCTAGAAATGGTAAAAGGGCAGCGCAAGCTGCCCTTTGCTTATGGATTCTGAGTTCGATGGCTAAAGCTCCTTACTGGTTGTTCCTCGCTCTGCTGCTGGTGCTGTCCGGCCTGCAGTATCGCCTGTGGGTGGGCGATGGCAGCCTGGCCCAGGTCACCGAGCTGAAGCGCCAGATCGCCGAACAGCAAGGCGAGAACGAGCGCCTGCTGGAGCGCAACCAGATTCTCGAAGCCGAGGTCATGGAGCTCAAACAGGGCACCGAGACCGTCGAGGAGCGGGCGCGCCACGAACTGGGCATGGTCAAAGAGGGCGAGACCCTCTATCAGCTGGCCGAATGACCGCTGCCGCCTTGCCACCATTCTGGGTGGTAATTCCCGCTGCCGGCATCGGTTCGCGCATGCGTGCAGACCGCCCCAAGCAGTACCTGCAGTTGGCCGGACGCAGCATTCTCGAACACACCCTCGATTGTTTTCTCGATCATCCGCAGCTCAAGGGCCTGGTGCTCTGCCTGGCGGCGGACGATCCCTTTTGGCCAGTACTGCCCGGAGCCAGTGATCCACGCATCCAGCGGGTCGATGGCGGCGGCGAACGGGCCGACTCGGTGCTCAATGGCCTGCTGCACCTGCGCGAGCTGGGTGCGCAGGAAGGCGACTGGGTGCTGGTGCATGATGCGGCGCGGCCCAACTTGGCGCGCGCTGACCTCGATCTGCTGCTGGCTGAGCTGGCCGATGACCCGGTTGGCGGCCTGCTCGCCGTGCCGGCACGCGACACCCTCAAGCGCGCCGGTGCGGATGGTCGGGTGCAGGAGACGGTGGATCGCAGCGTGATCTGGCAGGCCTACACGCCACAGATGTTCCATTTCGCCGCGTTGCATCGTGCCCTGGCCGACGCCCTGGTCGCGGGCGTGGCGGTGACAGACGAGGCGTCGGCGCTGGAGTGGGCGGGCTTGGCCCCACGCCTGATCGAGGGGCGGGCGGATAACCTGAAGATCACCCGCCCGGAAGACCTGGAATGGCTGCGCCAGCGCTGGCCGCACAAGGTATGAGCCTGCCGTTGTAGGAGCGAGCTCTGCTCGCGAACCTGGCAGCGCGCAAGCTTCGCGAGCAGAGCTCGCTCCTACAAAGACTCGCGCGGCTTGGTACCGCGCTATTGCCTGCTACACCCTGAACTGATTGATCAGCCGGCGTTGCTGCTCGGCCAGCTTGGTCAGCTCGGCGCTGGCCTGGCTGGCTTCGTCGGCGCCGCCAGCCACTTCCCCTGCCACCTGACCGATATTGGTGACGTTGCGGTTGATGTCTTCGGCCACCGCGCTCTGCTCCTCGGCGGCACTGGCGATCTGCGTGTTCATGTCGTTGATCACCGACACCGCCTGGGTGATCGACTCCAGCGCCTGGGCGGCGGCGGCGGCCTGCTGCACGCTGTCGTCGGTGCGCGCCTGGCTCTGCTCCATGACGCTGACCACTTCGCGGGTGCCGTGCTGCAGCTGCTGGATCATCGACTGGATTTCTTCGGTGGCCTGCTGGGTCTTCTGCGCCAGGTTGCGCACCTCGTCGGCGACCACGGCAAAACCGCGGCCTTGTTCGCCGGCCCGTGCCGCCTCGATGGCGGCGTTGAGGGCGAGCAGGTTGGTCTGCTCGGCGATGCCGCGAATGGCGGTAAGAATGGCGTTGATGTTCTCGCTGTCCTTGGCCAGGGTCTGCACCACGCTGGTGGCGCGGCCGATCTCGGTGGCCAACGAGGCAATCGCGTTGGAGGTTTTCTGCACGATGTTCTTGCCGTCGTTGGCCGAACGGTCGGCATGGTTGGCGGCCTCGGCGGCCTGGGTGGCATTGCGCGCCACGTCCTGGGCGGTGGCGGTCATCTCGTGCACGGCGGTGGCGACCTGGTCGATCTCGGCCATTTGCCGCTGCACGCCTTCGTTGGTGCGGATGGCGATGTCGGCTGTGTGTTCGGAGGAGTCGCTGACCTTCTGCACCGAGGTGACCACGTCGCGGATCATGTTCTGCAGTTTGTTGAGGAAGGTGTTGAAGCCTTTGGCGATCTGCCCGAGTTCGTCGACCCGGTCGACCTGCAGGCGCTTGGTCAGGTCGCCATCACCCTTGGCGATATCGTCGAGCATCAGCACCATTTGCCGCAGCGGTTGGGCGATGCCGTAGCCGACGAACCAGATCACCAGCAGGCCGACACCGGCGACCAACAGGCCGACCAGGGCCATGCCGAAGGTGTCTTCCTGTGCTTGCTCGGCAAGGCCGCTCTGGAGTTTTTTCAGGTCGGCAAATACCGCGCTGGTCGGCAGCTCGATGGCCAGGGTCCAGCGAGTCGAAGTGCCTGCAACCTGAAAGGGCAGCAGCAGTTCGAACAGCTGATGTTCCTCGTCGAGGTTGCTGATCGGCTGGTCGTTGTTGCTCTGCTTGAGCCGGTCGAGCAGTTCGCTGTCGAGGGCTTTGCTGGCGGGCTGGCCGATCAGGCTGGCGTCTTTGGTAGCGGCGATCAGGGTGCCATTGGCGGCGATCAGCGCCAGTTCGCCGGCGCCGTCATACAGCTCGCCTTTGGCGGTGTTCAGCAGACCCTGAATGAAGTCCAGGGCCAGGTCATTGCCGACGACTCCCTTGAACTGGCCGTCGACCAGGATGGGCGCGTTGAACGCGGCGACCAGTACCTGTTTGCCACCGAAGTCGAATGAGGCCGGGTCGATTACACAGGGTTGCTTGGTGGCTTTCGGGCACAGGTAATACTCACCTTCACGAACCCCGGTGGGCAGTATTTTTTCGCTTTCCATCTGAGCTACGGTCAGCGGATCAAGCTTCAGATTGTTGCCGTCACGGTACCACCAAGGCATGAAACGCCCGGTTTCGTCGTAGCCGTTTTCCTTCTGTCCGGCATACAGGTCGTCATCCTGATCAAACGCATCGGGCTCCCAGCCAATATAGAGATCAATCAATTCGGGGTTTTTGCCCAGATATACACCGACCAGTGCGGAGAGCTCTTCACGGCTCAAACTGATGGCAGGTGCGCCATCCGCGCCGCCACCCATCTGGCTGTTGAGGGTGGCCAGCGATTTGGCGAGGTTCATCGGCGCTTCGAACTGGCGCTGCAGGTCGCCAACCTGGGCTTCGGCCAGGGCAACCAGGCGCTGATTGATCACTTCCTCCAGCAGAGCCTGGGTGCGTTCCTGCACCAGGCTCTGGGTACGTGATCCGGCGAACAGGGCATACAGCACCAGTGCCACGACCACAGCCAGAATGCTGGCTCCCGCCAGGGTGACGACGGAAAACTGGATCGACTTGAATTGCATGGGGACTCCACAACTGTCTGGTTGTTGCACCGGTCCCTGGTTTATCGGCCACAGAGCAATAAAGCATTAGCGGGCCATGCAACTAGCAAAGAACGCCGTGGGTCATAGTGCAAGTAGTGCGGGTTGTTCTGTCATCGCGGCCGACCTAGCATACGTGCCCTGTTTTGACGGAGGACTGCTATGAACACCCCTTTTCGCCTGGCCGGGCTAGCGCTCTGCACGCTGCTGACGGCTTGCCAGGCCGTGAATACCACCAGCGGTGGCGCCGTTGGTGTCGAGCGCAAGCAGTACATGTTCAGCATGCTGTCGACCGCCGAGGTCAACCAGATGTATGCGCAGTCCTATCAGCAGACCCTCAGCGAGGCATCGAACCAGGGTGTGTTGGATAAGCGCAGCAAGAATGCCAAGCGTGTCGATGCCATTGCCAGGCGTCTGATCGCCCAGGCCCCGGTGTTTCGTGCGGATGCGGCGCAGTGGGACTGGCAGGTCAATCTGATCGACAGCAAGGAGCTGAATGCCAACTGTGGGCCGGGCGGCAAGATCATCGTCTACAGCGGCCTGATCAAGCAGTTGCAGCTTACGGACGATGAACTCGCTGCGGTGATGGGCCATGAGATTGCCCATGCGCTGCGTGAACACAGTCGCGAGGCGATGTCCAAGGCTTATGGCATGGAAATGGCCAAACAGGGCGCGGGGGCCTTGCTGGGGCTAGGTCAGGACAGCCTGGCGCTGGCCGATGCGGCCGTGCAATACGGCATGACCTTGCCCAACAGTCGTGGTAACGAGAACGAGGCGGACATCATCGGCCTGGAGCTGGCCGCGCGCGCCGGCTACAACCCGAATGCGGCGATCAGCCTGTGGCAGAAGATGAGTCAGGCCGGCGGTGGCGCGCCACCGGAGTTCATGAGTACGCACCCATCGTCCAGCACACGTATTTCCGCGTTGCAGGCGGCCATCCCCAAGGTCATGCCGTTGTATCAGCGGGCCAGGGGCAAGCAATGAAGTAGCAGCGGCGCCCGAGGGCGCCGTTTTCATATCAGGGCAGGGCCTTTTCCGCGAACGGGCGGGTTTCTAAACCGAGCTGGGCGCGGAAGCTTTCCATGTCGAACATGGTGCAGATCTCGCGGATATCGCCGGCCGGGGTAAAGGTCCAGAAGGCCATGGCGGAGATGCTCATGACCTTGTCGCTCGGCGGGTAACCCAGGGCTGGTTTCTCGATGGTGCCGATCAGGGTGCTCCAGGTGACGACCTTGTAGCCCTCGGCGATGCAGTCCTCGATCACCACTTCCAGATCCGGCATGGCATGGCGGATGTCCTGCACCATCTGCACGTAGCCGCTGCTGCTCAGCGGCTTGCCCATGAACGAACTCTTGTAGAGAAAGTCTTGGCTGTGCAGTTGTTCGGCCAGGGCCAGGCGGCCCTTGTTCCAAGACAGGTCGATATGCTGGCGAACGCGTTTCTTCATCTCTTCCAATGACATCTACTGCTCCTTGCCTGAGTTGGTAACTGCGCAACTTGCTGCACAGATTACCAGTCTGGCGGATGCCGTCATCAACTCTGCAAAAAGCACGGGTGCGCCGTTGTTCAGGCGCCGCTGCCCAGGCCCAGCGCTTGAGCGGCTGCGTAAAGGGCCAGGGCGGCAAACGCCAGGGCGGCGAGGCGACGAATGAGCGTCAACGGCAGACGATCGGCGGCAAAGTTGCCGGCCAGCACGACCGGCACATTGGCCAGCAGCATGCCCAAGGTGGTGCCGATGACCACCAGGATGAAGTCCGGGTATTGCGCGGCCAGCATCACGGTGGCGATCTGCGTCTTGTCGCCCATCTCGGCGAGGAAGAAGGCCACCAGTGTGGTGAGGAAGGGGCCATAGCGCTTGAGGCTGGAGGCTTCGTCATCGTCGAGCTTGTCCGGAATCAGCGTCCACAAGGCCACGGCGGCAAAGCAGGCGGCCAGAATCCAGCTCAGGGTGGTGGTCGAGAAGAAGCTGGCGACCCAGTTGCCGATGGCGCCTGCGGCGGCATGATTGGCCAGGGTGGCGACGACAATGCCCCAGATGATCGGCCAGGGTTTGCGAAAGCGCGCGGCCAGCAGCAAGGCGAGCAGTTGCGTCTTGTCACCGATTTCAGCGAGGGCAACGATGGCGGTAGGGACGAACAGGGATTCCAACATCAGGCGGTTCCTAAGGGGCGGGTTTGACTGTGCTATGACACGTACGACCTCCCCGCCCCGGGTAAGGTGTGCGTGTCATAGGTCTTGTCAAACCCCGGCCGGTGAAGGCCTTGGGTCGCATGCGCCATGCTCTGCGGAGCAAGTGTGTTGACGCATGCCGGGTGAGCGGGCGCTCACGGGAGACTACTCCCCTAGGACGGGCGGCATTTTGCCCAACTCGGCCGGGTAGGGCAACCCGCAAAGGCGACCGGTCATCAGTAGGGCGGGTGAAACCCGCGTCAGCAGCACCGCGGGTTGCACCCGCCCTACGCGGTCAGCGACGGATAGCGCGGTAGATGCGAAAACCTTCGGCGTCCTTGAGCGTCTGGCAGCTGCCCAGGTGCTGCTCGATCAGCGGTGGGTACTTGAGGAAGCTGTTGGCCACCAGGCGCAACTCGCCGCCGCGCACTAGGTGGCTGGCCGCCTGGCGCAACAGGTGTTCGCTGGCCTGGTAGTTGGTGTGCACGCCCTGGTGGAAGGGCGGGTTGCTGAGGATGGCGGCCAGTTCCTGGGGCGCCGCATCGATGCCATCGCCGGCAATCACCGTCCCCTCCAGGCCATTGGCGGCCAGGGTCAGGCGGCTGCTTTCGACGGCAAAGGCATCCACATCCAGCAGGCTGACCTGGTTCTGCGGGTAGCGGCGCTTGAGCACCGCGCCGAGTACGCCGGCGCCGCAGCCGAAGTCGAGCAGGTGGCCGCTCGGTAGGCCATCCAGCTGCTCCAGCAGCAGCGCGCTACCGCGATCCAGGCGCCCGTGGCTGAACACCCCGGGCAGGCTGAGCACCTGCAGCGGGCCGTCGCTCAGCTCCAGCTCATAGCGTTGCGCCAGGCTGTGTAACTCAGGAGCAGCGGGGGCTTGCGTGACGCTGACCTGCCACAGCTGGCAGTGGCGGGCACTGTCCAGCTTGCGCGGCTTGCCGTAGGCAGCCAGCTGCTTGGCGGCGCGCTCGATGCCGCCGCGTTTCTCGCCGACCAGAAACAGTTCGCGTCCGCCCAGGCGGGCGGCCAGGGCCTGCAGCAGGTAATCGGTGAGTTCGCGTGATTTGGGCAGGAACAGCACGGCGCTGTCGAAACTGCGCTGCGGTGCACCAGTGCCGAACTGGCTGCGCCCGGCGAAGCGTGCGTCCAGTACCTGCTGCTCGCCGGCATGCCAGCTCCAGCCATGGGCGTGCGGCAACTGGCCGAGCAGATCATCGGCGGGCAGCCCGGCGAGCAGCAGGTCGCCCTGGAAGAGTTCTGCCTGGCGCAGGAGTACTTCGCTGCGTGGGTCCATTCCTGTTCTCCGGCCGCTGAAAAAGGCGCGTAGTTTACCCGCTGACTACTCGCTTGGGCGCGCCGGAAAAGAACGCCGTGGCGTTCTCGGCCAGTTGCCCGACGATGCGCTGGCGCGCCTCGCGGCTGCCCCAGGCATTGTGCGGGGTGATGATCAGGCGCGGGATATCTGGCGCCAGTAGCGGATTGCCATGGCGCGGCGGCTCCTCGCTGAGCACATCGAAGGCTGCACCGCCCAGATGGCCGGCGCGCAGGGCGTCGGCCAGCGCCTGTTCGTCGACCAGGCCGCCACGGGCGGTGTTGATCAGCAGCGCTTGGGGTTTCATCAGGGCCAGCTCGGTGGCGCCGATCAGGTGGCGCGTGTCTTCGGTCAGCGGGCAGTGCAGGCTCAGCGCATCGACCTGCGGCAACAGCTCGTGCAGCGGTAGGCGGTCGGCGCGTGGCGGCCGGCCGGGTAGGGCGCCGAGCAGTACGCGCATGCCGAAGGCCTCGGCTAGGCGCGCCACTGCGCCACCCAGTTCGCCGTGGCCGAGCAGGCCGAGGGTCTTGCCTTCCAGCTCGATGATCGGGAAGTCCAGCAGGCAGAACTGGCTGGCGCGCTGCCAGGCGCCGTTGCGGATGGCGCGCTGGTAGTCCGGCAGGCGGGTGGCCAGGGCGAGCAGCAGCATCAGGCAGTGCTGCGCTACCGAGGGCGTGCCGTAGCCCTGGCAGTTGGCAACCACGATGCCCCGTTCGCGGGCTGCCGCCAGGTCGATATTGTTGGTGCCGGTAGCGGACACCAGGATCAGTTTGAGTTCGGGGCAGGCGGCCAGGGTGGCGGCATCCAGCGGCACCTTGTTGCTGATCGCCACTTGGGCGCCTTGCAGGCGTTCGGCCACCTGCTCAGGTGCGCTGCTGGCATGCAGTGTCAGCTCGGCGAAACCCTGGCGCAGTGGCGTCATGTCCAGATCGCCGAGATCGAGGGAGGCGTGGTCAAGGAAGACCGCGCGGATGCTGTTATTCATCAACTGTGCCTGTCGTCAGCAAGGGGGCTGGCGTAAGGTTGCCAGCCTGGACGGATGTTTCCCACTATTTGGAGGTTGTATGTACTGGGCTGAGTTCCTCACTGTGGCGCTGATCCACCTGCTGGCCGTGGCCAGCCCGGGGCCGGATTTTGCCATCGTGGTGCGCGAGAGCGTGGCCCATGGCCGCCGTGCCGGCACCTGGACCGCTGTGGGTGTCGGCACCGGCATCTTCGTGCATGTCGCCTATTCGCTGCTGGGTATCGGGCTGATCGTGTCGCAGTCGATCGTGCTGTTCAACGCGCTGAAGTGGCTGGCGGCGGCCTACCTGTTCTATATCGGCATCAAGGCCTTGCGCGCTCGCCCGGCGCCGGCGGGTGCCCTGGAGGTACAGACTGATGGGCTGGCGCGCTCGGCACGCAGCGCGTTCATGACCGGCTTCGTCACCAATGGCCTGAATCCCAAGGCCACGCTGTTCTTCCTGTCGCTGTTTACCGTGGTGATCAATCCGCATACCCCGCTCACCGTGCAGGCGGGTTATGGGGTCTACCTGGCCTTTGCTACTGGCTTATGGTTCTGTCTGGTCGCGCTGTTGTTCAGTCAGGCGCGGGTGCGTGCAGGTTTCGCGCGGATGGGTCACTGGTTCGACCGGATGATGGGCGCCGTGCTGGTTGGTCTGGGCATTAAGCTGGCCTTTACCGAGCTGCGCTGAGCGGTGCCGTTGTAGGAGCGAGCTCTGCTCGCGAAGCGCTTTACGGGCCTGATTCGCGAGCAGAGCTCGCTCCTACAAGTGCTGTGTACCTTCTCAAGCCATATGTCATAAAAAAGCCCCGCCTAGGCGGGGCTTTTCGTTGGCGCACTAGTTACAGCAGTTCGATGGCCACTGCAGTGGCTTCGCCGCCGCCGATGCACAGCGAGGCCACGCCGCGCTTGCCGCCTTTCTTCTGCAGGGCGTTGATCAGGGTGACGATCAGGCGCGAGCCAGTCGAGCCGACCGGGTGGCCCTGGGCGCAGGCACCGCCGTAGACGTTGACCTTGGCGTGATCCAGGCCGTGCTCGCGCATCGCCAGCATGGTAACCATGGCGAAGGCTTCGTTGATCTCGTAGAGATCGACGTCGGCCTTGCTCCAGCCGGACTTCTTGAACAGGTTGCTCATGGCGCCGATCGGCGCGATGGTGAACTCGCTCGGGTCCTGGCTCTGGGTGGCGTGAGCGACGATCTTCGCCAGCGGCTTGAGGCCGCGTTTGGCCGCTTCCTCAGCGGTCATCAGCACCAGGGCGCTGGCACCGTCGGAGATCGAGCTGGCGTTGGCGGCGGTGATGGTGCCGTCCTTCTTGAACGCCGGCTTGAGGCCGGGGATCTTCTCCAAGTTGGCGTTGAGCGGCTGCTCGTCGTCCTTGACCAGCACTTCGCCCTTGCGGCTGGTGACGGTGACCGGGACGATTTCGCTGGCCAGCGAGCCGTCGGCGATGGCGGCCTGGGCGCGCTTTAGCGACTCGATGGCGTAGGCGTCCATCTCTTCACGGCTGATGCCGTACTTGTTGGCGGTTTCCTGGGCGAAGGAGCCCATCAGGCGGCCGGTGCGGGCATCTTCCAGGCCGTCGAGGAACATGTGGTCCTTGATCTCGCCATGGCCCATGCGCAGGCCGGTGCGGGCCTTCTCGAGGATGTAGGGGGCATTGGACATGCTTTCCATGCCACCTGCGACCATGATCTGGTTGCTGCCGGCCTTGAGCGCGTCGAAGGCCTGCATCACGGCTTTCATACCAGAGCCGCACAGCTTGTTGATAGTGGTGCAGCCGGTGGCGGCAGGCAGGCCGGCACCCAGCGAGGCCTGGCGGGCCGGGCCCTGCTTGAGGCCAGCGGGCAGCACGCAGCCCATGATCACTTCCTGCACGTCGGCGGGCTGGATGCCCGCACGGGCCACGGCTTCGCGGATGGCGATGGCGCCCAACTCCACGGCGGGCACACCGGACAGGCTGCCCTGAAAGCCACCCATGGGGGTGCGGGCGCCGCTGACGATGACGATATCGGACATCGGTATTACCTCTTGTTGGAAAACCTAATACCACTTACTCGAGACGATTCTACTCCGTGACTAAAAGTGGCCAAAGAGTCATGGGGAAAATCATTCTTTGGGCTGATTTAGCACGGGTTGCGCCCCTCTAGATTGGGCGCCATAGAACAACTCCAAGAAATCAGGTGCCGACATGCTGCAGACCAAGATCATCCCGCCAACCGAAAGTGCTAACCAGGCGCCGCTGCTGATCAAGCGTCTGCTGCTCTCCGGCGTCCGCTATGAAAAGACCCGCGAGATCGTCTATCGCGATCTGGTGCGCTACAACTACGCCACCTTCAATGAGCGTGTGGCGCGCCTGGCCAATGCGCTAAGCGACGCCGGGGTCAAGGCTGGCGATACCGTGGCGGTGATGGACTGGGACAGCCACCGCTACCTGGAGTGCATGTTTGCCATTCCGATGATCGGCGCGGTGCTGCATACCATCAACATCCGTCTGTCTGCCGATCAGATCCTCTACACCATGAACCATGCCGAGGATAAGTTCGTCCTGGTCAACAGCGAGTTCGTGCCGCTCTACAAGGGCATAGAAAGCCAGCTGACCACCGTGGCCAAGACCATTCTGCTGACAGATGCGCCGGAAAAAACCGCAGACATCGCCAATCTGGTGGGCGAGTACGAGAACCTACTGGCCGCTGCCAGCACGAAATATGACTTCCCGGATTTCGACGAAAACTCGGTGGCCACCACCTTCTACACCACCGGTACCACGGGGAATCCCAAGGGCGTGTACTTCACCCATCGCCAACTGGTGCTGCACACCCTGGCCGAGGCCAGTGTGTTGGGCAGTCTGGATAGCGTGCGCCTGCTCGGTACCAGTGATGTGTACATGCCGATCACACCGATGTTCCACGTGCATGCCTGGGGCATTCCTTACGTGGCTACCATGCTGGGCGTCAAACAGGTTTATCCCGGTCGCTACGAGCCGGACATGCTGTGCCGGCTGATTCGCGAGGAGAAGGTGACCTTCTCACATTGCGTGCCGACCATCCTGCAGATGATGCTCAATGCACCCAGCGCTCAGGGCTATGACTTCGGTGGGCTGAAGGTGATCATCGGCGGCAGCGCGCTGAATCGCGCCCTCTACGAAGCAGCCAAGGCGCGCGGCATTCAGCTTACGGCTGCCTACGGCATGTCCGAGACCTGCCCGCTGATTTCCTGTGGCCATATCAATGACGAGTTGTTCGCGGGCAGCGAAAGCGAGCGCATCAGCTATCGGATCAAGGCGGGTGTCCCGGTGCCGCTGGTGGAAGCGGCCATCATGGCTGCGGACGGGAGTCTGCTGCCGGCCGATGGCGAGACTCAGGGGGAGCTGGTGCTGCGTGCGCCCTGGCTGACCATGGGCTACTTCAACGAGCCACAGAAAAGTGCTGAGCTGTGGGAGCACGGCTGGCTGCATACCGGCGATGTGGCGACCCTGGATGACTTCGGTTTCATCGATATTCGCGATCGCATCAAGGATGTGATCAAGACCGGTGGAGAATGGCTGTCTTCGCTGGAGCTGGAGGATCTGATCAGTCGCCATCCTGCCGTGCGTGAAGTGGCAGTTGTGGGGATTGCCGACCCGCAGTGGGGGGAGCGTCCATTTGCGTTGCTGGTCGTTCGCGAGGGTCAAACCCTCGATGCGCGGGGGTTGAAGGAGCATCTCAAACCCTTCGTCGAGCAGGGCAGCATCAACAAGTGGGCGATACCCAGTCAGATCGCACTTGTTACCGATATTCCCAAGACCAGCGTGGGTAAGCTGGATAAGAAACGCATTCGCTTGGATATCGCCCAGTGGCAGGCTGCGGGGAGTGCATTCCTGTCTACGCTGTAGGCGCCTTGTCACGCCAATCGCGGCCTTTTGTCGAGAACCGAGCAAACGCTTGGCTTGTAAATTGCTGTCAATGGCGTGCTTTGAGCTCGTATGAGTTTCGTGACTCAGCGGTCTAGAGGGGTTGGGCTCGGAAATCACACTTTCGGGGGATCAAGCTCAAGAGGCCACTGGCTATAGTCCGCACCATCCATAACAAAAAACACATGGAGTAGCGTCGATGACAACAACTAAACCGTTCTGGCGTCTGGCCAAACTGCCTCTGGCAGTCAGCCTCGCCTCAACCCTGGCTGCCCCGGCATTCGGCGTCACCTTCAATATCGGTGAGATCGAGGGTCAGCTCGACTCCTCTCTCTCCGTGGGTGCCAGCTGGTCCACAAAAAGTGCCGATCCTGATCTGATCGGTGTCAACAACGGCGGCCAAGGCCTGTCGCAGACCACCGACGACGGTCGCCTGAACTTCAAGAAGGGCGAAACCTTCTCGAAGATCTTCAAGGGCATCCATGACCTCGAGCTGAAGTACGGCGACACCGGCGTGTTCGTCCGTGGCAAGTACTGGTACGACTTCGAACTGAAGGACGAGAGCCGTCTGTTCAAGGATATCGACGACAGCAACCGTAAAGAGGGTGCCCAGGCATCCGGTGCGGAAATCCTCGACGCCTTCGTCTACCACAACTACTCCATCGCCGAGCAGCCGGGCTCCGTGCGTCTGGGCAAGCAGGTGGTGAGCTGGGGTGAAAGTACTTTCATCCAGAACAGTATCAATGCCATCAACCCGGTCGACGTTTCCGCATTCCGTCGTCCTGGTGCCGAGATCAAGGAAGGCCTGATCCCGGTCAACATGTTCTACGTGTCGCAAAGCCTGACCGACAACCTGTCGATGGAAGCTTTCTATCAGCTGGAGTGGGATCAGACCGTAGTCGACAACTGCGGCACCTTCTTCTCCCAGGTGGACGTGGCGGCAGATGGTTGCGATGACAATCTGCGTCTGTTGACTAATAACCAGGCACGACTCGCCGCACTTGGTGGCATTCTGGCTGCCAATGGTATCGATCCGTTGGACTCAAACGTTGAGGGCAATCTTGTTCGCCGCAGTGACGATAAAGATGCTCGTGATGATGGTCAGTGGGGGCTTGCATTCCGTTACTTCTACGAGCCTCTGGACACCGAGTTCGGCGCCTACGCCATGAACTACCACAGTCGCGCACCGATTCTTAGCGGCGTGGCGCCTGATCAAGCAACATACGATGCCGCAGGTCAGATTTTAGGTAATCCTGGGTTAAATGCTGTGGGATTGGCTGGGCCGGCAGCCGCTCTTGCGATTGCAGGTAACTCTAGTTATTTCATGGAATACCCTGAGGATATTCGCCTTTATGGTTTGAGTTTCTCTACCACTCTGCCTACAGGTACTGCCTGGAGCGGGGAAGTCAGTTATCGCCCCAATGCTCCAGTGGCGCTCAACACTACTGACGTCCTGTACTCAGCAGTTCGCCCGATTGAGAGTTCGGACCCTGCGTTCGGTAACCCCTTCGCGGATGCATCTGTACTTCCCGGTAGCCCCGGTGCTATTCAGCACGGCTACAAACGTAAAGAAGTGACCCAGATTCAAACCACCTTCACCCACTTCGTGGATCAGGTGATGGGCGCCAGCCGTCTGACTCTGGTGGGCGAAATTGGGGCGACCTTTGTGGGTGGTCTGGAGCACTCCAGTGACGTGCGCTATGGCCGTGATCCGATCTTCGGCCCAGGTGAGCTGCCGAATGGCACATGCGAAGCACTGAACAATGTCACCGTTGCTGGTGCCGAAGGCAATGCTGATTTCAGCAACGCCACTAAAGACTGCAACGATGACGGCTTCACCACTCACAGCTCCTGGGGCTACCGCACTCGCGCCATCTGGGATTACCCGGACGTGTTTGCTGGTGTGAACCTGCGCCCGAGCGTGGCTTGGTCGCATGACGTCGACGGTTACTCGCCGGGTCCAGGTGCCAACTTCGAAGAAGGTCGCAAGGGCATAAGTCTGGCCGTGGAAGCCGAGTACCAGAACACCTACACGGCCAACCTGTCCTACACCGACTTCTTCGGTGGCGACTACAACACCCAGATTGACCGTGACTTCGTTGCGCTGAGCTTCGGTGCCAGCTTCTAAGCGACCAGGATCCTTTGAGGAAAGACATGCAAATGAAAACAACAAAATACCTGCTGCAATCCGGTGCTCTGGCTCTGTCCCTGATGGCTACCAGTGTGATGGCTGCAGTTTCTGCCGATGAAGTAGCCAAACTGGGCACCAGCCTGACTCCGCTGGGGGCGGAGAAGGCCGGTAACGCCGATGGCTCTATTCCCGAGTGGACCGGCGGCCTGCCGAAATCTGCCGGTACCGTTGATGAGCGCGGCTTCCTGTCCAACCCGTTTGCCAGTGAGCAGCCGCTGTTCACCATCACTGCGCAGAACCTGGATCAGTACAAGGACAAACTGACCCCGGGTCAGGTCGCGATGTTCAAGCGCTATCCGGACAGCTACAAGATCCCGGTTTACAAGACCCATCGTTCCGCCACTGTTCCGCAGAACGTGCAGGAAGATGCCAAGTTCAACGCCGCCAACACCAAGCTGGTCGAAGGTGGTAACGGCCTGGAGAACTTCAAGTCCGCTTACCCCTTCCCGATGCCGCAGAACGGCCTGGAAGCGATCTGGAACCAGATCACCCGTTACCGCGGTGGCAGCGTGCGTCGTCTGGTCACCCAGGCCACTCCGCAGCCGAACGGCTCCTACAGCCTGGTGTACTTCCAGGACGAGTTCAGCTTCCCGACCAGTCTGACCGACTATGACCCGAGCAAGCCGAGCAACATCCTGTTCTACTTCAAGCAGCGTGTAACCGCTCCTTCGCGTCTGGCTGGTAACGTGCTGCTGGTGCACGAAACCCTCAACCAGGTGAAAGAGCCGCGTCTGGCCTGGCTGTACAACGCCGGTCAGCGCCGCGTACGTCGTGCCCCGCAGGTTTCCTACGACGGGCCAGGTACTGCTGCCGACGGCCTGCGTACTTCCGACAACTTCGACATGTACAACGGTGCACCTGACCGTTATGACTGGAAGCTGAACGGCAAGAAGGAAATCTATATCCCGTACAACACCTACGCGCTGGATTCGCCGAAGGTCAAGTACGCCGATATCGTCAAGGCAGGTCACATCAATCAGGAACTGAGCCGTTACGAGTTGCACCGTGTGTGGCACGTGACCGGTACCCTGAAGGCGGGCGAGCGTCACATCTATGCCAAGCGTGATGTGTACATCGATGAAGATACCTGGCAGGCCGCGGTAATCGACCACTACGACGGTCGTGGTGCTCTGTGGCGTGTGGCTGAGGCCCATGCTCAGTACTACTACGACAAAGAAGTACCGTGGTACACCGTGGAAACCCTGTACGACATCATCTCCGGTCGTTACCTGGCCCTGGGTATGAAGAACGAGGAAAAACAATCCTACGACTTCAACTACAAGGCTGGCACCAGCGATTACACCCCGGCAGCCCTGCGTCAGGCTGGCGTGCGTTAATTCGCTACCCGCAACAAGAAAAGCCGGCCTAGTGCCGGCTTTTTTCTTTCCGGGGACGAAGCGGACTTCAAATACGGGGAGCAAGGGGATAGGCTGCGCTCATTTAACCGCCGATGAGCCGCAATCTGCCCAGTGACTGACCTGTCCCGCTCGCCCAGCATCGCCTGTTTGCCTGTCAATCCTGGGGAAGGGCGTTTCTTTCGCCCGCCGTTGCCAGACGGGTACGTTCTGCGTCCACGTTTGTGTGAGCGGCTTGCCGAGGGTATGGCGGGGCGTTTGTTGCTGGTCTGTGCGCCGGCAGGCTTTGGTAAGAGCTCTCTGGCCATCGAGTTTTGCGAGCGCTTGCCGGAACAGTGGCAGAGCCTCTGGCTTGGCCTGAGTCGGCGCGACAGCGATCCCGGGCGTTTCCTGGAGCGTCTACTGGATGGCTTGCGCCAGTCGTTCCCGACCATCGGCGAGGAAGCGCTGGGCCTGTTGAAGATGCGCCAGAGGCATCAGCCGTTTGCCTTCGAAGAGCTGCTGGATGGGCTGCTCGATGAGTTGGGGCAACGCCTGGATCCTGCGGCCCCCCTCTTGCTGGTTCTGGACGATTACCACCTGGCCCAGGGCGCGGTGCTGGATCGTTGCCTGCAGTTTTTCCTCAATCACTTGCCGGCCGGAATGCTGCTGCTGGTTACCAGCCGCCAGCGTCCGGATTGGCACCTGGCACGCCTGCGCCTGTCACGGCTGCTGCTCGAGTTGCAGGAGCAGGATCTGCGTCTGACCACGGAGGAGACCCAAGAGCTGCTGGCCAGCCAAGGGGCAAGTCTCGATGGTGAGGCCTTGCACAATCTCTTGCAGCGCAGCGAGGGTTGGGTGGCTGGGCTGCGCCTGTGGCTGCTGACGGCGGATGAAGCGGGTGGCGACGAGTCGGTGCGGGACCTGCACGGCGCCCAGGGCCTGATCCGCGACTACTTGCTTGAAGAAGTGATTGAGCGCCAGCCCGCCGAGGTGCAGAGCTTCCTTTACGATACGGCGTGCCTGGAGCGTTTCTGCGTCGAGCTGTGCGATGCGGTGCGTGAGAGTCATGACAGTGCGGCGATCCTGCAACACTTGCAGGCCAACCAGATATTTCTGGTACCGCTTGATGAGCATGGGCGCTGGTTCCGTTATCACCACCTGTTTTCCGACTTGCTGCGCGCCAGTCCGGCTCTCGGTCTGTCGCTGCCGCTATCGAGCCTGCACCTGCGCGCCTGCCGCTGGTTCAGTGGGCAAGGCGTCCTCGATGAGGCGGTGGAGCAGGCCTTGCGCGCCGGTCAACCGGATGTGGCAGCCAGTCTGGTGCAGAACTTCTCCGAAGAGCATCTGCTGGCCGAGCAAAATGTGGCCATGCTGCTGCGCTGGAAGATGGACTTGCCCGATAGCCTGCTGAGCAGCACGCCGCGCCTGATCGTGTTGTACAGCTGGGCTCTGGCCTTGGCCTGTCAGCTGGATGCGGCGGAAGACCTGGTCAGCCAGCTTGCGCGTTTCCTGCCCGCCCCCACGGCGGTGGAGCAACAATCGCTGCTGGCCCAATGGCTGGCCGTAAGTGGCGTGATTGCCCGTGGTCGTGGTGATAGCACACGGGCCGAGGAATATTGCACGGCGGCCTTGGCGACCTTGCCGATACAGCGCTTCGGGCCGCGGCTTTTGTGCCTGTCGACCCTGGCAAATCTGGCGGTGGTCAGCGGTGATCTGTGGCGCGCCCGCGGTCTCAATCGGGAGGCCCTGGAATTGGCCCAGCGCCAGGGTAACCCGTTGTTCGAAGCCTTCTGTCACTACGATCGTGGCCGGGTACTCCAGGCGCGTGGCGAAGTGACTCGTGCGCTCGAAGAGGTGCGTCACGGTCTGCAATGCCTGCGCGAGCTACCCGCGCAGCGCTTGTATGCCGTGCGGGCGCGGCTGACCTTGTATGAAGGCTTCATGCTGGCATTGCGTCTGCAACCCGAAGAGGCGAAGAGTCGCTTGCTGGCCGGCGTGGCCGAAGCCCGTGGTTGTCGGGACATCAGCCTGTTGATCGGCTATTGCATCCTGGCCAGCCAGGAAGGGCGCTCGGGGCGTTTCGCCGAGGCCTTTGCCTATCTCGCCGAGGCCGAGCGGCTGATGCATATCTGGGATGTTCCGCCGGTTTACTACCTGGCGATGATCACCCTTAGCAAGTGTGAGTTGTGGCTGACCCAGGGGCAGGTCGAGTTGGCCAATGCCTGGTTGATGCGTCTGGCGGATACCTACAGCGGCGAGCAGGCTGCGACGGCGCCGGAGTTTCATCCACAGCTGTCCCTGCACATCGAAATCCACCGTGCTGCGCTGGAGCGTCGTCAGGGCCAGGTGGAGGCTGCCGAGCGTCGGCTGCGGGCTCTGGTCATAAGAGCGCAGAGCTGCGGCGGGCAGTTGCTCGGCACGTTTGCCCATGTCCAGTTGACCCTGCTGTTGTGCTCCACCGGCCGCGAGCGGGAAGCCCAGCAGCAGTTGCTGAGTTGCCTGGAGGCTGCTGCCGGTGGCTGCCTGTTACCCTTTCACGAATTGCTAGCCCATCAGCCGGGGTGGCTGCGCGAGCAGTTGCAGACGGCGCCGCATACCGCCCTGACCGAGGCCTTGCAGCTGCATTTGCCGGAAAGTGCGGAGGTGGGGCAGAGCTTCGCTTCTCTGGGCGTGGCAGAGAGCCTGAGTACTCGCGAGCTGGCGGTTCTGCGCCTGATTGCGCTGGGCTGCTCGAATCAGGAAATCAGCGAGCGTCTGTTCATCTCGCTGCATACCGTGAAGACCCATGCCCGCCACATCAACAGCAAGCTGGGGGTGGAGCGGCGCACCCAGGCCGTGGCGCGAGCCAAGAGCCTGGGGCTGCTGCGTTAGGGACTGTTTCCGTTTCGTGCGGGCTCGCAAACGAAGCGGGAGCAGACCCTAAGCGGCTTCAACCACAGCGTCGAATTCGCGGCGGTACTGCAGAATTACCTGCATGTTGTCGTGCTGCCAGGGGTGGAAGTCGCGCTTGTAGAAGTCCAGGTAGGTGCGCACCAGCGGACGCAGGATGCCCCGACTTCCCCACAGCCAGCCCAGTCCATCGCGCCATACCCGCCAGTTCCACAGCAGCCCGTCGCGCTTGAGCATGTGCACCAGGCCCTTGAAGGTATCCAGGGTGAAATACAACGTGCTGTGCAGCATGGCCCGCCGCCGCAGCCAGACGCTGCCGCAGACCTGTTGGTAGAGATCGAAGGCGACCGCCTTGTGTTCGCTTTCTTCCAGCGCATGCCAACGCCACAGTTTGGCCATGTTCGGCTCGGCTCCGGCCAGCCAATTCGGGTTCTGCAGGATGGCGTCGGCCATGATCGCGGTGAAGTGCTCCACGGCCACGGTGGAAGCCAGGTGCACCTTGGGCGGCAGATGCTTGCGTACAAAGGCCAGGCGGCGCTTCAGGCGATGTTCCAGGTAGTCGAGGTCGTAGCCGCAGTGGCGCAAGGCTTCGCTATAGCGATCATGCTCACGGCTGTGGTGTGCCTCCTGGCCGATAAATCCACTGATCTGCTTCTGCAGGTGCGGATCCGTGGCCTGGTCGCGGTAATGCCGCACCGAGTCGATGAAGAAGCGCTCGCCATCCGGGAACAGCAGCGACATGGCATCGAAGAAGTGGCTCTTGAAGGCATTGTCGCCGTGCCAGTGGCGCACCCAGGGGTGGGGCAGGGTAAAGCCGGGCTGGCGTGCCTTGATCAGCAGGTCTGGCGGTGTCGGGCTGGGCATGGCGCCTCCCCTTTAATTGTTATGGTTACAGGGTCTGTTGCCGTTTCGTTCGTGGTCGCGACGGAGCCCGTTTTTGCGCGGAGCTAGGCGCGAGACGCGAAGTTTGGTGGTCCAAATGAGTCGTCGAGTAACGACGTTCCGCGCAAAAACGGGCCCGTCCCTTCGGGTTGCGCGAAAAATCGCGCCATGCGTTGTTGCGGGACTTGCCAAGGGATGACCATTGCCTGCGTCCCGCGCCTAGTCTGGCGCGATTTTTCGCAGCAACGCGGCTCGCGAACGAAACGGCAACAGACCCTTGGACTATGGGCTTGTCGGCTTTTAACGGGCAAGGTTATCTTCTGCCATTATTCGGGTCATTTCCGGCCACTGCTGATAGGCGGCAGACTGATGAAGAAGCTGCTTACGCTGAACTCCCAGCTGGTCCCGCTGGCTTACGCACAAGCCCTGATCGAGCTTGCCGGGGAGCTGGGCGTGCCGCGTGATCAGCTCTTGCTGGCCGCCGGCATCGCCCCGCAGGTCCTGCAGAATCCAGCTGGCAGGCTGTCTTTTCTCGACTTCCGCCAGTTGGCCAACGCCGCGTTGCTCGCCGCGGATGATCCGGCCCTGGGGCTGCTGCTGGGGCAGCGCCTGAATGCATCGGCTCATGGCATCCTCGGCTATGCACTGCTCTCCAGTGCCACTCTGGAGAAGGCCCTGCACTTTGCGCTCAAGTATTACCGCGTCCTCGGGCTGAGCTTCGATCTGGAACTGATCGAACATTCCGACCGTCTGGAGTTGCGGGCCAGCGAGTCGATTCCGCTCGGGGCACTGAGCCGTTTTGCCGCCGAAGGTCTGTTTGCCAGTCTCTACAGCATCGCCCAGTTCCTCCTCGGCGAGACACCGCAAGGCGTGGCGGTCGGTTTTGTCTATCCGGCTCCCACCTATGCTGAGCGTTACCGCGATGTTTTCGCTACGGCAGTGGCGTTCGAGCAGCCTTGGCACTGGTTCAGTCTGCCGCGCGCCTATCTGGATCGACCGATGGCCCTGGCCAATCCGGCGACCATGCAGATGTGTGAGCAGCAATGCGAGGCCCTGCTGGCGACTCTCGATATCCAGGATGGTTTGCTCAGTCGGGTGCGTCGTCTGCTGCTGGCGCGCCCAGGCGAGTTTCCCGATCTGGATAGCGCCGCGCGGGCTCTGCATATCAGTGGTCGCAGCCTGCGGCGTCATCTGGCAGGTTCCGGTACCAGTTACCAGCAGATTCTCGATGAGGTGCGCAAGCGCCTGGCCTTGCAGTACCTGGGTACCACCCACCTGCCGCTCTATGAAATCGCCGCCTTGCTGGGTTTCAGCGACCCCTCCAATTTCCGCCGCGCCTTCCGCAAATGGACGGGGCGGCAGCCGAACGATTATCGTGCCGGCCCTGATCACCGATGAGGATTGCCAGATGAGTAC
Organism: Pseudomonas campi; assembly: GCF_013200955.2. Taxonomy (NCBI): domain Bacteria; kingdom Pseudomonadati; phylum Pseudomonadota; class Gammaproteobacteria; order Pseudomonadales; family Pseudomonadaceae; genus Aquipseudomonas; species Aquipseudomonas campi. The sequence goes on from NZ_CP053697.2 coordinate 1,290,278, forward strand.
CAGCCCCCAGCCCAAGCTGATTCGCGAAACCTTCCCGGTCGGGCCTTTGCAGTGCAACTGCACCATCATTGGCGACCCGCTTACCAAGAAGGCCATCGTGGTCGATCCGGGCGGCAATCCCGAGTTGATCATGGCGCGCCTGGAGGCCCATGGCCTGCAAGTGGTGAGCATCATTCACACCCACGCCCACCTCGATCACTTCCTCGCTTCGGGGCAGATGAAGGAGAAGACTGGCGCCACCCTGCATCTGCACAAGGAGGATCAGTTCCTCTGGGACAACCTGGAGATGCAGTGCCGCATGTTCGGTGTGCCCTACACGCCGGTGCCGGCCCCGGACCAGTGGCTGGCCGATGATGAGGAGCTGGCCTGCGGCTGCGGCGTGGCTCTGCACACGCCCGGGCATACGCCAGGTTCGATGAGCTTCTGGTTCCCCCAGGACAAGTTGCTGATCGCCGGCGACACCCTGTTCCGCCGCGGTATCGGGCGTACCGACCTGTGGGGCGGTGACTACGCCACCATCGAGCGCTCGATCAAGCAGCGCCTGTACAGCCTGGACGAGGAAGCCACCGTGGTAACCGGGCATGGCCCAGACACGCGTCTGGGCGAGGAGATGCGCGAGAATCCATTTATTCGTGCCTGAGGCCTGGCGCACTGGTTGTGGTCGAATGTGACGTGCATCTGTAGCGAGGGAATCTTCTGCCCGGCCAGTGCTCTAAACTGCACCTGTTTTTCTGTACGCAAGACTGTATCAGGAGCTTCAAGCATGTTTACCCCTTCACGCCTCGTCCTCGCCGCTACCCTGGCTGCCTTGATGACCGGCTGTGCCTCGCAAAATCCCTACGACAACCAAAGCTCCCAGCAAAACTCTGGCGGCATGAGCAAGACGGCCAAATACGGTGGCCTCGGCGCCCTGGCCGGTGCGGTCGCCGGTGCGGCGATCAACCATGACAACCGTGGCAAGGGGGCGCTGATCGGTGCCGCGGTTGCCGGTGCCGCCGGTGCCGGTTACGGCTACTACGCCGACAAGCAGGAAGCCGAACTGCGCCGCAGCATGGAAGGCACCGGGGTGCAGGTCGAACGCCAGGGCGACAACATCCAGCTGATCATGCCGGGCAACATCACCTTCGCCACCGATTCGGCGGATATCGCCAGCAATTTCTACAACCCGCTGAACAACCTGGCCAATTCGTTCCGCCAGTACGACCAGAACAGCATCGAAATCATCGGCCATACCGACAGCACCGGCAGCCATGCCTACAACATGAGCTTGTCCCAGCGCCGCGCCCAGAGCGTGGCTAACTACCTGCTGGCGCAAGGCGTCAATGCCGGCCGGGTGAGTACCCGTGGCGCCGGCCCGGATCAACCGATTGCCAGCAATGCCAGCGAACAGGGGCGCTCGCAGAACCGCCGGGTGGAGATCAACCTGCGCCCCTTGCCCGGCCAGCAATAACTACAGCTGCTGTACAAGAGGCCCCGATCACCGGGGCCTTTTTGCATTCTGTGTGCCGTCCGTCGCACGATTCGACGCTCTTAAATTCCTGACTAGACTGCTCAACATATGCTCCGCAGTCCGCGTTCCTGATAGGCGCGCCTCCTTCGATTGCTGCGCATCGATCAAGGATCAGGAGAGCTCATGGACGACACCGCCCCGGCTATTTCACCGCGTAAACCCTGGATTCCTCTGCTGGTCACCGTGTTGCTGTTGGCCGGCCTGAGTGTCCTGGTGACCTGGCAGTGGCTGGTGCTGGGAGCCAGCAACCGCGACGAGCAGGACGCCCGCTTTGCCCTGGCCGTGGATGGCATCGAGCAAAGCGTGCGCGAGCGCATGCTGGCCTACGAAATGGTCCTGCGTGGCATGTCCGGGTTGATGGCCGGCAGTAGCGACGTGTCCCATGAAGAGTGGCAGCGTGCGGCGGACCAGTTGCAGTTGCAGGAGCGCTACCCCGGCATCCAGGCCCTGAGTTGGGGTCGTTACCTGCGTAACAGTGAACTGGAAGCCTTCGTGCAGCGCGAGCGTGGCAACGGCCGGCCGGAGTTCCAGGCCTATCCCCCTGGGCCGCGTGATGAGTACCTGATCGTCGACTTCATCAACCCGCTGGACTGGCGCAACCGTCGTGCCCTGGGCTTCGACATGTACAGCGAGGCGACCCGCCGACAAGCCATCAGTCAGGCCCGCGACAGTGGTGAAGCGGTGCTGACTGGGCCGCTCAAGCTCAGGCAGGAAATCGAACAGGATGTGCAGGCCGGAGCACTCTTGTATCTGCCGGTGTATCGCCAGAATGCGCCGCAGACCAATATCGATGAGCGGCGCGCTGCGGTGCTTGGCATGGTCGCTGGAGTCTTCCGCATGGGTGACCTGATGCACGGCATCCTCGGCAGCAGCAGCGAGCTGTTCTGGGTCGAGCTGCGCGACAGCCAGGATGCCGCCAACCCGCTGCTCAAGGCAGTCTCGACAGACGCCCATCGACCCCGTTTCGAAACCCAGCGCACGCTGAACATCTACGGCCGTACCTGGCAGCTCAAGGTCAGCAGCACCCCCCAATACGAGCAGACACTGCACAACAGCAGCCTGAGTATCGGCCTGGGCAGCGGCTTGCTGGCCGCGCTGTTGCTGTCCTTGCTGATTGGCGGTTACCTGTTCCTGCGCGAACGGGCGCTGACCAACAACGAACGTCTCAATCAGGGCGTGCGTGAGCGCGAAGAGCGTTTTCGCCTGGTGATCGAGGCATCGCCTAACGCCATCGTGCTGGTCGACAGTCATGGCCGGGTCGCCATGATCAATCGGCAGACCGAACTGATGTTCGGCTATGGCCGCGAAGAGATCCTCGGCCAGCCGGTGGAAAAGCTCCTGCCAGAGTCCATTCGCAAGGCCCATGTCGGCATGCGCGAGAACTTCCAGGCAGCGCCGGAACCTCGGCGCATGGGCGGCAGCCGCGAGCTGTTCGGTCAGCACCGCGAGGGTCGACAGATTCCCCTGGAAGTGGGCCTGTCACCGATCCGCGCGGGTAATGAGGTGCTGGTGCAGGCGGTGATTATCGACATCAGCGAGCGCAAGGCCGCCGAGGAGCGCTTCCGCCTGGTGGTCGAGGCCTCACCCAACGCCATCGTGCTGGTCGATGGCCATGGCCTGGTGGCCATGGTCAATCGTCAGACCGAACAGATGTTTGGCTACTCGCGTGATGAGTTGCTCGGTCAGCCGGTCGAGCAGTTGCTGCCCGAGTCTCTGCGCAAGATGCACCCACACCTGCGTGAAAGTTTTACCAACGATCCATCGCCACGGCGCATGGGCGGCAACCGCGAGCTGTTCGGTCAGCACCGCGATGGTCACCTGATTCCCCTGGAAGTCGGCCTCTCGCCGCTGCGCAGCGGCACCGATGTGCTGGTGCAGGCGGTGATCATCGACATCAGCGAGCGCAAGGCCGCCGAGCAGCGCCTGCGTGAGCAGGCCGAGCAGCTGGCGCTGGCCAACCGCTACAAGTCCGAATTCCTCGCCAACATGTCCCATGAGTTGCGTACCCCGCTGAACAGCATCCTGATCCTCAGCGAGCAGCTGAAGCAGAACATGGCGGGCAACCTCACGGAGAAACAGGTCAAGCATGCCGACATCGTCTACCGGGCCGGCAACGACCTGCTGCAGCTGATCAACGATGTACTCGATCTGGCCAAGATCGAGGCCGGTCGGGTCCAGCTCAAGCTCGAGCCGCTGAATGTTCACGACATGCTAGTGGAGCTGGACTCCAGTCTGCGGCCGATGGCCGAGCTCAAGGGCCTGCGTCTGCTCAACAGCATGGAGCCTGGGGTGCCGCGGGTGATTCATACCGACCGCGGGCGCCTGCATCAGATCCTGCGCAACCTGCTGTCCAATGCGCTCAAATTCACCGAGGCAGGCGAGGTGGAACTGTCCATCAGCCGCTCGCCAACGCCGCTGGATGATGAGCGCGAAACCCTGCAAATCGTCGTGCGCGATACCGGCATCGGCATCGCCCCGGAGCAGCATGAGCGGATCTTCCAGGCCTTCCAGCAGATCGACGGTTCGACCAGTCGGCGCTTCGGTGGCACTGGCCTGGGCCTGGCGATTACCCGGCAGCTGGTCGAAGTGCTGGATGGCAAGATCAGCCTGGAGAGCGTGCCCGGGCAAGGTTCGCGCTTCATCGTGCAGCTGCCGGTGGTGGCCCTGACCCAGGTCGAACCGGACCAGCCCCTGAGCAGCGCGCCCGTGCGCAGTGGTCAGGGACCAGCGCTGCTGATCATCGAGGACGACCTCAATTTCTCCGCGGTGATTGCCGAAGAGGCCCAGGTCCATGGTTTTTCCAGCGTGCTCTGCCGCAGTGGCAAACAGGCGATCAACCTGCTGCAGAGCGAGCGTTTTGTCGCCGTAGTACTCGACATCCTCCTGCCGGATATCAGTGGCTGGCAGATCTACCGGCGCCTGCGCAGCCTGGCGCAGTACCGCGACATACCGGTGCACATCATCTCCTGTGTGCCACAGCCCCAGGACTGGCACGAGGATGGCACGCGCTATCTGGTCAAGCCCATCGGGCGCAATGACCTCGAGCAGGTCTTCGTCGGGCTCGCCGGCCTTGGTCAGACTCTACGCCCACTGTTGTTGGTGGAAGATGTCGAGATCGAGCGCGAGCATTACCACGAGCACCTCACGCAGCTGGGTTTCACCGTCACCTCGGTGAGCAGTGCCGAGGCGGCGCGCCAGGCCTATGCGGAGCAAGGTTTCAGCGCCCTGGTGATCGACCTCGACCTGCCGGACCAGGATGGTTTCGAGTTGCTCGAGGCTATGGATCGGCAGCGCCCCCTGCAGGCGACTCAGGTGGTGATCAACACCGGCCTGGATATAACCCGCCAGGATCTGCAACGCCTGCGCCGGTACTCGGCTGTGGTGGTACGCAAGAGCGGCGACGATCTGGGCCCGCTGAGTGCTGCCCTGCAAGGCTTCCTGTCCGGCGTGCGCGAGCCGCAGAGCGACAGTTCCGGCCTGGCCGGCAAGCGCGTGCTGCTGGTGGATGACGATATTCGCAATATCTACGCGATGACCGCGTTGCTGGACGAGGTCGGCCTGGTCGTCACTCCGGCCAAGGATGGCGTGGAAGCCCTGGAACGCTTCGCGCGCCAGCCCTTCGATCTGGTGCTGATGGACATGGCGATGCCGCGCATGGACGGCTACACCGCCACGCGCCTGCTCAAGGAAGAACACGATTGTCGGATTCCGATCATTGCCCTGACCGCTCATGCGATGAAGGGCGACCGCGAGAAATGCATCACCGCCGGGGCAGACGATTACCTGGCCAAACCGGTCAGCCGCCAGGAGTTGCTGGAGCACCTGCATCGCTGGTTGATCGAAGCCCCTCAACCCTTGCGGCAGGCGTTGGGATGAACAGGGCGGAGAGGTTGCCGATGGTCTGTCGTGGGCCGCGCGCAAGGAGGTCGAGATGGCGCAGTTAGAGCTCGATACGCAGGTGGATTCCCAGGTGCTGCTGGTGGTCGATGATCGTGAAGAAAACCTGGTGGCCATGGAGGCCCTGCTCGGTGATGGCGAGTGGGATGTGCGCACCGTCAATTCCGGCGAGGCCGCCCTGCAGTGCATGATCGAGGAGCCGGTTGGCCTGGTCCTGCTGGATGTGCAGATGCCGAAGATGGATGGCTTCGAAGTCGCCCGCCTGATGCGTGGCAGCCCGCACACCCGGCATACGCCGATCATCTTCCTCTCGGCCATCGCCCACACCGAAGATTCGGTGCTGCACGGTTATGCCATCGGCGCCGTGGACTTCATCCTCAAACCTTTCGATCCCAAGGTGTTGCGCCACAAGATCAGTGCCTTGCTCGAGCATGAACGCCATCGCCACGAGTTGCTCCAGCTCAGCCAGCAGCTGGACAGCGCGCGCGCCTTCAATGCCTCGGTGCTGGAGAATGCCTCCGAAGGCATCCTGGTGCTGGATCAGGATGGCCTGATCAGCTTCGCCAACCCGGCCATGGCGCAGATGCTCCACGGCGAAGTGGCCGACTTGCAGGGCACCCAGCTGCTTTCCTACCTGCATGCACCGCAGATGCCGGCGGACTGGAAGATCTCTGAGTTCTACCTCAGCTGGCGGGCCGGCAAGACCTATCGCCTGCATGATGCGGTGCTCAACACCTTCAGCGGCAGCTTCCTGCCGGTGGCGCTGTCCTGTTCACCGCTGCCGCAGTACCAGAACGCCATGGTGCTGATTGCCCTGGACATGTCGGTGGTGAGCAACCTGCATGCCCAGCTCGAGTCGCAGGCGATCACCGATGCGCTGACCGGCCTGTACAACCGCCGCGGCTTCAATCAGGCCCTGGAAGCGGCGCTGTCGCGCATCGACCGCAGCGGCAAGCGCATGGCCGTGCTCTATCTCGACCTGGACGGCTTCAAGCGGGTCAACGACTCGCTGGGGCATGCCGCTGGCGACGAGATCCTGCGCACGGTGGCCGAGCAGCTGAAGACCTGCCTGCGTCCTTACGACATCCTCGCGCGCATGGGCGGCGACGAGTTCACCGCGCTGCTCGATTCGCTGGACCATCCGGAGGATGCGGCGCGGGTGGCGGAGAAGCTGATCGAGCTGGTGTCGGTGCGGCACAAGGTCGATGGCGTCGAGTTCACCCTGGGGGCCAGCGTCGGTATCGCCTGCTTCCCCGAGTGCGGGCAGACCGTCGATGGCCTGCTGCGTGCAGCGGACATGGCCATGTACGAAGCCAAGCGCGCCGGGCGCCAGCAGTACCGCTTCTTCTCCCCGGAAATGAATGGCCGCGCGCGCTCGCGGCTGATGCTCGAGGAGAGCCTGCGCACGGCTATCGACCAAGACGATTTCGTCCTCGTCTACCAGCCGCAGATTGACCTGGCCAGCGGCCGCCTGCGCGGCTTCGAGGCGTTGCTGCGCTGGCAGCACCGGGTCGCCGGTACCATTGCGCCGGGCGTGTTCATTCCGCTACTGGAGGAAACCCGGCTGATCAACCGCCTGGGTGATTGGATCTTCCAGCGTGGTATCCAGCAGTGCCGTGACTGGCGCCCGCAATTCGGCGAGGACCTGCTGCTCAGTCTCAACGTCAGTCCGGTGCAGTTCAGCATGCCGCAGCTGGTCGGAGACCTGCGCCGGGTGCTGGAGAGCCATCAGCTCAAACCGTCACAGCTGGAAGTGGAAGTCACCGAGAGTGCACTGATGCAGGATCTCGACACCACCCGCGAGCAATTGCGCCAGCTGCGCGAGCTGGGTGTGCGCATCGCCATCGACGATTTCGGCACCGGCTATTCGTCGCTGGCCTACCTGCGCCATTTCGAGCTGGATACGCTGAAGATCGATCGCCTGTTCATCTCCAACATGCTCGACTCCCCGAAGGATGCGGCCATCGTCAGCACCATCATCGACCTGGGTCATCACCTCGGTCTGGAGATCATTGCCGAAGGGGTGGAGACCATCGCCCAGCGCGACTGGTTGATCGCCCATCAGTGCAGCACCATGCAGGGGTTTCTGGTGGCGCCGGGGTTATCGGTGGAGAAGGCCGGGGCATTTCCGCCCCAGCTCGATTGGACGACCTGGGCGCCAGAGGCCTGATTACCGGCGGGTGGCCGGGAACTCCTGGTGCAACTGCGCCAGCTTGGCATCCTTGGCTTCCCAGAGCTGGTTGACCCACTGTTGGAAGGACAGTCGGTAGGCCTCATCCTGGTCATAGTTCTGGCCGATGAACTCGGCCGGAATCTGCAGCTCCTCGAAACGCACCACCACCTTCTGCAGCCTGCCGCACAGCAGATCCCAGAAGCCTGGGCTGCCGCCTGGGTAATGGATGGTCACGTTGATGATCGAGTGCAGTTGCTCGCCCATGGCATCCAGCACGAAGGCGATGCCGCCGGCCTTGGGCTTGAGCAGGTACTGGAAGGCCGAGCCCTGTTGATCATGCTTGGCCTGGGTGAAGCGAGTGCCTTCGAGGAAGTTGAATACCGAAACCGGATTGGTCTTGTAGCGCTCGCAGGCCTTGCGTGTGGTGGCCAGGTCCTGGCCGAGCTTCTCCGGGTGCTTGGCCAGGTAGGCCTTGGAGTAGCGCTTCATGAAGGGGAACTCCAGCGCCCACCAGCACAGGCCGATCACTGGCACCCAGATCAGCTCCTGCTTGAGGAAGAACTTGAGCAGCGGCATGCGCCGGTTCAGCTGGTACTGCAGCACCAGGATATCGACCCAACTCTGGTGGTTGCTGGTTACCAGGTAGGAGTGCTGGAGGTCGAAGTTCTGCGCACCGGCGACATCCCAGTGGGTGCGGCAGACCAGGTTCATCCAGAACTTGTTGACGCTGATCCAGAACTCGCCGATGCCGTGCATGACGGAACGCAGGCCGCGCTGGATCGCCGGCACCGGCAGGAGCAGCTTGAGCAGCGCCACGGCGAACAGCGGCCAGCAGCAGATGAGGGTGTTCAGGGCCAGCATCAGGCCGGCAACCAGGCCACGTAGCGGGGCAGGCAGAAAGTGCAGCATGGGGGCGTGAGCCTCCTGACAGTGGGGGCATTCTGTGTGCCCCGGATCGGTCGGGTTACCTGCGGCAGTTCCCTTGCACAAGGCGGTCGGCTGCCAAGGTTAACGCTTGTACACTGACCGGCAAGCGCTGGCTTTGACTTATGGGTCAATCGGCCCGGCGCATTTCGCCGCTTTCAGCCGGGGCGGATTCTAGCGCAAGCCTCTCGTTGGGCGGGTGAAACTGCGTTGCTGGTGGGGCCTTTTTTAACGCCGTATGCCGCGACTCAGGAGATCGTAAACAGGTTCTCAGGCCTTGCGCGTGAGCGGCTGATGCTCAAACTGCACGCCGTGCAGGCCGGTGTCCTGCAGGGCGCGAATATTGCCGTGGTCGCTGCCGTCCGGGCTGGCTAGCACGGCACGGTAGTGCTCGCCAAAGGCGCGCAGGGTTTCTTCCAGGCTCAAACCTTCGAGCAGGGCCAGGCCGAGGGTCTTGCAGGAGCCTTCATTCTGGCCGCTGGCGTTGTCCACGCTGCCGTTGCGAAAGGCGCTGGGCTGGTAGTCGTAGTGCGCGGCGATAAAGGCCAGGGTCTCGGCAAACAGGAACTGCTCGCTGTGCAGGCGGGCGCGGAAGTCTTGCAGGTTCATCAGTTTTTTCCCTTGGCGAAGGCGGCCTGTTGTGCGGCGCTGGCTTCTTTCTGGTGTTTGGCTTTCCACTCGGCATACGGCATGCCGTAGATCTCTTCGCGGGCCTGTTCGACGCTGATTTCCACTTCGAGGTCGTCGGCGGCGGCCTTGTACCATTTGGACAGGCAGTTGCGGCAGAAGCCTGCCAGGTTCATCAGGTCGATGTTCTGCACATCGGGGCGCGAACGCAGGTGCTGGACCAGGGTGCGAAAGGCGGCGGCTTCGAGTTCGAGGCGTTGTTGTTCAGTCATGGCGGGCTCCCGGACGACGATGGAGGCGCAGATGATAGAAGGCCGGAACAGGCCCGGCAACGCCCGCCGCCGCTCCGGCTGCGGGCGTTTGGACTCAGCGCTGGGCGGCGAGGGTGATCGACACCGACTCGGCGAAGCGCAGGGCATGCAGTTTGTCGACTTCCACTTCGGCGTAGTGCACGGCCGGGTTACTCATCACCAGGTCGAGGATTTCCTGGGTCAGGCGTTCGAGCAGGGCGAAGCGGTTTTCCTCGACGTGGCGGATCACCGCCTTGGTAATGGTGCGATAGTTCAGCGCGTGGTCGATGTCGTTGTCACGCACCGCCTCGTCGGCCGGGTAGAGGATGGTCAGGTTGATCAGCACATCCTGCTTGTTGAGAATTTCCTCTTCCTTGATGCCGATATAGGTACGCAGGCGCAGATCCTTGACGCGGATACGCGCCATGCCGGGGTCCAGGCGTGGCATTTACTTGCTCCGTCCGATCAGTTGCAGGAATTCCTGGCGAGTGTTGCAGGACTCGCGGAAGGCACCCAGCATAACCGAGCTGCTCATCACCGAGTTCTGCTTTTCCACCCCACGCATCATCATGCACATGTGCTTGGCCTCGATCACCACGGCCACGCCGGCGGCATGGGTGACACTCTGGATGGCGTCGGCGATCTGCTTGGTCAGGTTCTCCTGGATCTGCAGGCGTCGTGCGTACATGTCGACGATACGCGCCACCTTCGACAGGCCAAGCACCTTGCCGGTGGGGATGTAGGCGACATGCGCCTTGCCGATGAAGGGCAGCAGGTGGTGCTCGCACAGCGAGTACAGCTCGATGTCGCGGACGATCACCATCTCGTCGTTATCGGAGGCGAACAGCGCGCCGTTGACGATCTCGTCCAGCGACTGCTGGTAGCCATGGCAAAGGTACTGCATGGCCTTGGCGGCACGCTTGGGCGTATCTAGCAGGCCCTCGCGCTCGGGGTTTTCGCCCACGCCAATGAGAATTTCACGGTAGTGCTGCGGCAGTTGCGGATTCATATAAAGCCCTCACGGCGCCCCTCAGACGAGGTGGCGACCGCCATTGACGGCAAGCGTGGTGCCGGTGACATAAGGATTGTCGAGCAGGTAGCGCAAGCTCTGGTAGATGACCTCGGCACCGGGTTCGATACCCAGCGCGGATTCGGCCAGGCGCTTGGCACGGTAGGCCGGGTCATCGCCTTCGTTGAACTGGATCAGCGCCGGGGCGATGCCGTTGACCTTGATCGCCGGGGCGAAGCGCGCGGCGAAGGACAGGGTCAGGTTGTCCAGGCCGGCTTTGCTGGCGCAGTAGGCCGGGCGCTTGGCACTGCCGGCGCGGACCACGTCATCGCTGATATGGATGATGTCGGCAGGCGTGCTGCGGCGCAGCAACGGCTCGCAGTGCAGATTGATCAGGTACGGCGCGAGCATGTGCACGTTGACCATCTGCTGAAACACGGCAGCTTCGTTGCCGGGTGTCTCGGTCAGCCAGTCGGAAGCGTTGTGCACGATCGCACGCAGGCTGTCGGTGTGGCTTTTCAGGGTTTCGATGAAAGCCAGGATGCCGGCTTCGCTGGCGAAGTCGGCTGGCAAGGTCAGTGCACCACGCTCACGCAGCAGCTCAAGGCCGGGACGTTCGCTGCGGTAGCTGACGATCACCGCTTGTCCGCTTTCGAGCAGGCGCAGCGCACAGTGCAGGCCGAGACGCTGGCTGGCACCGGTGAGCAGAATAGGGGCGGCGGAACCGCTCATGGATGCCTCGCAGATAGGAGGGTGAAGTGGCAGCCCGGGCATGTGAAACAGGCTGTCGATGACAGGGTAAAGTTATACCAGCTACTGACTTTGTACAACCATGCGCAGTTTGTGGGGATGCCTTTTTCTGTCTTATTAATCTGTAACTATATGATATATAAAGGTGTTAATAGATTGATGTGGATTTCATCTGCATATGATCGTGTACAGCTTTTCGGTCTATGTACAGCTTGTGTAGATAGGCGCACCTGCAGCACGGGTCCCGCGATGGCGGTTCTGCCGGCCTCCGCCGCAGGGCTTTGCCTTTATCGGCTCAGAACCTGTTTACGATCTTCTGAATTAGAGCCAGACAAGGAAAAAACGGCCGAGGAAGCGCAGTTTACGAGCTGTAAATGAGCATGACTCGTTGCACTCGCCCTTCGGGTCGCGCTAAAGCGCGTTAGCGGCAGGCCGCTTGCCGAGGCGTTTTTAACGCGGTATGGCCGCGAGTCAGGAGATCGTAAGCAGGTTCTCAGCGTACCTGCAGGGCCGGGTCTGTTGGCGCAGAGGTTTTGCGCGCTTGCAGCCAGGGGGCGAGCAGTCGGGTCGACAGCGGGATGAACCAGTAGGTCATCAGGGGCGTCAGCGTCAGGGTGCTGAGCAGTACGCGCACGGTCAGCGACAGGTCGTCTAGCCACCCGCCGAACAGCAGGTTGAAGCCCAGCGATACGGGGAAGAACGCCAGCCAGATAGCCACGCTCTGCTTCCAGCGCGGCGGTTGGCGCAGGCTGTTGCCGAACCAGGCGTCGAGGCCCTGGATGCGCCGCTCCTGCGGGTCGGCGAACAGGCCGCTGCCGCGCTGCAGCCAGGCGCGGCGCGAGGCCGAGTGTTCCCAGGCCGCGAGCGTGGCCTGGTCGGCGAAGCGAAAGACGATCTGGAATTCGTCGTCGCCTGCCGGTGGTGCCAGGACGCCGGAGCCCAGGTACCCAGCGAAATCGGCGGCGAGCAGCTGGCCTTCATGCAGCCAGGTGCGGAATTCGGGGAAGCGCTCGCGATGGACGCGGCGGGCCACCATCAGGGTGACGGGATCAGCAGACATTGTGTATCTCCTTGCAGCGAACGCCGGCCCGGATAGGGCTGGCGCATCACGCAGCACCGGGGTGATGGCACTGCGCAAAATGACAGGCGCGATTATTCCGGTTTTTGCCGATTACGCCAGAGGGTTGCCTGCCGTTGGTCGCCAGTAGAACGCGTTGCGGGCTCTGCACCGCATGTGGCCTGGGCATTTCAGGCCTGGGCCCTGCCTGAGGTACACTGCGGGCATTCTCTTTCGGCGATTCATTCCATGACCGAACGCGCTGGTGCTGCTCTTGTCTCCGACTCCCTGCAACAGGAAGAGTTGTTTCCCATTCGCGAGGTTTCGCGGCTGACCGGGGTTCACCCGGTCACCTTGCGCGCCTGGGAGCGACGCTACGGGCTGATCCAGCCGACACGCACCGACAGTGGCCATCGCCTGTACTCGGCGGCGGATATCGAATCGGTACGCAGCATCCTCGCCTGGATCGAGCGTGGCGTCTCGGTGAGCAAGGTCGGCAAGATCCTCGCCCGCAGCAGCGCGATCAAGATGCCGACGCCGGTCTATGTCGAAGTCACCGCCAGCGAGTGGGGCGAGTGGCAGGCGCGTATTCGCAGTGCGGTGGCGGCATTCGATGGGGTGCAGCTGGAGCGGCTGTACGGCCAGATTTTCTCCACCTACCCGCTGCTGGTGGTGTTCCAGGATATCTTCGTGCCGCTGTGGCAGGAGTTGTTGCTGCACCGTGACGATTACGGCCAGGCCAGTGCCTGGTTGTTCCTCGATGCCTTCCTCCGTGCGCGCGCCTTGCAGCGCCTGCAACTGGCTGCCGCAGGGCAGGGCACGGTGCTGTTGTCGGCCTTGCCCGGGCATTGCCGGGAGCTGGAGCTGCTGGTGGCCGGCCTGTTGCTGGGTGGTGCCGAAGGCCGGGTACAGGTGTTGGCGCTGGGCCAGCCGCTGGAGGAACTGGCGCTGGTCTGCGAGAAGGTCCAGCCCCAGGCGCTGGTGCTGTTCTCCAACCAACCGCCGGCCGACGATCTGCCGCGTCAGCTCAGTCGTTTGGCCCTGGCGTTGCCCTGTCCGCTGCTGCTGGCCGGTGACGCCTCCGAGCTGATCGAAGATGAGCTCAGTGGTTCGCCGATTGCCTGCCTGGGCAATGAAGGCCGTCTGATGCACCAGCGGCTGCAGCAATTCCTCGCCGGTCATCTGGATACCTGAGAACCTCTTCAGGATCTCCGCGGGGCTGAAAATTCTTCTGCGCGCGACATCGCAACCGCGCTTTTTCCGTAGGGTGCGCTCTGCGGGCTTTCTGCTGCACATGGCGCACCCTGCGGGCGATCCGAATTAGCCGTTAAAAGCCTTTTCCCCTTGTACAGCTAACGACCCAAGCGAATGGGGCGTCGTCGGATTTTGCCTGTTTTCCGAAAAAAGCTTGCACTGCACAGGCTTGTGGCTATACAAAAGCTGTACATTAAATTTTATTGTACAGCTTAAGGGTTCGAATCAATGCCTGCCTACCGTGCTCCCTTACGTGATATGCGCTTCGTTTTCGACGAGGTGCTCGACGCTTATGCCACCTTGCAGTCGCTGCCCAGTCAGCGCGAGTTCGGTAACGATCTCGGTGGCGCCATACTCGAGGAGGCCGCCAAGCTGGCGGAAAATGTCCTCGCTCCGCTCAATGGCCCAGGCGACAAGCAGGGCTGCCAGTACGACCCGCAAAGCAAGGCGGTGAAAACCCCGGACGGCTTCCCGGCGGCCTACAAGCAGTTCGCCGAAGGCGGCTGGACCGCATTGGCCTGCACCCCGGAGTTCGGTGGCCAGGGCCTGCCCCATGTGCTGAACATGATGGTCGAGGAGATGGTCTGCTCGGCCAACCTGTCGCTGGGCATGTACCCGGGCCTGACCCACGGGGCGATCAATGCACTGACCGAGCACGGCACCCGCGAGCAGCAGGATCAATACCTGCCCAAGCTGATCAGCGGCGAGTGGACCGGCACCATGTGCCTGACCGAGCCGCAGTGCGGCACCGACCTGGGCCTGATCCGCACCCGTGCGCTGCCTCAGGCCGATGGCAGCTACGCCATCAGCGGCACCAAGATCTGGATCACCGGCGGCGAGCATGACCTGGCCGACAACATCGTCCACCTGGTACTGGCTAAGTTGCCGGATGCACCGGATAGCGTCAAAGGCATCTCGCTGTTCCTGGTACCCAAGTTCCTCGCAGACGGCACGCGCAACCCGGCGTTCTGCGGCGGCCTGGAACACAAGATGGGCATCAAGGGCTCGGCCACCTGCGTGATGAACTTCGAAGGCGCCCGCGGCTGGTTGATCGGCGAGCCGAACAAGGGCCTCAAGTGCATGTTCACCATGATGAACTCGGCGCGCCTGATGGTCGGTGTGCAGGGCCTCGGCATTGCCGAAAGCGCCTACCAGGTCAGTCTGGGGTTCGCCAAGGAGCGCCTGCAGAGCCGTTCGCTGTCCGGGCCAAAGGCGGCTGACAAGCCGGCCGATCCGATCATCGTGCACCCGGATGTACGGCGCATGCTGCTGCGGCAGAAGGTGATGATCGAAGGCTGTCGCGCCTTGGCCTATTTCACCGGCATGCATCTGGATGTTGCCCACGATCATGAAGACCCGCAGTTGCGCCAGCAGTCCGACGACCTGGTGCAACTGCTGACGCCGGTGGTCAAGGCGTTCCTCACCGATGAAGGCTTCAACTGCGCCAACGACGGCCTGCAGGTGCTTGGCGGTTCGGGCTTCACCGAAGACTGGGGCATCGAACAACTGGTGCGCGATTGCCGCATCACCCGCATCTACGAAGGCACCAACGGCATTCAGGCCCTCGACCTGGTCGGGCGCAAGCTGGCCCTGGGCGGCGGCCGTGCGGTGCGCAGCTATTTCGCCCTGGTCGAAGGCTGGCTCAAGGCCAATGCTGACGCGCCGCACGCCGCGGCTGTGGGCAAAGCGCTCAAGCAGCTGCAACAGGCCACGATGTGGATCGCCACTGAAGGCATGCAGGATCCGGAGCAGGCAGGTGCTGCCTCCGTGCCTTACCTGCGCCTGTTCGCCCTGACCACCCTGGCCTGGTTCTGGTCGCGCATGGCGCTGACTGCCCAGCACAAGCTGGCCGCGGGCAGCAGCGAAAGCGCTTTCTACGGAGCCAAGCTCAAGTCGGCGGATTTCTACATGGCACGCGTGCTGACTGAAACCGACAGCCTGCTGGCCGAGGTAGTGGCGGGCAAGAGCAGCCTGATGGCCTTCAGCGAGGAGGAGTTCGCCGCTTAACGTCTGCGCAACCGGCAGCCACCTCCCCCTGTCCTTTCGGCTGCCGGTCTTTTATCCCTGCACGGCCAGTCTCTGGCCTAGCTTTATGACCCGTCCCGACGGGTCTTTTTTTGCCCGGCAGAAAGGTAGCGTCTCCAGCTAATGGCGCCGCCGCTTTTGTAGGAGCGGGCTTGCCCGCGATTGGGGCCATACAAAGCATCGCGACCAAGGTCGCTCCTACGGTTCAGGCCTTCAACCCATAACGGGGACAGGCCCATGAAAAAGCCCGGCACTGGGCCGGGCTTCGTCACTGCTGCGCGGTGTTACTTGATTTCCACCGCCAGGCTGTCGTGGATCTTCTTCTGCCAGATCGCCGGGCCGGTGATGTGCACCGACTCGCCCTTGGTGTCGACCGCCACGGTTACCGGCATGTCCTTCACTTCGAACTCGTAGATGGCTTCCATGCCCAGCTCGGCAAAGGCCACCACGCGCGACTTCTTGATCGCCTGGGCGACCAGGTAGGCGGCGCCGCCGACGGCCATCAGGTACACGGCCTTGTTGTCCTTGATCGCGTCGATGGCGATCGGGCCACGCTCGGACTTGCCGATCATGCCCAGCAGGCCGGTGCTCTCGAGGATCTGCCGGGTGAACTTGTCCATCCGCGTGGCGGTGGTCGGGCCGGCTGGGCCAACCACTTCTTCGCGTACCGGATCGACCGGGCCGACGTAATAGATGAAGCGGCCTTTCAGATCGACCGGCAGCTCTTCGCCCTTGTTGAGCATGTCGACCATGCGCTTGTGCGCGGCGTCGCGGCCGGTGAGCATCTTGCCGTTGAGCAGCACGGTCTCGCCCGGTTTCCAGCTCTGTACTTCTTCCGGGGTGATGGTGTCCAGATTGACGCGGCGCGCGCTCGGGCCGGCTTCCCAGACGATTTCCGGGTAGGCGTCGAGGGGCGGCGCTTCCAGTTCGGCCGGGCCGGAACCGTCGAGCACGAAGTGGGCGTGACGGGTGGCGGCGCAGTTGGGGATCATGCACACCGGCAAGGAGGCGGCGTGGGTCGGGTAGTCCATGATCTTGACGTCGAGCACGGTGGTCAGGCCGCCCAGGCCCTGGGCGCCGATGCCCAGCTGGTTAACTTTTTCGAACAGCTCCAGGCGCATTTCTTCCAGCTTGTTCTGCGGGCCGCGGGCTTTCAGCTCATGGATGTCGATGGACTCCATCAACACTTCCTTGGCCATCACCGCGGCCTTCTCGGCGGTGCCGCCGATGCCGATGCCGAGCATGCCCGGCGGGCACCAGCCGGCGCCCATCTCGGGGACGGTCTTGAGCACCCAGTCGACGATCGAGTCGGACGGGTTGAGCATGGCCATCTTCGACTTGTTCTCGGAGCCGCCGCCCTTGGCTGCGACGTCCACTTCCACTTTGTCGCCGGGGACGATGGAGTAGTGGATGACCGCCGGGGTGTTGTCCTTGGTGTTCTTACGCGCGCCGGCTGGGTCGGCCAGGATCGAGGCGCGCAAGACGTTTTCCGGCAGGTTGTAAGCGCGGCGTACGCCTTCGTTGATCATGTCGTCGACGCTCATGGTCGCGCCATCCCAGCGCACGTCCATGCCGACGCGGATAAACACGGTGACGATACCGGTGTCCTGGCAGATCGGCCGGTGGCCGGTGGCGCACATGCGCGAGTTGATCAGGATCTGCGCCATGGAATCGCGCGCGGCGGGCGATTCTTCCTTCAGGTAGGCCTCATGCATGGCCTGGATGAAGTCGACGGGGTGGTAGTAGGAGATGAACTGCAGGGCGTCGGCGACGCTCTGAATCAGGTCATCCTGCTTGATCACGGTCATGCAAGCGCTCCTCTAGTACGGGAACATCGGTAGGGAAGCGCCGGACCACGACCCGGCGCACTGCATCAAAAAAGGCGCCAAAGTATAGCGCGGTAGAGGGCTGCGGCACAGTCGCCGGCAGTCGACCCTGGTCGTATGGACGCCATTTTTCAGGCGCCGGACACAGTGCAATGACCCTAGGTTTTTTGTGCCCGCGGGGGTAGAGTGAGGCCAGGTGCCAGTACGGGACGGAGCCCAGAGCACAATGACTCATCGGGTAACCAGACGAACCTTGCAAAGCCTGTTGCTGAAGCGTTTCGGCATGGCGGCAGCCACCCACGGGCTTGCTCTGGCGTTGCTGTGGCTGGCTGTATTCAGCGACCTGTTCAGTGGCCAGATAGCCTGGGCACTGTTCTGCAGCGGGCTGGTGATTGTTTCCCAGCTGAGCTTCCTGCTGCTGTTTCGCACGGGTTACAACCTGCGCTTTCGCGATCCCAGCCTGACGGAAGCGCAGATCCTGGTCGCCCTGGCCCTGCATACGTTTGTGTTGGCCAGCTTCGACAGCGCCCGTGGCAGCCTGCTGATGTTCTACCTGATCATCCTGCTGTTCGGCATTTTCCAGCTGCAGCCGCGAGTCTTCGTGCGCTGTGCCTTCTTCGCCTTCTTCGCCTTTGCCAGCCTCAATCTGTGGGAGGGCTATGAGATGCGTCTGGCCGATCCGGGGCTGGCGCTGCTGCAGTGCTGCGCCTTGTTCCTCGCGCTCGCCTGGCAGAGCCTGTTTGCCAGTTACATCCAAGCTTTGCGCCAGCGCATGCGCCAACGCAGCTTCGCCCTGCAGGCGCACCAGGACACCCTGCGCGGCATGATGCGTCAGCTCGAGGACCTGGTGGCCACCGACGAGCTGACCGGCCTGTTCAACCGCCGCCACTTCCTGCGTCTGGCCCTGCGTGAGCTGGAGAACCTCGGCCCTGGGCGCCAGCACGGCCTGGCCCTGATCGATCTCGACTATTTCAAACGGATCAACGATGTGCACGGCCATGCCGCCGGCGACCGCGTGCTGCAGACGTTTGCCGCGGTGGCGCGGGCCTGCGTACGCGATGGTGACGTGTTGGCGCGTTACGGTGGCGAAGAGTTCGTCCTGCTCCTGCCGAATGCCGACGCCGATCGCCTGACTACCTGCTGCGAGCGCCTGCGCGAAGCCTTTGCCGCGGCCGAGCCGTTGGGCGTGCAGGTGGCCAGCCTGAGCCTGTCCGCCGGGATGACCCTGCTCAGCGAAGGTGATGACCTCGATGTGGCCCTGCAACGGGCCGACCAGGCCTTGTACCGGGCCAAGCGTGGCGGCCGTAATCGCTGCGATGCGGCCTGGGAGGGCGCGGGTGCCTGAACTTCATGTGGCCGGCCAGTCCTGGTCGGTTTCCAGCGCTAGCAACCTGCTCGACGCACTCAACGCTGCCGGCTTGCGCGTGCCCTATAGCTGCCGTGCCGGTAGCTGCCATGCCTGCCTGGTGCGCTGCGTACGCGGCGAGGTGGAGAACGCCGCGCCGGAGGCCCTCAGCCCCGAGCGCCTGGCCGAGGGCTGGCGCCTGGCCTGCCAGTGCCGGGTCGTCGATGAGCTGACCCTGGAACTGTTCGACCCGGCCCGCGACGGCCTGCCGGCCACTGTAGTGGCCAGCGACTGGTTGAGTCCGAGCGTGCTGCGCCTGCGTTTGCAGCCGGGCAAGGCGCTGCGCTACAGCGCCGGCCAGCACCTGGTGCTCTGGGCCGGTGCTGCGCTGGCGCGGCCATACTCGCTGGCCAGCCTGCCGGGTGAGGATGCCTGGCTGGAGTTCCACCTGGATTGCCGCCAGCCGGGCGCGTTCAGCGATGCCGCACGGCAGTTCCAGCCCGGTGATGTGCTGCGCCTGGGCGAGCTGCGTGGCGGCGCCCTGCACTATGACCCGGACTGGCACAGTCGTCCGCTCTGGTTGCTGGCGGCCGGCACCGGCCTGGCGCCGCTCTGGGGCATCTTGCGCGAAGCCTTGCGCCAGCAGCACGAGGGGCCGATCCGCGTACTGCATGTGGCCCACGACAGCAGCGAGCATTACCTGGCCGAAGCCTTGCGGGCATTGGCCGCCGCGCACCCGCAGCTGCAGGTCGAGTTGCTGACGGCGACCGAGCTGGCGGCGGTTTTGGCGGAACTGAAGCTTGTTTCCCGACAAACCCGCGCCTTACTCTGCGGCTCTCCCGCCAGCGTGGAAAGCTTCGCGCGCCGCCTGTACCTGGCCGGCGTGCCGCGCAACCAGGTGCTGGCCGACGTCTTTCTGCCCCGCGCATAAGCTGCTTGCGTTCGGGGCGCCCCGAATCTGCAAGGAGTTGTGATGAGCGAGCATGTACTGGTCGAGCGCGAAGGCGGTCTGCTGACCCTGCACCTGAACCGTCCGGACAAGATGAATGCCCTGACCCGTGCCATGTACAGCCAGTTGGCCGAGCAACTGGACGCTGCCAATGCAGACCGCAGCGTGCGCGCGGTGCTGATCACCGGCGGCAGCGAATGCTTCACCAGCGGCAATGATGTGGCGGACTTCCTCCAGGCACCGCCGACCAGCATGGACAGCCCGGTGTTCCAGTTCATGCGTGCACTGTTCGACTTCGCCAAGCCGGTGATCGCCGCGGTCAATGGCCCGGCCGTGGGCATCGGCACCACCCTGTTGCTGCATTGCGACCTGGTTTATGTCAGCCGCACGGCCAAATTGAAGATGCCCTTCGTCAACCTCGGCCTGTGCCCGGAATTCGGCTCCAGCCTGATCCTGCCGCGCCTGCTGGGCCAGGCCAAGGCTGCGGAGCTGTTGCTGCTCGGCGAGAGCTTTACGGGCGAGCAGGCGGCGCAGTGGGGCATCGCCAATGCGGCGCTGGAGGGTGGCGCCGAGGTGCTCGCCAAGGCCCGCGAGATGGCCCAGCGCTTCCTCGCATTGGCCCCCTCGGCAGTGGCTGACAGCAAGCGCCTGATGCGCGCGCCGGGGCGCACCGAGCTGCGTCAGGTGATCGAGGAGGAGGGTGCGTTGTTCGGCCAGCGCCTGCGCTCGCCGGAGGCCATCGAATCGCTGTCAGCCTTTATGCAGCGGCGCAAGCCGGATTTCTCCAAGTTCGCCTGAGACCTCAGGCGTTTTCCCAGGGCGGGTTGGCCAGACGCTGCTGGAGGAAGTCGCACAGCGCCAGTACCTTGCGCGAGGCTCGGCTGGAGCGTGGGTACATGGCGTAGATGGCATAGGCTTGCGCACGAGCCTGCGGCAGTACCTCGATCAGTGAGCCATCGCGCAGGTGGCGGTGCACGATGAAACTCGGCAGTAGCGCAAGACCCTGGCCCGCAAGCGCCATTGCGCACATCACTTCGCCGTTGTTGCTGGCGAATCGCCCGCGCGGCGCAATGCTCAGCAGATCACCCGCAGCGTCGCAGCTCTCGAATGACCAGAACTGCCCGGAGGTTACGTTGCTGTAGCCGATGCAGTCGTGTGCCAGGAGCTCCTCTATCTGTGTTGGCACTCCGTGCTGGGCGGCATACTCCGGGCTGCAACAGAGCATTCGCGCGCTTGTGGCGAGCTTGCGGGCGATCAGCGCGCTGTCGCCGATGCGCGAGATGCGCACGCACAGGTCGTAGCCCTCGCGTTCGAA
The DNA here is from genome assembly GCF_013200955.2 of Pseudomonas campi. Classification (NCBI taxonomy): domain Bacteria; kingdom Pseudomonadati; phylum Pseudomonadota; class Gammaproteobacteria; order Pseudomonadales; family Pseudomonadaceae; genus Aquipseudomonas; species Aquipseudomonas campi. Next base: position 1,311,229 of record NZ_CP053697.2, read on the forward strand.
GTCACTGATGCGGTCATCGAGGTGCAGGGTGACTTCCAGTTCCCGGTGCAGACACATGAACTCGGCGATCAGCGGGGCCAGCCAGAGTGTGCCAAAGCTCATTGGCGCCAGCATCTGCAGGCGCCCGCGCAGGCCGCTGTCGTTGAAGGTTGCCGCTTCGGCCGCCTCGTGCAGGTCGCGCAGGGCGCCCTTGGCTTGTTGGTAGAAGCGCTGGCCGTTCTCCGTGGGGGCCACCTTGCGCGTGGAGCGGTGCAGCAACTTGGCTCCCAGGTGCTGCTCCAGATCGCTGAGGCGCTTGCTCACTACCGATTTGGACAGTGCCAGCGCCTCGGCAGCACGGCTCACTCCGCCCAGTTCCACCACGCGCAGAAAGGTTTCGATTTCCTGCAGGTCTAGTTTCATGGGGCGGCTCCCAGGCTTCAGATAGGGCAAGAATAGCGCTCGTAAGTAGCGGGATTGTTCGGTTTTTCCGAAAAGCCTTTTATCCAATTGCTGGGGCGTCAGGCGATCCGCCAGCGACTAGGCTGGGAGTCTATCGAGGTGGTCGAGAGCCTCGATAGCTATCCGCCACAACCCTGAGGGAGGTTTACCCCATGTCCTTTACCTACAAGCGCTTGAACAAGGACGATGCCGTCGTGCTCCTGGTCGACCATCAGGCCGGTCTGTTGTCGCTGGTGCGTGACTACAGCCCGGACGAGTTCAAGAACAACGTATTGGCGCTGGCCGATATCGCCAAATTTTTCAAACTGCCGACCATCCTCACCACCAGCTTCGAGCAGGGGCCGAACGGGCCGATTGTGCCGGAGCTCAAGGCTCTGTTCCCTGATGCGCCCTATATCGCCCGGCCTGGTCAGATCAACGCCTGGGACAATGAGGACTTCGTCAATGCGATCAAGGCCACCGGCCGCAAGCAACTGATCATTGCCGGTGTGGTGACCGACGTTTGCGTCGCCTTTCCGACCCTGTCGGCACTGGCGGAGGGTTACGATGTCTTCGTGGTGACCGATGCTTCCGGCACCTTCAACACCTCGGTGCGGGATGCAGCGCTGACCCGCATGGCCCATGCCGGTGCGCAATTGCTCAACTGGTTCAGTGTCGGCTGTGAGCTGCACCGCGATTGGCGCAACGACATTGAGGGCTTCGGCGGCATCCTCGGCGGCCATCTGCCGGCTTACGCCAACCTGATCCAGAGCTACAACCAGAAGTAGGCCAAGAGCGCCAATGAAAAGGCCGCTCACTGAGCGGCCTTTTGCATTCAACGCGGCATCACACCATCGGATCGCCGACGTGCAGGATCTTCATGGTGTTGGTGCCGCCGGTGCCGTGGTAGCTGTCGCCCTTGGTCAGGATCACCCAGTCACCCGGCTCGACCACGCCGAGCTTGAGCAGCTCGTCCACCGCCGCCTGGCTGACCTTGTTGGCCGGCAGGGACGCTGGGTCGAATGGCACGGTGTAGACGCCACGAAACAGCGCCACGCGGGCCTGGGCCTCGCGGTGCGGGGTGAAGGCGTAGATCGGGATCGACGAGCGGATGCGCGACATGATCAGCGGGCTGTAGCCGCTTTCGGTCAGGCTGATGATCGCTTTCACGCCGGGGAAGTGGTTGGCGGTGTACATGGTCGCCAGGGCCACGCTCTCGTCGCAACGCTCAAAGGTGCGGCCAATGCGGTGGGTGGATTTCTGGCTGGTCGGATGCTTCTCCGCGCCCAGGCACACGCGCGCCATGGCCTGCACCGCTTCCAGCGGGTATTCGCCGGCGGCGCTTTCGGCCGAGAGCATCACCGCATCGGTGTAGTCCAGTGCGGCGTTGGCCACGTCGGACACTTCCGCGCGGGTCGGCATCGGGCTGTGGATCATCGACTCCATCATCTGCGTGGCGGTGATCACCGCTTTGTTCAGACGGCGGGCGTGGGCAATGATCTTCTTCTGGATGCCGACCAGCTCGGCATCGCCGACTTCTACGCCGAGGTCGCCGCGCGCCACCATCACCGCGTCACTGGCGCGGATCAGGCCGTCGAGGGTTTCGTCATCGGCCACCGCTTCGGCGCGTTCGATCTTCGCCACCAGCCAGGCTGTGCTGCCGGCTTCGTCGCGCAGGCGGCGGGCCAGCTGCATGTCGGCGGCATCACGGGGGAAGGACACGGCCAGGTAGTCCAGGTCCATCTCGGCGGCCAGCTTGATGTCGGCCATGTCCTTTTCGGTCAAGGCTGGTGCAGTCAGGCCACCACCACGGCGGTTGATGCCTTTGTTGTCGGACAGCGGGCCGCCGATGGTGACGCGGCAATGCAGCTCCTCGGCGCCCTTGAGTTCGACCTGCATGACCACGCGGCCGTCATCCAGCAGCAGTTCATCGCCGACGTTGCAGTCCTGGATTAGCGCCGGGTAGTCGATGCCGACCACCTCCTGGTTACCCGCGGTGCGCGAGTGGCTGGAGGACAGGCGGAACAGGTCGCCTTCCTTGAGTTCGATGCGCTTGCCTTCGAACTTGGCGATACGGATCTTCGGGCCTTGCAGGTCGCCCAGCAGCGCCACATGGCGGCCATGTTTGGCAGCCAGGTCGCGTACCAGCTGCGCGCGGGCCTTGTGATCTTCGGGCGAACCGTGGGAAAAATTCAGGCGGGCCACGTCGATGCCGGCAAGGATCAACTGCTCGAGCATTTCCGGCGAGTTGCTGGCCGGGCCGAGGGTGGCGACGATTTTGGTGCGACGCAAGGTCATGCAGGGACTCCATTTACAAGGCGTGGCGCGAGGCTACTACGGCAAAACACTGTAGTCATTGTTCCGATGCACTACCTTGAAAGCGGTGGAAAACTTGCTGCCAGGCATCGGCCTCTGCAGAAACCGCCACAGCAGTCGATACACTGCGCAATGGAGGACAACACCATGCGTACCCTGATCATGCTTTTCGCCCTGGCCAGTCTGGCCGGGTGCAGCCGGATGGCACTCGACAATCACCTCAACGATGCCTATCGCAATTACGACCAAGGCAACTGCGAGGAGGCCCTGCTCGACCTCTCACGCGCCGAGCGCACCAGCCGGGCGCGGCGTTATGTGCAGCCGGAAATCTCCCTGCTGCGTGGCCAGTGCCTGGAGCGGCAGAACCTGTTCGTCGATGCGGCGCAGACCTATCAGTTCATCATCAACCAGTACCCGACCAGCGAATATGCCTATCGGGCTCGGGCGCGTCTGGAGACACTTCAACAACTCGGGCATCATGGCAGCTCAGAGCCAGCCAAGGCATCGCCCGCGGCGCTCTGAGAACCTGTTTAGGATCTTCTGAATTAGAGCCAGACAAGGCGCTACGCCAGTAACAGCCTCAGGCGGGTCAAAACGCCGAGGAAGCGGAGTTTACGAGCTGTAAATGAGCATGACTCGTTCACTCGCCCTTCGGATCGCGCTAAAGCGCGTTAGCGGCAAGCCGCTTACCGAGGCCGTTTTTAACGCGGTATGGCCGCGAGTCAGGAGATCGTAAACAGGTTCTGAGGCCATTGGTCGGCCGGTTAATAGGGAGTTTCGACCAGGGTTAAGCTCTGGTTTTCGAGGGAGTGAACGATGCGTCGACTGTTGTGCTGTGCCTTGCTGTTGCCCGCACTGGCATCAGCGGAAATTTACCGTTGGACCGATGCCCAGGGCCGGGTGCATTTTGGCGAGCGCCCAGGGGCGAGCAATGCGCAAACGGTGGAAGTGAAGCCGCAGGTGGTCGAGCGCGATGACGCCACCCGCCAGCGCGAGCAACGTACCGAACAGTTCTACGAGGCGCGTCGCGCGGAGCAGGCCAGGGACGACCAGCAAGCCGCAGCCGCCCAGGCCCAGCGCGCCGAGGAGTGCCGTCAGCTGCGCCATAACAAGGCGCAAATCGAGCAGAGCGGGCGTTTCTATAGTAATGACGCCGCTGGCAATCGCGTCTATTACAGCGACAAGGAAATGGAAGCCGCACGCAGCCGCCTGTCGACTCAGATCGCCGAACGCTGCAGCTGAGCCTGGCGAGAGTCCTAGGCTGCGGCCATACTCAAAAACTCATCCATAGCGATTGGCCATCATGCATATTCCGCGCAGCATTGAACGCCATCAGTTGCCGTACTACCTCAAGGTGTTCAACCGTATTACCGACAAGCCCATGGGCTATATCGGTAACGTCTCCTTGGACGGCCTGATGCTGATCAGCCAGCTGCCTATGTTGGTCAACGCGCGTTTCGACATGCGCCTGAAGATTCCGGGCCGCGATGCCCAGATCCATAACATCGACTTCCATGCCACCTGCCAGTGGAGCCGCGAGGACATTACGCCAGGCAGCTACGACTCCGGCTTTGCCCTGGTGGCGCCGCCTTCCGACTATGTGGAAATGGTCGATGCGCTGCGTCACTACTTCAGCTTTCGTCCCTTGCAGACCTCTGCCTGAAGCCTGAACACCGCCCCCTTTGATCGACCCTCGCCACGCTGGCGCCTGTCCGTGTAGGGCGGGTGCTGTGCTCGATTTCCTGCTCATCCAGCTCCCATGCCTTAGAGCCTGTTCACGATTTTTTGGACTAGAGCCAGACAAGGCGCTACGCCAGTAACAGCCTCCGGCTGGTCAAAACAGGCGAGGAAGCGGAGTTTACGAGCTGTAAATGAGCATGACTCGTTGCACTCGCCCTTCGGGTCGCGCTAAAGCGCGTTAGCGGCAAGCCGCTTCCGAGCCTGTTTTTAACGCGGTATGGCCGACGGACAGAAGATCGTGGACAGGCTCTTAGGCAATCGACGGCAAGATGATCTCATCGCTGCGGCTGATTCCGGCTGTGAGCTCGCGACACAGCTCGAGAAATTCGCGCATGGCGGCGGTCTGGTACTTCTGCTTGTGCCAGATGAAGTAGAACTGCCGGGTCAGATCCAGCTGCGGGGTTTCCACGGCCACCAGGCTGCCACGGCGGAAGGCATCGCGCAGGGCCAGGCGCGAGATGCAGCTGATGCCCAGGCCTGATTCCACGGCGCGCTTGATCGCCTCGGTATGCTCCAGCTCCAGGCGAATATTCAGCGGCGTGGGGTGGTGACGCATGGCCTGGTCGAAGGTCAGGCGTGTGCCCGAACCCTGTTCGCGCAACACCCAAGCCTCGCGCGTCAGTTCTTCCAGGCTGGCCTGGCCACTGCGGGCGAAGGGATGTTGCGGGGCGCAGAACACCACCAGCTCGTCTTCCACCCAGGGTTGCACCTCGATATCCGGGTGCTGGCAGTCACCCTCGATCAACCCCAGATCCAGCTCATAGTGTGCGACCTGTTGCACGACATGGGCCGTGTTGTGCACTTGCAGCTTCACCCGGCATTCCGGATGGCGCTGCATGAAGCTGCCGATCAGCAGGGTGGCCAGGTAGTTGCCCACGGTCAGCGTGGCGCCCACTTCAAGGGAGCCGAAACCGCTCTTGCCGTTGAGCAATTGCTCGATCTCGCGAGCCTGGTCGAGCAGGGCCACTGCCTGCGGCAACAACTGCTGACCAAGGGCGTTGAGGATCAGTCGCTTGCCTGCCCGGTCGAACAACTGGCAGTCGGATTGCCGCTCCAGTTCGCTCAGCGAGGTACTCGCCGCCGATTGCGACAGGGCCAGGGATTGCCCGGCGCGGGAGACGCTCTCGTGTTTGGCGACGGCGACGAACACTTGCAGCTGACGCAACGTAAATCGCATATCTATATAACCTATAACTTATATCTTAATAATCCATTTCACAGATATTGTGGCCCCCACTAGAATTGCGCGCAACCACTGCCAGTCCTGGCAGCATCCAGCCGATCTGATAGCGCCAGTCTTGGAGAAACACATGAGCAACCTGAACGTCGAGCGCGTAGTCAGTGTGCACCACTGGAACGACACCCTGTTCAGCTTCAAATGTACCCGTGATCCGGGCCTGCGCTTCGAAAACGGTCAGTTCGTCATGATCGGCCTGCAGCAGCCCACTGGCCGCCCGCTGATGCGTGCCTACTCCATCGCCAGCCCGAACTGGGAAGAGCACCTGGAGTTCTTCAGCATCAAGGTGCCGGACGGCCCGCTGACCTCGCAGTTGCAGCACCTCAAGGAAGGCGACGAGATCATCATCAGCAAGAAGCCCACCGGCACGCTGGTACTCGACGACCTCAACCCCGGCAAACACCTCTACCTGCTCAGCACCGGCACCGGTCTGGCGCCGTTCATGAGCGTGATCCAGGACCCGGAAACCTACGAGCGTTTCGAAAAGGTCATCCTGGTCCACGGCGTGCGTTACGTGAACGAAGTGGCCTACAAGGAATTCATCACCCAGCACCTGCCGAAGAACGAGTTCTTCGGTGATGCCCTGAAAGACAAGCTGATCTACTACCCGACCGTGACCCGCGAGCCGTTCGAGAACCAGGGTCGCCTGACCGACCTGATGCGCAGCGGCAAACTGTTCGCCGACATCGGCCTGCCGCCGATCAACCCGCAGGACGACCGCGCCATGATCTGCGGCAGCCCGAGCATGCTCGACGAGACCAGCGAAGTGCTCGACAGCTTCGGCCTGAAAATCTCCGCACGCATGCGCGAGCCGGGCGACTACCTGATCGAACGCGCCTTCGTCGAGAAGTAAGCGCCAGTCGCTGCACAGACAAACCCGCCGAGAGGCGGGTTTGTCGTTTCAGCCCCCCCCTTACCCGTTTACGGGAGACGACTGCATGGAGGCAGGAGGTAGGGCGACGCAGGAAGCCAAAGCCGAGGGGCCGGGGGAGAGGGCAGGGACAGCTCGCAGCAGAGGCCCAACGTAGCCCGGATGCAATCCGGGACAGGCACTCATCAGGCCGTCACCACTTCCAGCACCCGAATCAGCCCCGCTTGCGGGTAATGCCAGCGCACCTGCACATCCCAGAACTGCACGCCGTAGCGGCGCTCTGGCTCCGGCACCTGATAAGCCGGACGTGGGTCCTGCGCCAGACACTGTTCAATCAGCTCGACCAAGGGCTCGCCCAGGCGCAGTGCGTGCTGCTGCGCCTGTTGCAGGGCAGCGCCTGCCCACTCCACCGCGATCGCCTCTGGCGCCGCCTCGGCCAGCGCATTCTGCGCCTGGGTCAGGCAATCGGCGTAAGGCACATAAGGCTTGATATCCAGCACCGGCGTGCCATCGAGCAAGTCGATGCCGGATAGCCACAAGCGCCCCGGTTCGACCTTGTCCAGTCGCACCACCGACTGCCCAATGCCGTTGGGACGGTGCGTCGCACGGCTGGCAAACACCCCGATAGACGCATTGCCGCCCAGCCGGGGCGGACGAACCTTGAGCCGCGGCTTGTCTTCCAGGGTTTGGTGGAAGAGAAACAGCAGCCAGACATGGCTGACCTGCTCCAGCCCAGCAATAGCCTCGGCCCGATCAAACGGCGCCACCAACTCCAGCACGCCCCGAGCTGCCGGAGCCAATTGCGGCTGGCGGGGAATGGCGAACTTTTCCTTGAAACAGGAGCGCACGAAACCAACGGGTGAGACGGAGTAGGGCATGGCAATGCGGCACGGCGGAGTGAGCATGCATGGTAGCCGATCAGTCGCCTGCCGGTCCGTGCTGGTTGAGGGGGAGTCAGTTGCAGACAGTACCGAAATGCACGCACTGCCCGCTGGCCGTGACGTGGTGACAGGTCTGGTAGGCATTGGCCTGCGCATTGAACATGCACTGCCCCGATGTGCCGGTTGGGACGCCGAAATGCGCGCACTTGCCGTCAGCCATAACGTGATGGCAGATATGGTTGGCACCGGTTTGCGGGTTGTAGAACCCTTGCCCGTCCGGGGTGCAGACTGCCCCGAAATGCACACATTGCCCATCGGCAGTCACGTGGTAACAACTCTGGTGGCTGTCGGAGTCCGGGTTGAACAAGCAGGGTGGATCATCTGCCTGGGCAGTGCCCGTGGCGAGAGCTAGCAGGAGGGCGAGGAAGAGGCGCATAGGGGCGTGGCATCAGACTCGTATTAAGGGGAACAGCTGACCGGTGGATATCAGGTGTTACGTATAGCACCTACTACTTTAGGGCTTTAGCGGCATCATAAACTTGATGCCATGCCACGAGATTTTCTTGATGAGACTGAATGGTAGCGAAGTGCTGCTCGGTGAATGAGCGTATTTATCTCGGTCGCTTTGAATGTGCACGGCACGGAATGCGGAATAGCCACTTTTTAGCGCTGCGGTGATCCTGAGGGTATATATCAGATCTCCGGAGTGTCAGTGGAGCCTTGGTTGGATTCAGTGGCTAATTTTAAGCGATCAGCTTTGCTGATGTACGTGGGTTTTTTCTTTGGCGCCAATTTGGCGCTGGCTTTTTTGGCGTTAGCTGCCAAGAGCTGTTTGATTTTTTTACGACGGTTCATGTTCTGCTGCTCAGCGTGTGGTTGTTGATAATATTAAATGAAAGTGTTGATGTGGCGCGCCTCTAACCCGTCTCAGTGAATGACTTTAGTCAGTCGTTAGGCTACAGCATGACGCAAATAAAATTTCCTCACCTCGATAAATTGCCAAAGTGAGCTTAGCAGGCAAAGTGCAATGATGGCCCTGGATAAGGGTAAATGAAACTGCTCAAGACCTGCCAAGGCAAACCCCGAGTGAATTAAAAATGTGAGCACGCCAAGAGTCGCGCAGACGGTAGCGAAAATAATAGCTTTACTGCTTGATTGGATTACGTGTTTATAACCCAATAGTACGACTGGAATTATCAGGCTATTAAAAAGCAGATACCCTTGAACGCCACCCGGCAGATAGAACATCTCCCACTCTCGCCAAAACGCGGCATCAATTTGGTGCAAAATTAACAGGCACATTGTTAAGAAAAAGCTTCTTTCCATTTGCACGATTCCTTGGGGTTGTAGCCTAACGTTTGGTTAAGGGGCCGGCTTTAGCCGGTCCCGAGTGAGCGAAGCGAACTGCTTGAACCAGTTGTTAGGTGCTTTGCATGCGGTCTTCATAGTGGTGCCATATACGAAGAATCACGACAGTTTCGGTATGAGTTGCATACCGAATTACGTATTTCCCGAAAATTGCGTCGCGAATAGCTTTTGGGTCTGGGGCTAATTCGACTGCGCGGCCCATTGTTGGAAATAGGCGAAGATTTTCGATGCGCGCAATGAGTTCTGTTGCTACACGTGCGGCGGCAAGGGGATCTTTCTCAGCAATGAATTCCCGGAGACGAACCAAATCTGCCACGGACTCTTCTGAGTAGACCAGCTTCATTGGCCCGCCTTCGGTGGTGGCAGTTCATTGGAGCTGCCCCAGCTTTGGAGCCAAGTGTTTACGGCCTCGTCGGACACGACCTTGCCCTGTGCTACGGACTCCATAGCTTGTAGCGTTTCCTGCCAGCGGTTCTGCTCTAATGTCTGGCGCTCAAAAAATTCTCTAAGTGCCTGATTAATAAGCCAGCTTTTGCTCCTATGAAGCTTTTCGGCCATGGCTCCAAGGTTTTCTTCTAGCTCAGGTTGTAGCCGGACGGTTGTGACGCTCATTGGGGTGCTCTCCATACTGTTGAATGCAATGTATTACATGGTATTCAGTGGGGCAAGCGGGCGTTGACGGATGGTGGGCCATAGCATCTAACGTTTGGTTAAGGGGCCGGCTTTAGCCGGTCCCGAGCGAGCGAAGCGAACGGCTTGAACCATTTGTTAGCCGGCAGCACGCAGCATTTGTGCGAACCTCTCAGCCTCCCATTCCTTTCTGTCTGAAACTTGACCGTCACCGAGTTCAACTACTCGGATTACATTGTCTGACCTCAACACAACGTCAACCGAGAAGAATGGGCTCCTGACTATTCGAGCGCAGACATTAACAATTTCCGGAACATTACCTGCTGCCGCGTAGGGTTTGCCGTTCAGAACAAAGTACCGTCGCTCCGTGCCTTCTATGTAGTTTTCACGTTTTCTGACGCAAACGCCGCCTTCGATTTGGCCACGATATTTTTGCATTAGCTGAACAACTGCTCCGATTTGATTCGGTGTGTCAACCAAAGAGCCGCCAGCAGTGTTCAGTGACTTAACATAGTCTTTTATAAAATACCCTGGCCACTTTAGGTGAGCCAGCTCTTCTTCAAAGTTTGCGTCACTTTTTAGGACTATGGTTTCGCTAGTTAAGTCAGTTAGGTGTGGATACCATTCAGGTAGGTGATGGCAAAGCTTGTATTGCACAGGGCTTGTGAATGCTAAGACCCCTTTACTGTGCAGCGCAGAAGATAAACGTTCGTATAGTTCTGGTGTGAGCATCCAGCCGCGATATAAGACTATTTCGCCCTGTTGGGCTTCTGGACGAATTTTTAAAATGCCAGACTCAAAATCTTCAAAGGAAAATAATGATGTGCTGATGCCAGCAGCTAACGCAGCATCGAATTCTTCCTTGTAACTCTCATCTGGGAGCTTGGAGTCAAGAGGGTCGCTTGGATAGAGTAAACGCATGTATTCCTCTGCTGGCTAACGTTTGGTTAAGGGGCCGCGGAACGCGGTCCCGAGCGAGCGAAGCGAGTGGCTTGAACCAGTTGTTAGGTTTCCTCACCGTATTCCAAGGCATCGCCTTTCATTGCTTCTATGAAAGACTCAATGGAACCGTAAGAAAACCAAGCTGGCCATTTATCAGGGAATGCTCCGGGGCCAGAGCCCCATACCAGATGCACGTTTACATATGACCCGTTACTTAAAATTACGACTACATCGTCGCAGTCAATCCGGCGACCTATGACTCTTCCTCCTTTACCGAATAAAGGGTGAGCCTTGGTGATTTCCTGCTCAAACTGATTTTGGACACCAGGAATTTCGGCCGCAAATTGAATAGCTCGCCAAGGCTGTTTCCACTCGATGACCGGCACGTAACTCTCCATGGAACCTAACGTTTGGTTAAGGGGCCGGCTTTAGCCGGTCCCGAGTGAGCGAAGCGAGCGGCTTGAACCAGTTGTTAGGCGTCTGGCTCACTTGGGAACCACACTCTGCATCGTGCTGATAATGAACTTGGCAAAAGACTCACTCACAATTGTTTCCTCTCGGGGCACCGGAACTTTGATGCTCCTGTTTTCTCCGGAAATTCTGTTGACCAAGTTTGCGCGGAGTACCTGAGGATCGCTCGGGCCCCATGGCTCTTCGTAAGACAAACGAAGTTCCCAGTGTGTGGGTTCTCCGCGTCTAACTTTGTTTGTGCCGATGAATACACCCCAACTTAAACGATGCGATGCGTGACCAGCATCAAGTCTTTTCCGGTTGCTTGCATCAGCCGCGACCAGCTCGGCTCCATGTAGCACATCCCGAATCTCGCTAATCGTCATGTCTAGTTTTGCTTCGAAGCTTCGAAAGACACGCTCAGTATCTGGGCCGTACATAGGGACGCCTAACGTTTGGTTAAGGAGCCGGCTTTAGCCGGTCCCGAGTGAGCGAAGCGAACGGCTTGAACCATTTGTTAGGCAGCAGTACTGATGTGCTCAAGACTTATACCTTTCTCGGTTGATATAAACTCTACTAGGAGTTTTGCGCCAGAGTCTGTTTCTACAAGGCATTCAATGACAGCCTCTATGCCTGAAGAATTTTCGGTGAGGAAAGATACTTCAATTTCAGGCAGTGGGGGCAGAGGTGTAAACCCATGCGCCCCAAGCTCATGTAAGCATGCACTGAGATCCGCGTGGATCGCTTGGTGCGCTGGCCTTCCAAAGGCTAAGGCGTAGCCATATTGGTTAGCCAGCAGCTCAATGTGCCCCAACTGTAAAAGCTGAATTGCTTCCGAGCATTTAACTTTGAGGTCTGCACTGTCTTCCATATGCTGCCTAACGTTTGGTTAAGGGGCCGGCTTTAGCCGGTCCCGAGTGAGCGAAGCGAACGGCTTGAACCGTTTGTTAGGCACTGGCACGGCTCCATAATTCGGATATGAAATTTGCAGGAGGATAAAAAATTAATGCAACAGCAACATAGAAATATCCTACAAGCAGAGTGAAGCCGCCGAGGCCTATGGATGTTGGAATTGCATCAGTTGGTGCACCTCCACCTAAAAGCCAAATGGCGATTAGACCCCCAGTTATAGAGAATGGGCAAAAAATGATGGGGAGAAGCAAGGATAATTTTATTGTGTTTCGAAAAGACATATTCCTCTGCCAATATCCAATAGCTACGCAGAATATTAAATATGGCACTCCTGCTAGTAGTGCTGCCCAGAATAACATTCCGAAAGGTTTTGGTGCCAACAAGCTCAGCGGAGCAGGAAGCAAAATTGGCAGAGCAATCGCAAATCTAAAGTACGTTGTGTGCTTCATGCTATTGGTGCCTAACGATTAAGCTAAGGGGCCGCGGAACGCGGTCCCAGCGAACGAAGTGAGCGCTTTGAGCGTATTGTTAGATGCCTCTTGCACGATGAACTGCCTCATTAAGCTGGCCTTCAAAAAGCTCTGTTTCATCTCGCTCTTCTGAAACAAGACGGCGCTCCGCTTCGGCAAGAACCTCTGGGATGGCTATGCGTTGTTCCAAGAAAGTTGCGACCATGTGATCGGATAGTTCTGTCAGCGGTACATTCCAAGCAGCCTTGCAGCGCTGCATCAGGCTGGTTGTAGCCTCACCAGACCATGGGCCAACAATTTCCAAGACGGTTAGAGAGTTAGTCATTTGAGGCATCTAACGTTTGGTTAAGGGGCCGGCTTTAGCCGGTCCCGCAGTGAGCGAAGCGAACGACTTGAACCATTTGTTAGGCAGAGGACTTCGAGCCGAACGCAGGCGATGAATACCGCACTGTGGCCAACCTGTAGCGGCCTTGCAAGCAGCTGATTCCTTATGGATGGAGCCTCGACTGAGCGGGCTTCCAGGCGCTTGCATCGATAACCCGCAGCCTTGAGGCGCGGCGAGCAGCGAAGAGGTTGGAGCGGAGCGCCGAGCCGATTATTGAGCACGTTTGGCTTCGGCGTTGCACATAGTTTTGGGATGTAACTTTTCAAGACTTCCATGCCCGCACATTCCTTTATTGCTTTTGCCGCCTAACGTTTGGTTAAGGGGCCGGCTTTAGCCGGTCCCGCAGTGAGCGAAGCGAACGACTTGAACCAGTTGTTAGGCGGCGATATAGATGAACAGTACTGATTAGGATACCCATAAATTCTCCAGCCATATTACCCGCCAGCCCCAAAAGCCTCTTTCAAGATAAACCATATAACCTCTGCCACATAGCGGGCCACAGGAAGAGGAATAGTAGACAAGTGCTTTGCTTGCAGATTTATTGAAGCCTACTCTGGATAAACTAATAATACTAAGAGACTCAGGGTGCAACTTATTAAAGGTTTCCCAGCGACTTTTCAATGACCGTTTTGGATTGCCAAATATCTCAGTGCGCTCATTTTCTGCAAAAATTTGTAAATCTTCGTGCGCAGGTAAAGGGAGAGTACTTGAGGACGAATTTATAGTAGTTAAAGATCTCTTTACAGAAGTTAAGTTAGTGGACTGGTATTTGAAACTGGAGATATATCGGGCCATTTGCTCTTCGTCAAATGGAGCTGACTCGCTGTTGAGGACTACATTTTGTAATGTGTCCTTAGGCCAGTAATTTATTAGCGCACTATAAACCTCACGTTCCTGCTCAATCAGGTTATCGCTTTGGTCACAGCCAAGCAGAGAGCCCAGAAGCAGAACGGTCAGATAGATGGCGCGTAATTTCATGCAGAGCTGCCTAACGTTTGGTTAAGGGGCCGGCTTCGCCGGTCCCAGCGAGCGGAGCGAGCGATTTGAACCAGTTGTTAGGCAGCGGGCTTCGAGTCGGACGCAAGACATGCTGACAACGCCGAGCTTAACCGGCGGTATGCACGGCGTGTCGGCTTTGGCCCCGGAAGTTATTTGTGATGTGCGCATTTCCTGAAAGCAACTCCTTTGCGGGCCACAAATAACGGCCTCTACTGCCAGGCGACTATTCGATTCAGGAACACCGCGCGGATGCGGCGATTGTGTTTCCTGACTCGGTGCTGAACAACCCATTTCGCCCTTGCGCCTAACGTTTGGTTAAGGGGCCGGCTTTAGCCGGTCCCGCAGTGAGCGAAGCGAACGACTTGAACCAGTTGTTAGAGATTTGCACGATGCGCGGCAAGAAGATAGCCGGCTGGAGCGGCTAGCGCAAAGAGTACTGAGTATTTTGCTATTTGTGCTAAGGCAGATGTTGCGAGTATTAGCATGGAGTCGGTGTTGCTTAGTTCTGATGCTTGCATTGCGAATACAGCCACTCCAAGTAGTGCTCCATATGTTGCTCCTAACATTGCGCCATGTTGTGCTGGTTTATTTTTGCATAAGTAGCCGACGTAAAACCCAGGGATGGCCCATGCCAGCATCGATGTAGCTTGTATCAACATACTGAAAAGTGGAGATAGGAAATATGGAGTATATGAAGCAACATCGGAAGCGATTGCTTTTTGACCACGTAGCAGAGCTTGTGAAATGACGCTGGCCAGAAATGCTACGAGTATCCCTAGGATGAGAGCACGCTTATTCATGACTATCTCTAACGTTTGGTTAAGGGGCCGGCTTTAGCCGGTCCCGAGTGAGCGAAGCGAGCGACTTGAACCATTTGTTAGCTGTCCACCGCCCAAAACTCATTCTCTAGGGCTTCCTTTGCAAGTTCTGATGCGTGGATATTGTAGAGCGGGCATGCTGCAACGTGTTGCAGAAACTCACGACACACGCGTTTCTTCCCACCGTCAATTCTAGAGAACTGACCTCGCGAGTACTCCCTAAGCTCATCATCGTCTTCATTCAGCCTGAAGTGGGATATCACGCTCCAAGCACTAGAACACTTTGGGTGATCAAATTGCTCTGGAAACCTAAGCAGAGCGACCATGTACGCAGGCAGATAGAACTCGACGCCGCTCGAATCTAGGTAGCAAAGCGAGTAATGCAGGCAATCTTTCAGATGCTCCAGCGGAACATCCCACCACTCACCTATGTAATCCTTCTCAAGTGTAATCTTCCTCAATTTTGTTTCGTCAGAAATCCAATCATCCATCGCCATCGCCGCATACAGACCGCGATGAGTTGGAAATGGAATTGAGCCAAATTCCTCATGTATTCGTCGAAGTAGTGCGGGCGCGTTGGTCATGATTTGGACAGCTAACGATTAAGCTAAGGGGCCGGCTTCGCCGGTCCCAGCGAACGAAGTGAGCGCTTTGAGCGCATTGTTATGCGCTCACCAAAGAATTTTTATGCCAGATATTATGGCTAAAAATACAAGCACCCAGAGCACTATGGGGCCGGATGCACCTTTGAATTTAAATCCCAGTCCCTCAAACTCAATTGGGCCGGAAACTTGTTCTAGAGCACTAACTAATACAAAGGCTGTGATAATTGCACCCGGTATGCCAATCACTGCAGCAAGATGTTCGTAGAGTATCTGTATGAATGCGGCGTCGTGCTTAAGGCTCCAGAATAACCAAAATAGATAAATGGCTCCAATGCAGATGGCTGCAAAGATCGACATCCACTTGGCCGAATTTTTTAGTAATCGAATGTTGAATTCCGACTTTTCTTCAAGCTCTTGCTCAGTCATAGAACTTCCTTGAGCGTATAACGATTAAGCTAAGGGGCCGCGGAACGCGGTCCCAGCGAACGAAGTGAGCGCTTTGAGCGCATTGTTAGAGGACAACTCAGTTGCCTACGGCTTCAACTTCATCTGGTTTGAGGCAAAACCAGCGACCTTCGTTGTTTGTACCAAACCAAATGTAGCCATATTTGTCTACCTCTAGGATTTTCATGATGCTCCCTTCGCATTGTCGCAGGCGTTGCACTTCCTGCTCTGGCAGGTCATGCGTGAGCCAAGTCGGTATTTCAATAATGCGTACGAAGCTACCTGCTGTAATTGTCTTTTTGTGGGCATCGATTGCTGAGGTGTTGGCACTCAATTGCTGTGACCTCTAACGATTAAGCTAAGGGGCCGGCTTCGCCGGTCCCAGCGAACGGAGTGAGCGCTTTGAGCGCATTGTTATACGTGGCCAACAAAATTCTCAGTTATTTATTTTGATGGATCGAATATCATTTTGACCTCAAATGAAGACTCATCGATTGTTGAGTAATTCGGAAAGGGTGAGAAAGGAGCTGCCATTCTTATTATTTTTATAAATTGCTCATTGGCTTTTGGGTCGCAGGATGGTGAGGCGACTTTCGCTTCTTTTAATAATCCGTGCCTGTCTATGCGTACTTGGATTATTGATATTTTACTGGATTTGATTCTATTTGAATGGCCTGCATTAAGGTTTCCGACCCTTCTTAGTTTCTCTTTAACCTCATCGATGTAGCCTTCATAAGGCTCCATTTTGATGTATGCAGGACTGTATTCTTTGTTTGTGTCAATGCAGTCTTGAGGTTCAGGTGCGCTTTGAGGTGCGGCTGCGTGATGTGAGTGAGTCGGAATACAGCCGCTTATCGTAAGGGCAATTAGGAATATTAGAAATGATCTGGTGTACATTGAGTGCATGCCCTTAGTGCGTATAACGTTTGGTTAAGGGGCGGGCTTTAGCCCGTCCCAGTGAGCGAAGCGAACGGTTTGAACCAGTTGTTAGCTGCCATAACCGAAAAGGATGTTGAAGAGAGATGCAAAAGTAACATAGGAAAGCAGCAATGATGAAATTGATATTATGACGCAGTGAAACCATGTAATTATTTTTAGCCAAGTGTATTTTAGTCTTTTTAGAAAACCTAGCTCTGGCTTTTCTGGTTGCTTGTGATGCCACTGAATAACTGATGTTAATAGGCTGAACCAGCCGAGTATGATAGCCGAACCCCATGCTGTTATAGAAATATAGTCGTTATTCGCTTTAAATATGTAAGAAAAGAAAAACACAGCGCCTAGTAGAACGCCGCACACAAGCATGGCGCGATACATTTTTGCCCTATATGGCGCAATCTCTACGGCGATATGGTTGAGTACTGTAGGTGTCATGGCTGGTAGCTAACGTTTGGTTAAGGGGCCGGCTTTAGCCGGTCCCGAGTGAGCGAAGCGAACGGCTTTGAACCAATTGTTATACGCTGGCCCAGATTTCTATAGTGGTAGAAAGCATTTCTTCATCGCCATATAGCGTGATGGTATCAATTTTTGTTTCTGCCAAATACTTAATAAATTTCAGTGTGAAATTCCGCTGCTCGACAGAAAACGATAGTGTGTATTTATTGTTATTTCCATCAGAGCTTAAGTGAAATAAAAATTGACTGATGTATGACTGATCGGAATTGCTGTTCAGGCAAAGCCTTACAAAGGCTGGGAAATAATAAATAAAACCTTCTGCTTCTACATAACAGATAGGGTCCCAGCCTGGGTTGCCAAGCTCATCAAAGCCAATAGAGTCAACATCCGAGCTCACAAGACTCAGGTCGTGATCAAGACACTCCTCGCAATGAGCGAAATCGGTGAAGTGCTCAGGCTTCGAGATTTTGAATATTTTTCGAGACTCTTCGATCCAGTTCATGGCGTATAACGTTTGGTTAAGGGGCCGGCTTCGCCGGTCCCAGCGAGCGGAGCGAGCGATTTGAACCAATTGTTATGCTTGTCACAGGGTTTCGTTGTTGCTCTTAACTAGGGCTTTATAGTTAGAGTTGGTGGTGTATGATCTGACGCGCCAAGTTTTTTCATTTTTATATAGAACGAAAGATATAAACAGAGGCTTCTCTTTGTAGCCAATAATGTATGTTAGTCGTGCATATCGAGAGCCTACTTTCTCTTCTGATATTTTCTCGTGGAAATAATACTTTCCAAAATTTCCAAGAACTCCGAGTAATTGCTCTTTGACGAATTTTGTTTCTGCGTCGATCTTTTCGGGACCTTTAGCTCCTCCGAAAATTAAATCTACTGCACTGATGTGGTCACCTTTTTCGACCAGCCCCATGAATTTATCTGGGATTCCGTCGTATTGTTCCGAACCTGTAGCACACAGTGAAAACAGCATTCCGATGACTAGTAAAATTTTATTCACGACTCATTCCTTTGGTTGAGGCATAACGTTTGGTTAAGGGGCCGGCTTTAGCCGGTCCCGAGTGAGCGAAGCGAACGACTTGAACCGTTTGTTAGGGCTTAACAAACTCAATTTTAGTGCCTAGCTCAGATTTTATTATTTTCAATTTAACACTTTCGCCTACCGATACTGAATCATAGTACTGCCTTGAAACTGGAAAGCGGTCAGAAAAACCTGAAATCGAAACGGCTTCATGGCGGCCTCGCTTCCCCCATGCCCGCTTGCTCGTAATTTCAGTTTCTGTGAATATTTCCTCAGAAAATAGCTCTGTATAAAGCGCAGGAACCCCCTTTGAAAGCGCACCAAAATGAACGTAGGCAAGCAAAGCAAAAACACTTGGCAAACCTACGATTATGAAAAAATAGAATCCCAATCTATTTTTAAAAATCTTGCTCAATTTTTGTTTGTTCTTGATAAAGAAAATCGTACTAGACGCGATAAAGTACACAAAAAATATAATGGATGAATTCTTCGCCCACGCGACAGTAACTTCACTCGGAGAAAACGCCACATAAAAACTACCGTAGATACTGATCAGAACAGCTATCAACAGGTATGTAACATTTATACCGAGCACTGGCATCGACCTAGCCCTAACGTTTGGTTAAGGGGCCGGCTTTAGCCGGTCCCAGTGAGCGAAGCGAACGGTTTGAACCAGTTGTTAGGCATCACCTCAGCGCAGATAATTGCTCACTATTGCAGCTAGCCATGGGTAGTAATCGCTATCATCGATAGAGATTGTGCGCGTTTCATTATTTCCACTTAGCTCTATACCACCTTCATGCATGGTTATTTTTGCGATGATTGACTCTGGAAGTTCAAGTGTGGTGTCGTAGTCCTCATCTTGCATGAGATCGAAGTCGATAGATGCAGGGTAGCGGTCTGTTAATATTTTTGTTGCCATTAGAAATAGCTCTACTATATCGATGTAGTCCCTAAGCTCTTCTTCTGATGGCACACTATATTCGTGCTCTACAGTGTTTCTGACACGATTTAATTTTAATAGGATGTTTGGGCTTATGATTCCGCACTTAGATAAATACTCTAGCTTTGCTGGGAAGCCAGAATTTCTGTTTTTTTTATATTTATCCCAACCAAAAGAATCACAAATTATATCCACTTGAAAGTGGAATGCTCGCTTTGCATTTGATATGGCGTTTACGATGGTTCGCCTAGATATTTCTGTAGATATGTCTTCTTTTGCATATTCTAAGTATGAAATTGGATAGACGCCTTTTTTTGACGATACGAAACTGGTAATGCCTCCGTTATCAATGTATTCGCTAATATGTTCTGGCGTCATTTCCAAGATGTTCATTTGGTGTGCCTAACGATTAAGCTAAGGGGCCGGCTTCGCCGGTCCCAGCGAACGGAGTGAGCGCTTTGAGCGCATTGTTAGGCATACCACACTAGTGAGTCGCCGTACTCCAGGCACTCTTCATAGTGACGTTGGAAAGCCTGCATTTTTTCAGAGTTTACGCTCTCGGGCACGAATGGCTTGCTGCTTTGAATTTCAGCGTTTCCCCACCCGTGTTTTGACAGCAGTTGGTGTGCCAGCTCAGTTTCGGCACCCGAATTCTGCTGCATGACAAACAGTATGCAGTTGTGCACAGCTCCGACTTGGGGAGCTGAGCTGTACTCAATTTCACTTTCCCCTGTGAACTCTGCGGTGCAGAGATAGAGAACAACGCACTTATTCATTGGTTTGCCTAACGTTTGGTTAAGGGGCCGCGGAACGCGGTCCCGAACGAGCGAAGCGAGTGACTTGAACCAGTTGTTAGGCAGCGGGCATCGAGTCGGACGCAGGTGATGAATACCGCACTGTGGCCAACCCGCAATTCTCTTGCAAGCAACTGATTCTTTCTGGACGGAACCCCGACTGAGCGAGCTACCAGGACGCGCGATAGGTGCACCGCAGCCTTGAGGCGCAGCGAGCAGCAAATGAGCTGGGGTAGGGCGGCGAACCGATTATTGAGCACGTTTCTGTTCCGGGCTGCACGGTGTTTGCCTGCGTAACTGTGAAAGACTTCCATGCCCGCACATCCTTTAATTGCTGTTGCCGCCTAACGTTTGGTTAAGGGGCCGGCTTTAGCCGGTCCCGCAGTGAGCGAAGCGAACGACTTGAACCGTTTGTTAGGCGCGCACAGAACAATGAGCTATGCCTGCTTCCGCGTAGGTAAAAATGCGGACAGTCCGAGCGCAACCATTAAAGCTCCAGTCATAGATATATGTGATTCTGGAGACAGAATACTGATGAGGCTTACTGAGGATGGGAGGCCGGGGAATAGGTAGTAAATAAGCATTGAGAAACTGGCTATAAGACCGGTGATGATGTAGGCAGACGCGACTATTTTGCTGTTTGAAATTTGCTTTCTTATTGAGCTAATGGCTAGTAGTAGTGCGCATGAGAAAATAATGTTCCCAATTGCAATTCCTGCTAGAGGTGTGAGGTTGTATGTGCGCTGCATTATGCCTCTGAGAAAGTAAGTCATCTCGCCCAGTGAGTAGGCAGCTGCTAAAAGCAATAAGACTGTGCTTATAAGTAAAATTATCTTTTTCATTGCGATCTTCATGGGTGGTAGTGGTGCCTAACGTTTGGTTAAGGGGCCGGCTTTAGCCGGTCCCGAGTGAGCGAAGCGAGCGACTTGAACCAGTTGTTAGGGATGGCCTAATGGCACCCCACAACGCCCAGTTCGCACCCTAGAATCCAGCTGCCGAGCCCAATAAAAACCAACGAGGCTAGATAGTACACAGGTATAGCTATTAATTTCCCAATTACGGGGACGTGCTCTGACGTGAAGATAGGGTAGCTGCCTACAAGCGGAACTGCGAAAAGTAAAAATATAGCAAGGCGGGACTCGCCTTTGAATTCAAAATTCGGCAATAAGTTGGCTAGATATATAGTGCAAAGGTATAGTGCTGGAAACCAAATAGGAGAGAGTAAAATTACTGCTGTCCGAATTTTACCTTGTATGGTATCGCTGCCTACAGCACTTAGTAGACATACTAATAATGTGATTATGAGTGCTGGCGCTATAAATGTGCTTAGCATGATTCCCTAACGTTTGGTTAAGGGGCCGGCTTTAGCCGGTCCCGAGTGAGCGAAGCGAACGACTTTGAACCAATTGTTAGAGCTTTTGCACATTGTAAAGCCCTACCTCATTAATTATAGGAAAGAAGTGACTTGCGATGAAGAGTGCTGCTAACACTGAGGCGAGGATGGCTATATTGATGCAGTACTCAGTAAAATGCTCCGATCCGAAACTCAGGATTTGCCCAATTAAATATGCGACAGCCACAACTCCAGGGGCAACAGCGAAGCTGGCCTCAAGGAAATAAGACACAAGAGCACTAAGTATTAAGAATGCTACGAGGCTTAGGGCTGACACTCTCATGGATTGACTGCTCTAACGTTTGGTTAAGGGGCCGGCTTTAGCCGGTCCCGAGAGAGCGAAGCGAACGATCTTGAACCAGTAGTTATAGGGCATTGCTGGCTAGAGTCCAGAAAAGGTTTTGCAGTGCCCATTTTTATGCATTATTTGAATATTTGAGCCATTCGCATTAATTGTTACGACTCGGCAGTTATATTCAGTTGATGGGTCTGTTTTTGTGCGGAGAAACGCTACGCTCCAACCTTCTCCTGCCCATGGATACCACGGCTTTATCCCGATAGCTTTTGGGTGCACAGTAAAAACATGATGGATAAGTTTCTTTTGAGATTCGTCAGTCCAGGTAATGCCCTTGCTCTCAAGAATTGATTTTACCTCTTTGGCCGATGCATCCGTAAAGCCGTTTTCTAGGATGAATAACTCAGCAAGATCGAGAGCCTCTGATTTGCTTAACTCTGCACTATTGGCAGTTACTGAAATTAGTAGAGTAGAAATCAGCAGCAGGACGGTGCGCATTGATGACCTATAACGTTTGGTTAAGGGGCCGGCTTTAGCCGGTCCCGAGTGAGCGAAGCGAACGACTTGAACCAGTTGTTAGCAGTTACCCAATACTTTGTCGAGGAGTTCATACCCTGATCTCTCGGTATATCCCAAGCTATGGTAGAACTTACGAGCGGAATTGTTGCTGCGCGATAGTTGAAGCGAAATAGTTGTACACCCTCGCCGAATGAATTCAGATTCGGCGTTTTTTAGAAGTTCTGCACCAATACCACTTCCTCGTTGTGACGACGATACGAAAAACTCGTCGACTTCTGCTGTAAGACCCAAGTATTCAAGGCTAAATACGTGGACTGCAAGCAGATAACCAACCGCTATCCCATCCACAATTGCAATCCAGCCAGCCCCAAGATCTGGGTTTGAGAGCAAGCGAATTAGCTGTGTTGCGACGCGCTCTTGTTCAAATTCGCTAATACCCTCGAAGCTCCAATAATCGGCTACGAGTGGAAGAAGTGTTGGTACATCACTCGGCCTTGCCTGTTGTATGCGTGTCATGGTCTAACTCAGGCTGCTAACGTTTGGTTAAGGGGCCGGCTTTAGCCGGTCCCGAGTGAGCGAAGCGAACGACTTGAACCAGTTGTTAGGTTGCAGTTGCACGATTTTCGCCCCATTCGATTATGATGCTGAGTGCCGTAATTTCCCAGCAGAACCAAGGCGTATTATTTTTGTAGCCCTGCAAATTTAGGGTTCCATTTTCGATGCTTGCTAACTCTACTATGTCTATTGGGCAGTCGCTTAGATCTGCATGTTTTTCCACGCCACCACCTAAGTGCTGTGTTGCTGATTCGCTGGTGACGTTAGAGAGCCGAATTACGGCGTTAAGCTGTTCGTTTGTTTGATGTTTATTGGATTCAAAGAAAATCGACTTAAATGATATGGCTATTTCGCTACCACTACGAAGAACACCGTCTATTCGGGAGTTTTCAAGGTCGAAGCTTCCGATGTCTGCATAGATCATGAGCTGTAACCTAACGTTTGGTTAAGGGGCCGGCTTTAGCCGGTCCCGAGTGAGCGTAGCGAACGGCTTGAACCATTAGTTAGAGATATCCATGGGATGTTTTTTTAATTATTTTGCTTTTGTATTATTGCTTTGACGGTGACGCATAGTGCTAGAAAGGCAATTGACGGAACTAGAGTTAGTGAGAGCTTAATAAGCACTTCTATTATGCTTGGCGCTATTGTTGGGTGAAGCCAAAAACCTGTATCGAAGATACTTTTTCCGGATACTTGCCTAAGAATTTCAATTGCACCTGTTATCGCTAGTGTTTGATACGCAAGTTGTGTAGCCCCATAAGCTATTGCAAAAAAATAGTACCTTGAAAAATTATGGCTGTTTCGGGCTGTAAAAAATATGAATATAAGAATGGCAATGCTGGAAAAAGCTCTGAAATAAGCGATCTCGAATGGGATGGCTTTTATGTATATGTAATGAAATATTGAAATTTTAGCTGCTTTTGCTAGCGAGTCGTTATGAGTAACAAGTAAGTGGCTGAAGTCTTTTGTCAGCATGTAGGAGGTGATTATAGATAATAAAAGTAATAAAATATTTAAACTTGGAGAGTTTGTTGTTGTGCCGCCGTCTTCATATGTTGGTGTTCTGAATGGGTTGTGCACGAAATATGATCTCTAACGTTTGGTTAAGGGGCCGGCTTTAGCCGGTCCCGAGTGAGCGAAGCGAACGGCTTGAACCAGTAGTTAGACGGCATAGCCACGATTAACATGGCTTTCCGCAGTTGGGGCATGGGCCACTAATGCAAATGCTCCAAGCCCGGCCATTAATACTATAGATTGTTGGTTGTCCGCAGTGCTGGCAGCATGACCTTAAGGCTGCTGTGACCATGAAAATAAGTAGGGATATTGGGAAGGCTATAAAGATAAATTGCGTGTAACTGAAAGCAAAGATGAAAGCTATTGGAATAGATGCAAAGGCTAAACCTGTGATGATTGCTTTTAATTGGCGGTTCACAAATTAACCTTCTTGCCTTCTAACGTTTGGTTAAGGGGCCGGCTTTAGCCGGTCCCGAGTGAGCGAAGCGAACGGCTTGAACCAGTTGTTAGGTTCCATTTCTAATTTTTCGCCATGCTACTGTTTTTATATGTATTTTGCCTAAGAGAGCTTGGTAGTCTGCTTTGTTGTCTGGGTGCACCAAAAAGAAACCTTTAGTACCTTCTATCCAAAAGAAATTTCCGTAGTAGCTCAGGTGGATTTTTGTTTCATTGTCTAGAAGTATTTTCCAGCTTCCTTTCGTGATGATTCCTGGTTGGGTCCAAGCTGAGTTTGAAAGTATCTTAAGTATCTCAGATGAATTGTATGTGGAAATTAATTCATCGCTAGAAAATGAACTATCGAATAATTTTGCTTCTGACATTGAGCTTAGAATTACTGGTGGATAAATTCGTTGTTCTGGTTGTGAGAGATAGCCATAGATATAACCCGCAGCTCCACATGCGAAGCAAAGAAAAAGAATTATGGCGCTGCTGAGTGGTTTATTCATGGGGCCTAACGATTAAGCTAAGGGGCCGGCTTTAGCCGGTCCCAGTGAGCGAAGCGAACGATTTGAGCGCCTTGTTAGGCCTTGCATGGATCATTATCTGAGCCTGTATTTTTCAGTATATTTTGCAATTGGTATAAAGGAAATTATGGCAGCTGTGATACCGATAATGATTCCAGCTGCAGAAACAACCATGCTGTGAGTGAGCAGGTTGACCAAGGCGATTGCTAACTGCGCGATAGAAAGCTTGGAAATAAGGCGAAAGAAATTGCTATTTCTCGCAATGTGCCAGAATTGCTCTGTTAATAATGATGTAAGTAGGAGTGCGATTACTAAAAGGCTTTGCCAGTAAAGCCCCATCGAGCTAAGGATCTGTATGGATGCAGGCACGAGCGTCCAAGCACCATACATATAATAAACTTGGTAAGAATTTTCGAATGGGCTGTCGTGACGTTGCTCATCCAAAATTTCGTAGCATGATTTTTGGCAGGATGCACATGTATCAGAGTTCGTGCTGTTTTCGGCGTTGCAGTGGACGCATTGCCAGCGATGTTGATTCATGTGTTTGATCATGCCTAACGATTAAGCTAAGGGGCCGGCTTCGCCGGTCCCAGCGAACGGAGTGAGCGCTTTGAGCGCATTGTTATGTTTCAAGCTCACGGACTCGCTCCTCAATGCTTTTGAAGTTTATGTGAGGCCTTATTATTGGCCACTGACTTCTGGATACGTCACACATTGAAATAATGCCAATGAAGACGCCCATTGCTAGCGCTCCAAAAAAGATAACCAACCCAGGAATTTCAGGTCTCCCAAAATAGTTGTAGCTGAAGCTCGCTACAAGCCCGATTATTAGCCAGGTTATAAAATTTATAGCAAGTCGCTTATTTTTACTTGTGGGCTTCATGTCCTTTTGCTTGATCAGTGCAGATAATAATTTTAATTCTTTGTTTTTATGCATGGATGACCCCAGCTGAAACATAACGTTTGGTTAAGGGGCCGGCTTTAGCCGGTCCCGAGTGAGCGAAGCGAACGACTTGAACCAGTTGTTAGGGATGGCCTAATGGCACCCCACAACGCCCAGTTCGCACCCTAGAATCCAGCTGCCGAGCCCAATAAAAACCAACGAGGCTAGGTAGTACACAGGTATAGCTAGTAATTTCCCAATTAGGGGGACGTGCTCTGACGTGAAGATAGGGTAGCTGCCTACAAGCGGAATTGCGAAAAGTAAAAATAAAGCAAGGCGGGACTCGCCTTTGAATTCAAAGTTTGGTAATAAGTTGGCTAGATATATAGTGCAAAGGTAAAGCACTGGAAACCAAATTGGAGAGAGTAAAATTACGGCTGCCCGAATTTTACTTTGTATGGTGTTGCTACCTACAGCACTTACTAGGCATACTAATAATGTGATTATGAGTGCTGGCGCTATAAATGTGCTTAGCATGATTCCCTAACGTTTGGTTAAGGGGCCGGCTTTAGCCGGTCCCGAGTGAGCGAAGCGAACGGCTTGAACCAGTAGTTAGACGGCATAGCCACGATTAACATGGCTTTCCGCAGTTGGGGCATGGGCCACTAATGCAAATGCTCCAAGCCCGGCCATTAATACTATAGATTGTTGGTTGTCCGCAGTGCTGGCAGCATGACCTTAAGGCTGCTGTGACCATGAAAATAAGTAGGGATATTGGGAAGGCTATAAAGATAAATTGCGTGTAACTGAAAGCAAAGATGAAAGCTATTGGAATAGATGCAAAGGCTAAACCTGTGATGATTGCTTTTAATTGGCGGTTCACAAATTAACCTTCTTGCCTTCTAACGTTTGGTTAAGGGGCCGGCTTTAGCCGGTCCCGAGTGAGCGAAGCGAGCGACTTGAACCAGTTGTTAGCAGACGGCTGAGTGTGTGAGTTGAAATTAAAGCAGGTGCTTTGATATGTGTTTCGATATTTCTACCATTGAGGTTTTTCCAGTGAACTCGAATTTCACCTTGCCAACAGAGGATAGATATATTTCCAGTTCTGAATCAAGGTCAAACGTTCCTGATGTTTCCACCGAGTAGGCAACAATGTTTTTATAAGGAATGGACGTGAAATCTTTTTTGCTACCGGTTAGCCCTTGAACGTTTACGGCAATAATTCTCTTGCTGGTGAAAACCACGCCATCACGCATGGATTTGTATGAGTCAATGATTTCCTCATTGTCTAACAGCAATGCAGTAATTTTCTCTGCATATTCACTGTTCTGCTTGAGCTTGAAAAAACCTTTATTGTTAAAGTCGATCATGACTATTCCTTGTTCTGCTAACGTTTGGCTAAGGGGCCGGCTTCGCCGGTCCCGAGTGAGCGAAGCGAACGACTTGAGCCAATTGTTAGACTGCCCAGTCGAACGCCGGAAATGAGGCCAGCGCCGAGCCTGACCGGCGGTGCGCACGGCGTGTCGGTTTTGGCGCCGGAAGTTATTTGTGATGTGCACATTCTCTGAAAGCAACTCCTTTGCTGACCACAAATAACGGCCTCTACTGTCTGGCGACCATTCGATTCAGGAACACCGCGCTGATGCAGTGATTGTGTTTCCTGGCTCGGTGCTGGAGAACCAATTTTGCCCTTGCGCCTAACGTTTGGCTAAGGGGCCGGCTTCGCCGGTCCCGAGTGAGCGAAGCGAACGACTTGAGCCAATTGTTAGATTGCCCAGCCGAGCGCGGGAAATGATGCCAGCGCCGAGCTTAACCGGCGGTGCGCACGGCGTGTCGGTTTTGGCCCCGGAAGTTATTTGTGATGTGCACATTCTCTGAAAGCAACTCCTATGCTGGCCACAAATAACGGCCTCTACTGCCAGGCGACCATTCGATTCAGGAATACCGCGCTGATGCGATGATTGTGTTCCCTGGCTCGGTGCTGAAGAACCAATTTTGCCCTTGCGCCTAACTATAATTAGACGACATCGCTGTCGCATAACCCCCGACAAAATGTCAGATAACGTTCCTTGTCGTTCTACAAGTCCTTGTCTAGCTTGGAGGAGGTCGCGGGAAAGGCGACATCACTCAGGGAGCAACACGACATGGATGACGGCAAGCCAAAATTGCTGGAGCAAGTGCGCCAGCAGATTCGTTTGAGAAACTATTCGATTCGTACCGAGGCTGTCTACGCCGAGTGGGTGAAGCGCTTTATCCGCTTTCATCGGTATCGGCATCCGGCTGAGATGGGGGCGGCGGAAATCGAGGCTTTTCTGACGCACTTGGCAGTGGCCAAGAATGTCTCCGGCTCCACGCAGAATCAGGCGTTGGCTGCGCTGCTGTTTCTTTACAAGCAGGTGTTGCAGGTGCAGTTGCCCTGGCTGGATGACATTGTTCGTGCCAAGAAGCCCAAGCATTTACCGGTGGTATTGACCCGCGAGGAAGTGGCGTTGGTGTTGGCGCAGTTATCGGGTGTGCGCTGGATTGTCGCCAATCTGCTGTATGGCGCGGGGCTGCGGTTACTGGAGGCGCTGCGTTTGCGGGTGAAGGATGTCGATTTCGCTCGTGGTGAGATTTTGGTGCGTGATGGCAAGGGGCAGAAGGATCGGGTGACCATGCTGCCGCAACGGCTGGTGTTGCCGTTGCAGGAGCATCTGTTGAAGGTGGAGGTACTGCACCGTACCGATCTGGCCGAGGGCTTTGGGCGGGCCAATCTGCCGTTCGCTCTGGCGCGCAAGTATCCGAATGCGGCGGCAGAGTGGGGGTGGCAATTTGTCTTCCCTTCGATTAATCGTTCCAAGGATCCTCGCTCAGAGGGGATTTTTCGCCACCACCTGCATGAGAAAACCATCCAGCGTGGGGTGCGTGAAGCGGCCAGGCGTGCCGGGCTTATCAAGCACACTACGCCGCACACCTTCCGCCATTCCTTTGCCACCCATCTGCTGGAGAGTGGCCAGGACATCCGCACGGTACAGGAGCTGTTGGGGCACGCGGATGTGAAGACCACGCAGATCTATACCCATGTGCTCAATCGTGGTGGGCTGGGGGTGATTAGTCCGCTAGATCGGTAGTGGTGTATTGAGGTTTCGCGGCTGGAGCCGCTGCTATACGGTTGGTCGATGATCGCGTAATAAAAAGCCCCGCATGCAGGCGGGGCTTTTTGTTTTCTGGCGTTAAGCGCCTGGCGATCAGGCCAGTTCGGCCCAGAGGTCGTATTCGTCGGCGTCGATCACGCGCACGCGGATCTTGTCGCCGGGCTTCACGCTGGTGGAGTCGATGAACACGCTGCCGTCGATTTCCGGGGCATCGGCGTAGGAGCGGCCGACCGCGCCTTGCTCGTCCACTTCGTCGATCAGCACTTCGATTTCCTGGCCGATCTTCAGCTGCAGGCGGGCGGCGCTGATGGCCTGCTGGTGGGCCATGAAGCGGTCCCAGCGGTCCTGCTTGACGTCGTCGGGGACGACTTCGAGGTCCATGTCATTGGCCGGTGCGCCTTCCACGGGCGAGTACTGGAAGCAGCCAACGCGATCGAGCTGCGCTTCGGTCAGCCAGTCGAGCAGGTACTGGAAGTCTTCTTCGGTTTCGCCGGGGAAGCCGACGATGAAGGTGGAGCGGATGGTCAGCTCGGGGCAGATCTCGCGCCATTGCTTGATACGCGCCAGGGTCTTGTCTTCGAAGGCCGGGCGTTTCATGGCCTTCAGCACTTTCGGGCTAGCGTGCTGGAAGGGGATGTCCAGGTACGGCAGCAGCTTGCCTTCGGCCATCAGCGGGATGACGTGGTCGACGTTGGGGTAGGGGTAGACGTAGTGCAGGCGCACCCACACGCCCATCGACGACAGCGCTTCGCACAGTTCCAGCATGCGCGTCTTTACCGGCTGGCCGTTCCAGAAGTCCATCTTGTACTTGAGGTCGACGCCGTAGGCGCTGGTGTCCTGGGAGATCACCAGCAGCTCTTTGACGCCGGCCTTGACCAGGCGCTCGGCTTCGCTGAGTACATCGCCGACCGGGCGGCTGACCAGGTCGCCGCGCATCGAGGGGATGATGCAGAAGCTGCAGCGATGGTTGCAGCCTTCGGAAATCTTCAGGTAGGCGTAGTGGCGCGGGGTCAGCTTGATGCCTTGCGGCGGCACCAAGTCGATCAGTGGATTGTGATCGGTCTTCGGCGGGATCACGTCGTGCACGGCGTTGACCACTTGCTCGTACTGCTGCGGGCCAGTCACCGAGAGCACGCTAGGGTGCACGTTGCGGATGTTGCCTTCGTCCACGCCCATGCAGCCGGTGACGATGACCTTGCCGTTTTCGGCGATGGCTTCACCAATCACCTCAAGGGATTCGGCCTTGGCGCTGTCGATGAAGCCGCAGGTGTTGACCACCACCACGTCGGCATCCTCGTAGGTGGGCACGATCTCGTAGCCCTCCATGCGCAGCTGGGTGAGGATGCGTTCGGAGTCGACAGTCGCTTTAGGGCAACCAAGGCTGACGAAGCCGACTTTCGGGGTGGCGGTGGACATCGGGGCTAACCTCATCGGGCGCTCTGGGTGGCGCCGCTGATCAAAAAGTGCGCAATTCTAGCGGCGCAGACGAGGCTTGGCCAGCGTTACGAGGTGCCGTTTGCCACCTTTATATAAAGGTGGGCGCCTATTCCTGGGCTGCACCGGCTTTCCCGTTTGGGTGGGACGGCTCTATTCGCGAGATGGCGCTGTACTCAGGCATCGCTTCGCGGCTGCAGCTGCTCCGACGGGAGGGGCGCAGTGGTTGGATCAGCCGCGCCCCGGCAGCATGCGGGTCAGGGTGTTGTCGCGGCTGACGAAATGGTGGAACAGCCCGGCGACGGCGTGCAGGCCGATCAGCCAGTAACCGGCGGTGCCGGCCAGCTCGTGTAGTTCCTTGATCTGTCCGGCTAGCTGTTTGTTCTCGCCGACCAGTGGCGGCAGCTCCAGGCCGAAGAACGGGATCGGCTTGCCAGCAGCGCTGAGGATCAGCCAGCCGGCCAGTGGCGCGCCGATCATCAGCAGGTACAGCGCCAGGTGCATGAGTTTGGCGGGGATGGCTTGCCAGGCGGGTAGGGCCGGGACGATGTTCGGCGTGGGGGCGATCAGCCGTGCCAGCAGGCGCAGCCAGACCAGGGCAAATACCGCCAGGCCGAGCATGAAGTGCCATTGCTTGAGCAGCTCGCGGGTATCGCTGCCCTTGGGGAAGTTGCCTTTGAGTTCGATGCAGGCATAGACGCCGGCAATCAGGATCAGCATCAGCCAGTGCAGGGCAATGGACAGGCTGCCATAGCGCTGTTCGGAGTTCTTCCAGCTCATCGTGCGTCCTCGATCAGTCTCCTGCGCCTGTTGGCAGGTTTTGGTTAAACGAGTTGCACAGCATAGCGCCGTGAACCTTAAGAAAGGCTGAGGGAGGTCAACGGAAGGCGGAAACGAAAAAGGCCACTCGTTTGAGTGGCCTTTCTTCGAAACTGGTTGCGGGAGCAGGATTTGAACCTACGACCTTCGGGTTATGAGCCCGACGAGCTACCAGACTGCTCCATCCCGCGGCGCCAATTCTACTGCGGTAGAAGTTTCTGTCAATCGATTTCTGCTTTTTAATCAATTACTTAAATAAAAAGGCAGAAACGAAAAAGGCCACTCGTTTGAGTGGCCTTTCTTCGAAACTGGTTGCGGGAGCAGGATTTGAACCTACGACCTTCGGGTTATGAGCCCGACGAGCTACCAGACTGCTCCATCCCGCGGCGCCAATTCTATCGTCAAATCCTCGGCTGTCAACCTTTAACGTGGAAAAAATCCTGATCGATCAGCTGCTTAGCGCTGGACGAGTGGTAGACTCGAGGGCTTCAGGGCTTGCCTGCTGGGGCTTTCCGGACTTTCGTGCGCAAGATTATTCATGTGGATTGCGACTGCTTTTATGCAGCGATCGAGATGCGTGACGACCCGCAGCTGGCCGGCAAGCCGTTGGCGGTGGGCGGCGCTGCCGATCGGCGGGGCGTGGTTGCCACCTGCAACTACGAGGCGCGGGCCTGGGGCATTCGCTCGGCCATGCCGATGGGGCAGGCGCTCAAGCTCTGCCCAGATCTGAAAGTGGTCAAACCACGAATGGATGCCTACAAGGCGGTTTCCCGGGAAATCCACGGCATCTTTCGCGAGTTCACCGAGATCATCGAGCCGCTGTCGCTGGATGAGGCCTACCTGGACGTGACCGACAGCGCGCATTTTGCCGGCAGCGCCACGCGCATCGCCAAGGAGATCCGCCGCCGGGTGTCGCAGGAGCTGCATATCACCGTGTCGGCCGGGGTGGCGCCGAACAAGTTCCTGGCCAAGATCGCCAGCGACTGGCGCAAACCCGATGGCTTGTTCGTCATCACCCCGGATCAGGTCGACGAGTTTGTCGCCGTGCTGCCGGTGAGCAAGCTGCATGGCGTGGGCAAGGTCACCGCGGACAAGCTCGGGCGCCTGGGCATCAGCACCTGCGCCGATCTGCGTGAATGGAACAAGCTGGCCCTGGTGCGCGAGTTCGGCAGTTTTGGCGAGCGCCTGTGGAGCCTGGCCCGGGGCATCGACGAGCGCGCCCTGCAGACCGATAGCCGGCGCCAGTCGGTGAGTGTGGAAAACACCTACGACGAGGACATCCCCAACCTGGCGATGTGCCTGAAGCGTTTGCCGGAGTTGTTAGAGCAGCTGGAAACGCGCATGGCGCGCCTCGACAGCAGCTATAAGCCGGACAAGCCCTTCGTCAAAATCAAATTTCACGACTTCAGCCAGACCACCCTCGAGCAGGCCGGTGCGCGCCGTGACCTGCACAGCTACCAGCAGCTGCTGTCGGCCGCCTTTGCCCGCGGCAACAAGCCGGTGCGCCTGCTCGGGGTGGGCGTGCGGCTGCTGGACATGCGTGGCCGGCATGAGCAGTTGGAGCTGTTTGCGCCCTGAGCGCCATGACGGGATGCCGAGTAATGGGGGAGGGTAAGTTGGCCCAGGCCCTCTCCCCCAGCCCCTCTCCCACAAGTGGGAGAGGGGAGTTTCCGGCGTCCGAATTAGGCGCCGAGTAAACTGCCGCACCAACCAGCGCAGAAAAAATCTACGCCACCTGTAACGCTGGCCGTGCACCTGCGTCTAGTGTTGCGAGGGGGCCATGCCGGCTTCCCTGAATCAACCACCACCGGAGAGATTCCATGAAACAGCTGAATACCGTTGTCGCTACCCTGGGTGCCGCCCTGCTGAGCACTGTCGCTGTAACTGCCCAGGCTGCCGGCAACCCGTTTGCTGCCCAGGAACTGAGCAGCGGCTACAGCCTGGCTGCCCATGAGAAGGGCCACGAAGGTTCCTGTGGCGAGGGCAAGTGCGGCGCCGAAATGAAAGCCGAAGAGGGCAAGTGTGGCGGCGACAAGGCGGCCAAAGAAGGCAGCTGCGGTGAGGAAGGCAAGGCCGCCAAAGAAGGTTCCTGTGGCGAAGGCAAGGCGGCCCATGAGGGCAGCTGTGGCGCCGAGAAGGCCGAGTAAGGTCGCCACGGACATGACCCTGCAGCCTTTCGTCAGCGGCGCCGGCCTCGGCCTGCGTCGCGGCCTGCTGACGGCGCTGGCGGACAGTGCCGTGGGCCAGGTGGATTTCCTCGAAATCGCCCCGGAAAACTGGATCGGCGTAGGCGGGCGTTTTGCCCGCCAGCTGCGCGGCCTCAGTGAGCGCGTGCCGTTCCTCTGCCATGGTCTGTCCCTCAACCTCGGTGGCGTGGCGCCGCTCGATATCGAGTTGCTCAAGGCCATCAAGGGTTTTCTCGACGAACACGGCATCCGCGGTTACAGCGAACACCTGTCGGCCTGTGCCGACGAGGGCCAGCTGTACGACCTGATGCCGTTGCCGTTCACGGCGCACACCGTGCAACGGGTCGCCACGCGCATTCGCACCGTGCAGGATGTGCTGGAACGACCGCTGATCATCGAAAACGTCTCGGCCTATGCGCGCCTGCCCGGCGAGCTGGACGAGACCAGCTTTATTCGCGCGGTGCTGGACGAAGCGGATTGCCAGCTGCTGCTGGACATCAACAACGTCTACGTCAACGCGACCAATTTCAGCTTCGACCCGCTGGCCTATATCCAGGCCATGCCGGGCGAGCGCATCGCCTACCTGCACATGGCCGGGCACTACGACGAGGCCGCCGACCTGAAGATCGACACCCATGGCGCGCCGGTGTGCGACCCGGTATGGGCGTTGCTCCGGCAGGCCTATGGACTGCATGGCGTACGGCCGACCCTGCTGGAACGCGACTTCAACTTCCCGCCGGTGAGCGAGCTGTATGCCGAGGTGGCGCAGATCCGAGCTTTGCAGCAGGGGGCCGGGCGATGAGCGAGCGCGACCAGCTGGCCTTCGCCGCGCGCATTCGCCAGCCCGAGGCGCAGGCGCTGCTGCCGGGCATCGCTGCCGAGCGTATGGCGGTGTACGAAGGCCTGTTCTTCAACAATATCGAGAGCTTTCTCAGCAGCGGTTTTCCGGTGCTGCGCCGGCTGTTCGATGACGCGCGCTGGCAGCGCCTGGTGCGCAGTTTCATCGCCGGGCACCGCTGCACCACGCCGTATTTCCTCGAGATCGGTGCGGAGTTTGTTGGCTGGTTGCAGCAGGGCTTTGTCGCCGAGGCGGATGATCCGCCGTTCCTCCTCGAACTGGCGCATTACGAACGGGTCGAGCTTGAGCTGGATGTGGCCACAGTCGAATTGCCCGCGCAGGGCTGGTCACCCCTGGCCTGGCCGCTGGCTTATGCCTGGCCGGTGCAACGCCTGAGTGCCGAGTACCGACCACTGCACGCGCCGGCCGAACCGACCTGTCTGCTGGCCTGGCGCGACGCGGCGGACAAGGTGCGCTTCCAGCAGCTGTCGCCGTTCGCTTATCACCTGGCCCTGCGCCTGCAGGCGGGCGAGACGAGTGCTGCGGCGTTACTGGTCCTGGCCGAGACCAGTGGTATTGCCGCCGACGAACGTTACTTCACCCATGCCCGCGCGCTACTGGACGACTGGCAGCGCCAGGACATCTGGTTCCCCCCGACCATCTGACCGGCCAGGCGGCGCGCTGCCCAGCCAACGGAGACTCTCATGCTGACCCTGCTCAATCGCCTCCAGGATGCCCTGGACGCTACCCGTCGCCTCGACTTTCTCGGCCCGCTGCTGCTGCGTCTGTACCTAGTGCCGATTTTCTGGATGGCCGGTACGCACAAGCTGGCGGATATGCCCGCGACCATCGCCTGGTTCGGCAACCCGGACTGGGGCCTGGGCCTGCCATTTCCCGAACTGCTGGCCTGGCTGGCGGCGTTGACCGAGGCGGGCGGGGCGATCCTGCTGCTGTTCGGTCTGGCTCTGCGCTGGATCACTATCCCGCTGATGGTGACCATGCTGGTGGCGATCGTCAGTGTGCACTGGCCCTATGGTTGGCAGGCGATTGCCGACCCCTCGGCGCCGTTCGCCAACGAGCGGGTGCTGGCCTCGGCCGAGAAGATCGAGCGGGCGCGGGCGCTGCTCAAGGAGCACGGCAACTACGACTGGCTGACCAGCAGCGGCAAGCTGGTGGTGCTGAACAACGGCATCGAGTTCGCCGCCACCTACCTGGTGATGCTGGTGGCGCTGTTCTTCAGCGGTGCCGGGCGCTGGCTCAGCGTCGATTACTGGCTGGCCCGCGCGTTACGCCGCAAAGCGAGCTGAATGGACCTGCCGGCTGTGCTGCGGTCGGCGTTCCTGCCGGGTGCGGGGCGTCAGGCAATGGCTGGCGGCCCGAGGCAATTCGCTAGTTATTATCAAAGGAAGTAAAAAGTTCCTCTGTCATAGAACTTTCATCTATCAGCAACTGGGCTGAAATAACCCCCCTCCAAGATTCCCCTCCAGCACCAAGGGCACCCGCCCGCGTGTTTTCCAACGCAAAGACCATTAGGGGAATTCATCGATGATCCGTAAGCACTTCGCCGGTTTTGCAGCCAGCGCCCTGGCTCTGGCCATTTCCGCCCAGGCTTTCGCCGGTACCGTCACCACCGATGGCACTGACATCGTCATCAAGACCAAAGGTGGCCTGGAAGTCGGCACCACCGACAAAGAATTCAGCTTCAAGCTGGGCGGCCGCGTACAGGCTGACTACAGCACCTTCGACGGCTTCTACACCAAGGATGGCGATAACGCCGACGCCGGTTATTTCCGTCGTGCCTTCCTCGAACTGGGCGGCGTGATGTACAGCGACTGGGCCTACCAGCTCAACTACGACTTCTCGCACAACGCCGGCGGCGACAACCGCGATGAAGACGGTTACTTCGACGAGGCCTCGCTGTCCTACAACGGCTTCGCCCCGGTATCGATCAAGGCCGGCCGCTTCGACCCAGAATTCGGTTTGGAAAAAGCCACCAGCTCCAAGTGGGTGACTGCCCAGGAGCGTAACGCTGCCTATGATCTGGTCGACTGGGCCAACGGTCACAACGGCGGCATGGGCATCCAGGCATCCGGCACCGCTGGCACTTCCCTGTACGGTTCGGCTGGTCTGTTCGCCAAGGACGCCAGCAACTCCGACGAAGACGGCAACAGCTCCAAGCAGTTCAACCTGCGCGGCGTATTCGCACCGATGCACGATGCCGGCAACGTCCTGCACCTGGGCCTCAACTTTGCCCAGCGCGACGTGTCCGACGGCGAGTTCGACAGCCGTATCCGCAGCCGCCTGGGTATCCGTGGTGTGAGCACCGACGGTGGCCAGGATGCCGGCGACAACGGCAACCGTCTGCAACTGGGCGGCGCTGAAGCCACCAGCGTCGGCACCTTCGATGATGACGCCGCCTGGGGTCTGGAAGCCGCCTGGGCCACCGGCCCGTTCTCCGTACAGGGCGAGTATGTGGCGCGCACCCTGAAGGCTGACGACAACACCTTCGACGATGTCGATTCCGAAGGCTACTACGTGCAGCTCGCCTACACCCTGACCGGCGAGGCGCGTGGCTACAAGCTCGGCAAGTTCGACGCGATCAAGCCGGCCAACAAGCAGATTGGTGCCTGGGAAGTGTTCTACCGCTACGACCACATCAGCGCCGACGACAACAACGACTACGCGGCCTTCGTCAATGGCGACGGCAAGTCTGGCAAGGACTTCAGCGATGTCGACGACATCGAAGGCACCGTACACAACGTCGGTCTGAACTGGTACGCCAACGAGTCCGTGAAGATCAGCGGCGTGTACGTCACCTCCTCGGTCGACAATGCCAAGAACTCGGCTGGCGACGACGATGGCGACGGCTTCGTGATGCGCGCGCAGTACGTGTTCTAAGACTGTTCGCTAGCCTGGCGGCGGGCCCTCTTCCGCTGCCAGGTTCTGCACTGGCTCTACAGTATGACGCTGGAGTTACTCTCCTAAGCCCTGCTTGTGCAGGGCTTTTTTTTGCCCGGACGACAGGCCAGACTGCGCCCATGCCGATCCGTACCCTCGCCAGCCTCAATGACCTCCAGCCCGCCGCTTGGGATGCCTTGCTGTGCGGGCCGCAGCCGTTCCTGCGCCACGCCTTTCTTTCGGCCCTGGAAGACAGCGGCAGCATCGGTGGGCGTAGCGGCTGGCAAGCCGCTCACCGGCTGCTTTGCGATGCGCTCGGCAAGCCGCTGGCGGCGCTGCCGGCCTATGTGAAGGCGCATTCCTATGGCGAGTACGTGTTCGACATGGGCTGGGCCGATGCCTGTCAGCGCGCCGGCATTGCCTATTACCCCAAGCTGCTCGGCGCCGTGCCGTTCAGCCCTGTGAGTGGCCAGCGCCTGCTGGGCGATGCGTCGGCTGCGGCGCAACTGCTCGACGAGCTGGAGCGCGACCTGCCGCGCCAGGGGCTGTCCAGTCTGCACATCAATTTCACCCAGGCCGATACCGATGCGCTGCTCGCCGGGCGCGAGGGCTGGTTGTCACGCATCGGCTGCCAGTACCACTGGTTCAACCGCGACTATCGCGACTTCCAGGATTTCCTCGATGCGCTGACTTCGCGCAAGCGCAAGCAGATACGCAAGGAGCGTGAGCAGGTGGCGGGGCAGGGCATCGCCTTCGATTGGTGCGCAGGGCACGAACTGAGCGAGGTCGAGTGGGATTTCGTCTATGCCTGTTACGCCAATACCTACTATGTGCGCGGCCGTGCGCCCTACCTGACGCGCAGCTTCTTCAGCCTGGTGGCCGAGCGCATGCCGGCAGCCATCCGCGTGGTTATCGCCCGCCAGGGCACGCGGCCGGTAGCCATGGCCTTCAGCCTAGTGGATGGCGATACCTTCTACGGTCGTTATTGGGGCTGCTTGGGCGACTTCGACCGCTTGCACTTTGAGACCTGCTTCTACCAGGGGCTCGACTACAGCATTGCCCAGGGGTTGCGGCGTTTCGATGCCGGTGCCCAGGGCGAGCACAAGCTGGTGCGGGGGTTCGAACCGGTGCTGACGCAGTCCTGGCACTACCTGTGTCATCCCGGTCTGCGGGCGGCGGTGATGGAGTTTTTGCAGGAAGAGCGCGGGCATATCAAAGCCTACCTGGCGCAGGCGCAGGCCGCCTTGCCGTATCGGTGTGCCTGATGAGTGCCGCCCTAAACGGCTGAAACCCGGCCAGGGATTGCCCCGGGCCGGGTTGTTGCAGCGCTCGCGATCAGCCCTTGGTGGGGGTGATGCCGTTGTTGACCTGGAACTGCTTGATCAGTTTTTCCGGCTTCTTCTCTTCTTTCTGCAGCAGATAGACCACGCGCTCGCCGTTCGGCCCGCTGGCGATTTCGGTGTGGCGGAAGATCGGCTCGCCGAGGTTGTTCACGTCGACCATGTCGCCGTAGCGCCGACTGACGAAGATGATGCCTTCCTGGCGGATTTCGCCGTAGAAGCTGCTGGCCGGTGGCAGGCTCTGCTTGAGGAACTGGTAGGCGGCGATCTTCTTGAGATCCTTGCCCTGATCCTCGGCGCGCAGCGCCAGTACGATGGCCTGGCCGTATTTGTCCTTCTCTTGCAGGTCTTTCAGGTAGGGCGCCTTGCCGCTGACGAGGAAGTCACGATAAACCGTGGCGTCGTCGAACAGGTACAGGTTCTCTTCGGTGCGCACCTGGTACCAGTCTTCGTTGTTCAGGCTTTCTGCCTTCGGCGCCGGTGCTTGGTTGCTGCATGCGGCCATGGCGGCAGCCAGCAGAGCGATGGATACGGGTTTGAACATGGATTGTACGGACATCAAATTACCTCCCCAGGACGAATGGCAGGAGAGTCTCGCTGCGGCAGGTGACGAAATGATGACGCCCTGTGGATCGGTTGGATAACCCCTTTAGCCGCGCTGGTTCTGTTGCTGTCGTGAACTGCAGCGCAGGGGTGACGTTTACCTGGCGCAGCGGGTGAAAGAGGGTTGGTAAACCCCGTATGATCCGCGCTTGTTCAACAGGGACAAGCCATAGAGGGCGTCATCGGATGAAAAACTACCTGCGTCAATGGGCCGTGCTGGCCTTGCTCTTCACCCTGGCCGGGGTTGCCGGCTGCGCGTCCAAAGGCGGGGAGATGGCGGGTGAAGCTGCTGCGCCTGCCACTGCTGGGTACAGTTCAGCGGAGCAGGGTAAGGCCTCCGGGCGCCTGCTGGTGTGGACCGCCAACTTCTCCCTGGAAGTGGCCGACCTGGCCAAGGCTCAGGCCCAGCTCACCGAGCGCATGCTGGCGCTGGGTGGCTATGTCGAGGAAAAGAGCGACTACGGCAGCTACAGCCAGAGCCTGGTCTATCGCGTGCCCAAGGATGCCTTCGCCGCGGCCCTGGGCAATGTCGAGCAGAGTGGCAAAGTGCTGTCGCGCCACGTCAAGGGTGAGGATGTCACCGAACAGTACGTCGACGTGGAAACTCGCCTGCGCAACAACATCGCCCTGCGTGACCGCCTCCGCGACTTGCTCGGCAAGGCCAAGGACATCAAGGACATCCTGCAGATCGAGAGCGAGCTGAACCGTATCCAGTCCGAGATCGACTCCATGGAAGCGCGCATGCGCATCCTCAAGGACCAGATCCAGATGTCCACCCTGCGCGTCGAACTGCGCCAGCAGGAAGCGGAAAAGCCGGCCACCATCTACGGCCCGCTGGGTTACCTGTACAAGGGCACCGCGTGGTTCGTGACCAAGCTGTTCATCATTCGCGAATGAGGCTGGTGCGCCGGGAGGGCTGCCTGTGAATGTTCTGCGTGAATGTGGCGCCGTGCTGCTGTTTTTGGCGGCCGTTGCCAGCGTGGTGCATGGCCTCAGTGGCGGACCGCTGTGGCCTTGTCTGGGTCTGGCAGCATTGTGCTTCGGCCTGGCCTACTGGCTGTGGCCAAGTCGGCGCAGGGGCCAGCGCGAGGAGGCGCACTCCTGGCTGGATCTGCTGGAAATCCTCATCGAACTGCCGGTGAACCTGCTGTTCTGGTTGCTGCGCCAGCTCGCCCGGCCGTTTCGCGACGGCATCGATCTGGATATCTGAACCGACCCGGAGTGGCAGGAGAGCGCTATGCGCTGCTGGATGATTGTGCTGCTGGTGGTGCTAGTCACCACCGCTGTGGGCGGGGGCGGCTGGCTGTGGCTGAAAGCCGAGTATCGCAACGAGTCGGCTATGGCCGTGGCGACACGCTTTATCTACCTGCTGCACGATGAGCGCCTGGCCGAAGCCTACGATCTGACCCTCAAGGCCGACGGCCTGGCGGGCCGTGATCTGCCGCAGTTTCGCCAGATCGCGGCGCGCCAGCGTTGTGCTCGTGGCACCTGGCAGGTGTATGCGTTGTCGCCGCCGCAGTCTCGTGGCAACCGCCTGCGCCGCTGGCTGAGCGGTCGGCAAGTGGAGATGCCATCGATCACGGTGCGTTACGACTTCGCGCCCAACCCCTGTCCGTACAGCATCGAGCTGCGCCGCGATGGCCAGGGCCAGTGGCGCGTGTTCAACTTTCAGAGTACTGCCGGCTAGGCCCAGATGCGGCTCGCGGGCATCATGAGCAGCGGCGGTCTCGCTAGACCGCGCTTATCGACAGCATGCAGACATGGAGGTCATGGCCCATGAGTACGCCTTTTTTGATTATCCCCGGCTACGGCGGCTCCGGTCCCGAGCATTGGCAGAGCCTGTGGCAACAGGCCGATCCGCGTTTTCGCCGGGTCGAGCAGCGTGACTGGTGGCGCCCGGTCTGCAGCGAGTGGGTGGCGCAGTTG
This sequence comes from Pseudomonas campi, assembly GCF_013200955.2. NCBI lineage: Bacteria > Pseudomonadati > Pseudomonadota > Gammaproteobacteria > Pseudomonadales > Pseudomonadaceae > Aquipseudomonas > Aquipseudomonas campi. The sequence continues at coordinate 1,351,675 of NZ_CP053697.2, forward strand.
GAGCAGGCGGTGGCCGCCAGCGGCCCGCACACCGTACTGGTGGCCCACAGCCTGGGTTGCGGGCTGGTGGCGCACTGGGCGGCGCAGACCCGCCTGTCGGTGCGCGCCGCCATGCTGGTGGCTCCTCCAGACCCGGAAGGCCCGGCTGCCGAGCTGGGCATCGAGGGTTTCGTGCCGGTGCCGGAACTGCCGCTGGCCTTCCCCAGCCTGCTGGTGGCCAGCAGCAACGACCCGTTCTCCAGCCTGGAACATGCGCACAGCTCGGCAATCCGCTGGGGCAGTCGCTGGGCCAATATCGGCGCGGCCGGGCATATCAACGGCGACAGCGGCCTGGGCGACTGGGCCGAGGGCAGGGCGCTGCTGCAGTCGCTGCTGGAGTGAGGTGGCGTACATGGCCTTGATCGAACAGCGCCTCGAGATCGCCGCAGAGCGTGCGAGGGTGTACGAGGTTTCACAGGACTACGCCGTGCGTTATCAGTGGGATCCATTCCCCGAGCGAATTGCCTTTGTCGGTGCGTTGCAAACGGTGCAGCGTGGCGCTCGCGTCGAGGTGGTCGCCCGTAGTGGCCTGCGCATGGAGGTTGAGTTCGTGCAGGTGGATGCACCGCAACGGGCGGCGATCCGTATGCTCAAGGGGCCCTTGCTACTCAAGCAGTTTGCCGGCAGTTGGGTATTTAGCGAGCTCGGGCCGCAGCGTACTCAGGCAGTGTTCCGCTATAACCTGAAAGTCCAGCCTTGGGCGCTACCCTGGCTGCTCGAGCCGCTCGCCGTCTGGTACTTCCGCCGTGCCGTGGTGGCGCGGATGCGGGGACTGAAAAACTACTGCGAGCAACTGGTCAACTGATGCCGGATTGCGGCTGAAGCAACGCCGAGTTGTGGTTAACTTGGCGCCCGGCAATTGCACTTCACACAGGCCCATCGTGAGCGAACAAGCGAATAACCCCCTGCATGGCATCACCCTGGAAAAACTGCTTGGCGAGCTGGTCGCCAAGTACGGCTGGGATGGCCTGGCCAACCGCATCGATATCCGCTGCTTCAAGGTCGATCCGAGCATCAAGTCGAGCCTGACCTTCCTGCGCAAGACGCCCTGGGCGCGCGAGAAGGTCGAGGCGTTGTTCGTGCAGATGCGCAGCAAAGGCTGAGAACCTGTTTACGATCTCCTGACTCGCGGCCATACCGCGTTAAAAACGGCCTCGGACAGCCGCTTGCGGCTAACGCGCTTTAGCGCGACCCGAAGGGCGAGTGAAGCGAGTCATGCTCATTTACAGCTCGTAAACTCCGCTTCCTCGGCGTTTTGACCAGCCGGAGGCTGTTACTGGCGTAGCGCCTTGTCTGGCTCTAATTCAGAAGATCGTAAACAGGTTCTGAGACAGCAAAGAGGCTTCATGGATGAACAAAACCCTGTGGTTACCCCTGATGTGGCTGGCGGCGCCGCTGGCCCTGGCCGATTGCGCCTACCGGGCGCTGGCCATCGAGCCGCGCGGTGGCGAGTACGCGGCGCTGTATGGCGGCGCCGGCGAGCGGGTGCAGGTGGAGTTCCACAACTTCAAGCGCGACGGTGAGGTCGACAGCTTCCCCGAGCCGCCCATGGTCCTGAGCCAGGGCACGGCCAGTTGCACTGTGGAGGGTGGCATCTGGCTGCGCCGCGCGGTGTTCCTCGATCGCCGCGAGCAGCGCCTGTTGGTGCAGTCGTTCAGTGGTTCCAGTGGCGAACTGCTGGTCTATGACACCCGTACCTGTGCCGAACTGGCGCGCCTGGAGTTGCCAGAAGCCAGCTGGGCGCTGGAGGGCGACAGCCTGGTGCTGGGGCGTCAGTGCAGCTCGGGCGAGCTGAGCAGTTGTGCGCAGCGCCAGGTGCACACGCTCAATGCCCAGTGCCTGCCTGAATAGAATTTACGCTCTGGCGCTTTGCTATCGGTGGAAAACGCTGCGCGGTTTTCCACCCTACGTTGGCGGGCGGGTTGCGTAGGGTGGATAACGCTTCGCTTATCCACCGTGCCGTGGATGCTCAGAGATTGCGCACCTGCGCGGCGCTGGTGGGTATGGCGCAGCCAGTCTGGCTGTCCGGCTGCAGGTGCGGGGTGAGAATCGGTGCCATGCCCTTGAGTACCTGCACCGGTAGTGCCGAGGTGAAGCGGAATTTATCCGCGGCCTCGCCCGGCACGAAGGCGGTGAGGGTGCCGAAGTGGCGCGGGCCGAGGTAGAAGACGAAAGTGGCGGTGCGGTTGATGGCCCGTGAGCTGAGCACATGGCCGCCGCGGGTGACGTTTTCCACCCGGTTGTCGCCGGTACCGGTTTTGCCACCGAGCACCAGCGGCGTGCCATCGGCCAGGCTGAAGCTGCCATGCAGGCGCCGTGCGGTGCCGGCTTCCACCACCTGTGACAGCGCCTCGCGCAGGGCCGCGGCAACCTCCGTTGGCAGCACCCGTTCACCGCGCCGCACGTCGTAGACCAGCTCGGTGTCATAGGGCGTGGCGGCGGCGAAGTGCAGGCTGTCGATACGCACGCTGGGCTGGCGGATGCCGTCGTTCTGGATGATGCCCATCAGCTCGGCCAGCGCTGCCGGGCGGTCGCCGGAGCTGCCGATGGCGGTGGCCAGCGACGGCACCAGGTGATCGAACGGATAGCCCACGCGCTGCCAGCGCTGGTGGATATCGAGGAAGGCTTCGACCTCCAGCATGGTGCGGATGCGGCTGTCGCGGGCGCTCTTGTGTCGCGACTTGAACAGCCAGCCGTAGACCACCTGGCGCTCCTCGGCGCTGGCGGCCACGGCATCCTTGAAGGTGGCTTGCGGCTGTTCGATCAGGTAACCCAGCAGCCACAGCTCCAGCGGGTGCACGCGGGCGATGTAGCCCTGGTCCGGCAGGCTCCAGGCGCCCGGGCCGTAGTCCAGGTAGAGGCTGTGGATGCGCTTGTCGGTGAGCTTGTTCTTTTCCTGCGGCAGGTGCGCACGCAGGAAAGCGGCGAAGGTCGCCTCGTCCACTTCCGGCATCAGGTAGCGGTGCACGGCGGCCAGGCGTGTGGAGGTATGGCGCAGGCCGTCGAGGAAGGTATCCAGGCGTTGCTGGGCGTTCTTGCCCTCGTACTTGCGCCAGAAGCGCAGCAGGAAGGTGGTGCCTTCGCGGTCGGCGAAGCGCTTGAGGTAGTCGGCGCGTTGCGGGTGCTGGTCGTCCTTGAGCAGCTCGGCGCTACTGCCCTCGCCGTGGTAGGTGCTGTAGCGCACTAGGTCGCGCAGCAGGCGGATGAACGGCAGGTTGATCGACTCGCGCAGAGCCTCGCGCATAGTGGGAATGCGGCCGTTGTCTTCGCGCTTGAAGTTGCTGAAGGTGTGTCGCCCGCCACCCGTGAAGAACCCTTCGTAGGGGCTGGCCGAGTACTTGCGCTCCAGGGCGGCGGCGAGCAGATCGCGCAGTGGCAGGTTGGGCTGGGCGATCAGCTGGTCGATGGCCCAGCGGGTCAGGTGATCCTGCGCCGCCACTTCGATCTTGCGCAGTGCATCGGGGCTCTGTCCGGCGTAGCGGGTGTGCAGCTCGGCCATCACTTCCAGGTAGGTGGTGAGTACGCGCAGCTTGGCGGTGGAGCCCAGTTCCAGTTTGCTGCCTTCGTTGATGTCGAAGGGCTGGTCAGTGTTGTCGGTCTGCACCCGCACCCGCGCGCCGGCCGGGGTACGCTCGAACAGGGTGAAGCTGTAGCGCACCTCGGCGGTTTTTTCCGCGGACAGCAGGCGTTCGCCGTACAGACCGATCTGCCCGGCGAACTCGGGGTCGGCCAGCTGGTGCAGGTAGGCACTGACCTGTTGCTGCAGTTCGGCGTTGAGTGTGCTGCTGGCGGACAGGTCGAGGCGGTCGAGGTCGTACAGCGACTGGTTGAGCAGGTTGGACAGCCGTGTACGGGCCACGCTGATGCCCTTGTTGCTCTGCACCGGCTGGATAGCCGGGTGCTGGGCCAGGTCGCGGAACTGCAGTTTCTGCGCCAGCGCCGCATCGCGCAGGGTCCAGCCGATCACGCCGCCGCTGGCCAGCACGCGGATATGGCTGTCTGTCAGTTTTTCCAGCTCCTTGCGACCCTGGGCCAGGTAATAGGAGGGGCGCCGCTGGGCGATCATCAGGGCCAGCACCTGGCGCAGCGCCAGGCCGCGCTCGGCGCTGCTGGCCATGGGCGTGCGCACGGGGTCGAGCAGGGCATTGACCCGCGCGAAATCGGCACCGAACCACACCCGCAGGCCGTCGGCCAGGCCGTGCACTTCGCCATGCCCGGGGGCGGCGGAGAGCGGCACGCTGTTGAGGTAGTCACGCACGATGGCCTGGCGCGCGGCGAAACTGTCTGGGCCCTGCTGGTAGGCGCGCACGCTGGCGGAAACCATCTGCCGCAGTTTCTCCATGGCCGACAGGGTCAGGCCGTCCGGCGAGTGGCGGTATTTCTCCAGTTGGGTGGCCAGGGTGCTGCCACCGGCCGACTGCTCCTGGATGGCGAAGTTCTTGCCCAGTTGCGACAGCGCCGCCTTGACGAAACGCGGCCAGTCCACCGCCGGGTTGGCCTGGGCCTGCTCGCTGTCGAGCAGGTGGCGGTTCTCGATGTACAGCAGGCTGCCGGCCACCAGCGGCGGGATGTCCTCGAAACGCGCATAGAGCTGCTGCGGGTAGCGGAACTGGTAGAGCGGCAGGCCACGGCAGTCGCTGATGGTCAGGCCGGTCTGCAGTTTTTCCGCGAAGGGTGGAAAGAAACCGCGCTGGCTGTAGTCGAGCAGGGCGGGGGAGAACTGCGCCTGCTCGCTGATGAGGAAGTTGCGTTGTTGCAGGCGCTCCAGCAACAGCGGCAGGTGCGCGTAGCCGAGGCGCTTGTCGAACGGGCCGTCGGCCGGAAACTGGATGGCTTTGCTCGGCCCCGGTTGCACTGCGTAGCTCAGGCTGGCGGCGTAGCGGCTGAATTCGCGGGCCTGCAGCTGGGCGGTTTTCAGCTCATGGGCAACGCCCAGGCCCAGGGCGATCAGTACGGCTAGCAGGCCCAGCCAGAACAGGCTTTTCAGGCGCCTGCGGGGGGGCGGTTTTTCGGGCAACAAAAGCGGCTCTGGGCCGCTCACGGGGAGCGCTGTTGGCGGTGCGTCTGATTGCCATAAAACGCCCATAGCGATCGGCCTGGCCTCGAGATGTTTGCTCTTGCTCAAAGCTTAGTCGCAGGCTGCCGGGCCAGAGGCCTTTTATCGTCGCCGACCAGCGGGCAGTCATGGCGTCCGGGCTCTGCTTCACTGTTGCTGGTTGCCTGGCGCGGTCACAGGCGATGCCAGGCCTCGAATCGCCCAGTCTGCCCCGCGAAAATCAGGAGAACACCCCATGGACAAGGGCTCCAGCCTGATCCCCGTCATCCTCTATCGCGATGCCCCGGCGGCCATCACCTGGCTGTGCCAGGTCTTCGGCTTTCGCGAACAGCTGCGCGTGTCGGCCGGCAACGGTCAGATCGAACATGCGCAGCTGCTGCACGGCAGCGGCATGCTGATGCTCGGCTCACTCAAGGACAGCGGCTTCGGCCAGCATATGCGCGAGCCACAGCAGGTCGGCGGCAACACCCAGAGCCTGTACCTGCAGGTCGCGGATGCCGATGCCGTGTATGCCCGCGTGCAGCAGGCCGGGTTCGAGGTGCTGATCCCGATCAAGGACGAGGAGTACGGCGGTCGTGGCTTCACCTGCAAGGATGGCGAAGGCCACCTGTGGAGTGTGGGCAGCTATGACCCCTGGAGCGAGTAACAGGCTGTTGAAAAACTACCTGCGTTGCCATCGCTGCGTTAAAAACAGGCTCAGCAAGCCGCTTGCGGCTAACGCGCTTTAGCGCGGCCCGAAGGGCGAGTGGAACGAGTCATGCTCATTTACAGCTCGTAAACTGCGCTTTTGACTCACTGCGTTCGCCCTGCGGGCCAGCCTGCGGCTGTTACTCCGCTGCGCTACGTTTCGCCGTTTTGACCAGCCGGAGGCTGTTACTGACGTAGCGCCTTGCGCTGGCTGCCTCGCCTACGTTTTTCAACAGCCTGCCCGCGCGCCATCATTCGGCGCGCGGGCGATCCTCGGCGTAGCGGCGCAGCACCCACTGCCCGGCCGGACGCGCGTAAAGCTGGTCGAGGAAGCGCTGGGTCTCGGCGTCATGCCCGGCGATGCCATCCCAGGGGGTTCCGGTCGGAGTGAACAGCGGGGCGTACAGGGCGGCCGCGCTGACATCGGCCAGGCTCAGGCGCTCACCGACCAGGTAGCGCGCCGGGTCACCACCGATCTGTTGCTCGATCAGGTCGAGGCCGGCCAGCAGCTCGATCCGAGACTTGGCCACGCGCTCGGGCGTCACCCCGTAGAGCTTCTGTACACCATTGATCAGCACCGGCTGCAGCAGGTCGCGCAGGCCGAACCAGGGGCGGTAGACCTTGAGCATGGCGTGCATCACCGAGCTCCAGTCCTTGATCTGGCCATACAGCCAGCGCCGCACATGCACGCCGAGGCGATCGAAGCGCTCTTCCAGTTCGAGGACGGCCGCGCGCTGGTCAGCATCTTCCGGCAGCAGCGGCTGCTGCGGGTAGGCCTGTTCCAGGTGCAGGGCGATGGCGGTGGAGTCGCCGATGCGGGTGGCGCCATCCTGCAGGATCGGCAGGGTGACGATGCCGGCCAGGCGCTTGCTCTTGAAGCGGTGCAGGCCGGGAAACAGGTTGGCGACCTGGTAGTCGAGGCCCTTGTGCTCTAGGTGCCAGCGGGTCTTTTCGCAGTAGTGGGAAATCGGGAACTGGTACAGGGTGCGCATCGGGTGGTGGCCTTGTGCCATGAGCTTTGGGCGGAGTGTAAAGGACACTTAGCTGACTACCTAGTCGCGCGATCAGTTCCAGTGTATCGAGCAGCCTGCACAAGTCCGTAGCCCGGATGCAATCCGGGGATATCGCAAGGTTCGCAGACCACTCCCGGATTACATCCGGCCTACCCAGAGCCACAGCGCATAGGGTGGATAACACTCGGCTTATCCACCATTAGGGTGCTGCGCCGGTGCTCAGACCTCCGCCGCCTCGAAGCTGTCAGCCCGCGCCATGCTCCACATGCGCGGGTAGAACTCGCCGGAGACTTCGCCGCTGAGCAGCTCACCGGGTTCGAGGAATACATGCAGCTGCGAGTACAGCTTGATCTCGCTGGCCGACATGCGCCGCACCAGGTGCTTGGCCTCGATCTGCGACGGGTGGCTGAGGCCGGCGGCGGCGAGCATCTCGGCCAGGGCCTTGAGGGTGTTGCGGTGGAAGCTGTGCACCCGCTCGGCCTTGTCCGGCACCACTAGGGCGCGCTGGCGCAGCGGGTCCTGGGTGGCCACGCCGGTCGGGCACTTGTTGGTATGGCAGCTCTGCGACTGGATGCAGCCAATGGCGAACATGAAACCGCGGGCCGAGTTGGCCCAGTCGGCACCGAGGGCCATGACGCTGGCGATGTCGAAGGCGCTGACGATCTTGCCGCTGGCACCGAGGCGGATCTTGTCGCGCAGGCCGCAGCCGACCAGGGTGTTGTGCACGAACAGCAGGCCTTCACGCAGCGGCACGCCGATATGGTCGGTGAACTCCAGCGGCGCCGCGCCGGTGCCGCCTTCCTTGCCATCGACCACGATGAAGTCGGGGAGGATGCCGCTCTCCAGCATGGCCTTGGCGATGCCCATGAACTCCCACGGATGGCCCAGGCAGAACTTGAAGCCGATCGGCTTGCCATCCGCCAGCTGACGCAGCTGCGCGATGAACTGCAGCAGTTCCAGCGGCGTGGCGAAGGCACTGTGGCGCGCCGGCGAGATGCAGTCCTGGCCCATCGGTACGCCCCGGGTGAGGGAGATTTCCGCGGTGACCTTGTGCTTGGGCAGGATGCCGCCATGACCCGGCTTGGCGCCCTGGCTCAGCTTGATCTCGATCATCTTCACCTGCGGATTGCGCGCCTGCTCGGCGAAGCGTGCCGGGTCGAAGCGGCCATCGTCCGTGCGGCAACCGAAGTAGCCGCTGCCCAGCTCCCACACCAGATCGCCGCCATGCTCGCGGTGGTAGGGACTGATGCTGCCCTCGCCGGTGTCGTGGTAGAAACCGCCGCGCTGGGCGCCCTGGTTCAGCGCGCGGATGGCGTTGGCGCTGAGCGAGCCGAAGCTCATTGCCGAGATATTGAACACCGAGGCCGAGTAGGGCTGGGTGCACTGCGGCCCGCCGACCGTGACGCGGAAGGTGCTGGGGTCGCAGTGCGCGGCCGGCAGCATGGAGTGGCCGATGAACTCGAAGCCGCTCTGGTACACATCGCTGAGGGTGCCGAAGGCCTTGTCCGCGCTCTGGTTCTTCGCCCGCGCATACACCAGCGAACGTTGCGCGCGAGAGAACGGCAGCTTGTCGCCATCGGCCTCCAGCAGGTACTGGCGGATCTCCGGGCGCAGGCCCTCGACCAAGTAGCGGATATTGCCCAGGATCGGGTAGTTGCGCCGCACTGCCTGGCGCGTCTGCAGCAGGTCGTTGATACCCACCAGGCTGAGCACGCCAGTCAGCAGGGTCAACGCCCACAACCATTCATGGGCGCCGAGAAAGGGCAGGCTGAGCAGGGTAAACAGCACGCAGAAGGCGAAGAAGGCATAGCGATTGAGCAGCGACAGGCTCATGGGGATTCCTTGCCGGTGAGGGGGAACTGACTGTTGATCGGTGCTGAACAGTACCTGCGGTACGTACTGCAGATCAGGTAGGTTTTCGCCCCCTCTCCCGTTTACGGGAGAGGGCTGGGGAGAGGGTGGACATTCGCTCCCCTATCTCCCGGCCCCTTTCCCACAAGTGGGAGAGGGGAGCAGAGCGCTTTACTAACTGGCATTGCCCACCGTACGGGCTAACGCCAGGGCATGCTTGAGATTCGTTCATCCGGCGTTGCCCTGCTCAACTATAGCGGGCGGCGCTGCGCTCAGGGCACGGTTGATCCTGCGGATCAGGTGCCAGTGAGCAAGCCACAGCGGCACGGCCAGCAGGCCCGCCAGCGAGCCGATGGCGTGGGGAATCAGCGAGAGAATCTGCGCGCTGCACCAGCCGATGCCAGACAGCATGCCGAAGTGCGAGAAGGGACGCAGTGCGTCATTGGTCTGGGCTTCCCGGCGCAGTGACTGGGCGACATGGGCGACGATGAAGAAGTCTTCGATGAAGTTGTACGGCAGCAGGAGCATCAGCCAGACGCTGCGTGGCGCGGCGCTACGGCACGCCGGGCGGACCAGTGACAGCGCGCGTTGCAGGTCCCGGCAGTAGAGAAAAACCGCGACCAGGAACAGCAGCGTTAGGCTGATGGCAGCAAACGGCCCAAGCATCTCGAGTTCCCGGAAAATACCGGCGTCGGCCTCGGGCTGCAGCAGGGGGTAGGCCAGCGCAGCGGCAACCGGCAGGGTCAGCAGGAGTTTGACAGCGAGTAGCCGCATCACGGAGTCCTTGTCAGCTCCAACAACAGGAGCGCGGTGCCAATCCAATCAGCCGGTCGGTGCGGTGGGTTTATCGGTTGGATCAGCGTGTGGTCAAATTCCGTGGCCTGTAGCGCAGAACTAAGGGGCAGCGTAAGGCTGGGCATAAAATGCGAAGCATGCCCAGACTGAAGTTATCCAGCGAGCGAATGTGAGCGGCCTTGATCGACTTGTTAGCTGTGATTGCCAAACAAATACTCCCGATTTAAATAAATTAAATGTAGCGCACCTATGACTGGTGCGCCGAGTATATAAAGATGCCAGCCAATTTCGTAAAACGCGCCCATTAGACCAAAAGCAATTACAGCAACGCCACCAAGTAAAACTTGAATAAGTAAGATCATTGGTTTTGCTACGGGAATAGTTGGGTCTAGACGTTTGCGAACCAGCTGAAAACAGCCGTATAGCCCTAACAAAGAGAACAGCTCAATGAGCACGATGATAGATACTCCGCTAATGAACATGCCTTGACCGCCCATTAGCAAGCCTAAAGGGATCATCGCTATGCCGATACCCGCAAACATTGAAGCAGGGCCAAATAAGATTAGATATTCAATCAGCAGTAACATTTATCCGTACTCATTACAGCTAACATGGCATTAGCAGCCCACGCCACCATGGCAAGCCGTGGGGCGTATAAGGACCTTGTCGGGTGTGCCCTGGGTCAGGAACAAACAAGCTCCCGACTGGTTATACCGGGTGTAGCTCATTAGCAGGTCCAGTTCACCGTCGCCATCGAGGTCGCCGGCCCATCGTAACGACACGCCGTTGTCGCTGTTCACATCACCTGCTACCAGTCCCTCCAGTACGCTGCTCTGTGTACCGCTGCGCAGCGAAATGGTCTCGCCAGCGCGGACGAAGTCGTACTCGCGTCCGCCAAACAAGAGACGCGGACTCGGTGACTCGTCGGTGATCGGCTGCTCCAGTTCGCCGCGTAGCAGTCTGGCCGTGGTCAGTTGGCCAGGCACTAGGCCTGGCAGGCGCAGATAGGCAATAGCTGTGCTATCGGCAGAGGTCAGTTCGATACCGGTTTTGCTCTGTTCATCGGGGTCAAGCACCGGGTCATATACGCGATTGGCCTGCAGGTGTGTTGGTTCTAGGTGCCAGACGGCGTTGCGGGCCGTTAGGGCCAACCAGCCGTGGCCCGGCTGTGTTGGAGCCTCGTCGACGTGGTACTGGCCGGGTAACAGCAAAGGCCAGATTTTCTCCGTGGCCTGGGCCCCGGAGCTGGCACAAATGAGCAGCGTTACAGCGATCAGTGGTGTGCGCATGTTCATCTCGATTGGAGGCCTGGCAGCAGTCGCGCCGTTCAACTGCCAATGCCATACCAGCAACCTGTCGTACAGGGCGCCAGAAAGGCGTTGAAGGCGGCATAGATCGCGAGTAACCAGAGCAGCCCGACACTGGCCAGCAGCAGCCAGCAGCTTACCCGGAGCCAGCGCCGTTGCAGCTTCTTCCTGGCCAGCAGCGCCAGCCCGCTCAGCACCAGGCAGGGCAGTACCACCAGCAGCAATACCTGTATGGGCGAGGCACAGGGTTGGCTAGCGCCAGGGCAAGGCTGGAAGGCGTGCGCCTCGCTGACCAGCAGTATCAGCAATGGCGCCGCAGGCAGGGTGCACAGGCTCCTGAGGCTGCGGCCTACGCGATGGGGGTGGCCCGGCTTGTCTGGCCCGCTCACGCTGCGGCCTCCACAGGCGTTGCCAGGCGTGCCCACCAGCGCCACTCCAGCAGCGCCAGGCCACCGACAAAAGCGCTCTCCCCGAGTAAATGTGCCAGCCCCCAGGGGCTGGCCGTGGGGGCGAAAACCACTGCCCAGCGTAAGCACGCCGCTGCCCACAGCGAGTTGGCTATCACCAGCAGCACGATGAGTGTGCGTGGGCGCCTGGCTCGCATGGCCAGCGAGAGGGAATAGGTGGCGTAGCCCAGGCTCACCAGGCCGATGAGCTGCAGCAACGCTGGGGGGAGCTGATACCAGCTGCTCAAGCGGTCACCGATGGCGAGCATCAGCACTCCGGCGCTGGCGGCCGCTAGCCCATCGACCCACAACAGATTTCTACACAGCCACGGGGCAGTCACGGGATGTTCACGTCCTTGTTGTCTGGCGGTTGAGTTTATCCGAGCGAGATATCTGGCAGGCGTTAATCAAGGACCTTGCGCGCCAGGCTTCAGCTCATTGCGCGCCTTTCGACTGGCGTACCGATTGTGGCTTGAATCAGTGGCCTTGAATCTACCTTGAGTGCTCTGCATGCGCGGATGGCTGCTTGTCTATACCATGCGCGCTCTGAATTTTTTCGCTCGAATGGCCGGGGCATCATGTCTTCCACTGCTTTGTATACCGATCTGTCCGGCTACTACGACCTGATGTGTGCCGACATTGACTACCCGGCACAAAGCAACGGCGTGCGCCGGCTGAATCAGTTGTTCGGCAATAACGGCAGCGATCACCTCGATCTGGCCTGCGGTACCGGACCGCATGTGCGGCACTTCATCGATGCGGGTTTCAACAGTGCGGGGCTGGATATCAACCAGCCCATGCTGGATATCGCCCAACGACGCTGCCCCGAAGCGCAATTCAGCTTGCAGGATATGTGTGCGTTCAAGGTCGACGGGCCCCTGGACCTGATCACCTGCTTTCTCTATTCCATCCACTACAGCGGCACAGTTGAGCGGCTGCAACAGTGCATTGCCAGTGTGCATGGCGCACTCAGAGTGAACGGGGTGTTCTGCTTCAATGCAGTCGACAAGGGCCAGATCAACAACCAGTCATTTGCACGGCATACGGTGGAGCATGACGGCAGCCACTTTGCGTTCAGCTCCGGCTGGCATTACAGCGGCCATGGTGAACAACAGTCCCTGCGGCTGAGTATCGAAAAGACCACGCAGGGCGTGACGCAGTCCTGGCAGGACGAACATCCCATGGTGGCGGTAAGTTTTGCCGAGCTGCAAAAGCTGCTGGAACCCTATTTTGCAGTGCAGGTGTTTGAGCATGACTACGCGCGGATCGCGTCTTGGGATGGCCAATCCGGCAACGCTATTTTCGTGTGTGTAAAGCTTTAACCGTAGAGCTCGTGGCTCAGTGCGTTGTGTGCATCACAGGTCAAAGATGTAGCCCAGTGCGGCGGCGGTCATGGCCAAGGCTGAGGCGATGATGGCCGGTTTCGATGTGAGTAGTTTTAAAATCCCCTGAGTATGTTTGTTGCGTATTTCCCGTAGTTCACTGGCGGCCTCGGGCGCTATGTCGTTCAGAAAATAGCGGCTGCTGTATATGAGGTACCGACCCTGCTTGAGTTCGCTGGGCTGAAGGCAGCTGATAGAGAATATCTCCTCGCCTTCCGGGCCGAATCCGCTGGGAAAAACATAAGAATCCAGGCCATGCCTTCGCAGCGCTGAATTCAGGTAGGCGGCGAGGTTTTTGTCTTTGAAGTCGAGCAGTGTGTACATGGTTTCATACAGGCTGATTCAGTGAGCGGATACGGCATACGCTGCCGACTAAATGCTAGGTGCAATTGCTACGCTGTTAGAAGCTGTCTGCGACCCCGGCCAGTTTCATACCTCTTTGTGGGATAAAGGGCGTTCCGTTCTGATCTACAAATCTAAAGGGTATTGAGGCGGTCGTTAAGCCGGCATTTTTGCGTACTACAAAATGCAAGTGCGGGCCCGTTGAATACCCCGACGAGCCGGAGCGCGCCAGTATGTCGCCCACTTTAACTTTGTCGCCGGGCTGGACTTTGGCGCTGCCCAGCAACAGGTGGGCATATACGGCGTAGGTGCCATCGTCATGCAGGATTTGTATATAGTTGGCCTTGTCGAGGAAGTACCCCGTCTTGCCGCTCATGTGGTAGTCATCTTTGGTCCAGATGACCGTCCCTTCTCTGGCAGCGCTGATATAGGTGCCAACAGGCATGGCGATGTCGACCGCGTAAAGGTTGGCTGCATCGGTATGGGAAAACGCACCCTTGAAAGACTGGGTTATTTTATGCGTCGTCCGCGATGATACGGGTGACTTATATAAGTAATTGACTTCTTGGGTCGCGGGATCACCCAGTTGCCAACCATAACGAAAGGGCGGAATGTCGGCGCGACTTTTATGGATTATTTCTTGTTTGGTACTGGGCGCGATATAGGTGTGGGTGCCAGACTCAAAAGCTGAAGAGAGTACTCGGAATTCAACGGGCGCATGAAAGGGGTTGTCGGCTATCAGGTAATGCCAGCCATCTTGCTGCTGTGTGTATATTCTCGGCTTGGGCAGCGATTTTTTAGTTTCTTTATAGTCTAGGCTTTCTACTTCTGCTGTCTCTGCAGGGCGTTTATCGCTAAAGACCCACTTGCCATTACTATCCTTGTATTTATACATTTCCTGGCTGAAAGAAGTGCAGGATAATAATGCCGCCAGCAAGAAGCTGGTAAGTTGTAATGCGCTTATGTTCACCGCGAATTTCCCTGGTTGTTGTCAGGCGACATAACGGCCGTTTTTAAACGTGACGGCTATGTGGCGCAATCTTCCTTGTGGTCTGTAAAGGCCTTGCCTGCTTCGATAGCGTTCGCTGAGTCATGCGATCGGGACGGCAAGTCCAGGCCACCGACTGGCTCGGTGGCTGGGTTTGGACGCTACCGTTTTGTCTTGGCCCTGTCCATGTCGCGGCGCCCGCTGCGGCGCGTGGTCAGTTGCGCGCGGCGCTGACGCCTTCCAGGGTGGAGAAGGAGGTGTCCTTGGCGGTGAGCAGGAAGTCGCGCATAAAGGGGGCGTCGAGCATGTCGGCACGGATGCCGGCGTAGAGGGTGGCGAACAGGCCCTTGTCGCCCAGGCGCTTGGCCGTGACATAGTCCCGCGAGCTGTATTCGTGCAGCGCCCAGTTGGGCAGGCCGCACACGCCGCGGCCGCTGGCCACCAGCTGCATCATCATCACCGTGAGTTCCGAGGTGCGCACCTGCGCCGGTTCGACGTCGGCCGGTTCGAGGAAGCGGGTGAAGATGTCCAGGCGGTCGCGCTCCACCGGATAGGTGATGAGGATTTCCTTGGCCAGGTCTTCGGGAACTATGTAGGGCTTGCCGGCCAGCGGGTGCTGGTTGCCCACGGCGAGCATGGCCTCGTAGGTGAACAGCGGCACGTAAGTGATGCCAGCCAGTTCCACCGGGTCGGACGTCACCACCAGGTCAAGGTCGCCTCGGGCCAGGGCCGGTAGCGGGGCGAAGGAGAAACCGGAGGCCAGGTCCAGCTCGACCTCCGGCCAGGCGTCGCGGAACTGGTCGATGGTCGGCATCAGCCACTGGAAGCAGCTGTGGCATTCGATGGCCATGTGCAGACGCCCGGCGGTGCCACCGGCCAGGCGCGTGAGGTCGCGTTCGGCGGCGCGCATCTGCGGCAGCAGGCTGTCGGCCAGTTGCAGCAGGCGCAGGCCGGCGCTGGTGAAGCGCACCGGCTTGGTCTTGCGGATGAACAGCGACAGTCCGAGCTGGCTCTCCAGCTCCTTGAACTGGTGCGACAGCGCCGACTGGGTCAGGTGCAGGCGCTCGGCGGCTTCCACCAGGCTGTCGGCCTCGCGCAGGGCGTGCAGGGTTTTCAGGTGGCGGATTTCCAGCATGGCGGCCTCGCGATGTAGGGTGGATGACGCTCTGTGCATCCACCACTTGGGCTGTGCGGGTTGCTGGTGGATAAGCGGAGCGTTATCCACCCTACGATGATGGTGAGTAAAACTGTTGATCATCGCGAATATGTTGAGTTTGTCTCATGTGCGGTCGGGTGTCGAGAATGGTGCCACTGACGAACAAGGAGATAGACCCATGGCACTGGCCCATAACCTCGGCTTCCCCCGCATTGGCCGCGACCGCGAACTGAAGAAAGCCCTCGAGGCCCACTGGCAGGGCGAACTGGACGAAGCCGGCCTGCGCGCCGTCGGCCGCCAGCTGCGCGCCGCCCACTGGCAGCTACAGAAAGACGCCGGCATCGAGCTGCTGCCGGTCGGCGACTTCGCCTGGTATGACCAGGTGCTCAGCCATTCGCTGGCCTTCGGCGTGATCCCCGCGCGCTTTCGTCCGCACGGCGGCAAACCGACCCTGGATACCCTGTTCGCCATGGCGCGGGGCGCTTCCGCGAACCCGCGCAGCCCGAACGCCTGCTGCGGCGGTGCCCATGCCCAGCCCGCGTCTGCCCAAGAGCTGACCAAGTGGTTCGATACCAACTACCACTACCTGGTCCCCGAATTCAGTGCCGACCAGCAGTTCGAGCTGAGCTGGGAGCAGCTGTTCGAGGAAGTCGAGGAGGGCAAGGCCCTGGGCCACAACCTCAAGCCGGTGCTGATCGGCCCACTGACCTACCTGTGGCTGGGCAAGGCCAAGGGCAGCGAGTTCAACAAACTCGACCTGCTCGAGCGACTGCTGCCGGTCTATGGCGAAATCCTCCAGCGTCTGGCGGCCCAGGGCGTGGAGTGGGTGCAGATCGACGAGCCGATCCTCGCCCTCGACCTGCCGCAGGACTGGAAGAATGCCTTCGAGCGTGCCTACAACATCCTCCAGCGCGAGCCGGGCAAGAAGCTGATCGCCACCTATTTCGCCGGCCTGGAAGACAACCTCGGCCTGGCCGCCGGGCTGCCGGTGGATGGCCTGCATATCGACCTGGTGCGCGCGCCGGAACAGTTCCCTGCGATCCTCGACCGCCTGCCGGCCTACAAGGTGCTGTCGCTCGGTGTGGTCAACGGGCGCAATGTCTGGCGCACGGATCTGCAGCAGGCCTTGGAGGTGTTGCAGCAGGCCCATGAGCGCCTGGGCAGCCGCCTGTGGCTGGCGCCGAGCTGTTCGCTGCTGCACAGCCCGGTCGACCTGGGGCGCGAGGACCAGCTGGATGCAGAGCTGAAGAGCTGGCTGGCGTTTGCCGTGCAGAAGTGCGCGGAAGTCGCGCTGCTGGCCGCCGCGCTGAATGACCCGCAGGATGCCCGGGTGCAGACGGCTCTGGCGCAGAGCCGTGCGGTGCAGGCCAGCCGCGCGCAATCGCCGCGTATTCACAAACCGGCGGTGCAGGCACGGTTGGCCGCTATCACTCCGGCCGACAGCCAGCGTCGGTCGCCGTTCGCCGTGCGCATCGAGCAGCAGCGTGCGCGTCTGCAACTGCCGGCGTTTCCCACCACCACCATTGGTTCCTTTCCGCAGACCTCGGCGATCCGTCTGGCGCGCCAGGCGTTCAAGGCCGGCAAGCTATCGGCGGTCGAGTACACCGAGGCCATGCACAGCGAGATCCGCCATGCCGTCACCGTGCAGGAGCAGCTCGGCCTGGACGTGCTGGTGCATGGCGAGGCCGAGCGCAACGATATGGTCGAGTACTTCGCCGAGCAGCTGGATGGCTACGCCTTCACCCGCTTCGGCTGGGTGCAGAGCTACGGTTCGCGCTGCGTCAAGCCGGCGATCATCTATGGCGACCTGAGCCGCCCACAGCCGATGACGGTGGCGTGGAGTAGCTATGCGCAAAGCCTCACCGACAAAGTGATGAAGGGCATGCTTACCGGCCCGGTGACCATGCTGATGTGGTCCTTCCCGCGCGACGATATCTCCCGCGAACAGCAGGCACGGCAGTTGGCGCTGGCGATTCGTGACGAGGTGGTGGACCTGGAAGCCGCCGAGATCAAGGTCATCCAGATCGACGAAGCCGCCTTCCGCGAAGGGCTGCCGCTGCGCCAGGCACAATGGCAGGGGTACTTGAACTGGGCGACCGAGTCCTTCCGCCTGTGTGCCAGTGGCGTGCGCGACGAAACGCAGATCCACACGCACATGTGCTACAGCGAGTTCAACGACGTGATCGAGTCCATCGCGGCGATGGATGCCGACGTGATCACCATCGAGACGTCGCGCTCGGACATGGAGTTATTGCAGGCGTTCGAAGTTTTCGCCTACCCCAACGAGATCGGTCCGGGGGTGTACGACATCCATTCGCCACGGGTGCCGGATAGCGCCGAGATGCTGCGCCTGCTGCGCAAGGCCGCACAGCGTGTGCCGGTCGAGCGGCTGTGGGTCAACCCGGACTGCGGCCTGAAGACCCGCGCCTGGCCGGAGACCGAAGCGGCGCTGGTGAACATGGTGGCGGCGGCGCGGCAGTTGCGGGCGGAGCTGGCTTGATCTTGGGTTGCTCGGCAAGGGCGTTTCTGCGCAACCCTCTCCCCCGGCCCCTCTCCCATAAATGGGAGAGGGGAGCTGTGCTGCGACTTGGTGCAAGTCGGTTGGGTTCTGCGTTGCGAGAGGTGGGATCCCCGGATTACATTCAGGCTATGGACTCTGGTTCTTGGTAGCCCGGATGTAATCCGGGAGCGGCCTATCAGGTCTCAGCGGATTTTATCCGGGTCACGGACTGCTCCCTCTCCCATTTATGGGAGAGGGTTGGGGAGAGGGTGCTTTTGACGGGCTACGCAGCTACCCCAAGCAAACTCAGCAAATAGCCATCGAACTCGGCGAACTGGCCATCCAGCTCGCTGCCAGTCGGCCAGTCGCTGTTCAGGTTGATCAGCAGGCGCAGTCGTGCGCGGCCATCCTCGCTCCAGTGCAACAGCTCGGCGTCGTGGAAGTAGAAGCGCTGGCGCACCAGCGGATAGAGCGCCTTGAACAGGCTCTCCTTGAGGGAAAAGGTCAGGGTCACCAGGCGGGCGAAGGCCTCGGGCTGCAGTCCGCTGGCGCGCTCCAGCTCGGCCGGGGTGAGGATCTCGCCGGCCAGCTTGGCGGCGCGGGTGGCGCTGAGCTGTTGCTCCACATCCAGGCCAAGGCCTTGCCAGTCGCGGGCGTGGGCCACCAGTGCAGCGGCCTGGCCGGCGCCGTGGGTGATGGAGCCGACCACGCCGAGCGGCCACTGCGGCGCGCCATCCTCACCGCGCTCCGGCACGCTGGGTTTGCCGTGCAGCTGGCGTAGTGCCTCGCGGGCACACAGGCGCCCGGCCAGGTATTCGCCCTGGCGCTTGGCCACCCCGTTGACCGCGGCAATGCCGCAGCGCTGAAAATCCTCGGCGTGCAGTTGCGCGGGGTCGAACTGCGCGCGCACCAGTTGCGCCCCCGGCAATTCGAGGGGGGCGGGCCAGGCGGAGGGCAGCAGGCTGCAGAAAGGTGGCAAGTGATTCATGCCGGCATTCTGCCGTGCAGCGCAGGGACGGGCCAGCCGTTTACATTTCTTTGCACAGGCGTAACGAAGCGCTACAGAGCAAGCGCTTGTTTTTTGCCAATATGGGACATGCGTTCCAAGTGAGCGCTGGTGAGGTTGTAGCCACATCCGGCAATTTGCCGCTGTGGATTTACTCTACTGAGTGAGTGCGGGAGCCCGGCAGGGCTCCCGTTTTTTTTGCCAGCTATTTGGCAAATACGTCTTGGAACAGCGCCTGCATATCGGCCCAGGAGCGCTCGTCGGCTGCTTTCTGGTAGCCGAGGTCGAGGCCGTGGCCTTTGTGCGCATCGGCATCCGGGTTGCTGAAACCGTGCTTGGCGCCGGGCAGTTCGACGAAGCGGTAGTCGGCGCCGGCCTTGTCCATTTCCGTCTTGAAGTCACTGATCTGCTGCGGCGTGATGAAGCTGTCGGCGGCGCCATGTTCGACCAGCACCTTGGCCTTGACGCTGCCTGGCATGGCCGGGGTGGCGGTGGCCAGCGCGCCGTGGAAACTGACCACCGCGGCCAGCGGCACGCCCTGGCGAGCCATGTCCAGCACCACCTTGCCGCCGAAGCAGTAGCCGATCGCGGCCAGGCGTGCCGGGTCGGTCTGCGGCTGGGCCTTGAGCAGTTCCAGGCCCGCGTTGAAGCGTTCCTTGGCCGCCTCGCTGCTGGCCATGGCGGCGCTCATGAAGGCCTTGGCATCGTCCGGGTGCTGGGTGTTCTTGCCACCGCCATACATGTCGATGGCCAGGGCGCTGTAGCCGAGGGCGGCGAGGTCGCGGGCGCGGCGCTTGGCGTAGTCGTTGAGGCCCCACCACTCATGCACCACGACCACACCGGGGCGTGCGCCGGCAATGGCGTCGTCCCAGGCCAGGTAGCCGATCAGCTGGGTGCCATCGGGGCCGGTATAGGGCATCTCGCGGGTCTGGATGGCAGCCTGGGTGAAGGCGCTGCAGAACAGTAAAAGACTCAGCAGAAGAGGGCGCATGGCAGAAGTCTCCAGAGGTGGGCGAAGCGCTCAGTCTGGCCCAGCTTGCCGTGTCCGGAAAGCTGACCAGGCGAATCCGTGCGCCGGGTCGGCTCTGCCGCAGACCTTGTTCAGGACGATCCGGCGGGGGATCGCTCGCATCCTCAAGCCTTGGGCGGGGTGATGCCCATCGATACATAGATGCTGGTGAAGCGGTCCATGCCCATTTCCGCTGGCTTGACCCATTCCACCGGCACATACAGCAGGCCGCCGCCGACCGGTACGGGCGCGGTCGGCACCAGGATGGCGTGGTAGGCGCGGCCGTTGATCTCGATGGGCTGCGGGTTGGGCAGCAGGGCCAGCACCGCCGTGCCGTCGCCGCCGAAGAAGCACCAGACCGGACGCATGGCCGCCAGGTCGGCGCCTTCCTGCTGGTCGAGCAGGCCGACGAAGCGATCGGCCAGGCCATACAGGTTGCCGAGCAGCGGGATGCGCCGCAGGGTGCGGTCGAACAGGCGGCGCAACGGGCCCTTGAGGCCGAGCTGCACGGCCAGGCCGAGCGGATAGAGCGCCACCAGTAGCGCCAGGGTGCCCAGCAACCAGGCCAGCAATGGACTGCTGACGAAGGGCTGGCCCAGCCCGGCGAACAGTTTGCCGACAAAGCTGGTGGGGCCGATCAGTTGGTTGAGCAGGCTCACCAGCCAGCCCAGCAGGGCCAGGCTCAGGGCCAGTGGCAACAGCGCCAGCAGGCCGGCCAGCCAGGTGGTGAGAAGCGAATTGAAGCTGCGTTTGAACATGGGAGCGTCCGCTGGGCTGGCCTCGAATGGCGGCGCCAAGGCTAGTGCAAAGCCCGGGCGCTGCCTACCCGCTGCTGCCGGCAGTCAGGCAGATGGCACAGACCCTAGCGCTTGCCCATCGAGCGGCGAGTCCCGGGTGGGGCGGCGCCGATCTTCTTTTCGTGCGCGGACTTGTTGCCCTTCTGGTGCCAGGGCTGGTTATCGCCCTTGCCCGGCGCGAAGGTGGCCGGCGCGAAGGGGAAGCTGAAGGCCGGAATCACCGGCTTGCCGGTTGGTTCGGCTGGGCTGTCGGCGTCGAGCGTTGCTTCGCTCTGAGTGACAGCGGTGGCTTGGTCAGGCGAGGGTTTGGAAGTCATGACGGTTCACGGCGAGCCAGAGGGGGAGGGGGCGGGAGTATACCTGGCCGGCAGGTCCCAGTCGGCTAAAGCCGATGTCAGGCCGGTTGCGATGTTGGCTCAGGACTCCAGCTGCAGCGACTCTGCTGGACAGCGGGCCTCTTCGTCGGCCAGCTGGCGTCGCAGCCATTGCTCGGCCAGGGTGTACCAGCTGTTGCCGCTGGGCGCCCGTGCAACGCTTGCCGACCTTAGCCAATTTTTTGCAGCCCACACAAACAACTGGCTGGCGCGTCATGCCGGATTGGCTGGTATGTGACCGACAGCAGGCCTATACCTAGAACTCGAGATCCATGGAGTCAGGCGATGAGGGCTGCAGTAGTTTGCTGGGCAGGGATGCTGCTTCTGCTGATTGGCAGCAATGTAGCTGTAGCGGGCGAGCTGCGCATCCTCACGACCGAGGTGCCGCCACTGGCATTTACGCGTGACGGCCAAGTGACCGGTTTCTGTGTCGAGGTGGTCAAGGCGATCCAGTTGCGCCTCGGGGACACCACGCCGATCGAGGTGTTGCCCTGGTCGCGCGCCTACCAGATCGGCCTGGCCGAGCCCAACATCGTGCTGGTCTGCCCCAAACGCACGGTCGAGCGCGAGAGCCTGTTCAAGTGGGTGGGGCCGTTGCTGGAGTCGCGGACCAGTTTCTATGCGCGTGCCGGCTCGGGCATCCGGATTGCCAGCCTGGCCGAAGCCAAGCAGTTCTCCGGCATCCTGCTGCCGCGTGCCTTCTACACCCACACCTTCCTGCAGGGCGAAGGCTTCAGCAATCTGGTGCTGTCCGAAACCTCGCTGACGGCCATGCTCATGCTGCTGGCCGGTCGGCAACCGCTGCTGGCGATGGATGAGCTGCAAGTGCCTGATCTGCTGGTGCGTGCCAAGGTCGAGGCCGATGCGGTGGAGCAGGTTTATCGCGTGGCTCCAGCGATCAGCTACCTGAGCTTTTCCCGGGCCTTGCCGGATGAACTGGTCCAGCGCTGGCAGGCCGAGCTGCTGCGGCTCAAGGCAGATGGCAGCATGGCGCAGCTGCGCCGGACCTGGCTGGAACACTGAGCGGCGCCTGGTCTCGGTAGTAGGCCGAGCGGTCGCTACTTGAGTCGTAGCGCCGAAAGCGCCAATACTGGGGTGCATCCCAGATCGCCCAAGGAGGGCTTCCATGCGCTTGATCTCTGCAATTCTGCCGTTGCTGTTGCTGGCCGGTTGTTCGTCCTTTCGTGCCGATCCGGAGCATGTGAAACAGGTGCCGGCCGACCGCCTGCTGGCTTTCCAGGAGGTGCGTGAAGGGGCTGGGCAGATCGTGGTCAATCGTGACCTGGGCATGATGGGCGGCGGCTGCTATGTGGCCATCGAAGTGGATCGCCAGGTGGCGGCGCGTATCGGCGTCGGCGAAGTGGCCTCCTTCCAGGTGCCGGCGGGGACGCGAGTGGTAGGCATCACTCTGGATAAACAGGACGATACCCTGTGCAGCATGGGCCGCCTGTTGCGCGAGCTGGCGGTGCCAGTGACGGCTGGCGAGACCTACGCCTTCCGCATCGTCAGTGAGAATCAGGGTGGTTTCGATATTCGCCCGGATATGCCAAAACCCTGATATCCGGCGAATATCGATTGGACGCCGGCGTGCCTGCTGAGCAAGCATGCCGGCTTTTGCCGGGAAGCCTGTAGCCATGCGTCGCCTGCCATCTCTCACCGCGCTGCGTACCTTCGAGTGTGCCGCGCGGCATGCGCACTTCGGCCGTGCGGCTGCCGAACTGTGCGTCACCGACAGCGCGGTCAGCCACCAGATCCGCCAGCTCGAAGAGCAACTCGGCACGCCGCTGTTTCAGCGCGACGGCCGCCAGGTGCGCCCCACGCCGCAAGCCAAGCGCCTGTTGCGCAGCCTGCAGCAGGCCTTCGAGCTGATCGGCGAGGCCTGTGATGAATTGCGCGACCCCGGCTCCCAGGCGCAACTGCGTATCGCGGTGACTGCCGAGCTGGCGCAGAAGTGGCTGATTGGCCGCCTGGCCGATTTCAGCGAGCGCTATCCGCAGATCACCCTGCACCTCTACGAGCAGCCGCTGGAAGCGACCCAGCCCTTTGATCCGATCGACCTGGCGATCACCTACGGCACCGGCCCGGCGGATGGCAGTGCCTACTTCGTGCGGCCCTTGCCGACCCTGCTGTTCTTTCCGGTGTGCAGCCCCGGCCTGTTCAACCAGCTGCCGCTCAAGCACCCACGCGACCTGGCGCGCCACTGCCTGTTGCACGACGATCAGGACGGCAAGACCTGGACCGCCTGGCTGACCACCCATGCTGGCGATATCCAGCCGCAGCGTCATCTGTATCTCGGCCATGCCGGGCTGACCATGGAGGCAGCGGCGCGGGGGCAGGGCGTAGCCATCGGCGACAACCTGACCAGTGCCGAGGACCTGGCCAGCGGCCGCCTGGTGCGCCCGTTCGCTGCCAGCGTGGCTTCACTCGGGCAATACGCACTGGTCTGCGAACGCCTGCGTCTGGACAAACCGGCGGTGGCGCAGTTCGTCGAGTGGTTCACCGATCAGTTGGTCGATCTGTGAATTGAATTCAGCTATCCCGCGATAATGGTCATTGGTCGCGGGCGCTCTGCCACGGGTACTGTCGAGCTATCCAACAGCCACCGACGAGTACCTAGCAATGGCCCGTTCCCTGACCTCCCTCCCGAAAACCGACGGCTTCCGCCTGCCCGGCGAATTCGAACCCAAGGCCCGTTGCTGGCTCGGCTGGCCGGAGCGCACCGACGTATGGCGCAACGGCGCCAAGCCGGCGCAGAAAGTCTGGGTCGATATCGTCAGCGCTATCGCGACCAGTGAACCGGTCACCGTATGCGCCTCGGCCAGCCAGTACGCCAACGCCCGCCGTCAGCTGCCGGCCCATGTGCGGGTGGTGGAAATGACCTGCAACGACACCTGGTTCCGCGACAGCGGCCCGGCCTTCCTGGTCAATGACGACAGCGGCGAGGTGCGCGGCGTGGACTTCGAGTTCAACGCCTACGGCGGCCTCGACGGCGGCCTCTACTACCCGTGGGACAAGGATGACCAGATCGCGCAGAAGATCCTCGAGATCGAAGGCTACGACCGCTACCGCGCGCCCTTTATCGCCGAGATGGGCGGCATCCAGACCGATGGCCAGCGCACCCTGCTGACCACCGAGCAGTGCCTGCTCAATCGCAACCGCAACGCCCACCTGGGCAAGGACGAGATGACCCGCCGACTCAGCGACTACCTGGGTGCCGAGCAGGTGATCTGGCTGCCGCGCGGCTGCAAGTTCGACGAAACCGACGGCCATATCGACGACCTGGCCTGCTTCGTGCGCCCCGGCGTGGTGGTGCAGCAGTGGACCGACGACCGCAACGACCCGCAGTGGGAAATCTACCAGGAGGCCTACGACATCCTGCGCAGCACCCGCGATGCCCAGGGCCGCGAGCTGGAAGTGCACAAGCTGCCGCAACCGCGTGTGCTGGAATGGACGGCGGAAGAGGCCGAGGGACTCGATCAGGACGACGCCACCCATACGCGCCAGGCCGGCACGCAGATCTGCGCCTCCTACATCAACTACTACGCCGGCAACTCGGCCATCGTCGTGCCGCTGTTCAATGACCCCTGCGATCGCGTGGCCCAGGCCACCCTGGCCGAGCTGTTCCCCAAGCACCGCATCCTTGGCATCGAGAACTCGCGGGAGATTCTTCTTGGGGGCGGCAACGTTGCCTGCATCACCATGCCGCAATACGCCGCGCCCAAGCGCTGAGGAGGCTCCGATGAAACTGCACGCAACCCTGCTGGCCCTGGGTCTGGCCGCCTGCGCGAATGCGCAGGCGGCCGAGGCCGCGAAACAGGTCAACCTGTATATCTGGAGCGAATACCTGGCGCCGGACACCCTGTCTGCCTTCGAAAAGAAAACCGGGATCAAGGTGATCGCCGATCACTTCGACTCGCTGGAGACGGTGGAGACCAAGCTGCTCACCGGGCGCAGTGGCTACGACCTGGTGTTGACTGCCGGCCAGCACTTGCAGCGGGCGATCAGCAGTGGCGCGTTGCAGCCGCTGGACAAGGCCGCGTTGCCGCACTTCGCCGGGCTCGATGCGGAGTTCACCGGGCACATGGCCGCCTTCGATCCAGGCAATCGCTACGCGGGGTTGTATGTGTGGGGCACCACCGGTGTCGGCTACCAGAAGGAGGCCATCGCCAAGCGCATGGCCGACGCGCCGACCGATAGCTGGGCGATGCTGCTCGACCCGCAGGTGGTGGCGAAGTTTGCCGACTGTGGAGTGAGCTTCCTCAACGATCCCAACGAGGTGTTCGCCGCGACCTTTCGCTACTTGGGCCTGGACATCAACCGACAGAGCCTCGACGACCTCAAGCTGGCCGAGGCGCACCTGGCCAAGGTGCGGCCGTCGATCCGCTACTTCGACAACGACCGCAATATCGCCGACCTGGCCAACGGCGATACCTGTCTGGCGATGTCGTGGAACGGCAACGTGTCGATCGCCGCCGGCCAGGCGCAGCAGGCGGGCAAGCCGTACAGCCTGCACTACAGCATTCCGCGCGAAGGCACGCTGATCTGGTTCGATGCGATGGTCATTCCGGCGGATGCGCCGCACCCGCAGGAAGCGCTGGCGCTGATGGATCACCTGATGACGCCCGAGGTGATCGGCGCCATCAGCAACACCATCTACTACGCCAACGCGGTGCCGGCGGCGAATGCCACGGTCGATCCGGCGATCCTCGCCGACCCCGGTACTTATCCGCCGCAGGA
Source organism: Pseudomonas campi (assembly GCF_013200955.2). NCBI lineage: Bacteria > Pseudomonadati > Pseudomonadota > Gammaproteobacteria > Pseudomonadales > Pseudomonadaceae > Aquipseudomonas > Aquipseudomonas campi. Next base: position 1,377,160 of record NZ_CP053697.2, read on the forward strand.
ACTGCGCGCCAAGCTGTACACCAAGAACGACAACAGTCCGGCCTTCAACCGGGCGCTGACGCGGGCGTTCAGCAAGTTGAAGTCGGGGTTGTGAGGAGGGGCCAGAGCCAGGGCTGGCTCTGGCGAAGTGAATCAGGCGCCGCCGAGCAGGATGATCATCACCAGGCCGGCCAGATAGAGCAGCCAGAGCATGCCGCCGAGGATCAGGAAGGCGATGTTGCTGCCGGACATGCTGCTGTTGCTGGTACCTTCCGGGTCGCCGCTGGCCAGGTTGGCCTGGCGCTGGATACTGATCATCGGCAGCAACGAGGCGAGCTGCAGGAGCAGCACCAGGACATCGATGATGACCGGCACCTCGTTGCGCGAGGTGACGCTGCCGAGCACGGCGCCGAGCACCACCAGCACCACGAACAAGGTCGCTGCGCCGCTGGGCTTGCCGAGTGGCTGGCCCTGGGCCTGCAGGCGCTCGCCAATCCGGCGCGCCAGGCTGTGCATGAAGAAGATGATAAAGATCGAGCGCCACACCGGCATGATCCGCTTCGGCATGCTGTGGCGCTGGCTGTCCCACTGCTTGTAGCCCCAGTAGAGGACGTACAGGCCAGGGTCTGTTGCCGTTTCGTTCGCGAACCGCGTTGCTGCGCAAAATCGCGCCAGGCTAGGCGTGGGACGCAGGCAATGGTTATTCCCTTGGCAAGTCACGCAACGACGCATGGCGCGATTTGGCGCGCAACCCGTAGGGACGGGCCCGTTTTTGCGCGGGACGTCGTTACTCAACGGCTCATTTGGACGACCAAACCTCGCGTCTCGCGCCTAGCCCCGCGCAAAAACAGGCTCCGTCGCGGCCGTGAACGAAACGGCAACAGACCCTAGGGTAGCGATGTACAGAATGGCCATCTTGCGGATCGAGGTGACGAAGAAGGCAGTACTGCCGGCCGTTGTGGCGGAGTCAATGAGGGCGGCTTCGGGGGCTTTGTAGACGTTGTCCATGGCGTGTCCTTACGAGAATGGGAGGCGGCAGTCTAGTCGATCAGCCTGGCGGTGGAATTGTTCTGCTGCACAGACTTCATTCGACTCCGGATACAGCAGGACGGTCTCAGCGGTACTTGGCCAGGATGGCGGTGAACTCACCGTCGTTGCTCATCTGCACCAGGGCGCGCAGCAGGGGCATGGTTGGCACATCCGGTGCGTCACGGACGATACAGGCGACCAGGTCGCTGGCGACTTCACGGACTGCCGGCAGCTTGCGGTTGGCCGGCTGCTGGCGGTTGAACCAGTTCAGGGACAGTTCATTGCTGACAGTGAAGCGATAACGTTCGGCGACCAGCTTGGTCAGGGCCAGTTCCTGGGTGCGTGAGTCTTCGCGCACCAATTGACCCGTATTGAACTGGCTTTGCAGTTGCGGATAGATGAAGCCCAGCACGGTGCCGATGGTTTCACCCGGCAGCGGGGCCAGCTTGTCGCTAGGGCGGCTAACCAGCAGGTCGCGCTGAACCATGAAAGGCACGCTCCAGATGTACTGGTGGTGGGGCTCCTGCAGCCAGGCCGGGTTGACGTAGCAGCGCACGTCGATCTCGCCGCGCACCAGCATCTGCTGCACGCGCAGGCGTGGCATGACCAGCAGCTCGGCGCGCCGCCCGACCTTCTGCGCCAGGCGCATCTGCAGGTCGTAAAGGATGCCGCCGGTGGCCTTGCCGTTGTCGATCTGCATCATCGGCATGGCCCAGCTCTCGATCACGGAGAAGCGCAAGGGCCGCTCCTCGGCGCCGAGGGTTGCGCTCAACAGCAGCAGGGCAAGTGGCAACAAGCGCATGGCAATACCGGGTTGGCGAGGGACTGCCAGGTGACTGGCGCAGTGCATAGCTTAAGCACAAGCGTGGGCAAAGATTCTTCCGCTGGCGTTTTCAGCGGGTCAGTGGCAGGGCCGTGCCCATTGCCGCGAACATGCCGCCGCAGCAGCGATTGAAGGTCTTGCCGCTGCGCTCCAGCCAGGGCCGAATGCGCTGGGCGAGGCGGGCCAGGATGTATTCCACCAGGCCCTCGACTAGGGCGAAGGTCAGTGCCATCACGGCAAATTGCAGCCAGAGGTTGCCAGCCGGATCGAGGAACTGCGGCAGGAAGGCGCCGTAGAACAGAATCACCTTGGGGTTGGAGATGGCCGACAGCAGGCCCTGGCGCAGCAGCGTCGGGCCGGGCTTCAGTGCGGTCGGGGCGACTGCCGTGAGGTGCAGGGCCGGGGCCCGCCAGAGCTGCAGACCGAGCCAGATCAGATAGGCGCCGCCGAGCCACTTGAGCACCACCAGGGCATTGGCCGAGGCCTGCAGCAGGGCGGCGAGACCGAACATCGACAGGGCCATCAGCAGGACGAAGCCCAGTACGCCGCCGGCGATGGTCCACAGCGTGCGCTGGTGGCCGTAGAGCGCGCCGTGGGTGAGGGCGAGCAGGCCGTTGGGGCCGGGCGTCAGGGCCAAGCCGGTAATCGCGATCAGGTAGATCAGCCAGGTGTGCAGGTGCATGTCCGTCTCTCGGTGGCAGCTGGCCCAAGGTTGCCGCGTTGGCCGCCATTGCGCCAGCGGCATCTCGGCAGGCTGGCGTTTGGCTGCGGCGGGCTGTTCAAGCCGGCGGCTGGGCTGCTGCACTGGGCAGGGAGAAGAGCAGCCGGGTCAGGTCCGCGTCATCATCGACCTGCAGCTCCAGCTGGCCGTGCTGCGCCTCGCTGAGCAGCTTCGCCGAGTAGGTGCCGAGGCCGGTGCCGCCCTGCTTGCCGTAGGTGGCGAACTTGTCGAAGAAGCGTTCGCGGATTTCCAGCGGCACGGCCGGCTGGTTCTCCATGCACAGCTGTACCCGCCCATCCTCCTGGCTCAGCCGGAGGTTCACCTGGCTCTGTGGTGGGGCGGCCTCGCAAGCATTCTTCAGCAGGTTTTGCAGCAGCGAGTAGCACAGCATGGCGTCGCCCAGGCCCTGAGGGGCGCCGCCTTTCGGTAGCTGCAGGTCCAGCTGCAGCTCCTTTTCGGCGAAGGCCGCTCCGGTGGTGCCCAGCAGGCGGCGGAGCATCAGGGCCAGGTCGATCGGCTTGGCGTCCAGCTGGAAGCGGCCGGTTTCGATCTTGTACAACTCGTTGGACAGGTTGACCATCTGCATCAGCTGCAGGCTGCTTTCTTCCACCAGATGGAGCATTTCGGCCTGCTGCGGCTTCAGCTTGCATTCGTTGGCGAGGTTCTGCACCAGGCCGATGATCCCGGCCAGCGGGCCCTTGAGGTCGTGGCGGGTGATGCGTTCGACATCCTCGCGCAGGCGGCTGAGCTCCAGCATGTTGTCGTAGTCGGTCTGCAGGTTCTTGTGCAGCGCCACATAGCGCAGCAGGTTGCGTACCCGCAGTTGCAGCAGCGCCGGGTCGATCGGCTTGGTCACGAAGTCCACGGCGCCCAGCTCCAGACCCTTCTGCCGCGACTCGGCATCGGTCATGGCGGTGATGAAAATCAGCGGCAGGTTGCAGGCCGTGGGGTGTCCGCGCAGCTGCTCGGCCACCTGGAAGCCGTCCATGTCGGGCATCATGATGTCGAGCAGCAGCAAGTCCGGCGGGTCGTCCGAGGTGCAGATATCCAGCGCCTTCTGGCCGTTGTGGGCGATGCGCACGCGGAACTCGTCCTTGAACAGGCCGGAGATCAGCATCAGGTTGTCCGCTACGTCGTCCACCACCAGCAGGGTGGGCCGCTGCTTCTCGCGCGGTTGCGCCGCCCCCTCGGCCGGGGCGCCGGGCGCCTCGGCGCTGGCTGCTGCTGTGCTGCGGTTGGCAACGGGCTCGCGGGGTTGCCGCTGCATGGCGCGCTCGACCCGCTGACCCATTTCCTGGCTGGTATAGGGCTTGAGCAGGATGTCGCTGACCCCGGCTTCTGCCGCCTGGAGGATCTGCGCGCGGTCCGATTCAGCGGTGATCATGATGAACGGCAGGTGCGCCAGGCGCGGGTGCGCGCGCACCGTCTGCAACAGCTCCAGGCCGTCCATCACCGGCATGTTCCAGTCCGAGAGGATCACGTTGACCGGCTGGCGGGTGAGGATGCGCAAGGCGTCGGCACCATTGTTGGCCAGGAGAATATTGTGGGCGCCGAGGGTGCGTAGCTGGGCGGCGTTGATCTTGCGCATGGACTCGACATCGTCGACCACCAGGAAAATGGTATTTGCGGCGAACACTTCAGCATCCTCGATGGTGGAAGGGCGGTATGTGCGTGGGCTATGGCGGCAGAGGGGCGTACTGCAGTGGCCTCCTCGCGGTGTGGCCCGACCATCTCCCGGTGGCGCAGGCTCAACCCAGTTTGGATCAGATTTTGTGCGACGTCCTGCTGGGACGATTCCGACCCGCAACCTCAGATACGCTGCGCGCCGGCTCGGCAGAGGCCGATCGGTGGTGGGCGATAGGTGATGTCGATCACACGTCGGCAAAGTCGAGGCGCCGATCAAAGGATTGCCAACCGCACGCCAGAGCTTGTCGGTGGGCGTGGCGCGCTCGGCCGTGCGCGGCGGCGCTCTGGGTATTCATGTCGGCTTAACAATCGCTGCTTAACTTCTAGCGCGCCCCGCTTCGGGGATGCGCCATAACAACAACGAACCATAAGGAAATGTAGCGATGCGTGTTCTCGCAGCTCTCACCCTGCTGGCCCTGAGTGCCCAGGCCAGCGCCCAATGCCCGGACTTCCAAAGCCCCGCCAACCCGCCGAGTTTCACCAAACCGGCGAAGAAGAGTTTCCGCCACTTTGGCAGCACGGTGCTGGCCGGCCTGTACAAGCCCTGGCACATGGTCCACGACCAGATGGTGCGCAGCGGCCAGGCGGCCACCGTCACCGCCAAGTTCGACTACGACGCGGTATTGCACAAGGATCTGGAAGGCGAGTACGTGCATGCCTACCTGTACGGCACCGGCATGGGCGGCTGGAGCTACCTCGGCCGCCATACCACCGATAGCGACGGCAAGATCAACGTGGCCGTCGGCACCCGGCCGGTGGGCGAGTACCGCCTGCGTTTCGTGGTCGAAGGCGACCTCAGCCAGGTCGACGGTTACCTCAGCGTGGTCGACCCCAACCGCCCGGCCGTGCTGTTCGATATCGATGGCACGCTGACTATCAACGACTTCGAGGCCTATGCCGACTACGTCGGGGTCAAGACCGCACAGGCCTACTACTACGCGCCGCAGACGGTGAAGGCCTACCGCGACAAGGGCTACCAGCTGGTGTTCCTCACCGCGCGGCCGTACTGGGTGACCAAGGATGCCCGCCAGTGGTTCGACTACCAGGGCATCCCGCAGTGGCACTACCGCTCCAATCCCTACGGCGACGGCCCGATTCCGCCGGACACCCAGGCGCACAAGACCAATTATGTGAAGTACCTGCGCGAGCAGGTCGGCCTGAACATCGTGCGCGCCTACGGCAACGCCACCACTGATATTGCCGCCTATGCCGACGGCGGCATTCCCAAGGCGCAGACCTGGATCATCGGCGAGCATGCCGGCAGCAGCGGCACCCAGGCGGTCGACGGCGACTACAGCTACCACTTCAGTACTGTGGTAGCGGCTACCCCGAACGCCAACTGCAATTGATAAGCCGCTCACCCGCTCGTGCAAGGCGAGCGGGTGAGCCGCATGGGGCCAGTGCGGGCATGCCCGTGCGGTGCCCGGCTTCCATCGTGGCGGCGAGCTACCTGTCATTTGGCCGCATGATTGGCGAAACTACCTGCTTCTTCTCTGTGTCTCACTCGCTCTGGCAAGCATCTCCCGTTACAGCGGGGTAGCCCACCGGCAGTCTGCCGAGGCAGCGGCGCGAGCCCGGCTGTGGCAAACTTGATGCTTTAAAGCGGGGCGTGCCACTGCCTGGCGCTGACGCCTCGCTTGACCAAGAATTTCTGCCTGCGGCTGGCCGCAGGCTTATCGCACAACTGGTCGCGCCGACGACCCAGAATAAGAGGAACGCCCCGTGCACAAAGCAGTAATCAGTGGCACTGGCCTGTATACCCCGGCTAACAGCATCTCCAACGAGGAGCTGGTGGTTTCCTTCAACGCCTATGTACAGCAGTTCAACGCCGACAATGCGGCCGCCATCGAGCGCGGCGAAGTCGCGGCGCTGACCGAGTCCAACGCGGCCTTCATCGAGAAGGCGTCGGGCATCAAGAGCCGCTATGTGATCGACAAGGCCGGCATCCTCGACCCGCAGCGCATGACCCCGCGCATTGCCGAACGCAGCAACGAGGAGTGGGGCATTCTCTGCGAGATGGCCGTGGGCGCCACCAAGGAAGCCCTGCAGCGCGCTGGCAAGACCGTCGCCGATATCGATGGGGTGATCGTTGCGTGCTCGAACCTGCAGCGTGCCTACCCGGCCGTGGCCATCGAAGTACAGGCCGCCCTCGGCATCAACGGCTGGGGCTACGACATGAACGTGGCCTGCTCCTCGGCCACCTTCGGCATCCAGGCCGCCACCACCGCGATCCAGACTGGCCAGGCCCGTGCGGTGCTGATGGTCAACCCGGAGATCTGTACCGGTCACCTGAATTTTCGCGACCGCGACAGCCACTTCATCTTCGGCGATGGCGCCACTGCGGTGATCATCGAGCGCGCCGATCTGGCCACCTCGCAATACCAGTGGGACATCGTCGGCACCAAGCTGCTGACCCAGTTCTCCAACAATATCCGCAACAACTTCGGCTTCCTCAATCGCGCGGCGGAAGAGGGCATCGGCGCGCCGGACAAGCTGTTCGTCCAGGAAGGCCGCAAGGTGTTCAAGGAAGTCTGCCCGATGGTCGCCGAGCTGATCGCCGCCCACCTGAACGAGAACCAGATAAACATCACCGACGTGAAGCGCTTCTGGCTGCACCAGGCCAACCTCAACATGAACCTGCTGATCGCCCGCAAGCTGCTCGGTCGCGATGCCCAGGAAGGCGAGGCGCCGGTGATTCTGGATACCTACGCCAACACCAGTTCGGCCGGTTCGGTGATCGCCTTCCACAAGTACCAAGACGACCTGCCGCGTGGGGCGCTGGGCGTGCTCAGCTCCTTCGGTGCGGGTTATTCGATTGGCAGCGTGATCCTGCGCAAGCATTGATAGAGGCTCACGGCGAGCATGTCAGGGAACGACGTCGAGCTGCTCACCCGCCTGCTGGCCGGTGAGCAACAGGCTTTCCGCGAGCTGGTCGCCACCTACCAGGGCGCCATGCGCGCAGTGGCCTATGCGATCGTCGGCAGTCGCAATGCCGACGAAGTGGTGCAGGATGCCTGGCTGGCCGTGGTGCGCAACCTGGAGGGTTTCCAGCAGCGCTCCAGCCTGAAGACCTGGCTGCTGACCATCACCGCCAACACCGCCAAGACCCGTCTCAAACATAATCGCCGCGAAGTGCTGCTGGATGACCTGCCCGGCCCCCACGGCAGCGTCGGTGGCGAGCGTTTCGCCGCGGATGGCCACTGGCAGACGCCGCCCAATGCCTGGCACGAGGACTCGCCCGAAGCCCTGCTGAGCGAGGAAGAGTTGCGTCAGTGCCTGGAAAAGACCCTGGCCAGCCTCTCCGAGATGCAGGCCAGCGTATTGTTGCTGCGCGAGCGTCAGGGCCTGGAATTGGAAGAGATTTGTAATCTTTTGGAGCTTTCTCTCTCCAATGTGCGGGTGCTGTTGCACCGCGCACGGCTCAAGGTGTTCGCCACCCTGGAGCATTTCGAGGAGACCGGTCAATGCTGAGCTGTAAGGAACTGGTAGCTCACTCCAGTGATTATCTCGATGGCCAGTTGAGCCTGCGCGAGCGCCTGGGTGTGCGTGCGCACCTGGCCATGTGTCGCCATTGTCGGCGCTTCATCCGCCAGATGAAGGTGACCCAGGGTGTGTTGCGCAAGCTGCCGGATGCGGCCATTCCCGAACTGGATGTGCTGGCTGAACGCCTGGCGGAGCAGCGCAACCAGTCGCGCCAGGACTAATACGCTAGACGCGCGTGGTCGGTTGGATGCGCGCAGAACCTGTTTACGATCTTCTGAATTAGAGCCAGGCAAGGCGCAACGACCAGCGGGAGTAACAGCCTCAGGCTGGCCCGAAGGGTGAGCGCTAGCGAATCAAACGGTCGAGAGACGAGCGCAGCGAAGTAACAGCCATCGGCTGGCCCATAGGGCGAGCGAAGCGAGTCAAGCGCAGTTTACGAGCTGTAAATGAGCATGACTCGTTTAACTCGCCCTCCGGGTCGCGCTGAAGCGCGTTAGCCGCAAGCGGCTTTCCGAGACCGCTTTTAACGCCGCATGGCCGACAGTCAGGAGATCGTAAATAGGTTCTCAGCCTTCATCCGGCCACAGGCGGATCGGTTTGCCTGTGGCAGGCCACAGGCGCAGTTGGCCAATGCCCGAGACATCCCAACGCTGCACCTGACCCAGGGCTTCGAGGAAGCGCTGTTCCTGCTCCATCAGCGCCGGGGCACACATCTTGCGGGTGCTGCCGGCGGTTTCGAAGCTCAGCTTGTCGCCCTCACGGGTGTAGGCGGCGAACCAGTGGTTGCAGCCGGCGGTGCCGTAGGCGCGGCCATCTTCGCCGAGGGTCACGGTCAGGTGGCTGCGGTCGATCAGCGGACGCTCGCCAATCCACTCGACCCGATAGGTCTTGTCGCTTTCCAGTTGCACCGGGTCGGCGGCGCAACCGGCCAGGCTGGCGGCGAGCAGGGCGAGGGCTGGTTTCATGCGCTTTTCTCCATGCAGCGGGGGCAAAGATGCTGTCCGTTACGGCCGTGCCAGCCGAGTTCCTGGAGGCGGGCATCGGCGGCGGCCGGGCGGGCTTTCTCGCCGAGCGCGGCGTCTACCGCGAATTCGAAGTCCATCTGGGTGGCGCAGCTGTCGCAGGTCACCTGCCAGTTGAGGATAGCCAGTTCGCGGAACACCGGGCCGGTGGCTACGGCGACCCACTGGCCTGGCGGATTGATCAGACGGCGGACCTTTTCCACTTCCAGGCGCAGGGTCAGTTCGCGGCTGCCCTTGAGGGTCACCAGCAGGGTGTCGCCATTCTGGATGGCGCCGCCATTGCCGGTGACCTGATAGCGGCCGGGCACCAGGGCGCGGCATTCGGTCAGGGTGTGCTGTGGGCTGAGCAGGGTGTAGCGAAAGTCGTGTAGAGCCATGAGTCCTCCAAAATCGCAGCGCATGCTATCACGCGCTCTGTGTCACCCGATTGACCGGCTGGCCCGCGCTCCAGGCGGCGATGTTGTCCAGGGTGGTGCGGGCAATTGCCGCCAGCGCCTCGCGGGTGAGGAAGGCCTGGTGGGCGGTGACGATGACGTTGGGGAAGGTCAGCAGGCGTGCCAGCACGTCGTCCTGCAGGGGCAGGTCGGAGCGATCCTCGAAGAACAGCTCGGCTTCTTCTTCGTAGACGTCGATACCGAGGTAGCCGAGTTGGCCGCTTTTCAGCGCGCCGATCAGCGCCGGGGTGTCGACCAGGGCGCCGCGGCCGGTATTGATCAGCATGGCGCCGCGTTTCATCTGCGCCAGGCGCGGGCCATCGATCAGGTGGCGGCTGGCGTCGTTCAGCGGGCAGTGCAGGCTGATGATGTCGCTGCTGGCGATCAGTTCGTCGAGGCCAACCTGCTGGGCGCCGAGTTCGCTCAGGTTGCCGATGGGGTAGGGATCGTAGAGCTGCACCGTGCAGCCGAAGCCGCCCATGATGCGGGCAAAGGCCAGGCCGATCTTGCCGGCACCGATCACGCCGACGCACTTGCCGTGCAGGTCGAAGCCGGTCAGACCGTGCAGGCTGAAGTCGCCTTCGCGGGTGCGGTTGAACGCGCGATGGATGCGCCGGTTGAGGGCCATGATTAGCGCGACCGCATGCTCGGCCACGGCAAAGGGCGAGTAGGCCGGCACGCGCACCACGCTCAGGCCGAGCTGCTGCGCGGCGTCGAGGTCGACATGGTTGTAGCCGGCCGAGCGCAGGGCGATCAGGCGTGTGCCGCCGGCGGCCAGGCGCTCTAGCACGGCGGCGGACAGATCGTCGTTGATAAAGGCGCAGACCACCGGGTAGCCGGCGGCCAGCGCTGCGGTCTGCAGGTTGAGGTGGGCTTCCTGGAACTGCAGGTGCCAGTCGGCGGGCGCGCTGGCGGCGAGGAAACTGTCGCGGTCGTAGGCTTTGCTGCTGAACAGGATGATGCGCATGGCGGTTTCCTGAGGCGGGATGCAGGTTGCCAGCCTGCATCGGTGAGTGGGGCGAGGGCCCGGTAAGCGCGAACGGATGCGCTCGTTCAGCGCCGGTGGCGCCGCTTCAGGCGCCGACGGCAGCTTCTGCGGCCAGGCGCGCGATGGCGGCGTCGAGTTCGTCGAGGGCGCCCTGGGCGGCGGGGCTCTCCTGTTTCAGCAGGGTTTCGCTGCGCTGGCAGGCGGCGCGCAATTGCGGCACGCCGCAGTAGCGGGTGGCGCCGTGCAGGCGGTGCACCCGTTCGATGAGGGCGTTGCGATCACCGCTTTCGCGAGCCTGGCGAATGGTCTGGCGGTCGGCGGCCAGCGAGGCCAGCAGCATGCTCAGCATGTCGGCCGCCAGGTCGGCTTTGCCGGCAGCCAGGCGCAGGCCTTCCTCGGCATCCAGGACGTGCAGCGAGCTGCTGACCGGTACACTGTCGGCGGCACTGGCGGCGACCTGGCCGCGCAGGTCGAGGCCGGTCCACTTGAGCACCACCTGGGCCAGCTGGCGCTCGTTGATCGGCTTGGTCAGGTAGTCGTCCATGCCGCTCTGCAGCAGGGCGCGCTTCTCGTTGGCGAGGGCGTGGGCGGTGAGGGCGACGATCGGCATCGGGCTGCGCTCGCGCTCCTGTTCCCATTGGCGGATCGCCTCGGTGGCCTGCCGTCCGTCCATGCCGGGCATCTGCACATCCATGAAGACCAGATCGAAGTTGTGCTGCTGCACGCTGTCCAGGGCGGCGTAACCGCTGTCCACGGCGACCACCTCGGCGCCCATGTCGCCCAGCAGGGTCTGCACCAGCAGCAGATTGGCCGGGTTGTCGTCGACGCACAGCAGGCGCGGGGCGCGACTGGTCAGCGGTTGGCGGCTCTCGCTGCGCTGCTGGCGCGGGTGGATCAGGTCGGAGAGCGCGCGTTGCAGCTTGCGCGTGCAGGCCGGCTTGGCCTGCAGCTGGCTGTGCGCGTCCGGCAGGCTCTCGTGGTACAGCACCTGCTCGGTGGTCGGGCACAGCACCAGGCTCTTGCAACCGAGGCGGTCGAGGTCCCAGACGCGCTGGCTGAGCTGCTCCGGCGGTAGCTCCTGCACGCGCACGCCGAGCACGGCCAGCTCGATCGGCTGCTTGCTTTGTTGGTGCTGCGCCACGCTTTCCAGCAGGGCATCGAGGCTGGCGAACGGCAGGACCTGCAGGCCGCAATCTTCCAACTGGTGCTGCAGGGCCTGGTTGACCAGGGCGTGGGGTTCCAGCATGGCCACACGGCGGCCGCTGAGTGGCGCCCGCGGCAGGTCTTCGCTGTCGTCGCGGGCCTTGGGCAGGCTCAGGCTGATCCAGAACTCCGAGCCTTCCTCGGGCGCACTGTCGACGCCGATCTCGCCGCCCATCTGTTCGATCAGGCGTTTGGAAATCACCAGGCCCAGGCCGGTGCCGCCGGCCTGGCGCGACAGCGAGTTGTCGGCCTGGCTGAAGGCCTGGAATAGCGCACGTTGGTCTTCGTCGGAGAGGCCGACGCCGGTGTCCTGCACGCTGATGCGCAGCTGCGCGCGGTCGTCGCTTTCGTCCTCGACCATGGCGCGCAGGGCGATGGTGCCTTCGCGGGTGAACTTGATGGCGTTGCTGACCAGGTTGGTCAGCACCTGCTTGAGCCGTTGCGGGTCGCCCTGCAGCGACAGCGGGGTGTCGCGGTAGACCAGGCTGACCAGCTCCAGCTGCTTCTCGTGGGCGGCGGGGGCGAGCAGAGTCAGGGTGTCCTGCAGCAGGTCGCGCAGGTTGAACGGAATGCTTTCCAGGACCAGCTTGCCGGCTTCGATCTTGGAGAAGTCGAGGATCTCGTTGATGATCCCCAGCAGGCTCTCCGCGGATTTCTCGATGGTGCCCAGGTAGTCCTGCTGGCGCGGGGTGAGGTCGCCTTTCTGCAGCAGATTGGTGAAGCCGAGGATGCCGTTGAGCGGGGTGCGGATCTCGTGGCTCATGTTGGCGAGGAACTCGGACTTGATGCGGCTGGCCTCCAGGGCCTCCTTGCGCGCGAAGTCCAGTTCGATGTTCTGGATCTCGATGGTCTCCAGGTTCTGTCGCACGTCTTCTGTGGCCTGGTCGATGCTGTGTTGCAGCTCTTCCTGGGCATTCTGCAGCGATTCGGCCATGCGGTTGATGCCCGATGCCAGCTCGTCCAGTTCATGGTTGCCGAGGGCTGGCAGGCGCGTCTGCAGATTGCCGTCCTTGAGCTGGGCCACACCCTGTTTGATGCTGCGCAGCGGTTCGTTGATGGTGCGGCTCATGCGCAGGGCGAGCAGGGCGGTGACGGCCAGCCCGGTGACGATCAGCAACAGGCTGGCGAACAGGCTGCGATAGCCCTGCAGCAGGGTGCGGTGGTGTGACAGCTCCAGCTCGACCCAGCCGATCAGGCGGTTGGCTTCGTCGTCGCTCTGCTCGCTGACCAGGCTGCGATGGCGGCCGTAGACCGGCAGCAGAAAACGCGTGGCATCCTCGCCGTCGCTCTGCACCAGCGGGCTGCCATCGCTCTGTGGCGGCGGGCTGAGCATGCTCGGGCCGGCCTGGGCCAGCGGTTGGCGTTGGCTGGAGAGGAAGCTGACGGCGCGCACATCGGCCTGGTTGAGGGTTTCCTGGGCCAGCCGTTCGAGCAGCTTGGCGTCGTTGCGGCCCAGCGCCGGCGCGGCCAGGGGCGCCAGTTGCTGCACCACCAGTTCGCCACGCTGTTGCAGCTGGGCACGCAATTCGGCCAGCTGCATCGAGGTGAAATAGCCACCCAGAACCAGGGCCAGCAGGCTGGTGGGCAGCAGGGTGAGCAGCAGCACGCGGCCCTTGATGCCGAGTTCCTTGAACACGGGGTTCTCCAGCAGGTAAGTGTTCGTCGAGTTTAGCGGCTGACCGGGGTGGCTGACAGCCGTTTGCGTCTCTATATAAGCCTCGGTAACAAGCTGCGAAGTTCCTGCGATATGGCGCGCGGCGGTTTGCCGTTATCATGGGCGCCTCTATCTGTACCCGGATCATTCAGTTCGCCATGACCCTGCAGTTTCCCACCATCGCCGATTGCATCGGCAACACCCCGCTGGTTCGCCTGCAACGCCTGCCCGGCAACACCTCCAACACCTTGCTGGTGAAGCTGGAAGGTAACAATCCGGCCGGCTCGGTGAAGGATCGCCCGGCGCTGTCGATGATCAGCCGTGCCGAGCAGCGTGGCGATATCCAGCCCGGCGACGTGCTGATCGAGGCCACCAGCGGCAACACCGGCATCGCCCTGGCCATGGCCGCGGCGATCAAGGGTTACCAGATGGTGTTGATCATGCCGGACAACTCTACCGCCGAGCGCAAGGCGGCGATGACTGCTTACGGTGCCGAGCTGATCCTGGTCGACAGCATGGAAGGCGCCCGCGACCTGGCCCTGCAGATGCAGGCCGATGGCCGTGGCAAGGTGCTCGACCAGTTCGCCAACGGCGACAACCCGGTGGCTCACTACACCGGCACCGGCCCGGAGATCTGGCAGCAGACCCAGGGCAGCATCACCCACTTCATCAGTTCCATGGGCACCACCGGCACCATCATGGGCGTGTCGCGTTACCTCAAGGAACAGAACCCGGCGGTGCAGATCGTCGGCCTGCAGCCCCAGGAAGGTTCGGCCATCCCCGGCATCCGTCGCTGGCCCGAGGAATACCTGCCGAAGATCTTCGACGCCACGCGGGTGGATCGGGTGATCGACATGAGCCAGCTGGAAGCCGAGCAGGTGATGCGGCGCCTGGCCCGCGAGGAAGGCATCTTCTGCGGCGTGTCTTCCGGCGGTTCGGTGGCGGCCATGCTGCGCCTGTCGCAGGAAGTGGAGAACGCGGTGATGGTGGCGATCATTTGCGACCGCGGCGACCGCTACCTGTCCACCGGCGTCTACGACGACCCGCAATAATTTTCACGGCTGCAGCCAGGCTGCGGCCCACGTTCAGCGTATCGATCAGCAGGTAATCCAGATGGCCAAGCGCAGCGGTGGCTTGCGTTTCCAACCCAGCGGCGGCGAGCGCAAGGCGCAAGTGCCAGTGGGCAAGAAGCAGAAGCTCAGCATCGAGCGGCTGGCCAACGATGGCCGCGGCATTGCCTTCGTCGACGGCCGCAGCTGGTTTGTCGCCGGCGCGCTGCCGGGCGAGGAGGTCGAAGCGCGCGTGCTGGCGGCCCGCAGCCAGGTGGTCGAGGCCCGCGCCGAACGCATCCTGCAGGCAGTGGAACTGCGTCGTCAGCCGCCTTGCGCGCATGCTGGCACTTGCGGCGGCTGCACTCTGCAGCACCTGCCGCACGCCGAGCAGCTTGCCCTGAAACAGCGCAGCCTGAGTGAGCAGCTGCAGCGAGTGGGCGGAATTGAGCCCGAACAGTGGGCCGCACCGTTGGTCGGCCCCGAGTTCGCCTACCGCCGCCGCGCGCGCATCGCCGTGCGCTGGGACGTCAAGAACAAGCAGTTGGAGGTGGGTTTCCGCGCCGCCGCCAGCCAGGACATCGTCGCCATCGCCGACTGCCCGGTACTGGTACAGCCCTTGCAGCCTTTGCTGCGCGCGTTACCGCTGTTACTGCGCAGCCTGGACAAACCCCAGGCGCTCGGCCACGTCGAACTGTTCCACGGCACCCAGGCGGCCCTGCTGCTGCGCCACACGGCGCCGCTGGGCGAGGCCGACCTGGCGCGCCTGCGCAGCTTCTGCGCCGAGCACCAGGCGCAGCTGTGGCTGCACGGTGCCGGCGAGCCGGAGGCCGATCAGCCCGGGCTGAGCCTGGGTTACCGTCTGGAACCGTGGAACCTGGAGCTGCAGTACCGCCTGGGCGATTTCGTCCAGGTCAACGGGCCGGTCAATCAGGCGATGGTCGAACAGGCACTAGACTGGTTGGCAGCGCAGACTGGCGAGCGGGTGCTGGATCTGTTCTGCGGCCTGGGCAACTTTGCCCTGCCGCTGGCGCAGCAGGTTGCCGAAGTGGTGGCGGTGGAAGGGGTGCAGACGATGGTTGAGCGGGCGCGTGACAATGCC
Source organism: Pseudomonas campi (assembly GCF_013200955.2). Taxonomy (NCBI): domain Bacteria; kingdom Pseudomonadati; phylum Pseudomonadota; class Gammaproteobacteria; order Pseudomonadales; family Pseudomonadaceae; genus Aquipseudomonas; species Aquipseudomonas campi. The sequence continues at coordinate 1,392,333 of NZ_CP053697.2, forward strand.
CGCGCCAATGGCCTGAGTAACCTGCACTTTTTTCGCGCCGACCTGTCGAAACCGCTGGCCGAGGGCGGTTGGGCCCGGCAGCAGTTTGATGCGGTATTGCTCGATCCGCCGCGTGATGGCGCGTTCGAGGTGGTCAAGCAGATTGCTGTGCTGGGTGCCCGGCGTCTGGTCTATGTATCGTGCAATCCGGCGACCCTGGCCCGCGATGCGGCCGAGCTGGTGCGTCAGGGTTATCGGCTGAAACGGGCCGGCATTCTCGACATGTTTCCGCAGACGGCGCATGTCGAGGCCATGGCGTTATTCGAGGCGGGCTAGGATGCTCGCGTAGTCTGACCAGTCCCGAGAGGCTGGCGATATTTCTGCGAGTCGAACGCTCGCCGTAGGGAAGGTAAGAGATGGTACAGGTCAGGGCTCATCAGCCGATCAACGATGACGGCAGCATCAACCTGGAAGCGTGGCTGGACCACACCCTGAAAGCCGATCCGGCGCTGGACCGCGCTGCGCTGCAAGTCGCTTGCGAGTTCGCCCGCGATGCCGAGCAACAGGCCAACGCCGCGCAGAACCTGTGGGCCGAGGGCAACTCCAGCTTCCGCACCGGTCTGGAGATCGCCGAGATCCTCGCCGACCTCAAACTCGACCAGGATTCGCTGGTGGCTGCGGTGATCTACCGCGCCGTGCGCGAAGGCAAGATCACCCTCAAGACGGTGCAGGAAAAGTTCGGCGCGGTAGTAGCCAAGCTGGTCGAGGGCGTGCTGCGCATGGCGGCGATCAGCGCCTCGCTGAATCCGCGCGACTCCCTGGTGCTTGGCTCCCAGGCGCAGGTGGAAAACCTGCGCAAGATGCTGGTGGCCATGGTCGATGACGTGCGCGTGGCACTGATCAAGCTGGCCGAGCGCACCTGCGCGATCCGTGCGGTCAAGCATGCCGACGACGAGAAGCGCCATCGCGTGGCCCGCGAGGTGTTCGACATCTATGCGCCGCTGGCTCACCGCTTAGGCATTGGCCATATCAAGTGGGAGCTGGAGGACCTGTCCTTCCGCTACCTGGAGCCCGAGCAGTACAAGCAGATCGCCAAGCTGCTGCACGAGCGCCGCCTCGATCGCGAGCAGTACATCAACGATGTGATGAAGCAGCTGCGCGAGGAACTGACCGCCGCCGGGATCAAGCCGGACATCAGCGGGCGGGCCAAACACATCTATTCGATCTGGCGCAAAATGCAGCGCAAGGGCCTGCAGTTCAGCCAGATCTACGACGTGCGCGCGGTGCGCGTGCTGGTGCCGGAGATGCGCGACTGCTACACCGCGCTGGGCATCGTGCACAGCCTGTGGCGGCACATCCCCAAGGAGTTCGACGACTACATCGCCAACCCCAAGGAGAACGGCTACCGCTCGCTGCATACGGCGGTGATCGGCCCGGACGGCAAGGTGCTGGAAGTGCAAATCCGCACCTCGGCCATGCACGAGGAAGCCGAGCTGGGCGTGTGCGCGCACTGGAAGTACAAGGGCACCGACGTCAAAGGCAACTCGGACCACTACGAAGAGAAGATCTCCTGGCTGCGCCAGGTGCTCGAGTGGCACGAGGAACTCGGCGACATCGGCGGCCTGGCCGAACAGCTGCGCGTGGATATCGAGCCGGACCGGGTCTACGTGTTCACCCCGGACGGTCACGCCATCGACCTGCCCAAGGGCGCCACGCCGCTGGACTTCGCCTACCGCGTACACACCGAGATCGGTCACAACTGCCGTGGCGCCAAGATCAACGGGCGCATCGTGCCGCTCAGCTACAGCCTGCAGACCGGCGAGCAGGTGGAGATCATCACCGGCAAGAACGGCTCGCCGAGCCGCGACTGGTTGAACTCCAACCTCGGCTACATCACCACCTCGCGGGCGCGGGCGAAGATCGTCCACTGGTTCAAGCTGCAGGACCGCGACCAGAACGTCGCCGCCGGCAAGGTCATGCTCGAACGCGAATTGGCGCGCCTGGCGTTGCCGCACGTGGACTTCGACAAGCTGGCCGACAAGTGCAACATGAAGACCGCCGAGGACATGCAGGCTGCCCTCGGTGCCGGTGACCTGCGCCTGGCCCACGCGGTCAACATGGCGCAGCAACTGGTCGAGCCGGAGCGTGGCAACGAACAGCTGGAGCTGATCCCGCGGCGGGTCAGCAGCGGTTACAAGCCGGGCAAGCGCGGCGATATCCAGATCCAGGGTGTCGGCAACCTGCTGACGCAGATGGCCGGCTGTTGCCAGCCGCTGCCGGGCGACCCGATCGTCGGCTACATCACCGTGGGCCGTGGGGTGTCCATCCACCGCCAGGACTGCGCCTCGGTGCTGCAACTGTCCGGGCGCGAGCCGGAGCGGATCATCCAGGTCAGCTGGGGCCCGGTGCCGGTGCAGACCTACCCGGTGGATATCGTGATCAAGGCCTACGACCGCTCCGGCCTGCTGCGCGACGTCTCCCAGCTGCTGCTCAACGAACGCCTCAACGTGCTGGCGGTGAACACCCGCTCGAACAAGGAAGACAACACCGCGTCGATGTCGATCACCGTGGAGATTCCCGGGCTGGATGCGCTGGCGCGCCTGCTGGGGCGTATCTCGCAGCTGCCCAATATTATCGAGGCCCGCCGCAGCCGCAGCAGTTGAGCTGCTGCGCTCGGTCTGGCGTTGTTGAAGTGGCACCGGAAAATGCTCATTGGCTACAGCCAACTCCGCTTTTCCGACGCCACTTCGCCTAGCCAGCCCTTCGCTCGCGACGCTCAACCCGAATGAATAATTCCAGTCCGTAGCCCGGATGCAATCCGGGGTGGCCGGCGCCAAGGCCCCCGGATTACATCCGGGCTACGGTTGATTTGGGCGGGGTAATCCGCGCGGCGCAATCCATCCACCGACTGTGCGAAACAGGCTTATGAAAGACACCTATTCCCTCGACGACCTGCTGCACCTGATGGCCCGCCTGCGCGACCCGCAACATGGTTGCCCGTGGGACCTCAAGCAGAGCTACGCGACCATCGTCCCCTACACCATCGAGGAAGCCTACGAGGTAGCCGACGCCATCGAGCGCAGCGACTTCGAGCACCTGCCAGGTGAGCTCGGTGACCTGCTGTTCCAGGTGGTCTACTACAGCCAGCTGGCCCGCGAGGAGGGGCGATTCGAGTTCGCCCAGGTGGTCGACGGCATTACCCGCAAGTTGATCCGCCGCCACCCGCATGTGTTCGTCGATGGCGACCTGTATGGCGCGCCGGATGCGGCCAGGCTCGAGGAAGCGGCGGTCAAACAGCGTTGGGAAGAGTTAAAAGCCGAGGAGCGTGCAGAAAAGGCCGCCGTTCCCGAGCAGCTGTCCCTGCTGGACGATGTGCCCAGCGCGCTGCCGGCCCTGAGCCGCGCGGTCAAGCTGCAGAAGCGCGCAGCCCAGGTCGGGTTCGACTGGCCGGAAGCCCTGCCGGTGGTGGACAAGGTGCGCGAAGAACTGGACGAAGTGCTGGAGGCCATGAGCGAGAACGACCCGCAGGCCATCGCCGAGGAAATTGGCGACCTGCTGTTCGTGGTCACCAACCTGGCGCGCCATCTCAAGGTCGACCCGGAAACGGCCCTGCGCAGTGCCAACGGCAAGTTCGAGCGGCGCTTCCGCTTTATCGAACAAACCTTGCGCGCAGCCGGCCAGCCCATTGAGAATTGCAGCCTGGAACAACTGGATGCCCTGTGGGGCGAAGCCAAGAAGCAGGAAAAACTGCTGCCTGGCTGTTAACTGTCGAGATTGAAGGCCTTATGAGTATTTCCCTCCGCGATCAGCTGTTGAAAGCCGGTCTGGTCAATGAAAAGCAGGTCAAGCAGGCCGGCAAGCAGAAGCAGAAGCAGCAGCGCCTGGAGAAGAAGAACCAGGTCGAAGTCGACGACTCGCAGAAGCAGGCCGCCCTGCAGGCCATGGCCGAGAAGGTCGCGCGCGACCAGGAGCTGAACCGCCAGCAGCAGGAGAAGGCCGCGCAGAAGGCCCTCGCCGCGCAGATCAAGCAACTGATCGAAACCTCGCGCCTGCCGAAGATGACCAGCGAGGACTACTACAACTTCGTCGACGACAAGAAGGTCAAGCGCATCGCGGTCAACGCCATGCTGCGCGACAAGCTTAGCCGTGGCTCGCTGGCCATCGTCCGGCATGCCGGCGGCTACGAGATCATCCCGCGCGAAGCCGCGCTGAAGATCCAGGAGCGCGACCCGCAACGGGTGCTGCTGCTCAACACCCAGACCGAGGCGCCGGATGCCGACGACCCGTACGCCGCCTACCAGGTGCCGGACGACCTGATGTGGTGACGCTGGGTGAGTGGAAAAAGCTGGGCATTGCCCTAATACCGTTCACTTAAGTGCTTTGCTCCCCTCTCCCGTTCACGGGAGAGGGGCCGGGGGAGAGGGTAGGGCAGGCCACTGCGCCCCTCTCCCTAACCCTCTTCCACAAGTGGGAGAGGGGGCTGTCCGAGGTGCCAGCAACTCATCATCCCGTTGCATGGCTGCTGCATGTGCGGCAAGGAAAAATGCCGCTTTCCAGTCGTAGCCCGGATGCAATCCGGGAAATAGGCAGCTCCACTCCCGGATTGCATCCGGGCTACAACCGGGTTTCGCGTAGGGCGTTTACCGGGTTGAGTGGTTAGCAGCGCGCATTACCCAATAGCACCCGGCCGAAACTGGCACCCGTATCCAACGGTGTGATGGCCAGCAGGCGATCCATGCGCAAGCGCTGTTCACCCGTAGCGCTGCGCACGACGAAGAACTCCTCCTTGCTCGCATTAATCTCCGTGGTCACTGCCTCGGCCTGCAGCTCGCTGCCATCGGTCAGCTCGATGCGCAGGTGGTAGTGGTGCAGGCAGGCGATCTCCAGGTAGTCGTAAAGATCGCAGGCGATGGGCTGGTAGCTGTCGTTCATGGCGTTATCCCCTGATGGCTCACTGACCAGCCTAGGGTATTTTCACCAGGCAGAAAAAAGCCGGGCATTGCCCGGCTCGTTCACGGCAGGAGTGCGAAGAGCCTGTTTACGATCCTCTGAATTAGAGCCAGACAAGGCAAAAATGGCCGAGGAAGCGGAGTTTACGAGCTGTAAATGAGCATTCCGAGGCCATTTTTAACGCGGTATGGCCGACAGTCAGGAGATCGTGGACGGGTTCTTACTTCTTGATGCCTTCGACGGCGCGCCCACCCACGGTGCCGTCCTTGAGCATGATCTGGTATTCCTTGCCGTCCTTTTCCACCTGGTGCAGACGCACCAGCAGGTAGTCCCAGTCCTTGGCGAACCACAGCACGGTCTTGCGGCTGCTCTGGGTCGGGTCGCGCACGCGCTCGACCTTGATCGCGTCGATCAGCCCGGCCTGGGTGCGCACGCGCTCCTCGCCCAGCACGCGGAAGTCGTAAACCTCGATCTCGTCGCCGTCGACCACCTGGTAGCTCATGCTCTGCTTGCCGGCGGCGACGTCTTCCTGCAGCACCAACTGGTAGGTCGACTTGTCCTGCATGCCACGGTTGAGGGCGAAGCGCACCGGCTCGCCACGATCGCTGCCGAGTACCTGCTTCTCGGTCCAGTCGAAGTCGTGCTCGATCTGCTTGGCCTTGCCCAGGCCGCTGCGCTCGAAGCGGTAGGTCAGCGGCAGGAAGGTGCCGCTCTCGACGCGAAAGGTGCTGACTTCGCTGAGGCTGGCGACCAGCATGGCCGCTTCGAACGTCAGCTCCCAGCGCCCGTTGTCCAGGGCCTTCAGGCTGCGCCCGGCAGTGCCGCTGATCGGCACCTGTTTCCAGTCGGCGGTGTAGCTGGCGGAAAACGGTTTCAGTTCGAGGGCCTGCACCGGCAGGGCCAGTACGGCGAGCAGCAACAACAGGACGCGGGGCATGGAGTCTCCTTTAGTTGCGAATGATATGACCGCTGGCCGGTAGGGCCTGGCCATCGAGCAGGGCGCCAGCATCGGCATGGCGCAGGCGACCACTGGCAAACCAGCTGACCGCCAGGGGATAGATGCGGTGTTCTTCGGCGTGCACGCGTTGCGCCAGGCTCTCTGGCGTGTCGTCAGCCTGTACCGGAACTACCGCTTGTACGACCAGTGGGCCGCCATCGAGTTCCTCGGTCACGAAGTGCACGCTGCAGCCATGCTCGCGGTCACCGGCTTCCAGCGCGCGCTGGTGGGTGTGCAGGCCCTTGTACTTGGGCAGCAGCGAGGGGTGGATATTCAGCAGGCGACCTTCGTAGTGACGGACGAAGCCGCCACTGAGGATGCGCATGAAACCGGCCAGCACCACCAGCTGCGGATCGAAGCCGTCGATGGCCTCGACCAGCGCGGCGTCGAAGGCTTCGCGGCCGTCGAACTGCTTGTGGTCGAGGACCAGGGTGTCGATGCCGGCCAGCTTGGCGCGTTCCAGGCCATAGGCATCGGCGCGGTTGGAAATCACCGCGCGGATGCGTGCCGGGCTGTCACCGGTGGCGATGCTGTCGATCAGGGCCTGCAGGTTGCTGCCAGACCCAGAAATCAGCACCACGACATTGCAGTCGGCCATCAGTGGGCTTTCAGGTTGTTCAACACGACCTGGGCAGCGCCTTCGGCGGCAACGCCGATCTGGCCGATCACCCACGGGGCTTCGCCGGAAGCGCGCAGGCTGGCCAGGGTCGCTTCGACCTGGTCCTGGGCGACGCAGATGACCATGCCGACGCCGCAGTTGAGTACGCGGTGCATCTCGTGCTCGTCGACGTTGCCTTGCTCCTGCAGCCAGTCGAACACCGCCGGGCGGCTCCAGCTGGCCACGTCGACCACTGCCTGGGCGCCTTGCGGCAGCACGCGCGGGATGTTGTCGAGCAGGCCGCCACCGGTGATGTGGGCCATGGCTTTGACCGCGCCGGTTTCCTTGATCAGCTTGAGCAGCGGTTTGACGTAGATGCGCGTGGGCGCCATCAGCAGGTCGGTCAGCGGCTTGCCAGCCACCTCGGTGGTGGCGATATCGACGCCAGCCACTTCGATGATCTTGCGGATCAGCGAGTAACCATTGGAGTGCGGGCCAGAGGAGGGCAGGGCGATCAGGGCGTCACCGGTGGCGACTTTCGAACCGTCGATGATCTCGGCTTTTTCCACCACGCCGACGCAGAAGCCGGCCAGGTCGTAGTCTTCGCCTTCGTACATGCCAGGCATCTCGGCGGTTTCACCACCGACCAGGGAGCAGCCGGCCAGTTCGCAACCGGCGCCGATGCCGGTGACCACGGTGGCGGCCACGTCGACGTTGAGCTTGCCGGTGGCGTAGTAATCGAGGAAGAACAGCGGCTCGGCGCCGCACACCACCAGGTCGTTGACGCACATGGCGACCAGGTCCTGGCCGATGCTGTCGTGCTTGTTCAGGTTCAGTGCCAGGCGCAGCTTGGTGCCGACGCCGTCGGTGCCGCTGACCAGTACCGGCTGCTTGTAGCCGGCGGGGATTTCACACAGGGCGCCGAAACCACCCAGGCCACCCATGACTTCCGGGCGCGCGGTGCGCTTGGCGACGCCTTTGATGCGTTCGACCAGGGCTTCACCGGCGTCGATGTCTACACCGGCGTCCTTGTAGCTGATGGAGGGTTGCTTGCTCATGGGTTCAGGCCTTTAAAGGGGGAAATTCGAGTGGCGACCGGCCCTGGGTGGTGCCCACAGGCATGCCGGTCTGCGAAGGCGCGCGATTTTATCAGGCTTGCCCGCCAGCGGCCACCGGCCCCGACGGTTGCCGGGTGGCCGGCGGCTGTTTAAGGTATAGCCCTTCACGTGCGCCTGTCGCACAACCCCCAGCCTTCGAGACTCACCATGCGCCTGTTCGTTCGTCTGTTTGCCCTGTGCTGCGCGCTGCTCAGCCTGCCGTCCTTCGCCGAGCCGGTCAGCGGCCTCTATCAGGTACGCGAGCCGGTCACCAGCCAGCAGCCGGAAGAACGCACGGTGGCCCTGGGCAAAGCTCTGGAAACCCTGGTGCTGCGCCTGACTGGCGATGCCAAGGCGCTGCAGTCGCCGGCCCTGGACGGGGTGCGCAAGGACCCGCAGCAGCTGGTCAGTCGCTATGTCTACGAAGGCGAAACCCTGGTGGTCGACTTCGATCCGCTGACCACCGACAACAAGTTGCGCCAGGCTGGGCTGGCCCTGTGGGGGGCTAATCGTCCTTCCATTTTGACTTGGTGGATAGTCACTTCGCGAGAGGAAGCTAGCCTGGTTGGCGATGGTCAGAGCTCAGCCGCCCCCTTGCGCCAGGCCGCACAGAATCGCGGTTTGCCACTGCGTCTGCCGTTGGCCGACCTGCAGGAGCAGCTAGTTGCTACATCGGAGAATCTGAGTGCCAATCAACCCGATGCTCTGCGCGAGGCATCGAAGCGTTATGACGCCGATGCTCTGCTGACCGTGCTTGCTCGTGAAGAGTACGCTGGAATGGCAGCTGAGTGGCGTCTGTGGCTTGGGGATACCCGTGAGCAGGGGACTGTTAAAGGCGGAAGTCCGCAAGAGCTGGCCGATGCCGTTCTGCTGGCCGTCAGCGAGCGTCTGGCACCGCGTTTCGTGGTCAAGCCGGGTGCGTCAGGCGCCATGCTGGTCGAGGTGCAGGGCGCCGACCTGGCCCGCTATGCCGAGCTGGCGCGCCTGCTCGAACCCTTCGCCGCGCGCCTGAACAAGGTCAAGGGCGATCAACTGACCTGGCAGGTCAACGCCAGCGCCGAACAGCTGCGCGCCCAACTGGGCCTGGCCGGCTTGCAGGAAGTCCCGGCAGATGCAGCGCCGTTGGATGCCAGCGCCGCAGCCGGGGCTGCACCAGCCCCGACTCCTGCAAACCTGCTGCGTTTTCGCTGGTAGTCCGTCGCCAGCTCCCAGTTAACTGCTAGATCAAGGCGGAGAGCCTGATATGACCGATTCACGCCGCTGGATGTGGCTGGCTGGGCTGGTGTTGTTCTGCTGGCTGCTGTATCTGCTGACGCCGATTCTGTCGCCGTTTCTGGTGGCGATGCTGCTGGCTTACTTGAGCGACCCGCTGGTTGATCGCCTGGAGCGGCGCAAATTGTCGCGGACCTGGGCCGTGGTGCTGGTGTTCGGTCTGTTCAGCCTGCTGTTGCTGATTCTCTTGCTGGTGCTGATCCCCATGCTCGGGCGCCAGCTGATGCGCCTGTACGAGCTGGTGCCGCAGTTGCTCGACTGGCTGCAGCACCAGGCGCTGCCCTGGACGCAGGCGCAGTTCGGCCTGGCCGAGGACTTCTGGCGGTTTGAGCAGATCAAGGCCGCGCTCAGCGAGCACCTGGGCAAGACCAGCGATATCGTCGGCCTGGTTCTGGCCCAGGCCACGGCATCCAGCCTGGCGTTGCTCGGCTGGATCGGCAATCTGCTGTTGATCCCGGTGGTGGCCTTCTACCTGCTGCGCGACTGGGATGTGATGCTGGCCAAGCTGCGTGGCCTGTTGCCAAGGGGCCGCGAGAGTTTCGTGGTGCAGCTGGTCGGCGAGTGCCATGAAGTGCTGGGTGCCTTTATCCGTGGCCAACTGCTGGTGATGCTGGCGCTGGCTGGCATCTACTCAGGCGGTCTGATGCTGGTCGGCTTGGAGCTGGGCCTGCTGATCGGTGTGCTGGCCGGGTTGGCCAGCATCGTGCCGTACATGGGCTTTATCGTCGGCTTCGGTGCGGCGCTGGTAGCGGCACTGTTCCAGTTCGGCGGCTTCGAGCTGTACCCGCTGATCGGCATCGCCGTGGTGTTCGGCATCGGCCAGCTGCTCGAAGGCATGCTGCTGACACCCTGGCTGGTCGGTGATCGAATTGGCCTGCATCCGGTGGCGGTAATCTTCGCCATCCTTGCCGGCGGCCAACTGTTCGGCTTCACCGGCGTGCTGCTGGCCTTGCCGGTGGCGGCGATCATCATGGTTTTGCTGCGCCATGCTCATGATTTCTATAAACTTTCCGCCCTCTATGGTGAGCCCGGAGCAGGTTCTGACGAACCGCCCAACCCTGCATGATCCCGATTCAGCTGCCCCTGGGGGTGCGTCTGCGTGATGACGCCACCTTCGCCAACTATTATCCCGGCGCCAACGCTGCGGCCCTCGGCTATGCCGAGCGCCTGTGCGAGGCCGATGCGGGCTGGACCGAAAGCCTGATCTACCTCTGGGGTAGCGAGGGCGTGGGGCGCAGCCATCTGCTGCAGGCGGCCTGCCTGCGGTTCGAGCAGCGTGGCGAGTCGGTGGTCTATCTGCCGCTGGCCGAAGTGGCCGACTATGGCCCGGAGCTGCTCGACAACCTGGAGCAGTGCGAGCTGGTTTGCCTGGATGATCTGGAAGCGGTGGCGGGCCGGCCGGAGTGGGAAGAAGCGCTGTTCCACCTGTTCAATCGCCTGCGCGACAGTGGACGGCGTCTGCTGATTGCTGCCGCCGCCGCGCCACGCGAGTTGCCGATCGGTCTGGCCGACCTGCAGTCGCGCCTGACCCTGGCGCTGGTGTTCCAGCTGCATGCGCTGTCCGACGAGGACAAGCTGCGTGCCCTGCAGCTGCGTGCCTCGCGCCGCGGCCTGCACCTGACCGATGAAGTCGGGCGCTTCATCCTCAACCGTGGCGAGCGCAGCATGAGTGCGCTGTTCGAATTGCTCGAACGCCTCGACCAGGCCTCGCTGCAGGCCCAGCGCAAGCTGACCATTCCCTTCCTGAAAGAAGTCCTCGGCTGGTAGCTGCTGCTACGCGGGTGAGGTATCCAGCTCTGCGGCAAATTCCTTGATCGCTTGCGCGCAGGCTTCTGCGCGGCTTTGCAGGATGAAGTGCGGCCCTTCCAGCGCTATCTGGCGCAAATCACTGCAGTGTCGGCTGAGACTGGCTGCGGCGTTGCGCGATACCAGACGATCCTGCTGCGGCCACAGGTGCAGGGCGGGCACAGCCAGTGGCTGGTTGGGCTCCTGCAAGTGCGCCAGGTTGTGCAAGCGGGCCCGCAGCAGGGGGTCGGGCAACTGGTGGATTTCCTCGCGCAGTAGGGCGAGCAGCGCCGGGCTGGCGTTTCTACCGACACAGAACAACTGCAGCAGCTGATCGTGGCTGAGTAGGCGCTTGGGCAGCGGCAGGTAGCGGCTGAGGGCTAGCAGCGGGTGCGGGCGGCGGAGAAACGCGGCGGCGAAGATCACCCCGCGCAGTCCGGGCGGCTGGCGCAGGGCTAACTGGTAGGCCAGGTGCCCGGAGAAGGATTCCCCGAGCAAAACGAAGGGGCTGTCACCCAGCTGTGGCAGCAGGGCGGTGACGAGGCTGTCGCTGTCCTGCGGGCCCTGGCATGGCAGCTGCAGAGGCACAACCTGCACGTCATCCAGCCAAGGCAGCAGCGGGACGAACAGGCGGTTGCTGCCATTCAGGCCTGGCAGCAACAGCAGGCGCATCAGGCCTCGCCGGCCAGCTTGCGGTCGTACTGGAAGCGCCAGCGGGTGTAGAGCAGGGCGCTGCAGAACAGCTCGAAACTGATCAGGGCTTCCAGGATGCCGAACAGCATGCGCGCCGGGTCGATGGCCGCCAGTACACCCTGGATGAAGTAGATGTTGACCACGAAGCAGGTCCAGGCGTGGGCGCGGGCGCTGCCGAGGAACAGGCCGGGTGCAAGCAGCAGCAACGGTACCAGCTGGATGCTCAGCACTACCCAGGTGCGCGCGCCGTGCAGGTCGGCGAAACCGAGGTTCCACACCAGCAGCAGGACGAACAGGGCGATGAAGCTGAACAGGCTCAAGGCGCGTGTGAGTTTCAGGCGGGGCTGCAGCCATTCGAGGGCGGGAAGGGGTTTCGTTTGCTTAGCCACGCGGGGTCTCCAGCTGCTGGGCGGTTTTACCCAGGCGTAGCCCGAGGGCGCGGCACAGGGCGATTTCGTGTTCGTCGAGGGCTCGCTTGCCGTCGGCACCGGCGTGGTGGCTGGGGCCATAGGGCGTGCCGCCGCCGCGGGTGTCGAGCAGGGCGCCTTCGCTGTAGGGCAGGCCGCAAAGCAGCATGCCGTGGTGCAGCAGGGGCAGCATCATCGACAGCAGGGTGCTTTCCTGGCCGCCATGCAGGCTGGAGGTGGAGGTGAAGACCCCGGCCGGCTTGCCGACCAGTTCGCCGGTCAGCCACAGGCTGCTGGTGCCGTCGAGGAAGTACTTGAGCGGCGCGGCCATGTTGCCGAAGCGGGTCGGGCTGCCCAGGGCCAGGCCGGCGCAGTTCTTCAGGTCGTCGAGGCTGACGTACAGCGCACCTTCGGCGGGAATTGCCGGAGCCGTGGCTTCGCACTCGGTGGATACCGCCGGCACCGTGCGCAGGCGTGCTTCCAGCCCCGCCTGTTCGACGCCGCGGGCGATCTGCCGGGCCATCTCGGCGGTGGCGCCGTGGCGGCTGTAATACAGCACCAGGATGTAAGGTGCGCTCATGCCAGCAACTCCAGGACTTTCTCCGGTGGCCGGCCGATTACTGCCTTGTCACCGGCGATCAGGATCGGTCGTTCGATCAGCTTGGGGTGGGCAACCATGGCGGCGATCAGCTGTGCCTCGCTGAGGTTACTGTCGGCCAGGTTGAGGGCCTTGTATTCGTCCTCGCCAGTGCGCAGCAACTGGCGCGCGCCGATGCCCAGCTTGCTCAGCAGGCTCTGTAGCTCGGCGGCGGTGGGTGGGGTTTCCAGGTAGCGCAGGATGTTCGGCGTCAGGCCGCGGGCTTCGAGGAGTTCCAGCGCGCCACGGGATTTCGAGCAGCGCGGGTTGTGATAGAGGGTCAAGTCGGTCATGGATGGGTCGCATCAGGCCTGAGGTGGGCGCTATTCTACCTGCCTCGGCGCGGATCAGCGCAGTTCGGCATGCTAAGGAGAGGGAATGCGTCAGCGCTTAGAGGATGTCACGGAGTTCTGGCGTTTCCTGGTTCAGCGCTTCTTTGCCGACCGCGCCACCCAGAGCGCCGCCGCGCTGACCTACACCACCCTGTTCGCGGTGGTGCCGATGATGACCGTGACTTTCGCCATGCTTTCGGCGATTCCGGCTTTCCAGGACATGGGCGAAGAGATCCAGAGCTTTATCTTCCGCAACTTCGTGCCATCTTCCGGGGCCACGGTGCAGGAGTACCTGCGCGAGTTCACCGTCCAGGCGCGCAAACTGACGTGGATCGGTGTGGTGCTGCTGGCGGTCACCGCGTTCATGATGCTGGTGACCATCGAAAAGGCCTTCAACACCATCTGGCGGGTGCGTCAGCCGCGCCGTGGTGTGTCCAGTTTCCTGCTGTATTGGGCGATCCTCAGCCTGGGTCCGCTGCTGCTCGGCGCCGGCTTTGCGATCAGCACCTATGTCACTTCGCTGTCGCTGCTGTCCGGGCCGGATGCTTTGATCGGCGCCAAGACCCTGCTCGGCTTTGCCCCGCTGCTGTCCAGTGTTGCCGCCTTCACCCTGATCTATGCGACCGTGCCGAATGCCCGCGTACCGCTGCGCAATGCGCTGCTCGGCGGCCTGTTCACCGCCGTGCTGTTCGAGGTGGCCAAGGCGCTGTTCGGCCTGTTCGTCAGCCTGTTTCCCGGTTATCAGTTGATCTACGGCGCCTTCGCCACGGTGCCGCTGTTTCTGCTGTGGATCTATGTGTCCTGGCTGATCGTGCTGTTCGGCGCCGAGCTGGTGTGCAACCTGTCGTCCTCGCGCCACTGGCGCCGCCGCGCCCTGCCACGGCTGCTGGTGCTGTTGGGCATCCTGCGGGTGTTCCACGAACGTCAGCTGCAGGGTGTGCCGGTGCGGCACGCCGATGTGCAGCGCGAAGGCTGGCTGCTGCCGGAGGATGAGTGGGAGGAGGTCATCGACTTCCTTGAGCGCGAACACCTGGTCTGCCGGGTCAGCGGTGGCAGCGGCTGGGTGCTCAGTCGTGACCTGGAGCATTACACCCTGCACCAGCTGCTCAATCGCAGCCCCTGGCCCTTGCCTCGGCCGGGTCAGTTGCCGGATAAGCTGGCCGATGAAGTCTGGTACCCCGGCCTGCGCCGGGCTCTGGAACTGCTCAATGAGGAACAGGCCGCACTGTTCGGCGGCAGCCTGGCGCAGTGGCTACGGGGGTCGGACTGAGTGACCGTTGGTCGGCTCGGATAATCGGCCGGCGCGCTTCACGAAGTTTTCACCTTTCCCGACATAATCTGAGGGCGTTGAATCTCCATGACGTAATGCTCCTTTGGCCCCGCCCTCGTGCGGGGCTTTCTTTTTTTGGCTGCGGCGTTTGCGGTGTTGGGCTGGAAGAGAGCGTCTGTGCTCAGCAGTGATCGTTCTTTCGGTAGTTGTTCTGGCGCACAAAAGAAACGGTAATGGCATGTGCCTATCGGCGGTAGCAGGAAGCCCGCGTGTTGTGCACGCGGGAAGGGCGCAGTGTCCTTAGTAAGGCATTGGAACGAAGGCACCAGCGGGTTGGAGGAGATTTTCTAGGCTGGTCAGGCGCTCGATATCTTCTGCTCCAATGTAGATCTGTCCACAGTTGCCGAGATGAAGGAGGCCGTCCAGCTTGGGGAACAAAATGTTGATGTGGGAGCTAAAACCGAGAAGGAGATTGTTGAATGATTCCTCATCGGTGGCGACCGGGTCGCGATACCCAAAATCTTTGTACGTGTAGTAGACGTGATTATTCAGCAACGCGAGCAGAGCTTCACAAGACGACACCTCGAAGCCGAAGGTTTGGTCGGCGTAGTCCTGTTTGAAGATGTAAGCTGGCAGGTGGGGCGACAGAATTTGTGCGATGTGTTCATTTTGTTGCTCGGCAAGTTTGGCAGAGTCAGCAACCAGAACACCCCCGTGCTTGAAGGTTGGTGCTGACTCAGGATCAACCGCAGCTACCCTCCGATACAAGTCAGCGTAGGGCCCAAGGTTGTAATCACGGTCAAAACGCTTGCTCTGATAGGCCTGAACTTGCGCATGTTCATTGTCGTAAGGAAGGTCAGGGTCGATCTTGGGGAGTTGCTCAGTGATTATCGCTATAGCTTCCGGTAAGAGTTTGGTGAACCCAGGGATATTAAGTGATCGGTGCAGATGAGGGATGCCATCGTCATCTCCATCATTCTCATCACTCATATGTTCCTTCACCAAGTCGATAAGTCCCGAGAGAAATCCTTTCATGTGTGTCCCTGTCTTTATAAGTTCTGGTTGGCGCCCGATTGATCGGCGTACTGATCATAACCAAAACGCTTGATTTTCCAATATCAGGTAAGGTGGCGCAGTAGCTTGTCGCGGATCATTTCAAGGTCGATATCGCTGAAGCCGAGCAACTCTGGGTGATCGAGCAGGCTGTACTGGTGGGCGCGGGCGATGCGTGCAGCGTGCCCGGAACGCTATATGGATATAGGGTGATGCATGCGTGCACAAAAAAACCGGCTCTAAAGGCCGGTTTCTATAGGTTCCCTATTCATGTTGCGGTAACTCGAAACATGCTGGGATAAGTATCTGGAGCGGGTGAAGGGAATCGAACCCTCGTTATCAGCTTGGGAAGCTGGAGTAATGCCATTATACGACACCCGCTTTTGCGGGTGACTTTGTACCAGAATCGCCTGCGCAGGTGAAGCCACGGCGCGAGAAATACTCGTGTCGTGCCTGCCCCGGTGGCCGGAAGCAGAGGCGGGGCGGGCCTTGCTTCCAGCTCCGGTTCAGCCGGCGAGGGCGGCGCTTTCCTGCATGACCAGGCTGCGCTGGCGGTTGCTGAGCGGCTGTTGCAGGTAGCCCAGCAGCGTGTCGCGGGTCTGCAGCCAGGCGGCCTTGTGTTCCATGTCGAGAAAGTGACCGGCCTGGTCGATGCTGCGGAACTCGCTGTGGGGCACGTACTGGGCGAACAGACGTGCATCCTCGACCGTGGTGTATTCGTCCCACTCGCCGTTGACGAACAACATGGGGATCTCGATTTCCGCGGCGAAGCTGATGCAGGAGCGGCCTTCCATGTTCAGCACGTTTTCCACGTGGAAGCACATCTGCTGGTACTCGTAGATTTCCAGGCTGGTCACGTGGCGATGGTTGTAGCGCTTGTACAGCGAGGGCAGGTGCTTGCCGATGGTGCCGTTGAGCAGCAGCCCGGCATTTTCGCGGTCGCAGGCCTTCATCACTTCCACGCCACGTTCCAAGTAGCCGAGCATGGCCTGGTTGGTGATCGGCGAGAACGAGTTGATCACCGCCCGCACGATGCGCCGCGGCCGCCGCGCCAGGACCTGCAGGGTGGCGATGCCGCCCCAGGAGAAGGACAGCACGTGGTCGCAGGCGAAGTGTTCGACCAGTTCGAGGAGGATGTCGGCTTCCTCTTCGCGGGTCATCAGGCGTGTGTGGTCGTTGTGTTCGCGTGACTGCCCGGCGTAGGGCAGATCGAACAGCACCACATTGAAATGCGGGTAGAGATAGCGAACGGTTTGGGCGAAGGACGCCGTTGTCGACAGTGAACCGTTGACCAGAATGATGGTGTGCTCGGCGCTGTCAGCGCGGTAGAACTCCGTGTAAACCCGGTATTGCCCCTGGATATCCAGCACAGCGCTTTCTGGTTTCATGATGCATGCCCCTGACGTGCAATTACGGACGCGCAGCGATAAACCGCGAGCTGCGCGAGCTTCAGGACAGGTAGGCATACGCCTGGAAAGTGGGGGCCCTTGTCGACGGCTACAGTCTGTCGACAGGTGTTGTTATTGACGGGCGTTTTTCGGTTCGGGAATCGACCGGGTGGAGTGCGAACACTCCGCAGCGGTGCGATCAGGGGGCAGTCCCGTTACAGGTGCCGTGGCACCCTCAACCAAAAAAGTGTTCTTAGACTCTGTGTGCGACTTACTGGTCACTTCCGGACCTTGGATTTGATTCAAGCAGGCTTGTGTGACCGAGGCAAGTCACTCGAATGGCTGATTTCTTATCTTCTGCCGGACGGTTGTCGATTCACACCTGCGCGATTTCCTCGGCACTCAAAGCGCGGTATTCACCGGGAGCCAGGTCCGGGTCAAGCAGCAGCGGGCCCATGCGTTCGCGGTGCAGGCCGATGACCTTGTTCTGGAAGTGGCCGAACATGCGCTTGACCTGGTGGTAGCGGCCTTCATGCAAGGTCAGCAGGGCGCAGTGGCTGTCGAGAATCTGCAGTTCGGCGGGCAGGGTGGTGAGGTTCTCGTAGGCGAAGTACAGGCCCTGGGCGAACACCTCGATGTACTCGGGCGTGATCGGCTGTTCGGTCTGCACCCGGTAGACCTTGCCCAGGCGGCTGCGGGGCTCGGTGAGGCGGCGCGACCACAGGCCGTCGTTGGTGATCAGCAGCAGGCCGCTGGTGCCCAGGTCGAGGCGCCCGCCAATATGCAGCTCGTGCTTGTCCGGCTCATCGAGCAGGTCGAGCACGGTACGGTGCTGCGGATGCTCGGTGGCGCTGACCACGCCGACCGGCTTGTGCAGCATGAAGTAGCGCGCCGGCTTGCCGGCCTGCAGCAGTTGCTCATCCAGTTCGATGCGACTGAACTCGCGCACCTCGCAGCGGCCATCGCCGATCGTTTGCCCATTGACCCGAATGCGCCCGCCGGCCAACAGCAGGCGCGCGTCGGCGCGGCTGAACTGCGGCAGGTTGCTGAGGAAGCGGTCGAGGCGCACGGCTCAGTCCGCTTGCTTGGGCTCGGCGGGCAGGCCCTGAGCGCAGCGTGGGCAGAGGCAGGCCTGGTTACGCTGCGCGGCCGGCAGGCTGTCGAGCACGGTTGGATCAACGGCGGTGTGGAAGCACCAGCAGTCCTCCACGGCCTCGGACTGGCCGGCCTGGGCGCAGCGGTTGAGCTGGCCGCAGCGTGGGCAGCGGCTGGTGTCGGTCATGCCTGCGGCTCGAAGGTTTCTTCGCAGACGCGATTACGCCCGGACTGCTTGGCCCGGTACAGCGCGCGGTCGGCACGGGCGATCAGGCGGTCGAGGGTGTCTTCGTCATGCAGTTCGGTGATGCCGATACTGGTGCTGACCCTCAGGTTGACGCCGTTGAAGGGGAAGCTGCTGGCGTCGCTCTGCTCGCGAATTTTCTCGGCCAGCAGGCGCGCCGTGCTGCTGCCGGTGTCCTTGAGCAGCAGGATGAATTCCTCGCCGCCCCAGCGGCAGATGATGTCGGACTGGCGCAAGTTGCTTTGCAGGTTGTGCGCGAAGCCACGCAGCACCTCGTCGCCAGCCAGGTGGCCGTGGGTGTCGTTGAGCTGCTTGAACAGGTCGAGGTCGATCAGCAGGGCGCTCAGCGGGCTCTGGTTGCGCTTGGCCTCCTGCAGCGCCTGGCCGGCCAGCAGGTTGAAGCCGCGGCGGTTGGGCAGGCCGGTGAGCACATCGGTGGTGGCCAGGGTGGTGATGAAACGCTGGTAGCGGCGCATGGCCAGGTACACCAGTAACAGCACCAGGCCGCTGATCAGCGCGCAGATCAGCAGGTTCAGGTAGAGGGTATGGCGGATGCCGGCGAGGGCGCCTTCCTCGTGCTTGTCGACGAACAGGTACCAGTCCAGTTCGGGGATGAAGCGCACATTGAGGAAGTGGCCGCGGCCATGTTCCTGGTACTTGAAGTTGCCACTCTTCGGTTGCGGCAGTTTGGCCCTCAGTGCTTCCAGGCCGGCCACGCTGCTGAGCAACTGACCGGCTTTGGCGCCCAGCGGTCCGCCTTCGGCGCCAGTGAGCATCAGGCGACCGTCGCTGTCGACGAAGTACACGCTGCGCTCGTAACGCTGCTGGTAGTCGTCGATCAGCTTGACCACTGCATCGACGGTGAGGCCGACGCCGGTAACGCCGATGAAGTTGCCGCTGTAGTCGAACACCTTGTAGTTGATGAAGATGGTCAACTGGTCGCGGTTGGCCATGTCCGGGTCGACATTGATCTCGTAGGCATCCTGCATGTCACGCACGCGAAAGTACCAGACATCGCGCGGCTCATCTTCGCGCACCTGCTTGAGCACGCCTTTGGCCTGGTAGTAGGTGTGGGTCTTCTCGGAGATGAAGAAGCTGGTGTAGGCACCGTAATGTTCCTGCACTTCCAGCAGGTAGCGGGTTATCGGCGTGGGGTCCTGTTCGCCGGCCAGCACCCAGTCGCGCAGGAAGGTATCGCGCGACATCATCGAGGAGATCAGGATCGGCCGTACCAGATCCTTCTGGATCTCCGAATAGATGTTGTCGGAGGTCAGTGGCAGCTCGGTGTTGACGATGTTGTGGCGGATGCTGTCGCGCGAGGTGTAGTAGCCAATCACTGAGGTGGCGGCGAAGCCACTGAGCAGCAGGGCGAGCAGCAGTAGAAGCAGGATGCTCTGGGCTTTGCGGGAGTGGCTGAGTGGCATGTCGGAAACCTGGGGAAGTACGCCATGCTAGCCTGCCGGGCGGGTTGGCGTCACCGTCCGGCAGTGCAGGGCTGGGGTTCTGAGCCTAGTCGGGCAGCCCGGTAATTGTCGCGATCCAGGGCTCCAGGCGTTGACCGAAATTGACCTGGGCCTGGAAGGCTGGACGCTCATCGCTCGAATAGGCGGCGGGCAGATGTTTGGCCAGCGTGCTGCGCCAGGTATATGGCACGTTGAGACTGCTGCTGTGCAGCTGGTTGATCTGCCCGGTCAGGCGCCGCACGTTGCCGCTGCAATCGCACCAGACGCTGACTGTACCGGGCACCAGGGCGTAGCGGCGGCGATCGGCGTAGCGCTGGCGCAGGCTGGCGGCATCCAGGCCGACATCGACGGCGAACAGGCGGCTGTCCCGCTGGCGTTGGTTGGCCAGATACTCGCGTGCCGATTTTTCCTCGGCCTGCAGCTCTTCATCGTGCGGCAGTTTGGCCAGCCGTGCACTGGCCTGTTCCAGCTCTGCGGCCGCACGCTGCAGCTCGGCCTGGTAGGCCGGCCCATCGAGCTCCAGCACCACCAGCACCTGGCGTTTGTCGGAGCGCTGGTAATAGCCCGGATACTGCTCGTCGAGCGGCGCAAAGCCCAGGGCCAGCAATTGTTCCTGTTGCAGGGGCTGGCGTTGGTAGCGGTTATTGGCATCGTCTGAGCGTGGGCTACGCCAGTCCATGCGCAGGGCCAGGCCGCTGTTTTCCCGGCGCGGGCCCTCGTGGTCGCGCAGCAGTTCGCGCTCGGAGAGCAGCAGGCTGCTGTCTGGCTGGCCCTGGCGGTTGTACCAGACACCGCCCAGGGCCACGGCATTGGTCAGCAGGATCAGGGCGAGGCTGGCCAGCAGGGCGTGGCGGCTGGTGAACGTGATCATGCGTCTGCCCCCTTGTGGCTGCGGCGCATGCGCCCGAGTACCAGCAGGCTGAGCACGGCAACCAGGCCGAGCAGGAGGAAGAACAGGTACTTGGGCAGTACGTCCCACCACCAGTCGACCATCTTGATGCCGAGAAAGACGATGAAGAACAGCTGGCCGGTCAGCGCCACCTCCACCCAGTCGCGCCGCGTGCCCAGCCAGATGGCCAGGGCCGCGGCGGCAAAGCCGAGCAGCTGGTAGCCGTTTTCGATGCTGTCGGCGGAAAACGGCAGGTAGCTGCCATGCCCCCAGTTGGCCAGCACCAGCATGGGCACGAACAGGGCCAGCAGGCCCATGACTCGATAGGTGGCGGCGAAACCGCTGAAGCGCACCTGGCTGACGAACAGCGGTAGGAGGAACGCCAGTAGCCCACCGGGCAGTAAATTTTCCGGATGCTCGCCCGCGTCCAGCCAGTAGAAGCCGCTCCAGGCGCACAGCCGAGTGGCGCTGTAGGCCAGCAGGCAGGCCAGGCCGGCGATCAGCAGCAGACGGGCGTTGCAGCTGTAAGCCAGCAGCAGGGCGAGGGCGGCCCAGGGCAGCAGGGCCTTGTCCGAAGGAGTGATATTGAAGATCTGCCCGAGCAGGCTGATGTTGAGCACGAAGCAGGCGAAGGCGAGCAGGGCGGCCAGTTTGCTGAAATAGCCGGATGGGTCGCGCTGGCGGATGACGAAGGTCAGCAGCAGGCTGCCGAGGGAGAAACCGATCAGGATGGCGACCTGCGCCGCTTCGCTGAACAGGCCCCAGAACTGGTAGAAGAAGAACAACAGGCTGGCCACCAGGGCCAGGGCGCCGAGCAACGAGACGATGCGCATGCTCAGCGACAGGCGCTTGCTCTGCTGGGTGTGGTCGATGTCGAAGCGGCTGCGGTACTGCGCCAGCAAGTCCTGATGATGCAGTTGCAGGTGTTGCAGCTGCTCGTTGCCGAGCGCCAGCGCCTGTTCCTCGTGCAGGCGCTGCACCTCGCGGTAGAACGCCTGGATATCGTCGGCGCGGTGCTGCGCCTGGTCGCGGGTCAGCGGCATGACTCTTCCCTGTGTACTGTGCGCCTGCGTGATGCAGGCGTGCGCTGGATGCCGGCACTCTAAACCCGAAACAGGTGAGTCGCCAATTGTGCCGCGCTTGTCCTCGCTGCGCGTGGCGGAGCGCACGAAACCTGTAGGAGCCAGCTTGCTGGCGATGCTCTTGCGGTGCCGTTGATCGCCAGCAAGCGGGCTCCTACGGATTGTCGGGTGGATAACGCTCTGCTTATCCACCGCTGTCTCCTTTATCAGGCCTCAGCCCTTGCTCTGCATGTAGGCCTTCCAGCCGCCGAAGTGGGTGATGTCCACGGCGCCGGCCAGGCCATAGGGCTCGCAGATAAACCCGGTTTCCCAGCTGCCATCGGCCAGCTGCACCTTGCCCAGGCCCAGCGGCGCAGGGATGCCGGTGAGGAACGAACCCAGCTCGGCGCTCGGCAGTTCCCAGACTTCCACGGCGATGGCCACACCGCCTTCGGCAACCCGGACCATGCCCGGACGGAACGGCGGGCCGCCGGCCAGGGCGTACAGCTGGTAGTCCGGTGAACTCTGCGTGGCCTGCAGCAGACGGCCGCCGCGTTGCTTGAGTTGCCAGTTCAGTGGCAGGCCGTCGAGGTGCGCGCCGCACACCACCACGCGGGCGCGGTCGTTGCGGGCGACGCTGGCCGGGGCCGGCGTATCCAGCGTGCGTTCACCGGATAGCGGCAGGCCGTGCTGGCGCTGCAGGCCGTCGGCCAGGCTGAGCAGGTACTGGTCGGTGAAGGCGCGACCGAACAGGGTCACGCCCCAGGGCAGGCCGTTGGCCATGAAGCCGGCCGGCACCGCGACGGCGGCGTAGTCGAGCATGTTCATGAAGTTGGTGTAGTAGCCCAGGTCCGAGTTGCGCTTGACCGGCTCGGCGTGCAGCTCGTCCAGGGTTACCGGGCGTGGGTAGGCCGGGGTGAGGATGCAGTCGACCTCGGCGAGGATGCGGTCGCAGATCGCCTTGAGCGCCTGCAGGCGGTATTGCGCGCGGAAGGTGTCGACGCCGCTGACGCTCGGCGCTTTTTCCAGCACGGCCTTGATCACCGGCAGCACGGCGTCCGGCTGCTGCTCGATGAGTGCGCCGGCGACGCTGTAGCGCTCGGCGACCCAGGGGCCTTCGTAGAGCAGGCGCGCGGCTTCGAGGAAGGGCGCGAAGTCGATTTCCACCGCTTCGCCGCCAAGGGTTTTCAGTTGTTCGATGGTGCTGGCGAACAGCGCCGGGCTTTCCGCGCAGCCGAGGAATTCCAGCTGTACCGGTACACCGAAGCGGAAGCCCGGGCGTGGTTTGCCGAAGGCGCTGGCGTCGTTCCACAGCGGGTTGGCGCGGCTGTATTCATCGCGCGCATCGAGCTTGGCAGTCAGCGCCAGCAACTGGCTGGCCTCGGCAGCGCTGGCGGTGAAGTAGGTCACGCAGTCCAGCGTGCGGCAGGCGGGCACCACGCCGGCGGTGGAGAGCAGGCCCTTGGTCGCCTTGAGGCCGACCAGGTTGTTCAGCGCCGCCGGCACGCGGCCGCTGCCTGCGGTGTCGGTGCCGAGGGCGAAGCTGGCCACGCCGAGGGCCACGGCCAGGGCCGAGCCGGAGCTGGAGCCGCCGGACGGGTAGGCCGGGTGCACGCTGTTGCGGCATTCGCCATAGGGGGAACGGGTGCCGTTAAGGCCGGTGGCGAACTGGTCGAGGTTGGTCTTGCCCATGGGCACGGCGCCGAGGGCGATCAGCTGGGCGACGATGGTTGCGCTCTGCTCTGGCACATAGGCGAAGGCCGGGCAGGCGGCGGTCGTTGGGATTCCGGCCAGGTCGATATTGTCCTTGATGGCGAAGGGCACGCCGAACAGCGGCAGCTCGGCCGGTGACTTGTCGTCCAGCGCCGCGAGGTAGGGTTCCAGTTCTGCCAGGCTGAGCAGGTGGATGAACAAGTTGAACTCGGGGTTCAGTGCGGCGGCCCGCTCGTGCAGGGTGGTGATCAGCTGGCGCGGGGTCAGGCTGCCATCGCTGTAGGCGGCTTTCAGGGCGCCGAGGCGCAGGTCGAATTCGTGTTTCATCGGGCTTCCTCGTTTCTTGCGATTCCGCTTGGTGGGTCGATGAAGCGTGACCCACCCTACGATCTGTTCCCTCGCCCCTTTGGGGAGAGGGTTAGGGAGAGGGGGCTCTTGCGTTGCCAATGACCCTCTCCCCCGGCTCCTCTCCCGCAAGCGGGAGAGGGGGGTAGAAGCTCAGACTTCCTCGAGTACCACCACCCGCTGCCCGGCGCGCACCGGCGATCCAGGCTGTACGCGTACTTCGCGCACCACGCCGTCACGCGGGGCGAGCAGGGGGATTTCCATCTTCATCGACTCGAGGATCACCAGCACATCGCCGGCTTTCACCGCGCTGCCTGCCTCGACCTGCACCTGCCAGAGGTTGCCGGCAATGTGGCTGTCGATGCTGTGCTGGCCGGCGCCGAGCGGGGCGTCGTCACCCAGTTCGGGGGCCACTTCCTCGCTCTCGTAGTGGGCCTGGCCGGAGGCGATCCAGCGCTGGCGTTCGGCGTCGAAGGCGGCGCGTTGCTGGCTGCGGAAGGCGTCGATGCCCTCGGCTTCCTCGGTGAGGAAGTCCTGGTAGTCGGCCAGGGCCAGTTCGCTGTCTTCGATGCGCAGTTCATAGCGGCCGAGCGGGAAGTCGCGGCGGATCTGCAGCAGCTCCTCGGCGCCTACCGGGTAGAAGCGGATCTGGTCGAAGAAACGCAGCAGCCAGGGCTTGCCGTGGAAGGCGGCGACTTCGCGGTAACGGTTCCACATCTGCAGGGTGCGGCCGACGAACTGGTAGCCGCCGGGGCCTTCCATGCCATACACGCACATATAGGCGCCGCCGATGCCCACCGAGTTCTCGGCGGTCCAGGTGCGCGCCGGGTTGTACTTGGTGGTGACCAGGCGGTGGCGCGGGTCCAGCGGCGTGGCCACCGGCGCGCCGAGGTAGACGTCGCCCAGGCCCATCACCAGATAGCTGGCGTCGAACACCGTGCGGTACACCTCGTCGAGGTTGGGCAGGTCGTTGATGCGGCGGATGAACTCCAGGTTGCTCGGGCACCAGGGCGCGTCCTTGCGCACCGTGGTCATGTACTTGTCGATGGCCAGCTGGCAGGCCGGGTCATCCCAGGACAGCGGCAGGTGGACGATGCGCGACGGCACCTTGAGGTCCTGGGCGTTGCACACCGCATCCCACTCGCCGGCGACGGTGTCGAGCAGTTGCTGTAGCGGCAGGGTTTCCGGTTGGTAGTGCACCTGCAGCGAGCGGATACCCGGGGTCAGGTCGATCACGCCGTTGAGCTGTTTGGCTTCCAGCGCCTGCATCAGCGCGTGGCCGCGGAAGCGCAGCACCAGGTCCAGCTCCGGCGCGCCGATTTCCAGCAGCAGGTGGGTGTCGCCGGAGAGGCGGGCGACCAGGCGTTTGTCGGCTGCGCCGATGTCGAGCACGATCGGGCTCTGTAGCCCGGATGCAATCCGGGAAACGGTTGCCGCATCGCTCCCGGATTGCATCCGGGCTACGAGGTCGTGGCTTTCTGCGTTACGCGCCTTGGCCAGCTCCCGCGCCGTGGCGATATCCACCGGCAGAAAACGCACCTTGTCCCCGGCCTTGAGTTGCCCCAGCTGCCACAGGTCCGCTTCGATAATGGTCACCGGGCAAACGAAGCCGCCCAGGCTCGGGCCGTCCGGGCCGAGGATCACCGGCATATCGCCGGTGAAGTCCACCGCGCCGATGGCGTAGGGGTTGTCGTGGATATTCGATGGGTGCAGGCCGGCTTCGCCGCCGCTGTCGCGCACCCACTCGGGTTTCGGGCCGATCAGGCGCACGCCGGTGCGGCTGGAGTTGAAGTGCACTTCCCAGTCGGTGGCGAGGAAGGTGTCGATATAGGCCGGGGTGAAGTATTCCGGCGCGCCGTGCGGGCCGTAGATCACGCGGATTTCACGCACGGCTGGCAGGGCGGTGCACAGTGCGGCGGGCAGTTGCGCGCCGGCTTCCAGATTGGTCAGAGCAGGGATATGCAGCACATCGCCGGCACGCAGGGCGCGGCCGCCGTGGCCGCCGAACTGGCCGAGGGTAAAGGTGCTTTTCGAGCCCAGATAATCCGGTACCTGCAGGCCGCCGCGCAGGGTGAGATAAGAGCGCGCACCGCTGCCGGCGATGGTGCCGAGGCTCAGGGTGCTACCGGCCTTGATCAGCAACGCGGTGTTTATCGGCTGAACCACGCCGTTCAGGGTGACTGGAATCGCCGCACCGGTCACCGCCACCACTGCATCGGTGTTGAAGCGCAGCAGCGGGCCGCTCATGGTGATTTCCAGGCCGGCGGCGCCTTCCTCGTTGCCCAGCAGGCGGTTGCCCAGGCGCAGCGCGCGGTCGTCCATCGGCCCCGACGGCGGCACGCCGACGGCCCAGTAGCCGAGGCGGCCGGGGAAATCCTGCACGGTGGTCTGGGTGCCGGCGCTGAGCACCTCGAAAGTGTGTGCCTGGTAGAGCAAACCTTCCAGGCAGCGCGTCCAGGGCGAGCCGCTGGCGAAGGGTGCGTCGACCAGGATCTGCCGCAGGTAGTCGCGGTTGGATTCCACGCCGTACAGCACCGAGTCGGCCAGGGCTTGGCTCAGCGCGGCGCTGGCTTCCTCGCGGGTCGGCTGCCAGGTGATCACCTTTGCGATCATTGGGTCGAAGTAGGGCGGAATCTCGCAGCCGGCTTCCACCCAGGTGTCGATGCGCAGGCTCTTGCCATCGGCCTTGGGGAAGTCCACGGCGGTGAGCAGGCCGGGGCTCGGCTGGAAGTCGCGGCCCGGATCTTCGGCGTACAGGCGCGCCTGGATGGCGTGGCCGCTGGGTTTCAGGCCTTTGGCCAGTTCGCTCAGCGGCGCCAGGTCGCCGGCCGCCAGTTCGATCATCCAGCGCACCAGGTCAACGCCCCACACCTGTTCGGTGACGCCGTGCTCGACCTGCAGGCGGGTGTTCACTTCGAGGAAGTAGAAGCGCTCGGCCGCGCTGTCGTAGACGAATTCCACGGTGCCGGCGCTGCGGTAGCTGACCGCCTTGGCCAGCTTGATCGCCGCCGCGCACAGCTCATCGGCCATGCCGGCCGGCAGATTGGGTGCCGGGGTTTCTTCCAGCACTTTCTGGTTGCGCCGCTGCACCGAGCAGTCGCGCACGCCGAGGGCGAGGACTTCGCCCTGGCCGTCGCCGAACACTTGCACTTCCAGGTGACGGGCACGTTGGATGTACTTCTCGATAAACACGCCGCTGTCGCTGAAGTTGTTCTGCCCCAGGCGTTTGACCGCCTCGAAGGCATCGCTCAGCTCGGCTGCGCTGTTGCATACGCGCATGCCGATGCCGCCACCGCCGGCGGTGCTTTTCAGCATCACCGGGTAGCCGACCTGCTCGCCGGCGACCAGCGCGGCGTCGAGGTTTTCCAGCAGCTCGGTGCCTTCGAGCATCGGCACGCCGTGCTGTTTGGCCAGCGCGCGGGCGGTGTGCTTGAGGCCGAAGACGCGCAGTTGCTCGGGTGTCGGACCGACAAAGGCGATACCGGCGGCCTCGCAGGCTTCGGCGAAGGCGGCGTTCTCGGAGAGGAAGCCGTAGCCGGGATGGATGGCCTTGGCGCCGGTCTGTTTGGCGACGGCGAGGATCTTGTCCACCACCAGGTAGGTGCCGGCGGCCGGGCCTTCGCCGAGGCTGAAAGCTTCATCGGCCTGCTGGATATGCAGGCTGGCGGCGTCGGCCTCGGAGTACACGGCCACGCCTTTGACGTCGAGTTGACGCAGGGTGCGCAGGATGCGGCAGGCAATGGCGCCGCGGTTGGCGATCAGGAGTTTGTCGAACATCTGCTTGCCCTCGGAAGGGTTGGCGGGCCGTCCCGTCTTGGTCGTCTGCACCACGGTCGTCCGTGGCTGAAATTCTTTTGCCGGCTTCCCGGATTGCATCCGGGCTACGGGCTGGGGAGAGGGTTCAACTCGGCGCTCGGCCATTCCCCTCTCCCCCGGCCCCTCTCCCGTGAACGGGAGAGGGGAGAGGGGAGGGAACCCAGGCACTGCCCCGCGCGGCTTTGGCACAGCCAGAACAGCCAGCGGCGTAGCCCGGATGCAATCCGGGGATTGGCGGCACTGGACTCCCGGATTGCATCCGGGCTACGGGAGCAGAACCGCTTCAGTCCCACACCAGCACCTCGGCCGGGGTCGGGTTCCAGCCGTTGCAGGGGTTGTTCAGTTGCGGGCAGTTGGAGATCAGCACGATGACGTCCATGTGCGCCTTCAATTCCACGTACTTGCCCGGTGCGGAGATGCCGTCCGCGAAGGTCAGGCCGCCCTCTGGCGTCACCGGCACGTTCATGAAGAAGTTGATGTTGGCGCCGATGTCGCGTTTTTCCAGGCGGCCGTCGTGCAGGCTGGCGCGCAGGAAGTTGTCGCGGCAGCTGTGCATGTAGCGCTTGTCCAGCGCGTATCTGACCGTGTTGCTCTCCTGCGCGCAGGCGCCGCCGAGGGTGTCGTGGCGCCCGCAAGTGTCGGCGCTGATGGTCAGCAGCGGGTTGCCCAGGTTGGAGTAGAGGACGGTGCCGGTCGTCAGGTACACGCTGTTCTGTTTGCGCAGGGTGCGTTGCGGATCGTAGCGCTCGCGCGGGTTCTTGGCGCTGAAGAACAGCGTGTCGACCGCCTGGTTGCCTTCCAGGTCGAGCAGGCGCACGGTCTGCCCGGCTTTGACTTCGCAAAGGAACGGCTCGCCGGCGGGGATCTCGTGGCGGTAGACGGCGGCTTCGGGGTGCTTGTCGCTATGGGTAAGAGTCATGCTGGCAGCCCTTAGATATACAGACGTTCGGTGTTGTGGAAGCCGCGGCCGTTTTCCGGGCGCGAGGTGCGGCAGAGCACGCTGATGCCGTCGCTCTCGACCTTGCTCCAGCTCAGCTGCACCGGCTTGGGCGCGTACTGCGGGTTGGGGTCCAGCGGGTGCTGCAGGGCGGTGAGCACCACCAGGCAGTCCATCGGCGCGTACAGCTCGATGTAGTCGCCGGCCTTGGAATTGCCGGGCTCGAAGTGGAAGCGGCCGTCGCCATCGACGCTGACCTTGCTGAACAGGTTGAGCGCCATCAGCAGGTCCTGCAGGTTCAGGTTCCACTTGCCCATTTCCACCAGCAGGTTGTCCACGCCGTTGCGGAAGAAGCCATTGCGCAGTTCCTGGTAACGACCGGCGCCGTACTTCTCCGTCACCTCCGCGGCGTTCAGCACGCCGCCAAAGCTGTCATGCCAGCCGCAGGTGTCGGCGGTGATGGCGGCCAGTACGCGGCCCATGTCCGAGTACAGGCAGTGGCCGGCGGTGAGCTTGGCGGTGTGCTGGCACTTGAGGGTGTCCGGCAGGTTGAGGCGCTCGCTTTTCTCGGCGGCGCTGAGCAGCAGCAGGCTGACGTTGGCGTCGCCTTCGATATCGGTGATGCGCAGCAGCTGGCCGCGCTTGAGGACGAAGGAGGTGTGGCCGCCGCCAGGTACGAGTTCTTCGTACAGGCTGGGGCGCAGGGTCAGGGATGCGGTCATGGTTGCTCCTTACAGGGCCGGTTGCGGGGTGCCGGTGATGTGCGCCGGCAGCGCCTCGACGGCGGCGCGGGTGGCGCGGCGGTCGCTGTTCAGGGGGATGTCGTAGGTGATGCGTGCGCCGAAGGCATTCGGCGCGTGCGGGTCGATACGGGTCTTGTCGAACACCAGCAGGCGGGTGCCGAGGCTGAAGCCTTCGGAGAGGTCATGGGTGACCATAAATACGGTCAGCTTGGTCTCGTTCCACAGCTCCAGCAGCAGGGCGTGCATGTCCTTGCGGATGCCCGGGTCGAGGGCGCCGAACGGCTCGTCGAGCAGCAGCACGCGCGGCTTCATGATCAGCGCCTGGGCGATGGCCAGGCGTTGCTGCATGCCGCCGGAGAGCTGGCTGGGGTATTTGTCCAGGGCTTGGCCGAGGCCGACTTTCCGGAGAATTACCTCGGCCTGGGCGCGGGCGTCGCGTTTGGCGGCGCCGAACAGCCGGCCGAGCAGCGGCGAGCGGGGCAGCTCCAGGCCGATGGCGACGTTGTCCAGCACGGAGAGGTGCGGGAACACCGAGTAGCGCTGGAACACCACGCCGCGGCTGCTATCCGGTTCGCCGGCCAGCGGTTGGCCCGCCAGCAGAATCTCACCGCGGCTGGCACGCTCCTGGCCTAGCAGCAGGCGCAGGAAGGTCGACTTGCCACAGCCGGAAGCGCCGACCAGGGTGCAGAACTCGCCCTCGTTGATCGACAGGTTCAGGCGCTCCAGAACAACTTGGTCGGCGTATTCCTGCCAGACGTTCTTCACCTCGATAAAGGCGCTCATGCTTTCGCTCCTTCATACCAGGGAAAAACAAGTCTGGTGGTCTGCCGCAGGCCCAGGTCCATCAACCAGGCGAGCAGGGTGATCCACACCACGTACGGCAGGATCACGTCCATCGCCATATAGCGGCGCACGAGGAAGATGCGGTAGCCGAGGCCGTCGGTGGCGGCGATGGCTTCGGCGGCGATGAGGAACAGCCAGGCCGAGCCGAGTACCAGGCGCAGGGCGATCAGCAGGCGTGGCAGCAACTGCGGCAGCACCACGCGCAGGATCAGCGTCCAGGTGCTGGCGCCGAGGGTCTGCGCCTTGATCAGGATTTCCTGGGGGATTTCACGGGCACGCTGTTCTAGGTCGCGGGCCAGTACGGGGGTAATGCCGATGACGATCAGCATTACCTTGGATAATTCACCGAGGCCGAAAACGATAAACAGGATCGGCAGGATTGCCAGTGGCGGCACCATCGACAGCACGGTCAGCAGTGGCGACAGCGGCGCGCGAAACAGCGGCAGAATGCCAGCGGCTATCCCTAAGCACAGGCCGACCAGGGCGGCGATGCCGATGCCCATGCCGAGGCGGGCCAGGCTGGCGGCGTTGTCCTGCCAGAACAGGTACTTGCCGCTGCGCTTGTCCTCGGTAAAGGCCAGGCGGTCAATAGCGTCGGCCATCTGGCTGGCGCTGGGCAGCAGCTTGTCGTTGGGGTTGTCCGTCAGCCGCGCCGCCGAGCCCGTGAAGTAGGCGAACAGCAGCAGGGCGAAGGGCAACAGGATCAGCAGCAGGCGGCCGCCGCGGTCCGGGTGTCGGTTGATCAGGCGCATGGATGCATCTCTGAGAGCAGATTCCCTCTCCCCCGGCCCCTCTCCCATGAATGGGAGAGGGGAGGGAAAGCCTTACAACGTGCCGTCGGCCGCCATCTGCATGAACGAAGGATCGAAGCGCAGCTTGAGGTTGGACTTGTCGCCGGTGATCACGTCCTTGGCGAAGCCCATGCCGATGGCGTCGGCACTCTTGGCGCCTTCACCGAGCAGGCCGTGGCTGAAGGAGAACTCGGCCACCTTGGTCATGGTCGCCGGCAGTTTCGGGCTGTTGGCGAAGGCCACGGCATCCTTGGCGCTGTAGAACATCTTGGTCGCCGCCAGTTGCGCTTCGTAACCGGCCAGGTCGGTGCCGGAGGCTTTGGCCATGTGCTCGCGGGCGGCCTTGCCTGCGTCGCTGTCGGCACTCATGGTCGCCATGATTTCGTACCAGGCGCCGGTCAGCGCTTTGCCCAGGGCGGGGTTGTCCTTCAGGGTGTCGCTGTTGACCACCATCAGGTCGATGATTTCGCCAGGGATCTGGCTGGAGTCAAAGACCTTGGTCACGCTCGGTGCGGCTTCGATTTCGGCCAGCAGCGGGTTCCAGGTGGCGACTGCGGTGACGTCATCGGTGGCGAAGGCGGCGACCAGGTCGGCGTCCGAGGTGTTGACCACCTTGAGGTCTTTCTCGCTCAGGTTGGCCTTTTCCAGGCCGCGCGCCAGCAGGTAGTGGGAGACGGAGAGTTCGACCAGGTTGACGTCCTGGCCCTTGAGATCGCCCAGGGTCTTCTTCTCGCCCTTGAGCACGATGCCGTCGTTGCCGTTGGAGAAGTCGCCGATGATCAGCGCGGTGGAGTCGACGCCACCGGCGGCGGGAATGGTCAGGGCATCCATGTTGGTCATGGTGCAGCCGTCGAACTGGCCGGCGGTGTACTGGTTGATCGACTCGACGTAGTCGTTGAGCTGCACCACATCGATGTTGATGTCGTACTTCTTCGCCCACTTGTCGACGATGCCTTCGGCCTGGCCGTATTCCCACGGCATCCAGCCGGCATAGATGGTCCAGCAGACGCTGAAGTCGGTCTTCGGGGCGGCGAGGGCGGGGAAGCTCAGGGCGGCGGACAGGCCGGTAGCGATCAGCGAGGACAGCAGAGACTTGCGCATGGGTAGACCTCCAGTTCTAGGGAATACGGGCAGGAGCAGCGCGGCACGTGCCTGGCTAGCCAGGTGGCGCGTTCTCCCGGGCTTTTATCCCGCCGTGTAACCCCGAACGAGGTCGCCAACTCTCGGACCAGTCACTTGCCGTTCTGTTAAGAGCGGCGAGCCGGAACCCTAGTCAGCCATTGCAAATTGTCGTGCCGCGCCCCTTGCGGGGTGCTTCTGCATGTTTTAGCTAAAGCGAACATCGTGCCAGCTGGCGCAAAGCCCTTGGCTTGGCGCTTTGCGTGGAGAGCGTGGCAGCGGATGGGATCGCTTGTTGCGCCATCCTGGTGCGCAGTGTTCGTTGTTGGTGCCAGGGTTGTGCGTGAGCGTGTGTGCAGTCCCATGCCATGGCGCAACCGTAGTTGCGCCATTCGTGGATAAATCCGCTGCCACAACAGCCTGTCAAAGCTTGGCTTCGGCCGCTTGCTGCATATAGCTGGGGTCGAAGCGCAGCTTGATCTGCGCCGGGTTGCCCAGTACGCGGTTGCCACTGAAGCTGATTCCGAGCAAATCCAGGCCATTACCCTGGTTGCCGAGCAGGTGATGGGCGTCGGCGAACTGGGCAACCCGCTCCATCATTAGAGGCATCTTCTCGCTGCTGGCGAAGGCGTGCGCCGAGCGGGGTGAGTAGAAGGAGCGGATGGTCTTCAGTTGCAGGTCGAAGTCTTCCAGGGTGGTGTCGGCGGCGTTTGCCATCTGCGTGCGGGCGGCCTTGCCTTCGGCGGTCGGCATGCCCATCAGGCGCATGCCTTCGTACCAGGCGCCGGTCAGCGCCTTGCCCAGTTCCGGGTGCTCGGTCAGGGTGGCGCTGTTGATCACCAGCAGGTCGAGGATTTCGCCGGGGATATGGTGCGAGCTGAACACCTGGGTGGTGTCGCCGTCCTGGCGCAGGTCGGAGAGGATCGGGTTCCAGGTCACCACTGCATCCCCTTTACCGCTACGCCAGACCTGGGCCAGGTCCTTGTCCGAGACGTTCTCGATGATCACATCGCTTTCCTGCAGGTGCGCCCATTCCAGCGCGCGGCCGAGCAGGTAGTGGGATACCGAGTTTTCCACCAGCAGGATGGTCTTGCCCTTGAGGTCCTTGATGTCGCGATTGCCGCCACGCACCAGGATGCCGTCGGCGCCGGCGGAGAAGTCACCGACGATCAGAGCGGTGGAGTCGACCCCGGCCGCAGCCGGAATGGTCAATGCGTCCATATTGGTCATGGCGCAGGCGGCGTAGTCGCCTTTGGTGTATTGCTCGATGGAGGCGACGTAGTCCGGCACCTGCTCGACCTCGATCTGGATGCCGTACTGTTTTGCCCACTTGTCGATGATGCCCTGTTCGGCCATCTGCCCCCAGAGCATCCAGCCGGCGTAGATCGACCAGCAGACCTTGAACTTGGGGGTTTCCGCGCTGGCGCCGAGTGGTTGCAGGAGGAGCAGGGCGAGCAGACTGGGGAGCAGGACGCGTAGTGACATGGAAGACCTCAGGCGGATTAACGAAAGGCGCACGGGACGGCGGCAATCATGTGCTGCGCGTTCTCCCGGGCTTTTGTCCCGCCGTGTAACCCCGATCGAGGTCGCCGACTCTCGGACCAGTCACTTGCCGCTCTGTGCAGAGGGGCGAGCCGGAACCCTAGTCAACCATTGTGTTGCGGTATTGAGGCGACTCCATGTGCCGCGGCAATCCTGTGCAGCGGCTGCTTAGCGAATGGCGTGCCAACCTGTGAAATAGCCTTGCGGATGTGAGCGGGGTCTCGTTATGACGCATCGAGTTGTGGCGGTAGGCACCGTAATAGAGCGGTTTGTGGATCATTTCAGTGCGCCAGGGCTGGACATGCGTGGATACAACTTATCGAGCCGGAGGTCACTGCACTTCAGTGCTGGGGGCGTGGTCAAACACAGTGGGAGCAATCCCAGGTGCCGACATTCGTCGTCGCCGTCCCAGCGGTCGAAGGAGGCCGCCATGTCCAGTCGATCAATCCTATGTGCAGTATTGGGCCTGACCTTGAGTGGTTGTGCCGTTTCGGATGATGGACGCTACTACGGTGGTTATTCCGGCGGCAGTAGCTATCACGTGCAGCGTTATGAGGTGTATCCGGCGTACCCCACGTACCGGGTTTACCGCTATGAGGATGACCGCCGTTACAACTGGCACCACGATCGCTATCAGGAGCGCCGCCACCATCACTATGCGCCGGGTTACGACGGGCGCTACGGCTGGCAGGGGCATGATCGTCGCCATGACCGCCGCGATGAACACCGTGGCCAGGAGCATGCGCGGCCGGTACCGAATGTCCATGGCTACAGGCCCTCGCGCCACGATGACAACCGCTACCAGCAGCGCGAGTACGGACGTAATCAGGTGCTCTCGCTTCCGCAGCCCGGCAAGCATTACCAGATCCAGCGTGAGGATCGACCGCGCCATCAGCAGCGTCATGACGAGAAAGAAAAGCGTCGAGAGCGCAATTAGCGTGGTCAATGGATGCGCATGAAAAAGCCGGTCTGCCAAATGGCAGGCCGGCTTTCTTTTGGCCACCTTGCGCTGGTTTATTCGCTAGAGGATGACCTTGTCGCGCAGCTTTTCGGCGGCATGGTTGAGCGCCTGGATGACTTTTTCCTTGTCGTAGTTCTGGATGCCGTTGGTATCCAGGTACATGGAGAAGCCGGGTAGTTCGTGTTCGACATAGCTGGACTTGGCGCCCAGGTCGCGGCGGAAGTCCACCACCTCGTAGATTTGCACCGGGCGGCTGAAGCCCTTGACCGTGATCTGGCCCTTGTCGCGGCACATGATCACGTCCTTGATCAGCGAGTAGGTCTCGTGGGAGATCAGGATCTCGCCGGCTTCGGCCGAGCTTTCCAGGCGGCTGGCCAGGTTCACTTCGCGACCGATGATGGTGTAGTCCATGCGCGTGTCGGCGCCGAAGTTGCCCACCGTGCAGTAGCCGGTGTTGAGGCCCATGCGGATTTCCAGCGGCTTGGTGATGCCCTGGGCACGCCACTGCTGGCGCAGCACTTTCATGTGCTTGCGCATGGCGATGGCCATGGACACGGCGTTGACGGCGTCCTGCTTGGCGCCCAGGGTCTTGGGGTCGCCGAAGAACACTAGGACGCTGTCGCCGACGAACTTGTCGATGGTGCCGCCGTACTTCAGGGCGATTTTCGACATTTCGTTGAGGTAGGTGTTGAGCAGGTCGGTGAGCTGCTCGGCTTCCAGCTCTTCGGACAGCTCGGTGAAGCCTTTGATGTCGGAGAAGAACACGGTGAGTTTCTTGCGCTGGGTTTCCAGGCGCACGTGCTTCTTGCCGCTGAAGATCATTTCCCAGACCTGCGGCGACAGGTACTTGGCCAGGTTGCGTGCCAGGCGGGCGGCTTTTTCCTGCTCCTTCTTGATCTCGCTGCGCACCAGGGTCAGGCGCTGGCCCTGGGCATGCACGAAGAAGGCGGTGATGCAGATATACAGAGTGGTCAGCAGGATGCTGACCATGGCCACCAGGATCGGCGTGGCCGCATTGATTTGCGGGTGCAGCAGGGCTGTGCACAGGGCCATGCTGCCAGCGGCGATCAGCAGGACCAGGCCCATGTGGCGCAGACCGCCGGAGATCAGTGCACTGAAACTGAGAGTCAGCAGGATCATCAGCCCCGGCACCACCGAGAAACCCATCAGCACGGCCGCCGTACCCGCATGGACGGCGTCGATGAACAGCAAGCCGAGGTGCGTCTGTTGTGGGTAGTCCTGCTTGAAGCGGTTGCCCAGGTGATGAGCCAGATGCGGGTAGAGCAGGGCGTAGGGCACCATCCACAGGATGTCGTAGGCGAAGTGCTGGGCGTAGGTGCCGGCGGCGATGCTGGCGGCGGAGGCGATGTAGGCCAGCACGCGTGAGTAGTATTCGCGCAGCAACGGGGCGGACTGAACCTGGGCAGGTGACTTCATGAAGTGAAACGATCCCCGATATTTTTCTGACGCTTCTAGTCGAGCGTTCAGAGGGTTTGCAAAACCTGAGCCAGTGGTATGGCAGGTGGGGGATCATAACCAAGCGTATGCTCGACGGCCAAGTACGACCGCCGAATGGTGATTTTCGGTGCTCGCCTGGTTCAGCTGGCCGCAGGCCGCATGGCGGCTTTGTAGATGGATTGCCGTGGCTGGGCGAAGACCCGGCGCAACATGGGCTCGAAGAACGCCAACGGCAGGGTTTCGCCTTGCGGATCAAAGGCGGCGGCGTCGTAACGGGCGCAGAACTCGATGGTGCGCTGGTACTGCGGATGGTCCTTGAACTGCTCGCGCAGGTGCCGATCCAGGCCCAAATGGTGGAAGAAATAGTAGCCCTGGAAGATCCCGTGCTTCTCCACCATCCACAGGTTTTCCGCGCTGACGAAGGGCTTGAGGATGGCGGCGGCGATATCCGGGTGGTTGTAGCTGCCGAGGGTGTCGCCGATGTCGTGGAGCAGGGCGCAGACCACGTACTCCTCATCCTCGCCGGCGCGGTGGGCCAGGGTGGCGGCCTGCAGCGAGTGGGTCAGACGATCCACCGGAAAACCGCCGAAGTCGCCATCCAGCAGCTTGAGGTGGCTCAGAATGCGATCCGGCAGGTGGGCGGCGTAGTGGGCGAAATCCTCGGCGATGATGGCCCAGTCCTCGGCCTGGCCGTCTTCCATGTGGGTGAAGCGGGCGCGGCTGTTCATCAGGTCGGTCTCGTTCTTGTTGTTGCCGATGATGGCTTGATCAGAAGCGGATGCGCCCGGTGCAGGCATCCTTGAGCATCACCCAGTCGCCCATCAGGCTGTACAACGGGTACTGGAAGGTGGCGGGGCGGTTCTTCTCGAACACGAAGTGGCCAACCCAGGCAAAGCCATAGCCCGCGACCGGCAGGGCCAGCAGCCAGAGCCATTGCTGGGTCAGCAGGCTGTAACCGAGGATGGCAAGGACCAGCAGGCTGCCGACATAGTGCAGACGCCGGCAGATATCGTTGCTGTGCTCCTGCAGGTAATAGGGATAGAACTCGGCAAAGCTCTGATAGCGTTCGGTGGGTGCGGCGCTCATGGCGTACCTCCTGTCATTGTCGACGGACAGTGTAGGGTGGCTGTCTTCTGCGGCCAGTGACATACAGTGCCAGTTTAGTATCCTTGCGCCGCCAGCCTGCGCTTGAACAGAACAAGAATCAGCCTATGAGCGAACGTACCACTTCATCCAGTTGGGCTTCCGGCATTGTTGCGGCGCTGGAGCTTGGCGGTGTTGACTGCCGCAGCCTGTTTGTCCGCCTGGGCATGGAGTACGCGGCGCTCAGCGATGCCGATGCGCGCTTCCCGCAGGATGGCATGACCCGCCTGTGGCACCTGGCCGTGGAAGCCTCCGGCAATCCGGCGATCGGTCTGAACATGGCGAAGACCCTGCGTCCGTCGTCGTTCAACGTGGTGGGTTATGCGGTGATGTCCAGCCGCAATCTGCAGGAGGGTTTCACCCGTCTGGTGCGCTATCAGCGGATCATCGGCGAGGGCGCCGACCTCAGTTTCCACCCCACGCCGGAAGGCTACGAGATCGTTCTGGCCATCCACGGCGATCGCCTGCCTTCCGCAAGCCAGAGTGCCGAAGCGTCGCTGGCGTATTCCCTGGCGTTCTGTCGTTGGCTTACCGGCAAACTACTGAGTCCGCGTCTGGCCAGCTTCATGGGGCCGGCACCCGTGGATATGCAACCCTACCGTGAAGTATTCCAGTGCCCGCTGAAGTTCAACGCCGAGCACTATGCGCTGTTGTTCGAGCGGGCCGACCTGGATGCGCCGCTGCCTTCGGCCAACGAGGCGCTGGCGCAGCTGCATGACCGCTTCGCCGGCGATTATCTGGCGCGTTTCTCGGGCAGTCGGGTAACCCACCAGGTGCGTCAGGTGCTGTGCCGCCTGTTGCCGCAGGGCGAGCCCAAGCGCGAGACCGTGGCGCAGGCCCTGTTGCTGTCCGAACGGACCTTGCAGCGCCGCTTGCAGGATGAAGGCACCAGCTATCAGCAGCTGCTCGACGACACGCGCCGTGAACTGGCTGGCCAGTATCTGGCCCAGCCCAACCTGACCCTGCTGGAGATTTCCTATCTGCTCGGCTTCGCCGACCCGAGCAATTTCTTCCGCGCATTCCGCCGCTGGTTTGACGTCACGCCAGGTGAGTATCGCGCGCGGTTGTAGGGTGTGATCCAGCCGGCAGCGTTGCGCTGATCGGCTGTCAGCCCTCTGCGTCAGGCGCAGAGGGCTATCCACTCAGCCGACGGTTACCTGCGGCATGGCCGGCATGGTTACGGTCTGTTCGGCGCGCGGGGCGAGCACTTCGGCTTCGCCATCGACCACTTGTTCAGCGTTCTGGTTGAACACCCGGGTAGCCAGGCGCACGCGGCCCTTGGGCAGCTTTTCCAGCACTTCCAGTTTTACCGTCAGGGTGTCGCCCAGCTTCACCGGGCGGGTGAACTTGAGCTGCTGGCCGAGGTAGATGGTGCCCGGCCCGGGCAGGCGGCAGGCAATGGCCGCGCTGATCAGTGCGCCGCTGAACATGCCGTGGGCGATACGTTCCTTGAACATCGTTTCAGCGGCAAAGGCGGCGTCCAGGTGCACGGGGTTGTTGTCGCCGGATACGGCGGCGAACAGCTGGATATCACGTTCTGAAACTGTCTTGTCGAAACTGGCCTGCTGGCCGACTTCGAGGGCGTCGTAGGGGATGTTGGTTACCTGGGTCATGCGGGCTCCTTGACAGGTGTGGGGCAGGTTCGGCTGCGGGCCAGGGCCGCGTTCAGCCAGTCGTGCAGATGGCGGGTCACTTCGTCGCGATTGCTCTCGTTGAGCATCTCGTGGCGTCCGTCCGGGTAAATCTGCAGTTGCACGTCCTTGATACCGGCCGCGCGCAGGGCGCCGGCCAGATCGGCAAGACGCTTGCCTTGGCTGACCGGGTCACGCGAGCCGCCGGTGACCAGCAGCGGCAGGTCGCTGTCGATCTGCGCCAGGTTGTCGACCTGGCTGATGTGCTGCATGCCACCGAGCAGGTCGATCCACAGCTGGTTGCTGCAGGGGTGGCCGCAGAGTGGGTCGTGGACGTACTTGTCGACTTCCGCCGGGTCGCGGCTGAGCCAGTCGAAGGCCGTGCGGTTGGGCTTGAAGGCCTTGTTGAACGAGCCGAAGGAAAGGAAGTCGATCAGCTTGCTGTGGCCACCCGGCCCCTGACGCCAGCGCTCGGCACGGGCGATCAGGCTGGCCAGTTTGTACAGCCCCGGCGACTGGTAGTTGGAACCGGACAGGATGGCGCCCTGCAGGCTGCAGCTGTGCTGCATCAGGTAGGCCTGGCCGATGTAGCTGCCCATGCTGTGTGCCAGCAGAAAGATCGGCGCTTGCGGGTGCTGTTGGCGGATATGGTGATTGAGGCTGGCCAGGTCGCCAACCACCTTGCTCCAGCCGTCGGCATCGGCGTAATGGCCGAGGACGCCGCGTTCGGCGGTGCGGCCGTGGCCGCGTTGGTCGAGGGCGTACACGGCAAAACGGTCGGCGACCAGGCTCTCGGCCAGGCGGGCATAGCGGGCGCTGTGTTCGGCCATGCCATGGGCGATCATCACCACGGCCTTGGGTGAGCTCTCGCTATACCAGTGGTTGACCAGCAGGGCGGTGCCGTCCGTGGCGTTGAGCCAGAAGTCTTGGTGCTGCATGGCGGGTCCTTGTGCCCAGGATGTCGCGGCATTGTGCACGGGCTTGGCGGGGCAGGCCAAGTACTGTTCAGCGCACTGGATTGGCGTATCGCTGGAGAATGCGGGTGTACTCGCCGCTGCTGTGCAGTTCGGCCAGGCCGCGGGCGAAGATGGCTGCCCAGTCCGGTTGCCCGGGCTTCTGGGCGGTGAAGCCGACAAATAGCGGAATCCGCTCCAGGGCTGGCTCCTGCCAGCGCAGGCGGCCGCGCAAGGCGGCATCCTGGTTGATCAGGTAGTCGCCGACGGTACGTTCCAGCAACACCAGATCGAAACGCCGCGCCGCCAGTTTGCGCAGGTTGCTGATGTCATCCACGGCTTCTTCGGCGGTGAAACCCGAGCGCAGCAGGTGGGGTGGATAGCCATAGCCACGCACGATGCCGACGCGGCGGCCGCGCAATTCGCTCAGGTTTTGATAGAGCACCGGTTTGCTCTTGCGCACGAAGAAGCCCAGCTGGCTGTAGAACAGCGGGCGCGAGGCGATCAACTGCTCCTCGACGATCTCCTGCGGCCACAAGGCCAGCGCGCCCTGGTAATTGCCATTGCGCAGGTCGGCACGTACCCGTGCCCAGGGCAGGAAATCCACCTGCGCGACATGCCCCTGGGTGGCGAAGGCGCGTACGCTCAGCTCGACGATGCTGCCTCCGGCCGGCAACCCCTGCGAACTGTATGGTGGGTATTCCAGGGTGGCCAGGCGCAGTTCTGCCGCCAGAGGCAGGCTCAGGCACAGGGTGAACGCTAAGGTAGACAGGCTCAGACGCATGGGGGCGGGTCGGGATGACAGGCTATTAGCTATAGCTCAATAGAATAGGGTCTGTTCCCGTTTCGTTCGCGAACCGCGTTGCTGCGCAAAATCGTGCCAGGCTAGGCGTGGGACGCAGGCAATGGTCATTCCCTTGGCAAGTCCCGCAACGACGCATGGCGCGATTTTTCGCGCAACCCGCAGGGGCGGGCCCGTTTTTACGCGGAACGTCGTTACTCGACGGCTCATTTGGACGACCAAACCTCGCGTCCCGCGCCTAGCTCCGCGCAAAAGCGGGCTCCGTCGCGGCCGTGAACGAAACGGGAACAGACCCTAGGGATCGGCCTGCAATCATTGACAAGATTCATACGGTCAATGAGTCGTGTGTGGGTATTTGCCTGCGCCCCTGGAGCTGTTAAGTTCCGGGGCAGCCCGGTCGATGTGTGTGGCCGGATAGGATTTTCAGGTCAAGGGGAATAACAACAATGCAACCTGATTTTTGGGACGACAAGCGCCCGGCCGGGGTATCCAATCAACTCGATCTTTCCACCTACCGTTCGGTGGTCGAAGTGTTCGAGCGTTCCTGCAAGAAATTCGCTGACCGCCCGGCGTTCAGCAACCTGGGTGTCACGCTGACCTATGCCGAGCTGGAGCGCCATTCAGCGGCGTTCGCCGCCTGGTTGCAGAAAAACACCGACCTCAAGCCCGGCGACCGCATCGCCGTGCAGATGCCCAATATCCTGCAGTACCCGATTGCCGTGTTCGGCGCCATGCGCGCCGGCCTGATCGTGGTCAACACCAACCCGTTGTACACCGTGCGCGAGATGCGCCATCAGTTCAATGACGCCGGTGTGCGTGCCCTGGTCTACCTCAATACCTTCGGCAAATCGGTGCAGGACGTGTTGCCCGATACCCCGATCGAGTACCTGATCGAAGCGCGCATGGGCGACATGATGCCGAGCCTCAAGGGCTGGCTGGTCAATACCCTGGTGAAGAAGGTCAAGAAGCTGGTGCCGGACTACAGCCTGCCGCAGGCGCTGTCGTTCAAAGACGTGCTGCGCAACGGTCGCGGGCATGCCTTGAAGCCAGTCAAGGTCGCTTTCGACGATGTCGCCGTGCTGCAGTACACCGGTGGCACCACGGGTGTGGCCAAGGGCGCCATGCTGACCCACGGCAACCTGATCGCCAACATGCAGCAGGTGCATAACTGCCTGCAGCAGACGACTGAGGATGGCCAGCCGCTGATGAAGGAGGGCGGCGAGATCATGATCGCGCCGCTGCCGCTCTACCATATCTATGCCTTCACCGCGAACTGCATGTGCATGATGGTCAGCGGCAACCACAACGTGCTGATCACCAATCCGCGCGACATTCCGGGCTTCGTCAAGGAACTGGGCAAGTGGCAGTTCTCCGCGTTTCTGGGTCTCAACACCCTGTTCGTTGCGCTGATGGACAACCCCGAATTCAAGAACCTGGATTTCTCCCGTCTCAAACTGACCAACTCCGGCGGCACTGCACTGGTCAAGGCCACGGCCGAGCGCTGGCAGCAGATGACCGGTTGCTCTATTGTCGAAGGCTACGGCCTCACCGAAACCGCGCCGGTCGCCACCACCAACTGCTACGGCAAGCTGGCGCGCCTGGGTACGGTAGGCATTCCGGTGGCCGGCACGGCACTCAAGGTGATCGACGACGACGGCGTCGAACAAGCGATTGGTGAGCGTGGCGAGCTGTGCATCAAGGGCCCGCAAGTGATGAAAGGCTACTGGCAACGTCCGGAAGCCACCGCTGAGGTACTGGATGCCGAAGGCTGGTTCAAGACCGGTGACGTGGCGGTGATCGACCCTGATGGCTATGTACGCATCGTCGACCGCAAGAAGGACATGATCATCGTCTCCGGCTTCAACGTGTACCCCAACGAGATCGAGGACGTGGTCATGGCTCATCCGAAGGTCGCCAGCTGCGCGGTCATCGGTGTGCCGGATGAGAAATCCGGCGAAGCGGTCAAGCTGTTCGTCGTGCCGCGTGAGGGCGGCGTCAGCGTGGAAGAGCTGAAGGCCTTCTGCCGGGAGAACTTCACCGGCTACAAGGTACCCAAGCACATCGTCTTCAGGGACGCCTTGCCGATGACACCGGTCGGCAAGATTCTTCGTCGCGAACTGCGCGATATCGCCTAAAAGCCCTATGCTGCCTGCTGTCCGGAGAAGTTTTCCGGATAGTCAAGAAAATGACCACTCAACGTTGAGTGGTCATTTTTATGACCGTTCGGGGCAGGTTTGGTGCTAGTCGGTGTTTGGCAAAGCTGCTACTCTCGGCCCGATTTTTTGCCGACCCGTCGGCGAAAACGCACACCAATCACAAAAAATAACCGCCATTGCGCGGTGTTAATAAGCTGTTGCTCAGGAGTAGGCTTTTCATGACCGAAAACTTCTGGAAGGACAAGTACCCTGTCGGGATCGCTGCCGAGATCGATGCCGACCAGTACCCCAATATTCAGACCGTACTG
The DNA here is from genome assembly GCF_013200955.2 of Pseudomonas campi. Taxonomy (NCBI): domain Bacteria; kingdom Pseudomonadati; phylum Pseudomonadota; class Gammaproteobacteria; order Pseudomonadales; family Pseudomonadaceae; genus Aquipseudomonas; species Aquipseudomonas campi. The sequence goes on from NZ_CP053697.2 coordinate 1,434,804, forward strand.
AAACAGTCCTGCCAACGCTTTGCCGACAAGCCTGCGTTCAGCAACCTGGGCAAGACACTCACCTACGGTGAGTTGTACGAGTTGTCCGGCGCCTTTGCCGCCTATCTGCAGAATCACACCGACCTCCAGCCCGGCGACCGCATCGCCGTGCAGCTGCCCAACGTCCTGCAATACCCTGTCGTGGTATTCGGCGCCATGCGTGCCGGCCTGGTGGTGGTCAACACCAACCCGCTGTACACCGCGCGGGAGATGGAACACCAGTTCAACGACTCCGGCGCCAAGGCCCTGGTCTGCCTGGCCAACATGGCCCACCTGGCCGAGGAAGTGCTGCCCAAGACCGGCATCAAGCACGTGGTGGTCACCGAAGTCGCCGACATGCTGCCGCTGCTCAAGCGCACCCTGGTCAACTTCGTCGTCAAGCATGTGAAGAAGATGGTCCCGGCCTACAACCTGCCGCAGGCCGTTACGATCAACCAGGCTCTGGCCAAGGGTCGTGGCAAGCCGGTCAAGGAAGCCAGCCCGCACAACGGCGACGTCGCCGTGCTGCAGTACACCGGCGGCACCACCGGCGTGGCCAAAGGCGCGATGCTGACCCACCGCAACCTGATCGCCAACATGCTGCAATCCAAGGAACTGATGGGCTCCAACCTCAACGAAGGTTGCGAGATCGTCATCTGCCCGCTGCCGCTGTACCACATCTACGCCTTCACCTTCCATTGCATGGCGATGATGCTCACCGGCAACCACAACATCCTGATCACCAACCCGCGCGACCTGCCGGGTACCGTGAAGGAACTGGGCAACTGGAAGTTCAGCGCCTTCGTCGGCCTCAACACCCTGTTCGTCGCCCTGTGCAACAGCGAAGACTTCCGCAAGCTGGACTTCTCCGCGCTGAAGCTGACCCTGTCCGGTGGCATGGCCCTGCAGCTGGCTGCCGCCGAGCGCTGGAAAGCTGTGACCGGCTGTGCCATCTGCGAAGGTTACGGCATGACCGAAACCAGCCCGGTGGTATCGGTCAACCCGTTCCAGAACATCCAGATCGGCACCATCGGTATTCCGGTGCCGTCGACCCTGTGCAAGGTCATCGACGACGCTGGCAACGATCTGCCGATCGGCGAGCGTGGCGAACTGTGTGTCAAGGGCCCGCAAGTGATGAAGGGCTACTGGCAGCGCCAGGAAGCTACCGACGAGATGCTCGACAAGGACGGCTGGCTGAAGACCGGCGACATCGCCGTGATCCAGGATGACGGTTTCATGCGCATCGTCGACCGCAAGAAGGACATGATTCTGGTGTCTGGCTTCAACGTCTACCCGAACGAGCTGGAAGACGTGCTGGTGACCCTGCCGGGCGTGCTGCTGTGCGCAGCCATCGGCGTGCCAGATGAGAAGTCCGGTGAAGCGATCAAGGTCTTCGTGGTGGTCAAGCCGGGTGAAAGCCTGACCAAGGAGCAGGTGATGGAGCACATGCGTGCCAACCTCACCGGCTACAAGGTGCCTCGCACTGTCGAGTTCCGCGACAGCCTGCCGACCACCAACGTCGGCAAGATCCTGCGCCGCGAACTGCGTGACGAAGAGCTGAAGAAGATCGCCGCCAAGGCCTGATGCCTGCGCTGCAATGACAAAGCCCCGCTTCGGCGGGGCTTTGTCGTTTCTGCGGGGTGTTTTGCCAGCGTAGGGTGCGCCGTACGCACCGGGCATTACGCGCGCAGCTGGTGCGCACGGCGCACGCTACGTCATGCCATTCGCTCAGAGCTTAAGCTTGCCCACCGCCTTACCCAGTGCGTCGGCCAGGCCGACCAGTTCGGCGCTGGTGCTGGCGGAGGCCAGGGTCTGTTGTACGGTCTGCTCGGTGACATCGCGGATGCCGACCACCGAGCGGGTCATTTCCTCGGCGACCTGGCTCTGCTGCTCGGCGGCCACGGCGATCTGCGTGTTGCTCTGGCGCATCAGTGCCACCGCCTGGGCGATGTGGCTCAGGGCTTCGCCGGCGGCGCCGGCTTCCTGCACGCAATGGTCAGCCTTCAGTGAGCTTTCCCGCATGAACTCCACGGCATCGCGGCTGGCCGCTTGCAGGTTGCTGATCATGCGGGTGATCTCGTCGGTGGAGTCCTGCACGCGCTTGGCCAGGTTGCGCACTTCGTCGGCGACCACGGCGAAGCCGCGGCCCATCTCGCCGGCCCGCGCTGCCTCGATGGCGGCGTTGAGGGCGAGCAGGTTGGTCTGTTCGGCGATGCCGTGGATCACGTTGACCATGCCGCCGATGGTCTGGCTGTCCTCGGCCAGTTTCTGAATCATCTCGGCGGTCTGCTGCACGCCCTGCGACAGGTTGGCGATGGCGCCGCTGGCGCGCTCGACGACCTGGATGCCGATACCGCTGAGGCGATCTGCCTCGGTGGACTGGTCGCGGGTATCGGCGGCGTGCTGGGCGATGTGATGCACGGTGGCAGACATCTCGTTGATCGCCGTGGCGGCCTGGTCGGTCTCGCTCTGTTGGCCCAGCATGCCGCTGCGTACCTGGGTCATGCTCGCTTCCAGGCGCTTGGCGCCTTCGTCCAGACTGGCGGCGGCCTGGGCCACGGTGGCGACGATGCGCTGATAGCCTGCCTGCATGGCGTTGAAGGCGTTGGCCATCTGGCCGACTTCGTCCTGGCTGTCGATCTGCGCGCGAGCGGACAGGTCACCGCTGCGCTCGACGTGCAGCATGGTGTCCTTGAGGGTGTGCAGATGGCTGAGGATAAAGTGGATCAGCAGCTGCGACGCGCCTAGCAGCAACAGCATCAACACGGCTACGGCCAGGGCGTAGGCGCTGGCACGTTCGCCGAATATCTGCCACAGGCTCGGCGCGCGGGCCAGCACGGCCAGGCGCTGGCCTTCGGTGCTGTCCTGCAGCCAGGCGCCGACCAGCGGCTGCTCGCCCCAGAGTTGGTCGCCGTCTAGCTCGACCCAGCCACGGGCCGTGGCCAGGCCAGCCGTATCGACGCCAGGTATGACAGGCTGGCTGTCGCGGCTGAAGTACAACAGATCCTTGTCTACCGGCTGGCGGCTGCCCTGTGGCCAACTGACCAGCAGGGCAGCGCGGGCCTGGGCGGCCTCGCGGGCGGTATCGATGCGCCCGGCCTGTTCCTGCTGCATGGCGAACAGCACCAGCAGCAGGGTGGTGGCGAAGGCGACCAGGTTGACCGCCCAGAACTTGTACTTCAGCGAGAGATTGCGGATCAGCGCGCCCATGATGACCTTCTACTGCAGCTTGGCTGGCATTTGGCCATGCAGTTTGCCGCAGGCGCGCCCGGCGCCTGTTGATCCTGGTCAAGGTTGTGGCGCGGGCTGGGCAAGCCCCGACCGGGCTGCGACAATCCCGTCCCTGTATTTTCGTCTGCCAATCGTGCAGCCACGCCGTTCGCGAGCAGCGCTCGCTTCTGAAAGTTTTCTATGACCGACGCCATTCCCGCCCGTGATCCGCTGCTGAACAACCTCGACCAGGCCCTGCTGGCCGACCGTCATCGCCTGCGCCGCCAGCTGCACGAGTTGCGCAAACAGCCGGACGAAGCCAAGCAGGCGCAGTGGCTGGAGCGCTTCCAGGCCTCCGTGGCCAAGGTCGAGGCGCGCAAGCGCAGCGTGCCGGTGATGCGCTACGACGACAACCTGCCGATCGCCGCCAAGCGTGACGAGATCAAGGCCGCGCTGGAGAAGCACCAGGTGCTGGTGATCGCCGGCGAAACCGGCTCGGGCAAGACCACCCAGCTGCCGAAGATCTGTCTGGAAATCGGCCGTGGCGTGCACGGCCTGATCGGCCACACCCAGCCGCGCCGCCTAGCGGCGCGCAGTGTCGCCACCCGAGTGGCCGAGGAGATCGGCACGCCGCTGGGCGAGCTGGTCGGCTACCAGGTGCGCTTCGAGGACCAGAGCAAGGACAGCAGCCTGATCAAGCTGATGACCGACGGCATCCTGCTGGCCGAGACCCAGCACGACCGTTACCTGGAAAAGTACGACACCATCATCGTCGACGAGGCCCACGAGCGTTCGCTGAACATCGACTTCCTGCTCGGCTACCTGAAGACCCTGCTGCCGCGTCGTCCGGATCTGAAAGTCATCATCACCTCGGCGACCATCGACCTGGAACGCTTCTCCAAGCACTTCAATGATGCGCCAATTGTCGAGGTCTCCGGGCGCACCTATCCGGTGGACACCTGGTACCGCCCGCTGGCTGGCGAAGTGGACGAGGAGGGCGAGAGCCTGCTCGACGACCTCACCGTCGACCAGGGCATCCTCGCTGCGCTGGATGAGATCGCCGCCCATGAGAGGGCTGAGGGCAAGCGCCCCGGCGACGTGCTGATCTTCCTCCCCGGCGAGCGCGAGATCCGCGACGCCGCCGAGGTACTGCGCAAGGCCAACCTGCGCTTCACCGAAGTACTGCCGCTGTACGCGCGGCTGACTCCGGCTGAGCAGCAGAAGATTTTCGCGCCCATGAGTGGGCGCAAGATCGTCCTTGCCACCAACGTCGCGGAAACCTCGCTGACCGTGCCGGGCATCCGCTACGTGATCGACTCCGGCACGGCACGGATCAGCCGCTACAGCTACCGCGCCAAGGTCCAGCGCCTGCCCATCGAGGCCATCTCCCAGGCCAGCGCCAACCAGCGCAAGGGCCGTTGCGGGCGGGTCGAGCCAGGCATCTGCGTGCGCCTGTACAGCGAGGAGGATTTCCTCGGCCGCCCGGCCTTCACCGATCCGGAAATCCTGCGTACCAACCTGGCCGCGGTGATCCTGCAGATGCTCCATCTGCGCCTGGGCACCATCGAGGACTTCCCCTTTATCGAGCCGCCAGATGGCAAGGCCATCAGCGACGGCTTCAACCTGCTGCAGGAGCTCTCGGCGGTCAACCGCGAGGGCCAGCTGACGCCGCTCGGCCGCCAGCTGGCACGCCTGCCCATCGACCCGCGCCTGGGCCGCATGGTGCTGGAAGCGGCCAAGCTCGGCAGCCTGGACGAGATCCTCATAGTTGCCAGTGCGCTGTCCGTACAGGATCCGCGCGAGCGGCCGATGGACCGCCAGCAGGCCGCCGACCAGGCCCATGCGCAGTGGAAGGACGTCGATTCCGACTTCGCCGCGCTGATCAACCTGTGGCGCGGCTTCGAGGAGAAACGCCAGGAGCTGGGCAGCAGCCCCCTGCGCAACTGGTGCAAGAAGAACTTCCTCAACTACATGCGCCTGCGCGAATGGCGCGACTCGCACCGCCAGCTGGTGCTGATCGCCCGCGAGCTGCAGTTGTCCGCAGGCAACCGCGAACTGGGTAGGAGCGAGCTTGCTCGCGATCAGCGTGGTGTCGGTCAGGCACCGAGCGGGCAGGATCGCCAGCAAGCTGGCTCCTACAAAAAATCGGAGCGTGGCGAGACGCTGCAACCGACCACCGACACCAAGGTCAATGTGATCCTTCGCGAGCAGGCCGAGGCCAGCGAAGCGGCGCAGCGGGCCAAGGGCTACGCCGCCGTACACAAGGCGATCCTCAGCGGCCTGCTCAGTCAGATCGGCCAGAAGACCGAGGACGGCGACTACCTCGGCGCGCGCCAGCGGCGTTTCTGGATTCACCCCTCCTCGGTGATCGGGCGCAAGAAGCCGACCTGGGTGATGGCCGCCGAACTGGTGGAGACCACCAAGCTGTTCGCCCGCCAGGTGGCCAAGATCGAGCCGGACTGGATCGAGCCGCTGGCCGGCCACCTGATCAAGAAGAACCACTTCGAGCCGCACTGGGAGAAGAAGCGCGGCCAGGTGGTGGCCTTCGAGCAGGTCACCCTGTACGGCATGATCGTGGTCGGTCGGCGCCCGGTGCACTATGGCCCGGTCGATCCGGTGGCCTCGCGCGAGCTGTTCATCCGCGAAGGCCTGGTGCGCGGCGAGATCAACAGCCGCGCCAAATGCCTGAGCGCCAACCGCCTGCTGCTGGAAAAGCTCGACGAACTGGAAGCCAAGGCGCGGCGCCGCGACATCCTCGCCGACGAGGAAACCCTGTTCGCCTACTACGAGGCGCGCATTCCGGCGGAGATCAACCAGGCCGCCACTTTCGAACACTGGTACAAGAGCGAGAGCGCGAAGAATCCGCAGTTGCTGATCATGCGCGAGGAAGACGTGCTGGCCCGTGATGCCAAGGAAGTCACTGCCCAGCAGTACCCGGACATCCTGCACATCGGCGAGCTGCAACTGCCGCTGACCTACCACTTCGAGCCCAATCACCCACGCGACGGCGTGACCCTGCGCGTGCCGGCGCCGCTGTTGCCGCAACTGCCGCCCGAGCGCCTGGAATGGCTGGTGCCCGGCCTGCTGGAAGCCAAGGCCATCGCCCTGGTGCGCAACTTGCCCAAGGCGCTGCGCAAGAACTTCGTACCGGTGCCGGACTTCGTCGGCGCGGCGCTGAGCAAGCTCACCTTCGCCCAGGGCAGCCTGGCGGAAAACCTCGGCCGCGAACTGACGCGCATGACCGGCGCGCGGGTGTCCGAGGAAGCCTGGAGCGAGGCCGCCACGCAGGTCGACAGCCACCTGAAGATGAACCTGGAAGTGGTCGACGCCAAGGGCAAGTTCCTCGGCGAAGGCCGTGACCTGGCCGAGCTGTGCGCGCGTTTTGCCGAAGCCAGCCAGGCCGCCCTGGCCATTCCGCAGAGCGACAAGGCGCAGCAACCGGTGCAGGCCAAGGCCTTCGCCGAAGTCGCCGAGAAGACCCAGCAGAAGATCGCCGGGCTCTCCATGACCGTATTCCCGGCGCTGGTGGAAGAGGGCGGGGTGGTCAAGGAAGGCCGCTTCCCGACCCAGGCCGATGCCGACTACCAGCATCGCCGCGCCCTGCAGAAACTATTGCTGCAACAGCTCAACGAGCCCGCCAAGTTCCTGCGTAACAAGTTACCGGGGCTGACCGAGCTGGGCCTGCTGTATCGCGACATGGGCCGGGTCGAGGCACTGGTCGAGGACATCCTGCTGGCCAGTCTCGACAGTTGCATCCTCGATGGCGAAGCGATCCTGCCACGCGATGGTGCTGCGCTGGCCGCCCTGGCCGAGAAAAAGCGCGGCGCCTGGGCCGACCACGCCGAGCGCCTGGCCAAGCTGACCCTGGAAATCCTTAAGCTGTGGCACGGCCTGCAGAAGCGCTTCAAGGGCAAGATCGACCTGGCCCAGGCCATGGCGCTGAACGACATCAAGCTGCAACTGAGCAACCTGGTGTACCCGGGCTTCGTCCGCGAAATCCCGGCCGAGTGGCTCAAGGAAGTACCGCGCTACCTCAAGGCCATCGAACAGCGCCTGGACAAGATCGGCAGCCAGGTGCAGCGCGACCGCGTCTGGGCGGGCGAGCTGGCCGGCTACTGGGAGCAGTACCAGGCACGCCTGGGTAAACACGGCCAGGAAGGCAAGCGCGATGCGCAGTTGCAGCTGTATCGCTGGATGCTGGAGGAATATCGTGTGTCGCTGTTCGCCCAGCAGCTGGGGACCAGGATGGCGGTATCGGACAAGCGCTTGAGCAAGCAGTGGAGCGCGGTGGAGGCCTGAGAAGCTGTTTGCGGTCTTCTGGGCATCGTCATAGCGGTGTCCAAGCTAGCTGCAGCCTGCTCTTGCCCCCTCTCCCGTTTACGGGAGAGGGCTGGGGAGAGGGGCGTTTCCGCGATCCGAACCAGACGCTCAGAAAACGATATTGGCAGACTGCTTTTCTGCACCGGCCGGGCTGTTGATGCTGTGCCCCGGCTTGGCGTCCCCCTCCAGCCACTGCAGCAGCACCTGCCACTGCTCAAGGTCATTGCGCACCCGTGGCAGGGGCAGATCGAACAGGCTGATGCCGTGGTCCAACGCACGCACGTAGTTCTGCGTGTCGCGAATGCTGGCCACCAGCGGCAGGTCCATTTTCGCCAACAGCTGGTAGAGCGAACGGGTGTATTCGGTGTTGCTGCGCACACGGTTGGCCACCAGGCCGACCTCGACCCCGGCCTTGGCCAGGTCGGCCATGTTCAGCGCCATCATGAAGCGCAGGCTGGCGAGCATATCGCTGGGCGAGGGCATGACCGGGATCAGCAACTTGTCGCCGGCGCGCAGCACCTGCCACAGCGCCTGCGCGGTAATGGCCGCCGGCATGTCGCAGACCAGTATCTCGTAGCCCTGCTCCGGCAGCGGATCGCGCCAGGCGGCATGTAGGGTCAGTGGCGCGCAGTTGGCGGGCCGGCAACCCAGCCAGTCGCTGGCCGAACGCTGCCGGTCATAGTCGGCCAGCAGCACAGACCGGCCCTGGCTGGCGAAGTGGCCGGCTATCTGCGTGGCCAGCGTGGTCTTGCCACAACCGCCCTTGGCATTGGCGACCAGGATGCGTTTCATTGCAGAGGGTTACTCCGGGGGAGCTCAATGTCCGTCCTAGACTAGCCCAGTTACGCACTGCTCCGTGCAAATGGCTCGGCAACCTGGAGCAAGAGCCTGATAATGCACGCATCGCCATCCCTTCAACCCCGGAGCCGCGCAGCCCCCATGTTCGAGATCAAACCGCACAACCCCGAAGACTACCGTCGGCAAACCCGGCGCATCACCCTGGTGATTGCGGCCACTTTCGTCGTGCTGGCCCTGCTGTTGTCCACTGTGCTGGTGCAGGTGTTCGGTACCGCAGGCGGCGACAATTTCCGCTGGAATCTGACCGGCGTGCTGCTCGGGCTGGGGCTGACCATCGCCCTGGTGCGCTTCAAGCTGTGGGCGCTGCCGTGGATGGCGCCGGCGGTGTATGGCTGGCAGCTCAAGCGCAATCTGATGCGGGTGACCAACGTCATGCATCACGTCAAGACGGGCGTGGCGGCCGGCGACCCGGCGGCGATGAAGCTGCTGCGCTTCTACCACCTGGGCGTCACCCAGATGCACCAACTGGACGGCAACACCAGCGAGATCAACCAGATGACGCGCGAGATCGACGCACACCGCGAGGCCATGCAGGTGCAGGGGCTGGAGACTGAGCAGAACCGGCTCGATCTCCAGTGGCTAGAGGCCGTGAAAAAGGCTGCTGCCTGAGAGCCTGTTTACGATCTCCTGGCTGTCGGCCATACGGCGTTAAAAGTGGCCTCAAAATGCTCATTTACAACACGTAAACTGCGCTTTTTCGGCCATTTGATTCGCTAACGCTCACCCTGCGGGCCAGCCTTTCGGCTGTTACTCCCGTTGGTCGTTGCGCCTTGTCTGGCTCTAATCCAGAAGGTCGTCAACAAGCTCTGAGCGTCCGGCCGCTCCGTTCACATCTTCCATTCACGTAGAGCCCTCGACCATGCGTTTCTCTCTTGTCGTGAACGGTGCTCCAAGCTCGTCCGAACAGCCCGCTGGGTCGGTGCCCTGGTGGAGTTTCAGCAAGACGGTGCTTGCTGCCGCAGCCCTGTCACTGGTGCGCGATGGTCTGCTCGGGCTCGACGATCAGGTACTCGAAGGGCCGTTCACCCTGCGCCAGTTACTGCGCCATGAGGCCGGGCTGGCCGATTACGGCGAACTCGCCGACTACCACGCCGCCGTGGCAGCCCATGCCGCGCCCTGGTCGGCAGAGGACATGCTGCAGCGCCTCGATGCCCAGCGGTTGCGCTACGCACCAGGGGCCGGCTGGCGCTATTCGAACGTCGGCTACCTGTACGTCAGCAGGCTTATCGAACGGCTGAGCGGCCTGGCGCTCGAACAGGCGCTGCAGCAGCGGGTGTTTGCCCCTCTCGGTTTGTCGCGCGTGCGTCTCGCCAGGACGTGCGCCGATCTGCAGGACGTGCACATGGGCGCCGCGTCCGCCTACGACCCGGGCTGGGTCTATCACGGCCTGCTGGTCGGACCGCTTGGCGAAGCGGTGCTGTGCCTGGATCGTCTGCTGACCGGGGATCTGCTGCCGGCTTGGCTGCTGCGGGAGATGCGCACCGCGCGGGCTCTCGGTGGGCCGATTGGCGGACGACCCTGGATCGCCCCCGGTTACGCTCTCGGCCTGATGCAGGGCACGGTGCAGGGCGGTCAGCTCTTGTCGGGGCACAGTGGCGCCGGGCCGGGTAGTGTGGTCGCGGTCTATCACTGTGTGCGCGGCAACGACACGGCCAGTTGTGCGGTGTTTGCCGAGGGAGCGGATGAAGGGGTAGTCGAGGCAGAAGCCGTATCTCGACTGGCCGCTGCGGTTGGCAGCGCTGATCCGCGACTAGGCTGATCGCGCCGCACCGTCTTCAGATTGGGCTGAGCCCTGCCAATGAGTTCGCTGGCCGGGCTGTCGCCTGCTTGAGGGGGGTAGAGCGTGCTACTGGGTTGGCGCGGGCTGCTGGAGCAGCTCGATAACTCCGCTGGTTACATCCAGCACTTGCTGATTCTGGTTGTAGAGGATGCTCTGCTCGTTGCTGATGATGAGGCGGAAACCGTGCTCGCGTGCATAGCTGGCAATGGCCGTGTCGATAGAAGCGTCCACGATCTTGTGTACTTTGAGGTCGTGTTCACGGCGCTGTTGCTGTAGCTGATTAAAGGACTGGGCCTTGGCCTTGAGGTCGAGAATCAGCTGGTCTTTTTCCAGGTTCTGGATACATGCCTGCACTTGCGGATTTGCCCTGGAGTTTGCGCTGAGCGAGCCGTAGGCATAGCTGGGCATGGGCGGTGGCTGCATGCGTTGCATGGGCTGTGGTGGCTGTTTTTCCGGTTGTTCGACCTGCAGGTTCATGCAGCGTTGCATGCCATTGCGCTTGAGCTCGGATATCTGGCTGTTGGTGCGTTCGTATTCTTCTTTGGCCTCCTGGTATGCGCTATCCAGTTCGGCGGGGTAAGGGTTGAGTTGTTTGATGTTTTCGCTGACGGCGGACTGGATCTTGGACTTGTTGGCCAGGGCCCAGCTTGGCCCGCTGTTGAAGATGTCGTTGCAACCGGTCAGGGAGAGGGCCAGCAGGGCTGGGGTCATGATTCTGAGATGCATGTAAAGCTCCTTTTTCACATGAGGACAGAAGGGTAATCAGGGCGCGCGCTCGAACAACATGCGGAAAAACAGATTGTCTCCGGGTTTTTGCTCTTCCCAGGCGAAGTCGGTCATCTTGGTGCGGCTGCCATCTGGATTCGCTTCGCGAAAGAAGGCGGCGCGCCCCTCCGCATAGGTATGGATGGGCACGGCATTGGGATCGGTGGCGGGCGAGGTACGGTAGCGAGGCCCCATGTCGGGAATGCCGATGCTGATGCCCGGTGGGTTGCCTAAGTCGCTCAGGGTAACCCAGGCAATGTATTGCTTGCCTGCAGACAGCTTGATACGGGGTACATCGAATTCTTGCCAGCTGTATTTGAACGTTTCACTGATGCTGGGCAGGGTTTGCGCAGGGCTGGCCCAGATCTCGACGGGGGAAGGGCGGTCAACCTGCCACTCGGCGAGCATGATCTGGTAGCTGATCTCGGGTTGATAGCCGTCATTATTGAATTGGTGAAAACGAAAGCCGAGCTTGAGCAGAGTGTGGGCGCCCGGCGGTGGGGTGAAGATCTGCCCGGCGGCGGTGGTTCCAGATTGCGCTGTGCTGCTGTGGATGAGCCTGCTGCCCGATACACCGATGACCGGTTGACTGGGCAGGCTGACGGTTTGCAGAGGCGGGGCGCCAGCAGTCGGCTGCTGGGGTGGTGATGGCGCTTGCAGACGCTGGCAGGCATACCAGCCCGACGCGACCACCAGCAGCAGTGCCAGGCTCAGGTTTCTTTTCATCCATGCTCCCGTAGTGCTTGGGGTTAGCCTGGGCGAGGCTTCCTGCCTGGGCATATCTCGAAGAGATGTGGGGACACAGTAAATGAGCCTTGGCGCCGCTGACAATGGGCTTCACTGGGGGCAGGGCGGTGTGTTTCATCTTGCCGATTTCGGCCTGCCGCCGGAGTGCTCATGGCGCAGTGATGCAGCCGTCTACGCAGCTTGAGCTGTTCGAGCAATTTATTTGGCGAGCTGATGGGAAGTAGGAAAGCAGGGCGCTGTCGAGGTCGCCCCCATCAGCAGCCCGTCAAGCAATCACACCCTCAGATATGCAACGCATGCCCCAGCGCCCGCAGCGCCGCTTCCTGCACCGCTTCGCCGAGGGTCGGGTGAGCGTGGATGGTGCCGGCGATGTCTTCCAGGCGCGCGTGCATTTCGATCGACTGGACGAAGGCGGTGGACAGCTCCGACACCGCCTTGCCCACCGCCTGCCAGCCGAGGATCAGGTGGTTGTCGCGGCGCGCCACCACACGGACGAAGCCGTCGCTGGATTCCAGGGTCATGGCGCGGCCGTTGGCGGCGAAGGGGAAGCTCGTCACGATGCAGTCCAGCCCGGCGGCCTTGGCCTGGTCCGGCGACTGGCCGACCACCACCACTTCCGGATCGGTGAAGCACACCGCCGGGATGGCCGCGGGGGTGAAGGCGCGGCGCTTGCCAGCGATGATTTCCGCGACCATTTCGCCCTGGGCCATGGCGCAGTGCGCCAGCATCGGTTCGCCGGCGATATCGCCGATGGCCCAGACGTTGCGCATCGAGGTATGGCACTGCTCGTCGATCCTCACTGCGCGGCCGTTCATGTCCAGGCCCAGGCTTTCCAGGTTCCAGCCAGCCGTGTTGGGGTGGCGGCCGACGGCGACCAATACCTGGTCGGCCTCGATCACCCGCTGCGCGCCCTGATCGTCGCGCACGCGCAGGCCGTGGCCGCCGGGTTCCAGACCCAGCACACTGTGGCCGAGGTACAGCTCCATGCCCAGCTTGCGCAGCGCGGCCGCGACGGGCTTGGTCAGCTCCTCGTCGTAGCTCGGCAGGATGCGCGGCTGCGCTTCCACCACCGTCACCTCGACGCCCAGTTTGCGGTAGGCGGTGCCCAGCTCCAGGCCGATATAGCCGCCGCCGACCACCACCAGGCGCTGGGGCAGCGTCTGCGGCGCCAGGGCCTCGGTGGAGGAGATGACGTTGCCGCCCAGCGGCAGGAACGGCAGTTCCACCGACTTCGAGCCAGCGGCCAGCAGCAGGTGTTCGCAATGGATCTGCTGGCTGTTGCCGCCGGGAAGATCGACTGCCACCGTCTTGCCGTCGACGATCTTCGCCCAGCCCTGCACGACGGTGACGCCATGCTTCTTCAGCAGCGCGGCGACGCCGCTGGTGAGGCGGTCGACGATGCCGTCCTTCCACGCCACGGTGCGCTGGATGTCGATGCTCGGTGCCTGCACGCTGATGCCAAGCGCCGAATGGCCGGCGAATTCGCGTGCCTTGGAAAACTCCTCGGCGGCGTGGATCAGCGCCTTGGACGGGATGCAGCCGATGTTCAGGCAGGTGCCGCCGAGGGCGGCGCCTTCCACCAGCACGGTGCGGATGCCCAGCTGGCCGGCGCGGATGGCCGCGACGTAGCCGCCGGGACCGCCGCCGATGATCAGCAGGGTGGTTTCGAGGGTCTGGTTCTGCTTCACAGGCTCACTCCAGGAACAGGCTGGCAGGGTGTTCGAGCAGGCCGCGCACCGACTGGATAAAGGCGGCCGCGTCCATGCCGTCGACCACCCGGTGATCGAAGGAGGAGGACAGGTTCATCATCTTGCGCACCACGATCTGGCCGTTGAGCACCACCGGCCGTTCGACCATGCGGTTGACCCCGACTATGGCCACTTCCGGCGCGTTGATCACCGGCGTGCTGACGATGCCGCCCAGGGCGCCGAGGCTGCTCAGGGTGATGGTCGAGCCGGACAGTTCTTCGCGCTGGGCCTTGCCGCTGCGTGCGGCCTCGGCCAAACGGGTGATTTCCGTGGCGTTGCCCCACAGGTCGCGGGACTCGGCATGGCGCAGCACCGGCACCATCAGGCCGTTGTCGCTCTGGGTGGCGATGCCTACATGGACCGCGCCGTAGCGGGTGACCACTTCGGCCTCGTCGTCATAGCGGGCGTTGAGCTGCGGATGCTCGCGCAGCGCCACCACCAGGGCGCGGATCAGCAAAGACAGCAGGGTCAGCTTGCCGCGCTGTTGAGCATGTTTGCCATTCAGGTGCACGCGCAGGGCCTCCAGATCGGTCACGTCGATTTCCTCGACGTAGCTGAAGTGCGGGATGCGCCGCTTGGCCTCGGCCATCTTCTGCGCGATCTTGCGCCGCAGGCCGATCACCGGGATGGCCTGCTCGTCGTGGCGCGTGGCATAGCCGCTGGTGCTGGGCGCGTTGCCCTGGCCGCGGGTCAGGTAGGCGTCTAGGTCTTCATGGCGGATCTGCCCGATCGGCCCGCTGCCCGTGACGAACTGCAATTCGATGCCCAGCTCGCGGGCACGCTGGCGCACGGCCGGTGAGGCCAGCGGCTTCTCGCCCGGTTCACGGCGTACGCTCGGGGCGGGCGCCGGACTGGCGGCGGGGCGCGCCGGCGCTGCGGGTGCTGGCGGCGGGGCCACGGCCTTGGGCGTCTCAGTAACTGCCGGCTGCTCTACTCGCGGCGCCACGCTGGGTGCAGGCTCGCCGGCCTTGGCATTGCCGGCGCCGGCCACTTCCAGGCGGATCAGCTCGCTGCCGACGGCCATCACCTGGCCCGGCGTGCCGCCCAGGGCCAGCACGGTGCCGGCCACCGGGGAGGGGATTTCCACCATGGCCTTGTCGGTCATCACATCGGCCAGGGTCTGGTCCTCGGCGACGGTCTCGCCGACCTGCACATACCACTTCACCAGCTCGACTTCGGCGATGCCTTCGCCGATGTCCGGCATCTTGATCACATGCGTACCCATTCAGACCTCCATGACGCGCTTGAATGCCGCGCCGACCCGCGCCGGCCCCGGGAAGTAGTCCCACTCCTGGGCGTGCGGGTAGGGCGTGTCCCAGCCGGTGACCCGCTCGATGGGCGCTTCCAGATGGTGGAAACAGTGCTCCTGCACCAGGGACATCAGCTCGGCGCCGAAGCCGCAGGTGCGGGTGGCCTCGTGGGCAATCACGCAGCGCCCGGTCTTCTTCACCGAAGTCACGATGGCCTCCAGGTCGAGCGGCCACAGGCTACGCAGGTCGATGATCTCCGCGTCCACGCCGGTCTCTTCGGCGGCGGCCTGCGCCACGTAGACCATGGTGCCGTAGGTCAGCACGGTCAGTGCGTTGCCGGGGCGGGCGATGGCCGCCTTGTCCAGCGGCACTGTGTAGTAACCCTCCGGCACCTGGCTGGCCGCGTGCTTGGACCAGGGCGTCACCGGACGGTCGTGGTGGCCGTCGAACGGGCCGTTATACAGGCGCTTGGGTTCGAGGAAGATCACCGGGTCGTCGTTCTCGATGCAGGCGATCAGCAGGCCCTTGGCGTCGTAGGGGTTGGACGGCATCACCGTGCGCAGGCCGCAGACCTGGGTGAACATCGCCTCCGGGCTCTGGCTGTGCGTCTGCCCGCCGTAGATGCCGCCGCCGCAGGGCATGCGCACGGTCATCGGCACGATGAAGTCGCCGACCGAGCGGTAGCGGATGCGCGCCGCCTCGGAAATCAGCTGGTCGGAGGCCGGGTAGACGTAGTCGGCGAACTGGATCTCCACCACCGGGCGCAGGCCGTAGGCGCACATGCCCACGGAGGCGCCGACGATGCCGCTCTCGGAGATCGGCGCATCGAACACCCGCGAGGTGCCGTACTTCTTTTGCAGGCCCTCGGTGCAGCGGAACACGCCGCCGAAGTAGCCGACGTCCTGGCCGAACACCACCACGTTGTCGTCGCGCTCCAGCATCACGTCCATCGCCGAGCGCAGCGCCTGGATCATGGTCATGCTGGTGACGGCCTGGTCGGTTTGCTGTTGCGGGTTCATGGCATTCATACCCCGAGCTCCTGGCGCTGGCGGCGCAGGTGCTCCGGCAGCTCCTTGTAGACATCCTCGAACATGCTGGCGGCGCTGAAGACGTGGCCGTCGACCAGCGAGCCGTGGCTTTCCGCCTCCTTCTGCGCGGCCTGCACTTCGCCTTCCAGCTCCTTGTGCAGCGCGTCGTGCTGCGCTTCGGACCAGATGCCCAGGCCAACCATGTGCTGCTTCAGGCGGGCGATCGGGTCGCCCAGCGGGAAGTGGCTGTAGTCGTCGGCCGGGCGGTATTTCGACGGATCGTCGGAGGTCGAGTGCGGGCCGGCGCGGTAGGTCACCCACTCGATCAGGCTCGGCCCGAGGTTGCGCCGGGCGCGCTCGGCGGCCCACTGCGAGGCGGCGTAGACGGCGAGGAAGTCGTTGCCGTCGACCCGCAGCGAGGCGATGCCGCAGCCCACGCCGCGGTTGGCGAAGGTGGTGCCTTCACCGCCGGCGATGGCCTGGAAGGTGGAGATCGCCCACTGGTTGTTGACCACGTTGAGGATCACCGGCGCGCGGTAGACGTGGGCGAAGGTGAGGGCGGTGTGGAAGTCCGATTCGGCGGTGGCGCCGTCGCCGATCCAGGCCGAGGCGATCTTGGTGTCGCCCTTGATCGCCGAGGCCATGGCCCAGCCCACCGCCTGGATGAACTGGGTGGCCAGGTTGCCGGAGATGGAGAAGAAGCCGTACTCGCGGCTGGAATACATGATCGGCAGCTGGCGGCCCTTGAGCGGGTCGGCCTCGTTGGACAGCAGCTGGCAGATCATCTCTTTCAGCGGGTAGTCGCGGGCGATCAGGATGCCCTGCTGGCGATAGGTCGGGAAACACATGTCGCCGTCCTGCAGGGCCAGGGTGTGCGCGGTGGCGATGGCTTCCTCGCCGAGGCACTGCATATAAAAGGACATCTTCTTCTGCCGCTGCGCGGTGGTCATGCGCGCGTCGAAGATGCGGGTCTTGAGCATCGCGCGCAGGCCGCGCAGCAGTTGCTCGCTGCTCAGTTTTGGGTCCCACGGGCCGACCGCGTTGCCCTGCTCGTCGAGCACGCGCACCAGGCTGTAGGCCAGGTCGCTGGTGGCGGCGGGCTCCACGTCGATGGCCGGCTTGCGCACGCTGCCGGCGGCGGACAGGTGCAGGTAGGAGAAGTCGGTGGTGCAGCCCGGTCGCCCGGTGGGCTCCGGCACGTGCAGGCGCAAGGGCGCGTAGTCAGTCATGTTGCCTCCAGCCAAAAAACTCGGATCGGGAACGGATCAACAGCGAGTGAGCGTGGCGGACGGCGGACTGGGCGGATGCAGCCGGGCAGGCTGAACGGAGGCGCAAAGGGCATGCGCGCGGTGGGTGCGGCAGGAGAGGCGGGTGTGCGTGACATCACTCATGGTGAGGCCCTCGTCGTTGTTCTTGTGATTTCAGTATATGCTTCGACTGCTAGTTTTTTGCTCCAAAGTCACTAGGTTTGCCCGGCTGTATTAGTATGTTTGAACTAATAAAACCAATAATCGTAGAAACCTGCTGCCATGTCCGAACTTGATCGCATCGACCTGAAAATCCTCCGCGCGCTGGCCGAAGACGGCCGCATGAGCTGGCGCGACCTGGCCCTGAAAGTCGGCCTGTCGATGACCCCGACCCTGCGCCGGGTAAGGCGCCTGGAAGACGAGCAGTACATCCAGGGCTATTTTGCGCGCCTCGACGAGGAGCGCCTGTCCGGAGCGATGAGCGTGTTCGTCTCCGTCTCCTTAGAAAAGCAGACTGGCGACTACCTCGCCCGCTTCGAGGAGCGCATCGTCGAGGCACCGCAGGTGATGAGCTGCTTCCAGATGACCGGCGACGCCGACTACATGCTGCGCGTGGTGGTCAAGGACCTGGCCGCCTACCAGGCCTTCCTCACCCACACCCTGACCTGCATCCCCGGTGTCGCCGGAATCAAGTCAGCCTTTGCCTTGAAGTCGGTGATGCTGCGCTCGGCGCCGCCGATCTGAGAAGCGACGAGTTGCCTGTCGGCAACACCTGTGCGGCTTCAGCCGCGAAGTGCTGACCGGTGTTGCGGTTAGATAGAGCGGCTGTCGACCCAAAGTAGCCCTTCACGACTAAAAGACTACTTTTGGTTGGGCAATTAACCGATGACGCGCAGATCGTCATCACAGGTGGCCAGTTTATCTAAGTTTTCATTCCATGAATTGTCAGCGTAAGACTTTAAATAAGGATTTTTATTTGTCTCTCTTATGACGGCTAAATATGAGCGCTTCCCCGTCACTCTGTCAGTAATGTAATAAGCTTCGTTTCCAGTGTCTATTCTCGCAATCAGAGAGCTAACAGTAAGGCTCCATTTGGCAGTGGAATTCCCATAGTGAGTGATTTGTTTTATTCCTGCATGGTTGATTCCGGTTTTCATGCAGTTAATTTCAAAGTGCATGTCTTCTGGGATGGGTTTGCGACTTTTATGTGCTGCGCTTTTTGAGGTTTCATCTGTTAAAGAGTGCGCTCTTCGTGTTTCTAGCCATTCATAAAATAGTCCTTGTAAAATCTCAAAGCGTCCTTGGTGACTCACTAGGTCGTTAGTGCTGCGATTGTAATTATCAAACTTAACAAATGTTGCTACTGCTTTGTCTGCATGATCGGCAGTGATGGATCTAACGCCCTTTCTTTCGTTTTCAAATTGAACTAGGAATTCTCTGACTAAGTAATAATTTTCTTCAAGCTGATTTCTGCAAAACCAATAATAAACCGGTAAAAGACCTCCGCTTGAAAGGAGCTTGTCTTTAGGTAGGAATATTTCCGACATGACTGTAAGATTTTCGTTTACTCGTCTTGCTGCCAGCTCTAGATGATCCCGGCGCTCGGTTAGCTTGATGCTTGAAACAAAATTATCGAGCACCTTTTTCTTGGTGTCTACAGGCTTGCCCTCAAACTCAAACTGTAAGATCTTGGCTGCAGCATTAAGGTCCGCGCCGCGTGTAAACGGAAATGCTACATTATTTGCAAAGAAGTCATGCTCGCGAATAGTTCTAATGATGGCTGGGGCGGGGCCAGACATAGCGTTACGTATTTCTGCACCTGTCAGTGGTTTGTTTCTGTTTAGTCGAACAAATAACTCGTTTATTGGCTCTTCAGTAGAGGCGTGAACTGACATTATAGTAAGTGGGAAAACCTCAAAAACCTCCGCAACCTCGTAATAGTTTGAGTACAAATCCTTGTAGGATAAGCCGCCAAGCTTTAATTCGGGGTTTGGTAGGTATACGAAGTCCTGATTAAGTACAACCTTGTTCTGGAAGAAGTCAAAGATGGCCTCAAGCCTTTGCTTGCCGTCAATGATGGCGTAAGGAAGCTTGCTCTTGTTCAGAGAGGAACCCTCTCCGACGGTAAAGTCAGCCATGTAAAGTTTGGGAATGTCAAAACCGTTGAGAATGGAATCAATTAGGTACGCTTTGTCAGTCTGAGACCAAAGTCGACCACGCCGCTGATATGGTGGTTCCATGTCAATTTTATTTTGCCTGGCTCTCCACCAAGTAAGTGGCTTAGGGTCCATGGTTCGTATGAAAAACGTGGTATCTGCGCCTGACATAATTACACCTCGAACTCAAAAAAGCGTTTGATTTCTAGGGCGAGGCCGTCTAGATCTGGATAAACAACCGACTCGGTGAATCCATAGGAGAAAAGAGCAGCCCTAAGGGATTTAATATTTTCTTTCGGTATGACAATTTTTATGAGGCAGTCTTTGGGGAAACGAGAGCTAGTATAAAGTTCATCCATTCCTGAGGCGCTTTGGCCGAAAACAGTGAACACACCCCTCTGTGCGACTATTCTGGGGCTGTTATGTGTGCCATAAAGTGCAACTGGATGATTGTTCATTTTAGATATCGATGTGCTGGGGACATACCCCTTCATCTCTTCATCAATGGTTAGAAGGATTCCGCGATCATACGTTTGGTGGGATAGGGCGTGTCGATTCCAGCGCACCGGATCTAATATCCAGACGGTTGCGTCAGTGGTGAAGATAAGCTCGCCATCTGCGGCGATGTCATAAGCAGAGTTGCCTATCGCAAAATAAAAGGCAATGAATGGGTTTTCTGTCCAGTCAAGCAATCTTGTAGGCAGGCGATAATGCTGCATATAGAAGATGGCTTCCCACGGGTCGTTGAAAGACCTATTTGTAAACGGCATGCTGCGCTGTTGGAATCTTGTGATGAGCTCGCTTTCAAGGTTGCTTAGATCAAGCATTCCGGATCTTTTTTTATGACGGTAAAGCCCTGGGATCAAGTGGTGTGAGCTGTTGTTAGAGCCTCGGTACCAAAGCGAGCCACTCATTGTTTCTTGGAGAGTCTCAATGTAGCTTATGTATTCTGAGAACTTAACTATTTTCTTTTCTTTTATTTTAGCCATAATTAGCTCCAAGCATAATTGTTACGCATCCCCCTCCTGTGTCGTGGCCTTTCTCGGGGATAGGCTCGAACAGTTGACACTGTGTAATGTGTTTATCCATGCAGAATGCATTCAAAATTTCAGCGCCATACGCAGATAATCGCATCTGACACAGGTCATTGTATAGCGAGCAAGCGCGCATTTTTCTGCGTAGCATCTCTGTCACTATTTGGGGACTATGCATTGAATGCAAACAATAGATTCAGCGCATTCGACAACCAAATGTTGAGGGACAATAGGTTTTGTTTAGGCTTCCATGAATATATGCTTCTGCCCGGCGGGCGCTAAATTGGCCGTCGTGGCCCACATAACCCTCACTCCTGCTCACAGTCCCCATCACACGTCCTAGCCGATCAGGTTCCGTTTCGTGGGAGGGCTGTGATATCGCTAGTGCTGCCCCGGCACCACCGATCCGACTGGCCAAAGATGACCGGATGAGCTGGTGCTATCTGGCCCTGAAAGTCGGCCTGTCGATGACTCCGGTCCTGCGTCGGGTCCGTCGCCTGGAAGACGAGCAGTACATCCAGGGCTATACCCACCACCCTGACCTGCATCCCTGGCGTCGCCGGAATCAAGTCGGCCTTCGCCCTCAAGTCGGTGATGCTGCGCTCGGCGCCGCCGATCTGAGTGTCGACGGGGCCTGACACAAGTGGCTTCAGCCGCGAAGCGCTGGCCCGCGCGGACAACCCGCCGGAAGAAAACGCTGCGCCGTGAGCAGGCAGCATTTGTTTGCTTGGCGATACTTACGCGCGAACTCCGCTAACCACCATGCACAGGGCAGGCACCATCATGCACAAGGAGACGATCGGCGTTACGCAAGCGGAGGGAGGCACTGCCTCTGAGCAGATAGACGCGAAAATCAAGGAACTGGATGATTGGCGGGGTGAGACGCTCGCGCGGATTCGAGCGCTTATCAAGCAGGCCGACCCCGAAGTGGTCGAGGAAGTGAAATGGCGCGGGGTTCCCGTGTGGTCACACGCGGGAATCATCTGTACCGGTGAGACGTACAAGAATGCGGTGAAGATGACCTTCGCCAAGGGTGCCGCGTTGGCGGACCCATGCGGTCTCTTCAACGCCAGCCTGGAAGGCAATACCCGGCGTGCCATTGATGTTCATCAGGGCGACAGTCTCGATGAGCAGGCCCTGACGGCACTTGTTCGCGCCGCCGTGGCCCTCAACACTTCCGCTCAGTGAAACGCGAAGAGCCCTGGTCGGTTGCCGCTAGCGCCACCCTCCATCGTTGCTCTAACGGCGATCACTGTGGGCGCGCATGTCAGCGTTGTTGCGCAGCGCTTTGATCTGATCATGATTACGCAGCACATTCGCATACTGCTGCTTGACCAGTTCACGCACATCGAGCGGCAGATCGTTTTCCAGGGCTTCTGAATAGCGTTTCTTGGCGACGTCTTCACCGCGCTCACACTCATGGAGCACGGACTTCTCGTCCTGTTTGGTCACCATAGCCTTGAAGTCGACCCAACGCCGATGAAGATCGCCCGCCACGCTGGTGTCGTCCTCCGGCTCGCCGCCGAGGCCGAGCACCAGGGTTTGCAGCTCTTTGGCCGCGGCCGCACATTCGCGCGCTCGCTGATTGAACAGGCTTTTCAATTCCAGGCTGTTTACATCCTCGGCGCAGCTGAGAAATCCAGCTTCACCATCTTTGCTGGTTTCGATCAGGTCGTTGAGTACGTCGATGGTTTTATCCAGGTTGTCACTGCTCATAGCGATTCTCCTTGCCGGTGGGGCCGGCGGCTAGTTCGGGGACCTCTGCTGAAGTCTGCGGGGGCCGGTAGAGAGAAAATGCCAGTCGCCGCTGCCCTCGTCGGTGCGCTATCACGCTTAGCAAAGGGCTGAGTACAGGGGGGCGGCCGCCTGTACATGAGCCGGTCAAACACTGCGACCGGTTGATCGGCTTTCAGCCGCGCTTGCTCAAGGTTCGGCCCAGCAGGAAGGCCAGCGCCGCCCCGGCGCCCACGGCTGTCCAGGGTTGCTCGCGGACATAGCCATTGGTTGCCACTGCCGTTCGCCGGGCACGCTGCAAGATGTTGGTACCGCCAGCCTCGGCGGCAGCCTTGGCTGTGGCGATCCGCGCGCTCAGCTTGAACTTGGCCTGTGCCAGATCCTCACCGGTGAGCGAGGTGGCGTCCTTGACCAGCGCCTCGATGTCGGCCAGAAAACTGTGGAACTCCCGTGAAGCATTTGACGAGGGCGGGCTTGCCTCGCCTCGTGCAATGGGGCCCGCGACGATAGGACCAATACCGGTGTCGAGGCTGTTGGTAGCGGAATTCCCAGGGTGAGTTGGATTGTGCATGGTGACTCCTGTTGCAGCGGTATCTGCCGCATGGCGACGATGGCGCCGTGGCTCGCCGGGCGAGTCCGACGGATGCCGTGAGCCACTAACGTGGGCGCATAACGTCCTTGCGTCTGTGCGTCAGCAAACGCTGGCGCTTGGCCACTTAGGAATCCCTGCAGGCAAGGGCTTAACAGATGAGGCGAGCCCTATCATTACGGGCTTGCGGTCCTGTAGCTGTCAGTTTTGCCCAGCTCATCCAAGTGAGTTGCAACGGAATAGACCCCGCCAGAGCGCTGCGCGTGAGGGTGTTCGCCCCATAAATATCTCCTCTTCGTCGAATGCATGCGTTTCGGCTGCAAGGGGCAACTGATAAGCTTTCTCGCGGGATAAAACTAAGAACAACACTTGCAAGGGACGGGATGACGGATATGAGCTCGGCACAAACCACGGCTACACCAAAATCTGCGAAATGGCGTTTCAAGTTGGGCGTCGCGATCATCTGTCTGATTCCTGCGCTATGGATTCTGGTGCCACTGGCAGCGTCCGCTGGGGTGCCCGGCTCGACCATTGCCGCGCTCACTGGCGCCTTGTTCATCATCAACAAGGTGTTGTTTCTGCTGGTGATTGCCGTGATGGGCAAGGCTGGATTCCAGGAACTCAAACAACATCTGTTCGGCTACGTATCGGGACTGGTGCCCAGTGCCGATGAGGAAGTGAGCTCTATCCGTCACCGTATTGGCCTGGTGATGTTCTGCCTGCCGCTGCTGTCCTCCTTTCTTGAACCCTATATCGACGCCATCGCGCCGGGCCTGCGGCCCAACAACTGGGCACTGCAGTTGTTCGGTGATTGCCTGCTGATTGCCAGCTTCTTCGTGCTGGGTGGCAATTTCTGGGAGAAATTGCGTGCGCTGTTTATTCGCACCGCACGGGTCACCAGCGCCGACGCGGCCTGAGCCGACGCCGCTCTTGCCCGGCCCGGCGCCGGGCTGCCTTGAATTGCGCTACCAGCAGGTGCCGATATGTCCGAAACACTGAATTCGCCCGACCCCACCGAGGCGGCCGTGGTCGCTGAACCCGCCGCGCAAAAGCCGGCAGAAAAGCCGACGGAAAAACCGGCGCCAGCCAATCCGTTGCGGCGTATTGCGCTGGGCGTGGTGGTGGCAATTGGGGTGCTGTTTGCCGTGTCCATCGTGATGGAGCGCCGCACGCCATCGACTTCGCAGGCCGTGGTGCAAGCCTATGTGGTGCAGATGGCGGCCGAGGTCGGTGGCCGCGTGACGGAAATCAGCGTGGTCGACAACGCGCGGGTGAAGGCCGGCCAGCTGTTGTTCCGCATCGATTCACAACCGTACGACATTGCCATCGCCGAAGCCGAGGCGCGGCTGGAGGAGGCCGGTCAGGCAGTGGGCGCCAATACCGCTTCGGTGGACGCCGCCCAGGCTCAGTTGGTGTCGGCGCGTGCCCAGCGTGACAACGTGCGCGAGCAGACGCGCCGGGTCATGCAACTGGTGGAGCGTGGGGTGTATGCCCGCGCGCGTCTGGATGAAGCCAAGGCCTCGCTGGATTCCGCTGAAGCGGCGGTGAGCAAGGCCCAGGCCGACCTGCAGCGCGCGCAGCAAGAGCTGGGCCCCAAGGGCAACGACAACCCGCAGTTCAAGCAGGCACTGGCGGCGCTGGAGAAGGCCCGACTGGATCTGGTGCGTACCGAGGTTATTGCGCCAGCCGATGGTGTGATCACCAACCTGCAGCTGGCTGTCGGCCAGGTGGTGAGCATTGGCCAGCCGGCGCTGACCTTTATCGACTCCACTACCGTGTGGGTGTCGGCCGCCTTCAAGGAAAACAGCCTGGAGCATGTGCAGGCCAATGACTCGGCAGAGCTGGTGTTCGATCTGTTGCCGGGCCGGGTGTTCAAGGGCCGCGTAGAAAGCGTCGGCTGGGGTGTGGCGCAGGAGGGCAGCAGTACCTCCGCGCTGCCCTCGGTGCGTAACGAGAGCGGTTGGGTGCGCGACCCGCAGCGTTTCCCGGTGCGTCTGCTCGTGGATACGCCATACCCGATCGGTCCGCGTTATGGCTCGCAAGTGAGTGTGGTGATCTATAGCGGTGACAATCCGCTGACCAACGCACTGGGGGCATTGCTTGCCCGCCTTGGCGCCGTGCTGAACTATGTCAACTGACGGCCAGCCGTCGCTGGAACTCATGCGGGCCAAGCGCCAGGGGCTGCGTGTTGCCTTGGCGGTGACGGTAGGCTTGTGCATGGGGCTGGTGTTGGGCAGCACGTTGCCGTTTTTCGCGCCCTTGTTTGCCAGCCAGTTCCTGTTTGCCAGCCGCCGCCCACCGGCCTTGCGCCAAGGACTGGTGACGGTGCTGGTGGTCATCCTGACCGGCGCGCTGCTGGTGCTTGCGACCGGCCTGTTGGGCGAGCGGCCGTGGGTACTACTACCGCTGCTATGGCTGTTCTACTTTGCCTGCTTTACCGCGCAAGGCCGCCAGGTCGGTGGTGCCGGGCCGGCGCTGATGCTGGTGATCGCCATCGCGGTACCGATGCTCGATATCCTCCAGCGCGATCTGGGCGAGTCCATCGTTCTGCTGCTGGCCAAGGCGGTGAGCCTGGGGCTGCTGCTTACCTGGGCTGCCCACGCGGTGTTCCCTGACCCTGCCGGCGAGCATGACGAGGATCTGCCCGCCCCCAAGTACGAGCTGGACCTGGTGATTCGCCAGGCCATGGCCAGTGCCTTGATTCTGCTGGCCATGGTTGCCCTATGCCTGAGCGATCCCAGGCTGGCTACGGCGATGGTTATCCCCATCACGGTAGCTTCGCTGCTTAGCCAGTTTGAGCTGGGGATGACCAGCCGTGCGGCACTCGGTCTGATGCTGGTCAACCTGCTCGGTGGGGTGGCGGCTTCCCTGGCGTTTACCCTGTTCGAGCTGCGCCCGACCCTGTGGATGGTGGCGCTGCTATTGCTGCTGGTGAGCCTGCTGTTTGCCGGCAAAGCCGCCATGGGCAACGCGACGGGCAAGGTGTTTGGGGGTGGGCTGATCACCTTCCTGATTCTGTTCGGCCTCGGCATCTCTCCGTTGCCCACCAGTACTCCGGAGCTGTTCTCCACGCGCATCGCCTATGTACTGTTTGCGATCCTCTATGCCCTTTGCCTGGCGGCTCTGCTGTGGCCCAGGCCGAGAGCGATCGAGCGAGTGATGGCCCGCTAGGTTGCAGCACCCCGGCACAAATGAGGGGGCGGATGCGCGCAAGCAGTCGCGGGCAAGAGCGGTTTACGACCCAGCAGGGTATCGATTGCACACTGCGCGGGCGCCGCTTACCGAAGTAATCTCAATCAGTTATAAGTGATCTTCCTCTAATGCCACCTGCCGCATAGAGCTCATAGAACAGGGAGTAGGTCGTACATGAACATGTCTGGAAAATTGCTGAGTGGTATCGCACTGAGCAGCGTATTGCTGGTTGGTTGTGTCTCGAAAGTGACGGACGAAACCCAGTATTCCGGCTTCTTGCCGAGCTACGAGGGTTTGCAGAAGACTACCTCGGCGAGTGGGCAGCCGGTAATGCGCTGGGTGGCGGAGGGCTTCAACCCGGATGCCTACAACACGGTCGCCTTCGACCAGCTTGAACTGTATCCGGCGCCCAAACCCAACGAGCGGGTCAACTTGCAGACGCTACAGGAATTGCAGTCGCTCACCAGCCTTAGCGTAAAGAACGTATTGGGGCAGAAATACAAGCTTGTCTCTAACGCAACAGCGGCCGCGCCAGGCTCGCGTACCTTGATTCTGCATGCAGCCATTACCGGCGTTTCCGCCTCGAACCAGGGGATGCGCTGGTATGAAGTTCTGCCTGTGACGGCCGTTGCTGGCGCCGTTTCCGTCGCAGGCGGTTATCGCGACCAGAACACCGAGCTGTATGTGGAGGCAGATCTTGTCGACGCGACTACCGGCCTGCCGGTTGCGAAAGTGGTGCGCAAAGTCTTCGGCGCAGCCCTGGATAACAACAGCCAAGCGATCACTGCGAATGACTTCAAGGTAGCCATCAAAGACCTGAGCGCGGATATGCAGGCTTTTATCAAGTAATGCCTGGTTAAACGCTGCCCCGCAGAATCCAGGCTGTCGAGCCTGTGATTCTGCGGGGCTGATCTGCTTCCTCACTCGCTTTAGTTCCCAGCTGATTGGCGTTGCTCAACGTGCAATCCTGTCCCGCACTACCCTTGCTCCCGCCACACCATCCCCACGCGTTACGCCATAAACATCACTCAAGTTGCGCTCCCAGTGGAAGGTGGCGCTATCGGTAGGCCGCGTGTGGCACCACCACTCTGAGTGGGGCGGGTGTGCTCCTGCGGCCACTGTGACGCTGCAGGTCCAGCGGGCGGTCTCAGCTCATGGGTCGTCGGCTTGCGTGATGACCAGGCCCTGTCTGCTGCGCAGTGATCTCTGCTTAGCTGAACCATACTCCAGTCCATTCCCCGATAAGCCTGTGCGGCCTGTTTCTCTAGGCCCTCCCTGATCGAACCGCCGAGCCGTTCATGACCAGTATTTGGAAGTCGTTTCGCTCACTGTATTTCGCCACCCTGTTGATGCTGATCGGCTCCGGCCTGTTGAGTACCTACCTGGGCCTGCGCCTGGCCGCGGACAAGGTCGATACCGCGTGGATCGGCGCGCTGATGGCGGCCAACTATCTCGGTCTGGTGCTGGGCGGCAAGGTCGGTCATCGGCTGATTGCTCGGGTCGGCCATATGCGCGCCTTCGTTTCCAGTTCCGGGGTGGTCGGCGCCGCCGTGCTCGGCCACGGCCTGATTGACTGGTTGCCGGCCTGGCTGGTGCTGCGCGCGCTGGTGGGCCTGGGCATGATGTGCCAGTACATGGTGATCGAGAGCTGGCTCAACGAGCAGGCCGATGCCAGCCAGCGCGGGCGGGTGTTTTCCGGCTACATGATTGCCTGCTACCTCGGCCTGATGCTCGGCCAGCTCACCCTGGTGCTGCATCCGGCACTGGGTCTGGAGCTGCTGATGCTGGTGGCGCTGTGCTTCACCCTGTGCCTGGTGCCGGTGGCCATGACCCGTCGCAGCCACCCGGCGCCGATGCAGCCGGTGGCGCTGGAGCCGATGTTCTTCATCAAGCGGGTGCCGCAGTCGCTGACCACCATCCTGGTCTCGGGCCTGGCCATCGGCTCCTTCTATGGTCTGGCGCCGCTGCATGCCTCGCGCATGGGCCTGAGTACCCTGCAGGTCGGCCTGTTCATGGCCAGCTGCATCCTCGCCGGCCTGCTGGTGCAGTGGCCGCTGGGCTGGCTGTCGGATCGCTACGACCGCGGCGCGCTGATTCGCAACTGCGCGGTATTACTGACCCTGGCCAGTCTGCCCCTGGCCATCTTGACCGAGCTGCCGCTGGCGCTGCTGTTCCCCCTGGGCTTTGTCTTCTGCCTGTTGCAGTTCAGCCTGTACCCGCTGGCCGTGGCGTTCTCCAACGACTACATCGAGGCCGAGCACCGGGTATCGCTGACGGCCATGCTGCTGGTCACCTTCGGCATCGGCGCCTGCCTGGGGCCGCTGACGGCGGGTCTGCTGATGCGCGAGCTGGGGCCGAACATGCTCTACGCCTTTGTCTGCTTCTGCGCCTTCGTGCTGATCTTCCGCGTGCGCCCGGACACCATCAAGCACATGCAACCGGTGGAAAATGCCCCGCTGCAGCACGTGGCCGTGCCGGACAACATGACCAGTTCACCGCTATCGGCCGCCCTCGATCCGCGTGTGGAGGAACGCACGGTGCACGAGCAGATGCAGCGCGCCAACCCGGCGGCAGAGGCTGGCGACCAGTCGGCGAGATGATGGCGGGGAAGGGCGCATTAGCCTGTGACGGAACTCGGATACTCCCCTCTCCCACTTGTGGGAGAGGGGCTGGGGGAGAGGGGGCAAAGGCGCACCGTGTCCGCCTGATACGTCGCGATAGCGTGGGAGCCCCTGAAGGCTAAAAGCCACTGATGCGCCGGTTTGTTTCACGCGCGGGTCGGCCAATCACTGGCCGGCCCGCGCGCATTTCCGTAACATCCGCAGCCCTCGTTCCCCACACGCTCCGCGGACCGGCTTTGCCCGTCTGCCCTTGGGTTATTGCATGAAAGTAAAACGTCTGCGTGCCGACGTCCTGGCCGGGCTCACCACCTCGTTCGCGCTGGTGCCGGAGTGCATCGCCTTCGCCCTGGTAGCACACCTCAATCCGCTGATGGGGCTGTATGGTGCCTTCATCATCTGCACCCTGACCGCGCTGTTCGGCGGGCGTCCGGGCATGGTCTCCGGTGCCGCCGGCTCGATGGCCGTGGTGATAGTCGCTTTGGTGGTCGAGCACGGCGTGCAGTACCTGCTGGCCACCGTGCTGCTCGGCGGGTTGCTGATGATCCTGTTCGGGGTGCTGCGCCTGGGCAAACTGATCCGCATGGTGCCGCACTCGGTGATGATCGGCTTCGTCAATGGCCTGGCGATCATCATCGCCCTGGCCCAGCTGGAGCACTTCAAGCAGGGCGAGGTCTGGCTCAGTGGTACTGCCCTGTACCTGATGCTCGGCCTGGTGGCGCTGACCATGGCCATCGTCTACCTGCTGCCGCGCCTGACCCGCAGCGTGCCGCCGGCGCTGGTGGCGATCCTCGGCGTGGGCCTGGCGGTGTACCTGCTCGGCCTGCCGACCCACACCCTGGGCGACATGGCGCACATCGCCGGCGGCCTGCCGGAGTTTGCCCTGCCGCAAGTGCCCTGGACCTGGGAAACCCTGCGCATCATTGCGCCCTACGCGATCTTGATGGGCCTGGTCGGCCTGCTGGAAACCCTGCTGACGCTGAACCTGACCGACGAGATCACCGAGAGCCGTGGCTTTCCAGACCGTGAGTGCGTGACCCTGGGCGCGGCCAACATGATCTCCGGGGCATTCGGCGGCATGGGTGGCTGCGCGATGATCGGGCAGACCGTGATCAACCTCAGCTCCGGCGGCCGTGGCCGGCTTTCCGGCGTGGTTGCCGGGGTGATGATCCTGCTGTTCGTGCTGTTTCTCTCGCCCTTGATCGAGCGCATTCCGCTGGCGGCGCTGGTCGGGGTGATGTTCGTGGTGGCGCAGCAGACCTTTGCCTGGGCTTCGTTGCGGGTGCTCAACCGGGTGCCGCTGAACGATGTGCTGGTGATCATTGCAGTGACCACCATCACCGTGTTCACCGACCTGGCCACCGCCGTGCTTTGCGGCATCGTCATCGCCGCGCTCAACTTCGCCTGGCAGCACGCCCGCGAGCTGTATGCCGACAGCCATCTGCAAGCCGATGGCAGCAAGCTCTACAGCCTGCACGGCACACTGTTCTTCGCCTCGACCACGCCCTTCCTCAACCAGTTCGACCCGGCCAATGATCCGCAGCAGGTTGTCCTCGACTGCCGTCACCTGAGCTTCGTCGACTACTCGGCCATCGCCGCGCTGAAGACCTTGCGCGAGCGTTACAGCAAGGCTGGCAAGCAGCTGCGCGTGCTGCACCTGTCCGGGCGTTGCAAGCAACTGCTCAAGCGCTACGGCGTAGCGCACGACTGAGGTCGCTACGCGGCGCGGCCTTGCTGTCCTCTGCCTGAACCATGGCTAGCGGGTCGGCGGTGTGCCCTTGCGCAGGCCCTTGCTGTGCTTGCGTTCGTGCGCGCTGGCCGCTGCCGCTTGCACCAGGCGCTGGAAGGTCGGGCACTCGGCGTGGCTCGGCGCCGGGCAGGCCGCCGCATGGCGTAAGCCATTGCTCATGGCCTGCAAGCGCTTGATGGTGGCATCGAGCTCATCGGCCTTGGCCGCGAGCATCTGCCGGTCGATAGCCGGCGCACCGCCGGGCGCGAACATCGAGCGGATTTCCTCCAGGGTGAAGCCGGCCGACTGGCCGAGCGAGATCAGCGCCAGCTGATCGAGTATCTGCGGCGCAAAGCTGCGTCGTTGCCCCTGGCGGCCGAGCGAAGCGATCAGTCCCTTTTCTTCGTAAAAACGCAGCGCCGATGCCGGTACGCCGGATCGTCTGGCGACTTCAGCGATATCCATCAGATACCCCTTGACCTCAAGTTCACTTGAACTTGTAGATTCAAGCAGAACCCCTGGCGGGTCAACCTTGAAGAGGTCCTTATGACGAACTTACTGCAATTCATAACCCTGGCGGCCGGCATTGGCATCGTGGCGACGGCGCTGATGGATATCTGGCTGATGCTGTTGAAATACGGTGGCGTGCCGACCCTGAACTTTGCCTTCATCGGCCGCTGGGTAGGGCACCTGCTGCGCGGCAAGCTGGCCCATGCGGCCATCGCCAAGGCGCCGCCGATCCGTGGCGAACTGGCCCTGGGTTGGCTGATGCACTACGTCACCGGTATCGCCTTTGCCGGGCTGCTGCTGGCCATCGTCGGCCTGGACTGGGCCTGGCAGCCGACGCTGCTCCCGGCGCTGCTGGTGGGCGTCGCCACGGTCAGCGTCCCCTTGCTGGTGATTCAGCCGGCCATGGGCTCCGGCTTCGCCGCCGCCAAGACGCCAGCCCCACTGCAGAACTGCATCAAGAGCGTGGCCAATCACAGCGTGTTCGGCCTGGGCCTTTACCTGGCCGCCGTATTGATCGGCGCACTGCTGCGCTGAGCGCAGCAACGCATCACGCACAACCTGGAGTACCAGCCATGAACAAAATCGCAGTGATTTACCACAGTGCCCATGGGCATACCGAGCACATCGCCCGCCTCATTGCTGAAGGTGCGCGCAGCGTGTCCGGGATCGAGGTTGACCTGCTGCAGGCGCAAGACCTGGCAGCGGCGCCGGATGCGTTACTCGGCTTCGACGCTTACATCCTCGGCTCGCCCACTTACCTCGGCGGAGTGTCGGCCCAGGTCAAGGCCTTCATGGATGCGACCGGCGGGCTGTGGCGCAGCCAGCAGTTGCGCGGGCGCTTGGCGGCGGGTTTCACGGTGTCGGCGTTGCCGGCCGGTGACAAACAATCGACGCTGCTGTCGATGTTCGTCTTCTGCATGCAGCACGGCATGCTGTGGGTCGGCAATCCGATTTTGCCGGAGCAGCACAGCGGCGTTGCCTACGACGAAGCGGCGAACCGTCTTGGTTCCTGGTCGGGGCTGATGGCCCAGGCGGAAAAGGCCTCGTCGGCCGATTCGTTTGTGCCGGGCGATATCAAGACCGCGCGGCTATTCGGGCAGAACTTCGCCGCCACCCTGCAGCGCCTGCATCACCCCAGCCCGCTCACGCAGAGCCTGGAGGTGGTCGGATGATCCCGCGCAAATACAGCCCGCTGCTGTTCGCCCTGATTCTCTCGGGGGTGATGTCTCTGCTGGTCTCGGGGCTGTCCACCTTCCGCGCCACAGGCCCGACCCCCGGCTTTGCCAGCCTGTGGCTCGGCGCCTGGCTGACGGCCTGGCTGCTGGCTTTGCCGTTGGTGTTGCTGATCAGCCCGCTGGCTCGCCGCGTGGTCGAGTGGCTGGTGCGTAGCGATTAAGGGGGCAGGGGCAGACTGACTGCCCGTGACCTGGCCGGGTGGGTTTGCCTGCAGCATGGGTCTGGTTGCGCCTGCGGCCGCCCAGGGCAGTGGCCAATGGCGCTGGCTGCAGGCTGCCATCCGTTCAATCCCGCCGCGGAATCCCCAGCCCCCGCACCACCGCCGGCCGCGCGAGGAAGCGCTCGAGAACCCGCTGCACATTGGCAAAACGCTCGAACTCGACCAATACCCCCGCGCCATAGAAACCGATCAGGTTGCGCACCCAGGGGAAGATGGCGATATCGGCAATGCTGTAGGCGTCGCCCATGACCCACTCGCGGCCTTGCAGGCGCTGGTCGAGTACACCAAGCAGACGCTTGGCTTCCTCGATGTAGCGGTCGCGCGGGCGTTTATCCTCGTAGTCCTTGCCGGCGAATTTATGGAAGAAACCGACCTGGCCGAACATCGGGCCGACCCCACCCATCTGCCACATCAGCCACTGGATGGTCTGATAGCGCGCGGCGGAGTCCTGGGGCAGCAGTTGGCCGGTTTTATCGGCGAGGTAGAGCAGGATTGCACCGGACTCGAACAGCTCCAGCGCCTGACCGTCCGGGCCATTGGGGTCGAGGATGGCGGGGATCTTGTTATTCGGGCTGAGCGAGAGGAACTCCGCGCTGAGCTGGTCGTTGCTGTCGAAACTGACCAGGTGCGGCTCGTAGGGCAGACCGATCTCTTCGAGCATGATCGACACCTTGACCCCGTTGGGCGTGGGCAGCGAATAGAGCTGCAGGCGCTCGGGCTGGGTAGCAGGCCATTTGTGCGTGATGGGGAAGGCGGAGAGGTCTGGCATGGGCGTTCCGGGCAGCGTGGCATAAAGGTCAGGATAGCGGCGAATGTGCGTTTGGTCAGCTCGCGGGTTTTTCCCGGCGTGCAGAAGTCGGTATGGTGCGCCATCGAACCACGCACCATGGAGAACCCCGATGAGCCTGCACGGCACTTACGATCCGCAGAACATCTTCGCCCTGATCATTCGCGGCGAGGCCCCTTGCTACAAGCTGTACGAGGACGACGACGTGCTGGCCTTTCTCGACGTATTTCCGCAGTCCTACGGCCACACGCTGGTGATCCCGAAAAAGGCGGCGGCACGCAATATCCTGGAAATCGACAGCGACAGCCTGGCCAAGGTAATGGCCGTGGTGCAGCGCCTGACCCGCGTGCTGGTGGACGAGCTGCAGCCGGTCGGCGTGCAGGTGGCACAGTTCAATGGCGCGCCGGCCGGGCAGACGGTGTTCCATATCCACATGCACATCGTGCCGCGCTTCGAGGGCGAGAAGCTGGGCGTGCATGCTAGCGCCAAGGCCGATGCGGCCGAATTGGAGCGGCTGCAGGCGCGTTTGTTGGCGCGCATGGCAGGCTAGGCCGCCCATCGGTGGTGCGGCCTGGCGCGCCGTTGGGCGCTGGATTGCATATTGTGGTGTCTGTTTGTTTCATTGTTTGCTAGATTTGTTTCAAACAGGAATCAGGAGGCAGCCATGAGTGCGCTCAACAAGCCTGGTGTCGACGCCGATGCGGTTCTGCTCAAGGCCTTGCTCAATACCCGTGAGCAACTGGGCCTGACCCAGGCGGAGCTGGCCGGCATTGTCGGGGTCAACCGTTCCGCCATCAGCCGTTGGGGCGACAGCGGTGGCCTGCGCCCGCAGAGCAAGACCGGCGAGCTGGCCCTGCTGCTGATCCGCGCCTACCGCGCCTTGTTCGCCTTGTTCGGCGGCAACCTCGAAGACATGCGCCACTTCCTGCGCACCGACAACCGCCACCTGGCCGGCGTGCCGTTGCAGCAGATGAACCAGGTGCAGGGGCTGGTGCGGGTGGTGGAGTACCTGGACGCCATTCGCGGCAAGGTCTGAGAACCTGTTCAGGATCTCTTGATCGTCGGCCATGCTGCGTTGAAATTGGGCTCGGGCTGCTCATTTACAGTTGTAAACTCCGCGCCCTCGCCCAATTTCGCCTTGCCTGGCTCTAGCTCAAAAGATCCTAAACAGGTTCTGGGAGCCTGCCTCGGGTATTTCCTGCTGACGTAGCCCGGATGCAATCCGGGAGCGGCACCACAAGGTTTCCCCGGATTGCATCCGGGCTACGTTTTCATGACCGCAGTGGTCGGTCCAAGTGAGCAGCGATATGGATATCTGGCAGGCCTGTGCCGGTGCAGAGCAGATCACCCCGTTGCGCGGGCGCCTGGTGCGCCTGGTGGAAAGCCAGGAGCAGGTGGCCACCCTGCAACTGGTCGATACCCTGGAAGAGCAGGCCCTGCTCGAACAGCTGCTGGAAAGCAGCAAGCCACCGCTGCCGCGCAGTGACGAGCCGCTGCATTACCTGTTGCACACACCGTTCCGCTATCCGCCGCTGCGCTGGGGTTCGCGCTTCGGTCGGCGCCACGAGCCGAGCCTGTTCTACGCCGCCTGCCGGCTGGAAACGGCGATGGCGGAGACCGCCTTCTACCGCTTCGTGCTGTGGCACGGCATGGCCGAGCCGCCGCCGAGCGGGCGGATCCTTTCCGAACATGCTTCCTTCGAGGCGCGCTACCAGGTGCAGCACGGTATCCGTCTGCACCAACCGCCGTTCGACCAGCACCGCGAGCTGCTGACTCACCGCAGCGATTACCGCGCCACCCACGCACTGGGCAGCGCCATGCGCGAGGCCGGGGTGGAAGCGTTCGAGTTCCCCTCAGCACGCTGCCCGCAGCAGGGCAACAACGTCGCCCTCTATACACCGCAGGCCTTCAGCGAGCGGCGCCCGCGCAACCTGCTGCCCTGGCTGTGCGAAACCACGCCCACCTACGTGGCTTTCAAGAATGCCCAGGCCCCGGACACGCCGCGGATCTTCCCGTTGCCGCTGTTTCTGCTTGATGGGCGTTTGCCGCTGCCTGCCTGAGGCGCGTAGGGTCCGCCCTGCGCACCCAGAGGCCCATATGGGGCGCACGGCGCCCTCTGCTAGCTGGGCGAACTGTGCTCGTTCTCAAGGGCTGTTTTATCGCCGTGAGACGAGGAGCTAATCCTCATTCTGACGAGCCACCGGCCTGCAGCCCCCTAGGGCTCTACGGTGCCCGGAAATCGCCCTTAAACGGGGCGCGCCGCAGCCAAGCTGGGCGCACTTGTGCACAATTGCGAGGCGCCTTGTCAACCTTCTGTCATAAACCCGCGTAACCGCTTGATTATCCATGGCGATTTTTTAAGTCAATGAAAAATAAAGATTTTTTAAGTTGGTGAAAAAAGCACCAGTTTGAGCGGAAGGCCCATGGCATCGGAGTCGAGAGGAGTTTTCAGCAAGTTGTCCACGGAGTTATCCACAGCTTTTGTGGATTGTCCCGAGCGATTGCTCTAGGACGGCTTTCTGCGCTTTTTTCAAGTCTTTACCGCTGGAAAAAAGAGAGTAGAGTGGCGCGCCCCGCAGCCAGCTCGTGTTTCCATGAAATCTCGCGTCCTGCCCGTTACTGCCCACAATCTACCCAGCGAACATCCGCGTCTGTCGATGCGCCTGGCCCTCTGGCTGCTCGAGAGCCCGCGCCTGGGGCACAGTGCCAGCATCAAGCGGCTGGCCGGGCGTCTGCTCAAGCAGCCGGCACGCCAGGGCGTGGTGGTGGCACAAAGCCGCCTGGGTCAGTTGCTCTGCCGCGATTGCGGCAATGCCCGTGACCGCCGCATCGGTCTGGAGCTGCTGCGTCAGGCTGCGCGTTCGGGCGATGCGCGTGCGCAACTGGAGCTCGGTCGCCTGTATAGCCAGCCGCGCCAGCGCGAACCGCAGCAGGCCCGCCACTGGCTGGAACTGGCTGCCGCACAAGGCTCCCACGAAGCCGCTCGACTGCTTGGCCGCTTGCCAAAAAGCGCCTGATCGACCCTCTCTTCGCTAGGTATACTGCCGGGCACCGCGAACCAGACAGCGAGCCCG
Organism: Pseudomonas campi; assembly: GCF_013200955.2. NCBI lineage: Bacteria > Pseudomonadati > Pseudomonadota > Gammaproteobacteria > Pseudomonadales > Pseudomonadaceae > Aquipseudomonas > Aquipseudomonas campi. Next base: position 1,470,654 of record NZ_CP053697.2, read on the forward strand.
CCCGTGCCTTTGCCCTTTACCCTCGACCTTTCCAATCTGTTGCTCGGCCTGCTGCTGGGTGCCGCACCGCTGGCTCTGCTGGTCTGGCGTCTGCAACGCCAGCAGGCACAGGGCAGTGCCGAGCGGCAGTTGCTGGAAGAGCGCCTGAATAACGCGCGCCTGGCCCAGGACGGCTTATCCGCCCAGCTCGACAGCAGTGTCGACGAACTGCGTCACCTGCAGCAGGAAGGTGCGCGCCAGCAAGCCGATCTGGCGGCCCTGCGCCGTGAAACCGAGCTGCTCGGGGTTGAGCGTGAAACGGCGCGCGAGGCGGCGCAGAGCTGGGGTCGCGAGCGCGAACAGAAGGAAGCCGAGCTGCGCCAGCTGGAGAGCCAGCGTGCCGGCCTGGCGGCCGAACTGCGCGAACAGCAGGAACACCATCAGCAACGCCTGAGCGACTTGCAGGCCGCCCGCGACGAACTGCGCGCGCAGTTCGCCGAGCTGGCCGGGAAGATCTTCGATGAACGCGAGCAGCGCTTCGCCGAAACCAGCCAGCAGCGCCTGGGCCAGTTGCTCGATCCGCTCAAGGAACGCATCCAGGCCTTCGAGAAGCGCGTCGAGGAGAGCTACCAGCAGGAAGCCCGCGAGCGCTTCTCCCTGGGCAAGGAGCTGGAGCGCCTGCAACAGCTCAACCAGCGCCTGAGTGACGAAGCGACCAACCTGACCCGCGCCCTCAAAGGCCAGAAGACCCAGGGCAACTGGGGCGAACTGGTGCTGGAGCGGGTGCTGGAGCATGCCGGCCTGGAGAAGGGCCGCGAGTACCAGACCCAGGTCAGCCTCAAGGGTGCCGATGGCGAGCGCTTCCAGCCGGACGTGCTGATCCAGCTGCCGGGCGACAAGCAGGTGGTGGTGGACGCCAAGGTCAGCCTGACCGCCTACCAGGCACTGGTCGCCGCCGAGGACGAGGACAGCCGCGCCACGGCGCTGAAGCAGCATGTGCTGTCCCTGCGCAGCCACCTCAAGGGCCTCTCGGTGAAGGATTACCAACGCCTGGAGGGCCTGCACAGCCTGGACTTCGTGCTGCTCTTCGTGCCGATCGAGGCGGCCTTTGCCGCCGCCCTGCAGGCCGATCCGGGTCTGTTCCAGGAGGCCTACGAGCAGCACATCGTGATCGTCAGCCCCACCACGCTGCTGGCCACCCTGCGGGTGATCGACAGCCTGTGGCGCCAGGAGCGGCAGAGCCAGAACGCCATCGAGATCGCCAAGCGTGCCGGCGACCTGTACGACAAGTTCGTCGCCTTCATCGGTGATCTGGATGAAGTCGGCAGCCGCCTGCAGCAGCTGGACAAGGCGTATGCGGCGGCGCGCAACAAGCTCTGTGAAGGCCGTGGCAACCTGATCAACCGCGTTGAAAACCTCAAGCTGCTTGGTGCTCGCGCCAGCAAGAGCTTGCCGACCGAACTGCTCGAACGCGCAGCCGGCGTGCCATTGCTGGACGAAGCAGGCGAGTAGGGCGCCGGCCCCGGGCAAGCCGGGGCGCTGGTGAGCCCCGGACCGAAGTCCGGGCTACGTTGCGGCTCAGGCCACGTCGACCAGGATCACTTCGCTGTCTTCGAGCGCTGTAACCCGTACCACTTCCTCGCCCGAGATGGCGACGCCATCGCGTTCGGCAGCGCTGATGCCATTGACCTCAATCAGGCCCTTGGCCGCCACCAGGTAACCCTTGCGCAGGCGGCCCAGCGGGTATTCGGCGCTCTGCCCGGCGGCCAGGGTGGCGGCCACCAGGCGGGCGTCGGCACGGATCGGCAGGGCGTCGGCATCGCTCTCGTGACCACTGGCCAGCACCACGAACTGACCGGCGCGCTCACCCTTTGGGAAAGGCTTGGCACCCCAGGACGGCGCAGTACCGACCTGGTTGGGGATGATCCAGATCTGGAAGATCTTGCTGGTGACATCCTCCAGGTTGTACTCGGAGTGGGCGATACCGGTGCCGGCGCTCATCACCTGCACATCACCGGCCTCGGTGCGACCCTGGTTGCCCAGGTTGTCGCGGTGAGTGATGGCACCCTCGCGGACGTAGGTGATGATTTCCATGTCGTGGTGCGGGTGCGGCGGGAAGCCGCTGTGGGCGGCGATCTCGTCGTCGTTCCAGACCCGCAGCGTGCCCCAGTTGACCCGCTGCGGATCGTGGTACTCGGCGAAGGAAAAGTGGTGGCGAGCGTTCAGCCAGCCGTGCTGGGCATGGCCGAGGGAGTTGAAGGGGCGCAGTTCGATCATGTTCGTACTCCTGCTGGTGCGCGGCGCACGTGCCGTGCAGTGGTGATGGCAGGCATGATCTATCTGTTAGGTGTGGATAAAAAGCGCAAAATATCCAGGTTTAATATCTATTAATTAGATGTTTATTTGTCGGGGCTGATGGCCCGTTACCCAGTTCTGCGCCTGGTCACGGCGCTTATCAGGCAGGTACGACCACCGCTCGGCGTAAAAGCCCGGCCAGCCTGTAAAGCCTGGGCGGCGGCCGTTACAATCGCCGCCCCGTTTCGCGAGACTCCCGCTGTGCAAATAGCCCTGGCACCCATGGAAGGCCTGGTCGATGAAATCCTCCGCGATGTGCTGACCCGTGTCGGCGGCATCGACTGGTGCGTGACCGAGTTCATCCGGGTCAGCGACCGCCTGCTGCCGGCCTCGCACTTTCGCAAGCTTGCCCCGGAGCTGGGTACGGGCGCGCGTACGCGCAGCGGCACACCGTTGCGGGTGCAGCTGCTCGGCTCCGATCCCGTATGCCTGGCAGAAAACGCCGCCTATGCCTGCGAACTGGGCGCGCCGGTCATCGACCTGAACTTCGGTTGCCCGGCCAAGACGGTGAACAAGTCGCGCGGCGGCGCCGTGCTGCTCAAGGAGCCGGAGCTGCTGCACGCGATTCTCAGCGAAGTGCGCCGCGCCGTACCGCGGGATATCCCGGTAACGGCGAAAATGCGCCTGGGCTTCGACAGCCCGGATGGCGCCCTGGATTGCGCCAGGGCCCTGGCCGATGGCGGCGCCGGGCAGATCGTGGTGCATGCGCGGACCAAGACCGATGGCTACAAGCCGCCCGCGCACTGGGAATGGGTGGCGCGGGTGCAGGAGGCGGTGGCCGTGCCGGTATACGCCAATGGCGAGATCTGGAGCCTCGACGACTGGCGGCGCTGCCGCGAAGTCAGTGGTGTCGAGGACATCATGCTCGGCCGCGGCCTGGTGTCACGGCCCGACCTGGCCCGGCAGATCGCCGCCGCCCGCACTGGGCAGGAGCTCGAGCCGCTGAGTTGGATAGATCTGCAACCGCTGCTGCAGGACTTCTGGCAACAGGCGCGGCGCAAGATCGCCCCCCGCTATGCGCCGGGCCGGCTCAAACAGTGGCTGGCCATGCTCACTCGCAGTTACCCGGAGGCGCTGACGCTGTTCACGGCCATGCGCCGCGAGACCGACTGTGAACGGCTGGATGCCTTGCTCGGTTGCCAGAGCACGGCGCGGCTTGCCGATGCCGAACCTTGTACTGAGCTGTCCTGATCCCGGTCGTTCGATGCTGACGCGGGTGCGCACTGCGCCTCAGGGGCTGGCGCGGGGTTAGCGGTGCGCGGGTGTTATCCCTATGCCCTGGTTGAACACCCTGCACACTCAGTAAGTGCGCCGAGAGGGTCGGCTGCCCATGGCGCACCCAACCGATGAAAACCGCTGCTCAGCTGCGCTTGAGGCGCAGGCTGCGCCACAGTGCCGCGACCAGCAGTACCGAACTGATCGCCCAGCCGATGGCCTGCAGATTGTGTGGCCCTTCCTGGTACAGCTGCGGGGCGATGCCGGCGCCGATCAGCAGGGCGAGCAGGGCGATTTCCCGGCGCGGGCCGTGCACCGGGCGGCACAGGTAAACCAGTGCCGGCAGCAGCAGGGCCACGCTGGGGAAGCTGCGATAGCGCGCGTCGAACACCAGCCCCAGCATCAACACCGCGCCAGCAAAGCCGCTGGCCGCCAGCCACCAGCCAGCACGGGCTTCCAGCCAGGCGAACAGACCGGCGCGCCAGCCGTTGCGGGCGGACAAGGCCAGGCTGATATGCGCCAGCACGATCAGGTTGAGCAGCAGCAGGGCGAGCGCCCACAGCCATTCGCCGGTGCTGCGGCTGGTGATGCTGGCCAGCTCGCTCCAGCCGGCGATACAGGCACCGCCCAGGGCGGCGGCCAGCGGCAGCAACAGGGCGGCGCGGCGCGAAGCCGGCCGCCCGGCGAACAGCAGGGTCGCCGCCAGCAGCACGCCACTGAGTGCCAGCCACAGCGGCCAGTGCGGCAGGTTGGAGACAGGGCCGGCGAGGATGCCCTTGTCGCCGCGATCGGCATCGAACAGGCCCCAGTAACCGCCAACGGCACCTTCGCTGTCACGCTTCCAGGGTTGATCGAAGGCCTCGATCAGGTTGTAGCGCCAGCCATGTTCCTCGGCCAGTTTGACGAAACCACGCATGAACAGCGCTTCGTTGACCCGGCTTGGCAGGGCGGTTTCGCGCTGGCGGCCTTCACTCGGCCAACCGGTTTCACCGATCAGGATGTCCTTGGGTGCGTAGGCGTTGCCGAAGGTCTGGCGCACCTCGGCGACCTTGTGCAGGGCGCGCTCGATGCTGCTCGGGTCATCTTCCCAATAGGGCAGCAGGTGGATGGTGAGGAAGTCCACCGCGGGCGCCACCTCGGGGTGTTCCAGCCAGAACTCCCAGACATCGGCATAGGTCACGGGCTGTTTGACCGCGGCCTTGACCTGGCCGATCAGCTCGACCAGGTGTTCGGGGGTGGTTTCCTTGCGCAGCAGCACTTCGTTGCCGACGATCACCGCGTCGACCACATCGGGATAGCGATTGGCGGTGTCGATCAGCGCCGCGACTTCCTTGGCGCTATCGACCGGATTGCTGCTGACCCAGGCGCCGGCGAGCATCTTCAGGCCATGTTTGCGGGCCAGCTCGGGAATGGCTTCCAGGCCGATCTGCGAGTAAGTACGGATGCAGGTGAAACGCTGGGCCAGCAGGGCCAGGTCGGCATCCACCAGTTCCGGGCGCAGCACGAATGGCTGCTGGAAGGGTGACTGATCCTTGCCGAACGGCGTGTAGGAAGCGCACTGCAGCTTGTGTGTCGGTGTGGCGGCATCGGCCAGCACGACCGGACGGCCAATCGCGTACCAGAGGGCAGCGAGGGCCAGCATGGCGAGCAGGCTGGCAAACAGGTAGGGCAGTGCTAGGGAACGATCGGGCTGGCTCATGGTTCTGGATGCGTGGCGACAAAGCCGCGCATCTTAGCGGATCAGAAGCCCCTGCGGGCAGCTCATGCCTGGTGGTGCAACCACGCATGCTGGGGGATGACTGACTTCTGCGCGCCACGCCGCTCGAAGCGCTGCCAGACTTTTTCGTGGAAGTAGAACCCTACCGAGTTGCACAGCGGCTCGATCGCTGCCACCAGGCCACTGGCCGCCACGCTGCCGGTGAGTGCGTAGGTTACGCCGAACGCAATGCAGAAGTGCATAAGGGTGAAGGTGATGGTCTTGAGCATGGCGCACCTCGAATAAGAATTGTTCTTTCTTGAGGTGCAGCTTAGGTGGCGTCCGGAGCCCGGTGAAATGGCGGTTATGTATCCGTTGGATAGATTCGCCTAATGAATGTCTCGGGCTCTAAGAACCTGTTTAGGATCTTCTGAATTAGAGCCAGACAAGGCGCTACGCCAGTAACAGCCACCGGCTGGTCAAAACGCCGAGGAAGCGGAGTTTACGAGCTGTAAATGAGCATGACTCGTTCACTCGCCCTTCGGGTCGCGCTGAAGCGCGTTAGCGGCAAGCTGCTTGCCGAGGCCGTTTTTAACGCGGTATGGCCGCGAGTCAGGAGATCGTAAACAGGTTCTAAGACTTTGGTCGAGAATGCCCCCGGCTACGACTAAGGTCGTCTGTCGTGGATTGCTCATCGTTCTAGAGTGGACTCACCAGCAACCCGTGCTGCGGAGGACAACAACAATGAACGACAGCATCTACAAGCGGATTGAACAGAATCCGCAATTCCAGGAGTTGGTCGCCAAGCGCGAACGCTTCGCCTGGATCCTTTCCGCCATCATGCTCGGCCTGTACGTGGCCTTCATCCTGCTCATCGCCTTCGAGCCACAGCTGCTCGGTACCCGCATCAGTGCGGATTCGCCGATTACCTGGGGCATTCCCATGGGTGTGGGCCTGATCATCTCGGCCTTCGTGCTGACCGGTATCTATGTGCAGCGCGCCAATGGCGAGTTCGACACCCTGAACCAGTCCATTCTCGACGAGGTGCAGAAATGATCGCGCGTCTTCTTACCGCCATCGGCCTGATGGCACTGGCCCCAGCACTCTGGGCCGCCGGTGCACTGGAAGGTGAAGTGCAGCGCCAGCCGCTGAACACTTCGGCCATCGTCATGTTCCTCGCCTTTGTCGGCGCCACGCTGTACATCACCTATTGGGCGTCGAAGCGCAACACCTCGACCTCCGACTTCTACACCGCCGGCGGCAGCATCACCGGTTTCCAGAACGGCCTGGCGATTGCCGGCGACTACATGTCGGCGGCCTCGTTCCTGGGTATTTCCGCGCTGGTGTTCACCTCTGGCTATGACGGCCTGATCTACTCGATCGGCTTCCTGGTCGGCTGGCCGGTGATCCTGTTCCTGATCGCCGAACGCCTGCGCAACCTCGGCAAGTACACCTTCGCCGACGTGGCTTCCTACCGTCTCGGCCAGACCCAGATCCGCACCCTGTCTGCCAGCGGTTCGCTGGTGGTGGTGGCCTTCTACCTGATCGCGCAGATGGTCGGCGCCGGTAAGCTGATCCAGCTGCTGTTCGGCCTCGAATACCATGTGGCGGTGATCCTGGTCGGCATCCTGATGGTGCTCTACGTGCTGTTCGGCGGCATGCTGGCGACCACCTGGGTACAGATCATCAAGGCCGTGCTGCTGCTTTCCGGTGCCTCGTTCATGGCGCTGATGGTGATGAAGCACGTCGATTTCGACTTCGCCCGCCTGTTCAGTGAAGCCATCGCCGTACACCCGAAAGGCGAAGCGATCATGAGCCCCGGCGGCCTGGTGAAAGACCCGATCTCGGCGATTTCCCTCGGTCTGGCGCTGATGTTCGGTACCGCTGGCCTGCCGCACATCCTGATGCGCTTCTTCACCGTGAGCGATGCCAAGGAAGCGCGCAAGTCGGTGTTCTACGCCACCGGTTTCATCGGCTACTTCTACATTCTGACCTTCATCATCGGCTTCGGCGCGATCCTGCTGGTCAGCACCAACCCGGCCTTCAAGGACGCCACCGGTGCTCTGCTCGGCGGTAACAACATGGCGGCAGTGCATCTGGCCAACGCGGTGGGCGGTAGCTGGTTCCTCGGCTTCATCTCCGCTGTGGCGTTCGCCACCATCCTCGCCGTGGTGGCCGGTCTGACCCTGGCCGGTGCGTCGGCGGTGTCTCATGACCTGTATGCCAGCGTGATCAAGAAAGGCAAAGCCAACGAGAAAGATGAACTGCGCGTATCGAAAATCACCACCGTGGCACTCGGCATCCTGGCCATCGGCCTGGGCATCGCGTTCGAGAAGCAGAACATCGCCTTCATGGTCGGTCTGGCCTTCTCCATCGCGGCCAGCTGCAACTTCCCGGTACTGATTCTCTCCATGTACTGGAAGAAGCTGACCACCCGTGGCGCCATGGTTGGCGGCTGGCTGGGCCTGATCACCGCCGTGGGCCTGATGATTCTCGGCCCAACCGTGTGGGTGCAGGTGCTCGGCAATGCCGAAGCGATCTTCCCCTACGAGTACCCGGCACTGTTCTCCATGGCGATTGCCTTCACCGGTATCTGGTTCTTCTCGATCACCGACAAGTCCGTTGCCGCCGGCGAGGAACGTGCACGTTTCTACTCGCAGTTCGTCCGCTCGCAGACCGGCCTGGGCGCCAGTGGTGCGGTCGCGCACTAACCCGCAAGATACTCCGCGTGTTTCGGGCAGCCTGTTGGCTGCCCTTTTTTATGCGCGCTGTTTTGCTAGGCTGGATCGACGTTAAACCAGCAGGGTGTTACTGATGCGGGTGTTTTTTATGTTGCTGGCCATCGGCCTGGGCGCCTTGTGTGGCGGGGTCTTGCTGACGCTGCTGTTGCTGCCGCTGTGGGGCTGGCTGGATACCCGTATCGGTATCGAGGCGCTGGGGCATTCCGGGCCGGCGCCCTGGTGCTATGGTCTGTCGATTGGCGCGCTGGCGCTGCTCGGGATTATCCTGCTGGCCCGCGCGCACCGCCGCGCCTGATCTCGGAGAGCAGCGCTTGCCGCGCGTATTGTTTATCTGCAGCCGCAACCGCCTGCGCAGCCCGACGGCGGAGCAAGTGTTTGCCAGTTGGCCGGGTGTACAAAGCGACTCGGCGGGCCTCAGTCCGGATGCCGAACAGGTGCTGTCGCTGGAGCAGGTGCAGTGGGCCGAACTGATTTTCGTCATGGAAGCGGTGCACGGGCGCCGGCTCAAGCAACGCTTCGCCGCCGCGCTGAAAGGCAAGCGGGTGATCTGTCTGGATATTCCCGACAATTACGATTTCATGCAGCTGGAGTTGGTGCGCCTGCTGGAGCAGAAGGTAGGCGCCTTGCTGCGCTGAGCGGGCACAGGAGGAGCAGGGATGCACAAGGGTAAGTGGCTGGCGGCGTTGTGCCTGATCAGCTCAGCGGCACTGGCGCAGCAGATCGACTGCGCAGCGCTGGATGCTGCGGTGAAGACCGGTGCCGAGCACCGTCCCTATATCGGCGAGGTGATCGGCCAGGGGCGCGCGCAGTTTCATTCGGCGCCGGATGCGGCCTGCCCGATTCGCGGCAAGTTCATCATTCCCGGTGATGGTGTTGCCATCTACGCCGAGTACGGCTCCTGGTCGCAGATCCTCTACCCGGCGGGTGACGAGGAGGATGCCGGCGTCTGGGTGCGTAGCGATCGCCTGCAGGTGCTGTCCAGGCCGGATGGAGGCAATCGCCAATGAACGCAGCCCTGCAGCCTGAGCTGAGTTTGCCGCTGGTGCTCTATCCCGCGCGCGGGAAAACCCTGCTTCTGCTGCTGGGGTGCCTGCTGTTCAGCGGGGTGGGCGTATGGATGGTGCTCAACGGCGTGCTGCTCGGTTATTTCTGTGCGCTGCTATTTGCCCTGGGCGCATTGGTGTTTCTCATGCAGTTGCATCCGCGTGCTGCTTATCTGCATCTGGATGAGCAGGGCTTCACCTACTGCAGTCTGTTTCGTGCGCACCGTATTGCCTGGGTCGCGGTGACCGGTTTCGCGGTGGTGCGCATCAGCAGCAACTCGCTGGTGGCCTGGAATTTCGCCCAGGGCCATGTGCCGCACGGTCGTGGTGTGGCAATTTCGCAGGCGCTGTCGGGTTACCACAGTGCCTTGCCGGATACTTATGGTCTGCGCGCCGAGGTGTTGGCGCAGCAGCTCAATAGCTTGTGCCTGACCCGGCGCTTAGCCATGCGCTGATCGATTGGCCGGCCGTTATCCATTTCATTGAGGAACAGTGTCATGCCCGCAGACCGCAAGATCGACTATATCGAGTTGCCCGCCAGGGATCTGCTGCTGGCCAAGGCGTTCTACAACAGCGTATTCGGCTGGCAGTTCGTCGATTACGGACCGGAGTATTGCGCCTTCAATGACGGACGCCTGGACGGAGGTTTCTACAAGGCCAACCTGAATGCCACCACCGCCAATGGCTCGGTGCTGGTGGTGCTCTACGCCGATGACCTGGAAGCCGTGCTGGCGCGGGTGCGCGAGGGTGGTGGGTGCATCGTCAAGGATATCTTCAGCTTCCCCGGTGGCCGCCGCTTCCAGTTCGCCGATCCGAATGGGAATGAGCTGGCGGTCTGGTCCGAGCACTGAGAACCTATTTAGGATCTCTTGATCGTCGGCCATGCTGCGTTGAAATTGGGCTCGGACTGCTCATTTACACCTCGTAAACTCCGCGTCCTCGCCCAATTTCGCCTTGCCTGGCTCTAGCTCAAAAGCCCCTAAACAGGTTCTGAGAGCTTTTGAGCCGACTCTGCGTCAACTGGGGGTTTAAAGCTTCTTCGCGGAAATGATCAGCACCGGTTGGCGCGGTACGTTCTGGTGCATGCCGCGGTTGCCGGTCGGGACCTGGGCGATCTTGTCGACTACTTCCATGCCGCGCACTACCTTGCCGAACACCGCATAGCCGAAGTCGCGGCCGCCGTGATCGAGGAAGGCGTTGTCCTTGTGGTTGATGAAGAACTGGCTGGTGGCCGAGTCGACTACCTGGGTGCGGGCCATGGCCAGGGTGCCACGCAGGTTGCGCAGGCCGTTATCGGCCTCGTTCTTGATCGGGTCCTGGGTGTCTTTTTCGCCCATGTCGGCATCGAAGCCGCCGCCCTGGATCATGAAGCCGGGGATCACCCGGTGGAACTGGGTGCCGTCATAGAAACCGGATTCCACATAGGCGAGGAAGTTCTTGGCGCTGATCGGTGCCTTGTCGGCGGCCAGCTCGATTTCGACTTCACCGAGGCTGGTGGTCAGCAGCACATGGGGGTTCTCGGTGGCAGTCTCGGCGGCCATCAGATTGAGGCTGAGCAGCAGGCTGCAGGCGGCGAGGGCAAGTTTGTTGAGCATGGTAGTTCCTTGTTTTCAGGTTTTTTCAACTGAGCCAATAAAGCTCAGCAGGGTCGTGTTGAACTGCTCGGGTTGATCCATCGGCGTGGCGTGGCGCGACTGCTGGATGATCACCAGGCGCGCGTCGGGCAGCAGCTCGACGTAGCTTTGCTTGTGCGCCACCGGGGTGTAGTCGCGATCACCGCTGATCACCAACGTAGGACAGGTGATGCGGCCCAGGTGTTCCCGCACACTCCAGCCGATGATGGCATCGAGGCTGGCGAGGTAGGCGCGCTTGTCGTTCTGCGGCCAGCGTTGCTCGATCTTCTGCCGTAGCTCGGCCTGTTCCGGACGAGGGAAGAGGATGCGGCCCAGGCCCTTGCCAATGGTCTCCAGGCTGAGCAGGCGCGAGAGTGCCCAGCGCTTGCCCAACTGCCACCAGTCGCCCAGGCTCTTGGCGCGGACTTCCGGGGTGCTGTTGACGATGGTCAGGCTGTGCAGCAGCTCAGGGCGGTCGACGCCAAGCTGGAAGGCGATCATGCCGCCCATGGAAATGCCGACCAGGTGCACCTTGCCGAGGCTGAGGTGCTCGATCAGTGCGGCCGCGTCGTCGGCAAACTGCGCGATGCTGTAGGCTTCGCGTGGCTTGCCGGAGCGGCCGTGGCCACGCACGTCGAGGGCAATCACCCGGTGGCTGCGGCTGAGCAGCGGCACCTGGTATTCCCAGTCACAGGTACTTGAACCGAGGCCATGAATCAGTAGCAGTGGGCTGCCCTGCCCATGGTCCTCGAAGTGCAGTTGGCAGCCGGCGTGTTCGAAATAAGACATGGCTGGGCCTTCAGTTGGCGGGCAGGGGCGCGGCGAACGGCGCATCGAGTGGGGCGGCATCGAAGGTCTTGATCAGTTCGACGAGGATCTGCGTGGCCGGGCCCAGGGGTTTTTCCTTGTTGGCATACAGCGAGAAGGAGGGATTGCGCGTGCCGCCCTGAGCCAAGGGCAGGGGCTTGAGCAGGCCTTCGCGCAGCTCGCGTTCGATCAGGTGGCGCGGCAACCAGGCAAAGCCCAGGCCGCTGCTGACGAAGGAGGCGGCGGTGGGCAGGCTGCCGACCGTCCAGCGCTGCTCTGCACCGAGCCAGCCGACATCACGTGGCTGGGTGCGGCCGGAGTCGCGGATCACCACCTGCATCTGGCTCTCCAGATCCTGAAAAGTCAGTTCTCGCTGTAGGCGGTGCAGGGCGTGATCAGGATGGGCGACGGCGACGAATTCGATGCTGCACAGCTCGGTGCCCAGGTAGCCGGCGATGTTCAGGCCGGTGATGGCCAGGTCGGCGGTGCCTTCCAGCAACACTTCCTCGACCCCCGACAGCACTTCCTCGCGCAGGCGCACACGGCAACCGCGGCTCTGCGGGATAAAGGCGGAGAGGGCGCGGACCAGGCGGGCGTTGGGGTAGGCGGCATCGACCACAAGGCGCACCTCGGCTTCCCAGCCCTGCTCCATATAATGGGCGAGGTCTTCCAGCTGGCTGGCCTGTTTGACCAGCTGCCGCGAGCGGCGCAACAGCACTTCGCCGGCCTCGGTCAGCACCGCCTTGCGTCCGTCGATGCGCAGCAGCGGCACGCCGAGCTGCTCCTGCATGCGCGCCACCGTGTAGCTCACCGAGGATTGCGAGCGATGCAACACGTCGGCGGCCTGGGCGAAGCCGTTGTGGTCGACCACCGCCTGCAGCGTGCGCCATTGATCAAGGGTGACACGGGGCGCTTTCATCGTTGCTTCCTCTTCTCTACTCTTGGTGTCCCCTGAAGGAGACGCTGCATGAAAAAGCTTTGCCTGGCTCTGGTCACTCTGTTGCCGCTCACCGCCGTGGCTTATCCGGTGGAAATGAACAAGCAGATGAATGGCGCCGAAGTGTCGGCGACGCTTGAGGATATCGACAGCGATATCGGCTCGGTGATGCTCTACAACTACGGTCAGCGGGCTGCCCAGTGCAAGGCCACGTTCCGCAATGGCCCGGATGCGCCGCGTACGCGCAAGATCGATCTGGCGCCGGGGCAGAACAGCAATCTGACGGTGAAGTTCGGTCGTCAGGTGATCAAGCTGCGCGTCGACCTGACCTGCAAGCCCATCTGAGAACCTGTTTACGATCTCCTGGCCGTCGGCCATACGGCGTTAAAAACAGCCTCGGAATGCTCATTTACAACTCGTAAACTCCGCTTCCTCGGCTATTTTTGCCTTGTCTGGCTCTAGTCCAAAAGATCGTCAACAGGTTCTGAAGCGTTAAGCAGAGCTGCTGGCAGCCTAGTGCGGGGCTGCCTACAAATCAACTTAATCGATAGTTAGTAGCGGTTTTTTGCGCTTTTTAATCGATCTGCATCACCCTAATCTGCCCCCATCGACGCACAACAACCCCCGATGGAGGTAAGCCAAATGTCCCGTGTCCTGGTTATCGAAAGCAGCGCCCGCAAAGAAGGTTCCGTATCCCGTCAGCTGACCGCCGATTTCATCGGTCAGTGGCAAGCCGCCAATCCGCAGGATCAGATCCAGGTCCGCGACCTGGCCGTGGAGCAGGTGCCGCATCTGGATATCGACCTGCTCAGTGGCTGGATGAAGCCGGCCGACCAGCAGAACGAAGTGGAGAAGGCCGCTGCAGCCCGTTCCAATCTGCTCACCGACGAACTGCTGGCCGCCGATGTGCTGGTTCTGGCGGCGCCGATGTACAACTTCGCCATCCCCAGCACCCTGAAATCCTGGCTGGACCATGTGCTGCGTGCCGGCGTCACCTTCAAGTACACCGAAACCGGCCCGCAAGGCCTGCTGACCGGCAAGCGCGCCTATGTGCTGACCGCCCGTGGCGGCGTCTACAGCGGCAGCGCGATGGATCACCAGGAACCCTACCTGCGCCAGGCGCTGGCCTTCGTCGGTATCCATGACGTGACCTTCATCCATGCCGAAGGCCTGAACATGGGCGCCGAGTTCCTCGAGAAGGGCCTGGCCCAGGCGCGCGAGCAGCTGGCCAAGGTCGCTTGATCTACACCTGAACCACCGATCTTCCCTCCGGGCCGTGCTCCTCGGCCCGACGTTTGACCCGCCAGGCCCTGCGTTTGGCGGGTCATTTTTTATCCGGCTGTATGCTCGCTTTCCTGCGCAACTGTGTTTGAAATATCGCACGGCCTGTGCTGATATCGTCGCCACTTAATCAGGGCCGGAGGCTCCCGTGTATTTGTCGGGTCGTGGTGTGGCGCTGTCGGTGGCGGCGTCGGTGCTGTTCGTGCTGATTCCCGGCTATGTGCGCGAACTGGCACCGCTGGATGGCGTGCAGGTGTTCGCCCAGCGCATTCTCTGGTCGATTCCTGCAGTCCTGCTGCTGGTCGCCCTGGCGCGCCAGTGGACGGTATTGGCCGCAGCGTTTAATCGCCTGCGCAGTGAGCCGCTGCTGTTGCCGGCCCTGGTGCTGGCGGCGGCGTTGATGGGCGTGCAGTGGTTGCTGTTCGTCTGGGCACCGTTGGCTGGGCGCATGCTCGAAGTGTCGCTCGGTTATTTTCTGCTGCCGCTGGCCATGGTCCTGGTCGGCCGCCTGTTCTACGGCGAGCGCCTGCGCCCGCTGCAACGCTTGGCGGTGGTCTGTGCGCTGCTGGGTGTGGCCCATGAGTTGTGGCTGACTCAGGCGTTTTCCTGGGTGACGCTGGTGGCGGCGCTGGGTTATCCGCCGTACTTCATGCTGCGCCGCTGGATGCGCCTGGATGCGCTATCCGGTTTCATCCTGGAGATGCTGGTGCTGGCGCCCCTGGCGATCTGGCTGATCCATGCCCACGGTCCGCTCGGGGTATTCGATCAGGCGCCGCAGCTCTGGTGGTTGCTGCCCGGCCTGGGGCTGCTCAGCGCCCTGGCCTTCGGCGCGATGATGGCAGCCAGTCGCCTGCTGCCGTTGGGCCTGTTCGGTATTCTCAGCTATGTCGAGCCGGTGCTGCTGTTTGCCCTCGCGGTGGTGTTTCTCGGCGAGACCTTCGACCCCCTGCAGTTGTGGACCTATGCACCGATCTGGCTGGCCGTATTGCTGACCGGTTGGGACAGCGCGCGCTTGTTGCGCAAGCAGGCGCGGCAGGGTCCCTAGGTCTGCTGAAAACTGTCCGGCAGGGCGTTCTCTGGCAGGACCTGATAATGCAGCTGCACCACGCCGCTGCTGAAGCTGCGCTGCTCATGCAGCTTGAGGTGGCGTTCCAGGCCGGTGGCAAACAGCGGGATGCCGGCACCGAGCAGGTAAGGCACCAGGCTGACCACCAGTTCGTCGAGCAGGCCTGCCGCAAAGCAGGTGCCGGCCAGGGCGCCGCCACCGACCAGCCAGATACGTTGGCAACCCAGCGCTTCGAGTTCGCTGAGGGCTTCTGCGGGGCTGGCATGCCGGGCGATCACGCCTGCCGGCGTCTGCTCCATGGGGTGGCGGGTCAGGACTCGGCAGGGTTTGTCGGGGTAGGGCCAGTCACCGGCGAAGCCCAACACCGTGTCATAGGTGCCGCGGCCCATCAGCAGTCCATCGATGCTGGCGTAGAAAGCCTGGTAGCCATGGTCGTCGCCAGAGGCTTCGATGGGTTGCAGCCAGTCCACCCGGCCATCCGGACGGGCGATATAGCCATCCAGGCTGGCGGCCACGTAATAGATCAATGCTGGTTTCAAGTGCGCGGTTCTCAGTCAGCCCAAGGCGACCACCCGCGGGCCGCTAGAGTTTGGAGCCGCGCTGCGCCGGCAAAGTTTCCTGCGACTCAGTCCAGTACGTTCTGCAGCACTTCATAGATGATGCCGGTGGCAATGGCGACCAGCACCACGTCGGTACCGACCTGCTGCCACTCGTAGCCATCGTAGTGCGGCAGTTGCCCCTGCAGACGACTGTCGAAGCGTTTGGCGATACCGGGCGGCAGCGGCTTGCCGCGCGCCAGGTTCTTGCGGATGCCCGGTGGCAGCGCTTGCGTCGGGCCGATCAGCTCGCGGTTGTTGCCCAGGGTGATGCGGACCTGGCCGATGTCGATGGTCGGGCCGCGCAGGTCGACCTGAACATCCTCGCCGCCACCGTGCTTACCCTCATTGCTGTGTTTGTCGTGCTTGGGTGCGGCGTTGGCGCCATTCAGGCTGATGGTCAGGGCCAGACCGGTGAGTACGAGAAAGGTTGAGCGCGACATGCTGACTACTCCGTGTGGGGACAGGGCATTGGAGCCCGGCAGACGTTGGGTGTTCCCTGAGTGTTGCCGGGTTCAGGGAAAACGCCATCGTCGCCTGCTTCGTCAGGCAGCCACGCGCGCCCGCCCAGCCAGCAGACGCAGGATGGCGTTGAGCAGCAGGCCGTAGAGCGGCACGAACAGCAGCAGGCTGACGGCCAGTTTGACGCCGTAGTCCACGGTGGCGATTTCCACCCAGTGCTCGGCCATGAAGGCATTGTTGCTACGCCAGAAGGCCACGGAGAAGAAAGCGAAGGTATCCAGCAGGTTGCCGACGATGGTCGACAGGGTGGGGGCGATCCACCACTGCGGCAGGCGGCGCAGGCGGTCGAACACCTGGATATCGAGGACCTGTCCGAGCACATAGGCGAGGAAGCTGGCCACGGAAATGCGCAGGACGAATTCGTTGAACTGGCCCAGCGCTGCAACACCGTGGAAGGCGCCTTCCTGGAACAGCACCGAGACTATGTAGGAGGCCAGCAGCGCCGGCAGCATGACCCGGGCGATCACCTGACGCGCCGGCTTCTTGCCGAGCAGGCGCACGGTCAGGTCGGTGGCGAGGAAGATGAACGGAAAGCTGAATGCGCCCCAGGTGGTATGCCAGCCAAACAGGGTGATCGGCAGCTGCACCAGGTAGTTGCTGGCGATGATGATGAGGATGTGGAAGGCGATCAGTACGGCCAGCGCGGAGCGCCGACGCTGCTCGGGAAGCAGGGACATGGGCATTACCTTTTTAATAAATGGGGTTAGGGAACCCATGCTTTCGGGATTGAAAGCGGCGCGCATTCTATCTGCTTGTTCAACTTTGTACAAAAAACAAACAGCAGTTGTGGGGCAGAAAACTGCCGTTCGGCCGGTGCCGAGTGGCTTTTTGCATAACAGAGGCGGTCATTTACCCTGACAACCGGTAATCTATGCGGCTGTTTTGCTGATTTTTTGTCGAGGTATGCCCCGTGTTCGCCCAATTCGCCCTGCATGAACGCCTGCTCAAGGCCGTCGCCGAGCTCAACTTCACCGAGCCGACGCCGGTGCAGCAAGCGGCGATTCCGCCGGCACTGGAAGGGCGCGACCTGCGGGTGACGGCGCAGACCGGCAGCGGCAAGACCGCGGCCTTCGTCCTGCCGCTGCTCAACCGCCTGATGGGCGATGCCCTGCCGCGGGTGACCATCCGCGCGCTGATTCTGCTGCCGACCCGCGAACTGGCCCAGCAGACGCTCAAGGAAGTCGAGCGCTTCTCTCAGTTCACCTTCATCAAGTCCGGGATGATCACCGGTGGCGAGGACTTCAAGGTGCAGGCAGCCATGCTGCGCAAGGTGCCGGACATCCTTATCGGTACTCCGGGGCGCCTGCTCGAACACCTCAACGCCGGCACCCTCAAGCTCAATGACGTGGAAGTGCTGATCCTCGACGAAGCCGACCGCATGCTCGACATGGGCTTCTCCGAAGACGTGCAGCGCCTGGGCAAGGAATGTGCGAACCGCCAGCAGACCATGCTGTTCTCCGCCACCAGCGGCGGTAACGGCCTGCGCGAAATGGTCGCCAGCGTGCTGCGCGAGCCGGTGCACCTCAAGCTCAACAGCGTCAGCGAGCTGAACGAGGGCACCCGCCAGCAGATCATCACCGCCGACCACAACTACCACAAGGAACGACTGGTCGAGTGGCTGCTGGCCAACGAGACCTACCAGAAGGCGATCATCTTCACCAACACCCGGGTCCAGGCCGACCGTCTGTGGGGCAAGCTGGTGGCGGCCGAGCACAAGGTGTACGTGCTGCACGGCGAGAAAGACCAGAAGGACCGCAAACTGGCCATCGACCGCATCAAGCAGGGCGGGGCCAAGGTGCTGGTCGCCACCGACGTGGCCGCCCGCGGCCTGGATGTCGACGGCATGGATCTGGTGATCAACTTCGACATGCCGCGCTCCGGCGATGACTACGTGCACCGTATCGGTCGTACCGGGCGTGCCGGTGGTGAAGGCCTGGCGATCTCGCTGATCACCCACAGCGACTGGAGCCTGATGTCGAGCATCGAACGCTACCTCAAACAGCGTTTCGAACGACGCAATATCAAAGACCTGAAGGGCATCTACCAGGGGCCGAAGAACCTCAAGGCCTCCGGCAAGCCGGTCGGGCCGAAGAAGAAAAAGGTCGACAAGAAGGACGCCAAGAAGCCGGGCGCCAAGGCCGCCGCACCCAAGCGCAAGCCGACTGCACGACCGAACAATGCACCGTCCGCGGTGGTCAGCCAGGACGGCCTGGCACCGCTCAAGCGCAAGAAGCCGGCGGCGGAATAAAACAAAAGGGAGCCAGTTGGCTCCCTTTTTTATTGTCGCTATGCCGAGTCGGCGTTGATCCAGGCCGCCGATTCGTAGGGCTGTTTTAGCCACGAAAGCTGTTCCGCGCTGGCGGCTTTTCGCGGATAGATCCGCCACTGGGGCTGAGCTATCAGCTCACCGGGCGCTCTTCCTTGGCCAGACAGGCCGCAGCGGTGAACAGCGCGTCGGTGGAGGAGTTCAGTGCGGTTTCCGCGCTGTCCTGCAGGATGCCGATGATGAAACCGATGGCCACCACCTGCATGGCGGTCTCGCTGGGGATGCCGAACAGGCTGCAGGCCAGCGGAATCAGTAGCAGCGAACCACCGGCCACGCCCGAGGCGCCGCAGGCGCAGACGGCGGCCACCACGCACAGCAGAATGGCGGTCGGCATATCGACGACGACGCCGAGCGTGTGCGCGGCGGCCAGGGTCAGCACGCTGATGGTGATGGCGGCACCGGCCATGTTGATGGTCGCACCCAGCGGGATGGACACCGCATAGGTGTCTTCATGCAGACCCAGGCGTGCGGCCAACTGCAGGTTGACCGGCACGTTGGCCGCCGAGCTGCGGGTGAAGAAGGCGGTGATGCCGCTCTCGCGCAGGCAGGTGAATACCAGCGGATAGGGGTTGCGGCGGATCTGGCTGAAGACGATCAGCGGGTTGACCACCAGCGCCACGAACAGCATGCAGCCGACCAGCACCGCCAGCAGCTGGACATAGCCGAGCAGGGCCTTGATGCCGGCGTCGGCAAAGGTGGTGGCGACCAGGCCGAACACCCCGAGTGGGGCGAAGCGGATCACCACTTTGACAATCAGCGAAACGCCTTCGGCCAGGTCGCCGAATACGCTGCGGGTGGTTGCGCTGCCGTGGCGAATGGCGATACCCAGGCCGATGGCCCAGGCCAGGATGCCGATGAAATTGCCTTTGAGCAGGGCATTGACCGGGTTGTCCACGGTGCTCATGGCCAGGGTCTTGAGTACTTCGGCGATGCCGCCGGGTGGCGTGCTGCCAGTGGCGACATCGCTGAGCACCAGGGTCGTTGGCCACAGGCTGCTGGCGATCACCGCGACGATGGCGGCGGCCAGCGTGCCGATCAGGTACAGAATCAGGATCGGGCGGATATGGGTCGGTTGGCCGGGCTTGTGGTTGGCAATCGCCGAGGCCACCAGGATGAATACCAGGATCGGTGCCACGGCTTTCAGCGCGGAGATGAACAGACTGCCGAGGAAGCCGACTTCATCGGTGGCTTGCGGCCACAGCAGGGCCAGCAGGATACCGGCGATCAGGCCGATGATGATCTGGCTGACCAGGCTGGTGCGGGTCAGCAATTGCAGGATAGGGCGATGGATCATGGTCGATGTTCCTGAGGTTCGGCATGCCGCGTCGGTGGGCGCACTGCATGCGGGGCGACAGTCCAGTCGGGCAGGAGTGGTAACTCGTGCTGGCTGGGCAGTCGGATTCCGGGTGCCTGCCGGATTACGGCAGACGCAGAAAACAAGGCGGCGATTCTAAAGGCTCGAAGCCGCGGGTGATGGCCTTCCGTCAGTTGGTTGCTGTGGGTGTGCCATGCGCGTCAGGTTAAAACTAGTGTGCACGGTGCTCCCTAGTCAGACGGGCTTTCGTGCAGCAGGTAATGTCGATCTGGGCAAATGAAAACGGCCCGTGAGGGCCGTTGCCATTGACCTTGCGAGCATCAACCGCCGAGGTAGGCGTCGCGCACTTTCGGGTCCACCAGCAGGTCGGCGCCGCTGCCCTGCATGACGATGCGGCCGTTCTCCAGCACGTAGGCGCGGTCGGCCAGCTTGAGCGCCTGGTTGGCGTTCTGCTCGACCAGGAACACCGTGACCCCGTCCTTGCGCAGCTGTTCGATGATGTCGAAGATCTGCTGGATGATGATCGGTGCCAGGCCCAGCGACGGCTCGTCGAGCAGCAGCAGCTGGGGCTTGCTCATCAGCGCCCGGCCGATGGCGAGCATCTGCTGTTCGCCGCCGGACATGGTGCCGGCACGCTGGTCGAAGCGCTCCTTGAGCCGCGGGAACAGGTGCAGGACCTTGTCCAGTTGCTCTTGGTTGTCGGCCTTGCTGCCGAAGAAGCCGCCCATGGCCAGGTTTTCTTCCACGGTCAGGCGGGCGAACACGCGACGTCCTTCCGGCACCACGGCGATGCTCTTGCGCATGATGTCGCAGGAGTCCTGGCCGACCAGTTCCTCGCCCATGTAGCGAATGCTGCCGCTGGCCGCGCGCGGGTTGCCGCACAGGGTCATCAGCAGGGTCGACTTGCCGGCACCGTTGGCGCCGATCAGGGTGACGATCTCGCCTTGCTGCACTTCGATGCTGACATCGTGCAGGGCCTGGATCTTGCCGTAGAAGGTGGAGACGTTGTCAAAACGCAGCATTAGGCTTCCCCCAGGTAGGCTTTGATCACGTCCGGATTGTTGCGGATCTGCTCCGGCGTGCCGTCCGCCAGGGGGGTGCCCTGGTTGATCACGTAGATGTGGTCGGAAATGCTCATGACCAGCTTCATGTCGTGCTCGATCAGCAGCACGGTGACGTCGTGGTCATGGCGCAGCATGCCGATCAGCGCCTTGAGGTCTTCGGTCTCGCGCGGGTTGAGACCGGCGGCCGGCTCGTCGAGCATGAGGATGCGCGGGCGGGTCATCATGCAACGTGCGATTTCCAGGCGGCGCTGCTGGCCGTAGGCCAGGGTGCCGGCCGGGCGGTTGGCGACGTCGGTCAGGTTGACCTGTTCCAGCCAGTGCGCGGCATATTCCATTGCCGTTTGTTCGCTGCGGCGGAAGCTCGGGGTCTTCAGCAGGCCCGCGAGGAAGTTGGTGTTGAGGTGGCGATGCTGGGCGACCAGCAGGTTCTCCACCGCCGTCATTTCCTTGAACAGGCGAACGTTCTGGAAGGTGCGCACCACGCCTTTGCGGGCGATCTTGTGGCCGGGCAGGTGCTGCACCGGCTCGTCGTCGAGCAGGATCACCCCGCCGGTGGGCTGGTAGAAGCCGGTCAGGCAGTTGAACACGGTGGTCTTGCCGGCGCCGTTGGGGCCGATCATCGACACCACCTGCTTGGGCTGCACGGTGAGGGCGACATTGTTGACGGCCAGCAGGCCGCCGAAGCGCATGGTCAGCCCGCTGACTTCAAGTATTGGCCGGCTCATGCTTTCAACTCCACGTGTTGGGGCTGCACGCTGAGGGCCACACCGTTGACGGGCTGCAAGAGGCCGCCGAAGCGCATGGTCAGCCCGCTGACTTCAAGAATCGGGCGGCTCATGATTTCAACTCCAGGTGCGGGCGTTGCATGGGCAGCAGGCCCTGCGGACGCCAGATCATCATCAGTACCATCAGGGCACCGAACATCAGCATGCGGTACTCGTTGAACTCGCGAGCCAGTTCCGGCAGCAGGATCATCACCACGGCGGCGAGGATGATGCCGAGCTGCGAGCCCATGCCACCCAGCACGACGATGGCGAGGATGATCGCCGACTCGATGAAGGTGAACGACTCCGGAGTGACCAGGCCCTGGCGCGCAGCGAAGAAGCTGCCGGCGAAACCGGCGAAGGTGGCACCGAGGGTGAAGGCCGAGAGCTTGATCACGGTGGGGTTCATACCCAGCGCGCGGCAGGCGATTTCGTCTTCACGCAGGGCTTCCCAGGCACGGCCGATCGGCATGCGCAGCAGGCGGTTGATCACGAACAGGGTGAGCAATACCAGCAGCAGGGCGATCAGGTAGAGGAAGATCACCTTGTTGATGCCGTTGTAGGCAATCCCGAAGTACTCGTGGAAGGTCTGCATGCCTTCGGCGGCGCGGCGTTCGAAGGACAGGCCGAACAGGCTCGGTTTCTCGATGTTGCTGATGCCGTTGGGGCCGCCAGTCAGTTCGGTCATGTTGCGCAGCAGGATGCGGATGATCTCGCCGAAACCGAGGGTGACGATGGCCAGGTAGTCGCCCCTCAGGCGTAACACCGGGAAGCCGAGGATGAAGCCGAAGAAGGCCGCCATCAGACCGGCAATCGGCAGGCAGATCCAGAAACCCAGGCCGTAGTAGTGCGACAGCAGCGCGTAGCTGTAGGCGCCGACGGCGTAGAAACCGACGTAACCGAGGTCGAGCAGGCCGGCCAGGCCGACCACGATGTTCAGGCCGAGGCCGAGCATCACGTAGATCAGGATCAGCGTGGCGATATCCACCGCGCCACGGCTGCCGAAGAACGGCCAGGCCAGGCCGACCACGATCAGGCCGAGAATGATCCAGCGCTGGGTCGAGGGCAGGGTCAGGAAGTTGCTGGCCTTGTCCGGCATCACCGGCAGCTTGGGCGCATTGGCCCAGGCGGCGCCGAGCTGATCGCGAAACAGCTGCCAGAAGAACATGGCAATGGCGCAGGCTGCGATGGTCCACAGCACGGCGGGGCTGGCGCCATGCACTTCCAGCTGGATGCCAACGGTGGTCAGCTTCAGGCCCAGTACCGGGTAGGCTACGGCCAGCACCAGCAGGGCGCTGAAGAAGGCGGTCTTGAGATTCTTGGTCATCATACTTTCTCGACCTCCGGGCGGCCGAGGATGCCGGTCGGACGGAACAGCAGCACCAGGACCAGCAGGCCGAAGGCCACCACGTCCTTGTACTGATCGCCGAAGACATCGGCGCCAAAGGCTTCGGACACACCGAGCACCAGGCCGCCGAGCATGGCGCCGGGGATGCTGCCGATGCCGCCCAGCACCGCGGCGGTGAACGCCTTGATGCCATAGAGGAAACCGATGTGCGGGTTGATCACCCCGTACTGCATGCCCAGCAGCACCGCAGCCACGGCGGCCAGGGTGGCGCCGATGACGAAGGTCAGGGCGATGATGTTGTTGGTGTTGATGCCCAGCAGGTTGGCCATCTTGATGTCTTCGGCGCAGGCGCGGCAGGCGCGACCCAGGCGCGAACGGGAGATGAACAGGGTCAGGCCGTACATCACGGCAAAGGTGACGACGAAGATCAGCACCTGCATGTAGGAGATGGTCACGCTGTGCATGGCGCTCTCACCGAACACGAAGTTGCCCGGCAGCAGGTTGGGGATGGCCTTGTCCTTGGAGTCCTGGGCCAGCAGCACTTCGTTCTGCAGGAAAATCGACATGCCGATCGCGGAGATCAGCGGGATCAGGCGGTTGCTGCCGCGCAGGGGGCGATAGGCCACCCGTTCGATACTGTAGCCATAGGCGCTGGCGACAATGATGCTGGCGGAAAAAGCGCCGATCATCAGGATAGGTAGGCTGTCCAGACCCATCAGGGTCAGGCCGGCGATGGCGATGAAGGCCACATACGAACCAATCATCAGAACCTCGCCGTGGGCGAAGTTGATCATGCCGATGATGCCGTAGACCATGGTGTAGCCGATGGCGATCAGGGCATAGGTACTGCCAACGGTGAGCCCGTTGATCAGCTGCTGCAGGTAGTGATAAAGATCAGGCATTGCCTAACTCCTGGGTCGCTACGCAAGGCGGCGCTTGTGGCGCAGCGTAAGACCGGGATTCTTCGAATAAACAAAGCCCACTGCATTGGCAGTGGGCTCTGGGTTCAGGCGGGAAGCTTATTTAGCTTCGGTTTTGGTGCCGTCCTGGTGCCACTCGTAAACCACGAAGCTGAAGTCCTTCAGATCGCCTTTCTCGTCAAAGCCGAGGGTTCCGGTAGGGGTGTCGAAGCTGTTGGCGCGCAGCGCCGCAGCCACTTTGGCGGTGTCGGTATCGCCCGCCTTCTTGATGCCTTCGGCAATCACTTGCACGGCAGCGTAGGCCGGGAATACGAACGGGCCGCTCGGGTCCTGGTTCTTGGCCTTGAAGCCGTCTACCAGAGCCTGGTTCTTCGGATCCTGGTCGAAGGATTTCGGCAGGGTCACCAGCATCCCTTCGGAAGCCGGGCCAGCGATGGCCGAGATTTCCTTGTTACCCACGCCTTCCGGACCCATGAACTTGACGTTCAGGCCTTTCTCTTTGGTCTGGCGCAGTAGCAGACCCAGTTCCGGGTGGTAGCCGCCGTAGTAGACGAAGTCGACACCGGCCTGCTTGAGCTTGGCGATCAGGGCGGAGAAGTCCTTGTCGCCGGCGTTGATGCCTTCGAACAGGGCAACTTTGGTGCCTTTGCCTTCCAGGGTCTGCTTGACCGCGGTGGCGATGCCTTCACCGTACTGCTGCTTGTCGTGGATCACGGCAACGGTTTTCGGTTTGACGTGGTCTGCAATGAAGTTGCCGGCGGTCGGGCCTTGCAGGCTGTCCAGACCGATGGTGCGGAACACCAGTTGATAACCGCGAGCGGTGATTTCCGGGCTGGTGGACGCCGCGGTGACCATCAGAATGCCTTCGTCTTCGTAAATGTCGGACGCCGGCTGAGTGGAGCTGGAGCAGAGGTGGCCAACCACGAATTTGACTTCGTCGTTGACGATCTTGTTGGCTACGGCAACGGCTTGTTTCGGGTCGCAGGCATCGTCGTACTTGACGCCTTCGAGCATCGCGCCGTTCACCCCGCCGGCCTTGTTGATCTGCTCGATGGCCATTTCGGCACCGATGAACTGCATCTCGCCGTACTGGGCAACAGCACCGGTAACCGGGCCTGCCAGAGCGATTTTGATGGTATCAGCGGCCATCGAATAGCTGGTCATGCCAGCCAGAGCCATGGCGGCGAACAGCTTGGATACTTGCTTGCTAGCCTTATTCATAGTGCTCCACTCTTTATTGGTGTTTTTCGTTGTTGTAATCCACGCGGCCAAAGCTGCGGGACCGGTTCAGTTTCCCCGGCCACACCCCCCGGCAACTGTACCGGGACAGTGTAGAACTCCGTTTCCTGCCTTGAAAAGCGGGCAGTCCGGAGCGAAGAGGGGGTGTGTCGCTTAATTGAAACAAACGTACATAATAACGGCGCAGCTTTTGCTGACTGGCCAGTCGTTGGCGAAGGGCTGGCCGCTCAACTGACTTGCCTGTCGGACGTCCGACGCTATCATGCGCGCCGCACCCTCAACCAGCTGCTTGTAAACAGGCCCGTCATGACAGAACAACCTAGCACCCTCTATGCCAAGCTGCTTGGCGAAACCGCGCCGATCACCTGGCAGGAGCTGCAACCTTTCTTTGCTCGTGGCGCCTTGCTCTGGGTCGATAGCGCACTGGATCTGGTGGAGGTCGCGCTGGCCGTTGCCGAAGACGATCAGGCCAAGGTGGCTGGCTGGTTGCAGGCCGGGCAGGTGGCCAAAGTCGAGGAAACTCGTGCCGAAGACCTGCTGGCCCGTGACCCCAAGCTCTGGGCCGTGGTGGTGGCGCCCTGGGTGCTGATTCAGGAGCGTGCAGAAGCGCCCACAGTGCACTGAAACCGGGTGGCCAGGGTTGGGCCAAGGCCCGCGCGCTTTTCGTGGCAGCGGTTTGAGCCACGCAAGAGGCTCCGCCACCGAGGTTTTATCGAGGATAAATTCGCCACAGGTCGGTGAAAGCCGTCCCTTCAAGTATTGGAGCCCTGCATGCCTGTATCCCCGCCTGTTTTGGCCTTCGCCGGTATTGGCCTGATGGGACTGCCCATGAGCCGTCGCCTGCTGGCGGCGGGGTATCCGCTGCGGCTGTGGAACCGTTCGCCGGAAAAACTGCAGGACTTGTTGGCGCAGGGCGCGCAGGCGGCCGCGGCGCCGGCACAGCTGTGTGCCGAGGCGGAGATCGTCATGCTCTGCCTGGCCGATACTGCGGCGGTGCGCGAGGTGGTGTTCGGCCCTGGCGGCATCGTCGAGGGCGCACGTCCTGGCCAGCTGCTGGTCGACTTCTCCAGCCTTGAGCCCGCCGCCACGCGCGAAATGGCTGTCGAGCTGGAGCAGCGCACGGGCATGCGCTGGGTCGATGCCCCGGTGTCGGGTGGCACGCTCGGCGCAGAAGCCGGCAGTCTGGCGATCATGGCGGGTGGGCGGGTCGAAGACATTGAGCGGCTGCGGCCGATCCTCGCGCACCTGGGCCAGCGCCTCACACGCATGGGCGAAGTTGGGGCCGGGCAGGTGACCAAGGTCTGCAACCAGATGATCGTTGCCTGCAATGCTCTGGTGATCGCCGAGGTGGTGGCCCTGGCCGAGCAGGCCGGAGTCGATGCTCGTCTGCTGGCTCCGGCACTGGCCGGCGGTTTTGCCGATTCCAGGCCGCTGCAGATACTGGCGCCGCAGATGGCGGACAGCCAGTTCGAGCCGGTCAAGTGGCATGTGCGCACCCTGCTCAAGGATCTCGATACGGCCAGCAAACTGTCTCGCGAGCAGGGCAGCGCTACACCCATGAGTGGCCTGGCGGCGCAGTTGATGCGTTTGCATGGCAGTCAGGGGCATCTGGAGCATGATCCCGCCACGCTGGTGCAGCTCTATCGCGAGACTGACGCATGAAAATTGCGGCCAACCTGTCCATGCTGTTCACCGAACTGCCGCTGCTCGAGCGCGCACAGGCGGCCGCGGCGGTCGGTTTCGAGGGCGTGGAAATCCAGTTCCCTTATGAAGTACCGGCCATTCGTCTCAAGGAAGCGCTGGAGCGCGCCGGTTTGCCGCTGGTGCTGATCAACCTGCCGGCCGCTGATCTGATGACTGGCGGCCCGGGGCTGGCGGCAGTGCCTGCGCGGCAGGCCGAGTTTGCTGCAGCGCTGCAGGAAGCGCTGACCTATGCCGCTATGGTCCGGCCGAGCTGTGTCAACGTACTGCCGGGGCGACTGGCCGAGGGCGTGACACGTGAAGAGGCTCTGGCAGTTCTGGTGGCCAATCTACGCAAGGCGGCCGAGGCTTTTCAGTGCCTAGGGATTCGCGTGCTGTGCGAAGCGATCAATCCCCTCGACATGCCGGGCTTTCTGATCAATACCCCCGAGCAGCTGGACGAGCTGCTGCGAGCAGTCGATCACCCGAACTGCCAGGCTCAGTTCGATCTCTACCACATGGCCCGGCAGGGGCTGGATATCGAGGCGGGCATTGCTTTGTTGGCCGGGCGCATTGGCCATGTGCAGTTCGCGGACTGCCCAGGCAGAGGAGAACCGGGGAGTGGCGAGCTGGATTTTCTACCCTTGATCAGGGTATTGCAGGCACGGGGATATGGTGGCTGGTTGGGCGCCGAGTACAAGGGAGATAGACTGCACGTCGGGTCGTTCGCCTGGCTCCGACTATGGCAGAACCTCCTTGGGGTATGATTGCGCAGATGTTGTATGAGTCAGCTGCTGGCTGACGCATGGAGTACTGTGGGTAAGTTAGGGTGTTGGGATTTTTGTCTATCAGGATGGAATAGCGCGTGATCAAGCCTACTGTATTGCGTGAACGCTTGTTGGGGCTGCGTCGCCGTCATAAACGTTTGTTGCAGGTTGCTGCCGATGTGGTTCTGGTCTGGTTGGCACTCTGGTTGGCATTTGTTGTTCGGATTGGTTTTGACAACTCCATTAATGTCTTCAGCAAATATGGTTGGCTGTTTATTGCTGCCCCCGTGATAGCTATCCCCTTGTTTATCCGCTTGGGTATGTACCGGGCGGTATTGCGCTACTTGGGTAATGATGCGCTATTGACCATTGCCAAGGCGGTTTCGGTATCTGCGCTGCTTCTGGCCTTGGTCGTGTACTGGTATCGGGATGCGCCTGTCGTTGTTCCGCGTTCTCTGGTATTCAATTACTGGTGGCTGAGCCTGACCCTGATTGGCGGGTTGCGTTTGCTCATGCGTCATTACTTTATGGGTGACTGGTACAGCAGCGGTCGGAGTGCCAGGCTTTCTCAGGGCGATGGCAGAGCCCCTAAGGTAGCCATTTATGGCGCTGGTACTGCAGGTAATCAGCTGGTTGCTGCGCTGCGCATGGGGCGATCGATGAACCCCGTAGCGTTCATCGATGATGACAAGGGTATCGTCAGTCAAGTCATCGCCGGGCTCAAAGTCTATAAGCCGGGCAGGATTACCCAGCTAATTGAAGATACCGGGGTGCAGGAGATTTTGTTGGCCATGCCGTCGGTGTCGCGTATGCGCCGACGGGAAATTCTCGAGTACCTGGAACAGTTCCCTCTGCATGTGCGCAGTGTGCCTGACTTCATGGACCTGGCCAGCGGCCGCGTGCAGGTTGACGCGCTTCAGGAAGTCGATATTGCCGATGTATTGGGGCGTGATGCCGTGCCACCCATGAAGGCGTTGTTCGAGCGCTGCATTCGTGGGCAGGTTGTTCTGGTGACAGGCGCCGGCGGATCTATTGGTGCTGAACTGTGCCGGCAGATCATCAGTGTGGAGCCCGCTGCATTAATATTGTTCGATCACGCTGAATACAACTTGTATGCAATTCATGGTGAGTTGGAAGCACGCATTGAGAGAGAGGCGCTATCCATCAAATTGGTACCGATTCTGGGCTCAATCGGCAGCGCTTCCCGTTTGCTCGATGTCATGCGCTGCTGGAAGGTGAACACGCTTTACCATGCCGCGGCCTATAAGCATGTACCGATTGTTGAGCACAATATCGCCGAGGGCGTGCTCAATAATGTGCTGGGTACCATCAATGCTGCACAAGCAGCTGTCCGGGCCGGAGTGGAACACTTCGTTCTGATTTCTACGGATAAAGCAGTTCGTCCGACCAATGTCATGGGCAGCACCAAGCGCCTTGCCGAAATGGTGCTTCAGGCTCTCAGTCGCGAGACTGCCCCGGTGCTCATGGGCGATAAGGATGGCGTGCGCCAGATCAACAAGACACGCTTTACCATGGTCCGTTTCGGTAATGTGCTGGGCTCTTCGGGCTCGGTTATTCCGCGCTTTCGTGAGCAGATTCGGTGCGGTGGTCCGGTGACGGTGACTCACCCGAATATTACCCGTTACTTTATGACCATCCCCGAAGCTGCCCAGCTGGTTATCCAGGCGGGCGCCATGGGCCAGGGCGGCGATGTGTTCGTGTTAAACATGGGGCAACCGGTCAAGATCGTTGATCTGGCGGTCAAGATGATTCATCTGTCTGGATTGACCGT
The DNA here is from genome assembly GCF_013200955.2 of Pseudomonas campi. NCBI lineage: Bacteria > Pseudomonadati > Pseudomonadota > Gammaproteobacteria > Pseudomonadales > Pseudomonadaceae > Aquipseudomonas > Aquipseudomonas campi. The sequence continues at coordinate 1,499,720 of NZ_CP053697.2, forward strand.
GCGTAATGAAAAAAATACCCATGGCGATATTGCCATCGAGTACAGCGGCCTGCGCCCCGGCGAAAAACTCTATGAAGAGTTGTTGATTGGGGAAAATGTAAGGCCTACAGAGCATCCGATGATTCTCTGTGCCAGTGAAGAGCATTTGGCTTGGGACGATTTCAAACAGCGTTTGACTGAACTGCTGGGTGCGGTAGATGACGGTGATTTCTCCAGGGTGCGCCAGCTGCTGCGCCAGACAGTCAATGGTTATGCGCCGAGTGATGACATCGTTGATCTGATGTATTTGCAGCAACAGGGACCTGGCCACGGTAACTGAAGCGGGTCAGGCTAAGATTGCCTGCACCCCATTCACCTAACAAAAAGGGCCTGCATATGCAGGCCCTTTTTTTGTTGCCGCAGCCGTCCGTTCAGTCCTTGCCGCTGTAGTCATTGAGCGAGATGACCCGCGTCTTGCCGACACGGTGGCGGTAGATCTCGCGCAGGTACTTGATGGCTTTCTTCACGCTCTCGCGGGACAGGCGGATGTCATTGATCGAGACGAACTTGTCCTTGTCGTTGATCAGCTCGCGGTACTTCTTCTCGTACATCGGCTTGATCGCGTACCAGTTGGTGTCGAGGATCTTCGCCGGGTTTTCGTGCTCGTTGAGCATGGCTTCGATCAATTCCTCATCGAACTCCTCGGAGACGATGAAGTCGAGCATGGCGTTGTCCAGGCTGTCGTCGTAGCGGTACTGGTCGCGGGCGAAGCAGCGCTTGATGAAGGCCACGATCAGGGTCAGGAAATCGTCCGACAGGCACGGGCTCTTGACGATCAGGGTGGTCAGCGACAGGTTGGCCGAGGCGCCGATCACCAGGGCGTAGCGCTTCAGGGTGGTGTTGGGGAACAGGCTGTTGAGGTGGCTCTTCAGGCGGTTGAGGTCCATGTAGGACAGTTTGTAGTCCTTGGGCAGGGACACGATGGACACCACCGAGGAGCAGTTCTTGAAGAAGTGCAGATCGCTCAGCTCGCTGGCGTCGAAGTTGGACTTCTTGTATTGCTCCAGCGCCGCACGGTAACGCTTGGATTCGATCGGCAGCAGGCTGATGCCTTCGATGGCCTGGGTCGCCTTGTTGAAGTGCGGCAGGTCGATGGAGCGGAAGAACAGGTCGTCGATATTGAGCTTGGGCTGCTCTTTCTCGAATACCTTGAATTTGTCGGTGGTGGTCGGCGGCGCCTGTTCGGCCACGACCGATTCGGCATAGGCCACGGCCACCGGGCCGGCCAGGCTCATGAACAGGTCGTTGGCATCCAGGCGGATGGTCTCGCCGATGTCGATGCCGGCGCGGCGGAAGTAGTTCTGGTCGTAGTCGGTGGTCACCGCCTGGGCGGTGAGGATGTTGAAGATCTGCTGCGAGATGTACTGGTTGGCGTGGCGCTCCATGGCGTTCACGTCGATGTTCTGGATGTTGCCGCCGTCGCTTTCCTCGGCGTAACGCATGATGTCGTTGGAGATCAGCATCATCGCGTTCCACGGGCGGATGCGGCGCATCACGCTTTCTTCACCGGTTTCCTCGTTGTCGAAGTTGTAGGAGAAGTCCCACTCCTCGGCGAGGTACTTGCACAGCAGGCGGCCGGCGTTGATATGCAGGGCCTCCGACATTTCTATTCGCTGGTCGGAGATGTTCGGCAGGATGCAGATGCCGCTGGTGAAGATCGGTTCGAAGACGAAGGAGTGATCGCGGTTGTCGTCGTTGCTTTCTTCGGCCTTGGTCTCGAAGGTCTTGCTCATGTAGGCGAACTGCTGGGCCAGGCCGAATTCCGAGGCCATGCCCGAGCCGGTGCCGCCGCCAGCGCTGAAGATGTAGAAGTACAGGCGCGACTGGTTGGCCTTGATCCCGCAGGAGTCGATCAGGTAGCTGTGGATGAACTTCCAGTCGGCATTGCTGAAGCGCTGGGTGTCCTTGTTGAGGATGATCTTGGCCAGGTACTGACCGAGGATCGGCGCGTTACCGGCGCCACCGGCATGCACCTCGGACAGGTCCATGATCTTCATCTTGCTGTAGTCGCTGAGGAAGCCGCTTTTCTCGGTCTTGCGCGAGAAGCGGATGCGTCCCTCGATGTCCTTGTCCAAGTCGCCGAGCATCACCAGTGGCTCGATGAGGAACACCGGCTTGGCTGCACGGCTGGGCGCCAGGCGCAGGTTGCTGCGGATCCAGCTGGTCGGGCGCTGCTCGTTGGCCGGTTTTTCCTGGCTGCTGAATTCGTTGAGGTAGAACTTGCGCGCGTTGTACACCAGGGAGGCAACATCCAGGGCGATGTTGGAGCCGCAGCGGCCCAGGCCGATCAGGCACACGGAGGGGAAGTGCTGGCTGGAGCGTATGTCACTGCCATCGTCGCCCAGTACCTTGGGGAATACCCGCTCACGCAGGCCGTCGAGATTTTCCAGGATGCGGTCGATGTCGCGCTCGGTGAAGTACATGTACTGCTCGCCATTGCCAGCTGGGCTGATGGTTACCCGGGGCGGCGCGGGTGCTTCAGCAACTTCAGCGATTTCGGCAACGACTTGGCGCGCTTCGGAAACGGTGGAATCTGCGTCTTTTGTTGTTTTCATCATCGACATTCCGTGGATGTGTGCGGCGTATCAGGGGTTGGTATTCAACTAAATGCATTCTTGTTACACGAATACGCACTATATACAGCGAATGTGCATTCTTCGAGGTGGTGCCGGATTGCTGGCGGTTTTTTATTGGCTTTTTGTTTATGCCTCCACTCGATTACGACCCAGTTGCTTGGCTCTATAAAGTGCGGCATCGGCATTGCGCACCAGGTCGCGCAGGAGCTCTCCGGGCACCAGTTGGGCAATGCCGAAACTGGCGCTGATGGGCTGCTGTACCAGCAATGAGGCCTTGGCTACCCGTTCACGTAGCTTTTCCGCCAACTGTTCGGCTTGCTGCCGGTCTGTGTGGGGCATGAGGATAAGGAATTCCTCGCCACCCCAGCGGCACAGGCTGTCGGATTCACGCAGGTGCCCGCCGACCAGTTGCGCCAGGCGGCACAGCACCTGATCGCCCACCTCGTGGCCATGCTGGTCGTTGATATCCTTGAAATGGTCGAGGTCGAAGAACACCAGCGACAGGGGGTAGCCATAGCGCTCGGCGCGGCTTACCTCCTGGTGGGCGACTTCCTCGAACTTCAGGCGATTCCACAGGCCGGTCAGGCGATCGGTATTGGCCAGGCGCTCCAGCGTGCAGTTGCTGGTGAGCAGCTGCTGTTCGGTCGTTTGCCGACGGTTGACCTCGCGTTGCAGGGCGCGGGACAGCGTGGCGAAGCGCAGGGCAATGGCGCCGACTAGAACGATGACCAGCAGGGCGAGCACGCCGCCCAGGTAGACCATGCGGTAATCCTGCGCGACATGCTCAGTGTAGAGAAACCCCTGCAGGTCGACCGGCCCGGGCGCCATGCCCAGTTGCACATAGCTGTTGGCGATGTATTCCCAGCGCCCGGGGTTCATGTGCCCGAGCTGCACCAGCTCCGGCATGATCAGTTTGTGCAGGGCCTCGGCCTCGAAGCGCAGGTGCTCCAGGGTTTTGCCGGGCGCATAGCGCTGCTGGATCAGGCGAATGGTTTCTTCCTGGTGTGCCAGGGCGTACTGCCAGCCTTTGAGGCTGGCCGCGACGAAGGCGGCAACCTGAGCGGGTTTGTCTTCCACCAGTTGCTCGCGGGTATACAGCACATCGTTGTAGAAGTTGACGCCGTACTCGCGCGGGTTGATCAGGTGGTAGTCGGCGCCATGCTGGCTCAGCCAGTAGGGTTCGTTGGAAATGTAGCCGTCGTAGGCGTCGGTCTTGCCGTCGAGCAGGTCCTGCAGGTTGAAGCTGGTGGGCTGGATGGTCAGCTGGTTGATGTCGATGCCTTCCCGGCGCAGGGTGATCAGCAGTTCGGCGCTTTCCGGCGCCGGCATCAGCATCAGGCGCTTGCCGGCCAGGTCCATCGGGGTGCGGATGCCGGAGTCGGCGCGCACGATCCACACGATGGGCGAGGTCTGCATGATCGCCGCCAGCGCCACCACCGGCTTGCCGGCCATGCGCTCGATGACCATGCCGCTGTTGCTGATGGCGAAGTCGCTGTCGCCTGCCAGCAGGGCATCCACTGGTTTGAGCGCGCTGGGGCCGCCTTCGAGGATTTCCACGTCCAGCCCGGCATCGCGGTAATAGCCTTTTTCCAGGGCCATGTAGTAGCCGGCGAACTGGAACTGGTGCAGCCAGCGCAGTTGCAGGCGCAGTTTGTCGGCGGCCAGGGCCGTGCCCGCATGCAGTGAACAGAGGGCGAACAGAGCCAGCAGGCATAGGCAGATGGCCCTCTGGCTAGCATGGCGGCGCGAGATGAGTGGCTGGCTGGGCGGCACGGAATACTCTGGGAGTGGCACTTTGCTTTCACTGTAGCGGTTTCTGGCGCTTTCTGGATATCCGCAGATTGCCTGATCAGAGCGTTGGATGAATGTGCTGAGGTGATTTCTACTTGTCTGTCTGGTCAGTATTTTCCTGTGCGGGCTTGCCCGGCGCGCAGCCTGCGGGGTAGGGTGGCGGGCCCGGTCCAGGCGGCCGTTCTGCGTGTGGATGTGCTGTGAAATCTGCTTCTCGGGCCTTGCTGATGCTGGCTCTGCTGCTGGCGGCGATCAATTTGCGCCCCGGCATCACTTCCCTTGCCCCCTTGATCGAGCGAATTGCCAGTGAGCTCGCGCTGAGCCGTGGGCTGATCAGCCTGACCACGGCCTTGCCCGTGTTGTGCATGGGCCTGCTGGCCCTGCTGGCGCCCCGCTGTGCGGTACGTTTCGGCCTGGAGCGCACGATTACCGGCTGCCTGGTGTTGATCGGTCTGGCCCTGCTGCTGCGTCTGGGCAGCCAGGCCAGTGGTTTGCTGATCGGCAGCGCCGTGCTGCTGGGTTGCGCCATCGCCGTGGCCGGGCCGCTGCTGTCGGCCTATATCAAACGTCATTTCGTCGGCCATATCGGCCGGGTGGTGGGCTGGTATTCGTTCGGTATGGCGATTGGTGGGGCGGCCGGGGCGGTGCTGACCATTCCCGTCACGCGCGCGCTGGGCGATAACTGGAGCTTCGGCTTGGCTGGCTGGGCCGTGCCCGCATTGATCGCCGCGGCGCTGTGGGCCTGCTTGCCGAACCGCAAGGAAATTCCCGGTGAGAACGATGGCCAGGGTTTGCCCTGGCGTGAGCCGCGGGCCTGGCTGGTGACCGGCTTCTTCGCCATTCAGGCGGGGATGTTCTACACGCTGGCCACCTGGTTGGTGGCGCGTTACCACGAAGCCGGCTTCAGCCTGCTGTACAGCAACGGCTTGTTTGGCAGCTTCATGCTGGTCGGCTTGCCCAGCGCCTGGCTGCTGCCCTGGCTGGCCCAGCGCTTCGATATCCGTCAGCCGCTGCTGGTGTTCTGTGGCCTGACGATGACCCTGTGCCTGGGCATGATCAGCGTTGTCCCGCAGTGGCTGCCGGAAGTCTGGGCGCTGCTCATGGGCCTGGCTCTGAGTGGCTCTTTCGCCCTGTCGCTGGTGCTGCCGTTGTACGAGGTGCATACGTCGCTGGCGGTCAGTCGCTGGACGGCGATGATGCTCTGCGCCGGTTATTGCATGGCCTGCCTGGCGCCCATTCTGGCGGGGCTGGCTCGCGACTTGGCGGGCAACTATCAGGTACCGTTCATGGTGCTGGCCGGCCTGGGTGTGTTGATGACGCTGATTGCCTGGTGCCTGCGCACGCCCAATCGGCAGAGTTAGGCAGTGGTTCCTTTGCAGCGGCCAGACCCTGTGATAGAAGGCAGCCTGCATTTTCTGGAGTACCCGCGTGGAGCCTGAATCCATCGTCTACGGCTGCATCCGCGACTGGCCCTCGGGTGAGCGTGAGCAGCGCTTGTTGCGCCGTAGCAGCAATCACCGTGTGCTCGACCAGTTGCCACAGGGCGAGGGCTGGCCGTTTCTCGGGCGGGAGATGTTTTCCTTCTGTGCCGACGAAGGCGAGGGCCTGTACCAGACCCAGGTGATTCACTTCGGTGCCAGTTACCGTGCGGTGGAGTACGAATGGGCACTCTGGGTGCAGGAGTTCGAGGCCCTGCTCAAGCGCCTGTACTGGGCCAGTGCGGTGGTGCACCTGGAAACCGAGCTGAACGGCGTGCATACCTTTCGTTGGGAATCCGAGAGCGGTTTCCACAGCCCGCAGGAAGGCGATCTGCGCATGCGCTGCGTGTGGGAGCGCGAAGGCAGCCTGCGCGGTTGAGTTACCCGCGGTGAGAGCGAGCGCTGCTCGCACACCAGCGCCCCCTGATGACATTCGCCTGGAGAGCGCCCCTCGATGCTCAACTACCTGTGGTTCTTTCTCGCCGCACTCTTCGAGATCGCTGGCTGCTATGCCTTCTGGATGTGGCTGCGCCTGGGCAAGAGTGCCTGGTGGGTGGTGCCCGGCCTGCTCAGCCTGAGCCTGTTCGCCCTGTTGCTGACCCGTGTCGAGGCAGCCTATGCCGGGCGTGCCTATGCCGCCTATGGCGGGGTCTATATCGTCGCTTCGCTGCTCTGGCTGGCGGCCGTCGAACGTACCCGGCCCATGCCCAGCGACTGGTTGGGAGCCGCTGTTTGTCTGCTGGGCGCGGCGATCATCCTGCTCGGGCCGCGTTTCGGTTGGCGCTGAGGGGCGTCCTCCTCACGTAGGGTGCGCCGCGCGCACCGGGCGCTGTAGGTGATCTCTGCTGCGGAGCAGGACTGTTCAGTTCTGATCCTGCAGCCACTCGCGTGGCACTTCTTCTCTCAATAGCAACTGGCATTGCTGGCTTTCCGGATCGAAGACGATCAACGCCTGGCCCTTGAGCAGCGCCTTGCGTGCCCTCTCGACGCGGGTGACCAGCGGGGTTTCGTCACCGTTGTCGGTGCCGTCGCGGCTGACGAAGTCCTCCAGCAGGCGGGTGAGGGTATCGGCTTCGAGCATCTGGTAGGGGATCAGCATGGCGGGTCCTTGTCGGCGGGCGGCCATCTTAGAACATGTGGCGCTGTTGCAGGGTTGGCGATGCCTCGCCAGTTCGCTGGCGGACGTCGACCTAGCCGTTATCCAGTGGCTGGGTAAGCAGGTAGTGATCCAGGGTGGCATAGAGCAGCTGGCAATCCAGTGGTTTGCCGAGGAAGTCATCCATGCCGGCCTGGGCGCCCTGTTCGCGGTGCTCGTCGAGGATATGGGCGGTCAGGGCGATGATCGGCACTGCTGGCAGGCGCTTGCTGTGCTCCAGCTTGCGGATCTGCCGGGTCGCTTCGAAGCCGTCCATCTCCGGCATCTCGCAATCCATCAGGATCAGCTGGATCGAGGTTGGGTCGCGGTTGTACTCGGCGACTGCGGCCAGGCCGTTGGTCACCAGGCGCACGCAGTAGCCGCGCTTCTTCAGGAAGCCCTGCACCACCAGTTGATTCACCGCATTGTCTTCGGCGACCAGGATGCATGGGGTGGCACTGCCATCGCTGCGCAGTTCGGTAACCGCTGCGCGTGGCTCGACCCGCCGTTCGCTGTAGAGCTCCTGCAAGGCATCGCGCAGGCTGGTGATGGCTACCGGCAGGGCCAGATTGAGCAGGCGCAGGCCGCGGGTATCGGGTATTTGCTGGCTGTGCTGGGGTGGATGCAGCAACAGCACCCGCTGACCGCGCTCCAGCAGCGGGCTGAGACTGTCCAGCCAATGGCCGATGCTGCCCGGCCAGGGCGCCATCAACACCAGCAGCGGCGGGTTGCTGAAATCTTCCAGGTAGTCGCGCAGACGCTCCGGGTCCTGGCAACGCTCGGTGCGCATGCCCCAGCGGCCGAGCAGGTGGCTGAGGGCATCCAGGCCCAGGCTATCCAGCGAGCAGAGCAGGGCGGTACGACTGTTGAGCCGTTGGGCCAGTTCATCCGCCTCGGCGTTGACGGCTTGCAGCGGAATGTCGAAGGCAAAGCGCGAGCCCTGGCCCTGGCTGCTCTGTACTTCGATATGGCCGCCCATCATCTCCACCAGCTCCTTGCTGATGGCCAGGCCCAGGCCGCTGCCGCCGTAACGGCGGGTGGTGCTGGAGTCGCCCTGGGAGAAGGACTTGAACAGCTGGCTGAGCGTTTCGCTGCGCATGCCAATGCCACTGTCGCGGATGGCGAAGAGCAGATGTTCCTGGCCCTGGCTGTCTCTGCGTTTGCCCACATGCAGCGCGACATGGCCTTCCTGGGTGAATTTCAGGGCATTGCTGAGCAGGTTCATCAGCACCTGCTTGAGACGGGTCGGATCGCCATTGATCCGCCGCGGCACGCCGCCTTCCAGGCTGACGTACAGGCGCAGGCGTTTTTCCAGGGCCTGGCCGGTGAACAGGCTGAGGGTGTCGGACACCATCTGCTCCAGATCAAACTCGATCGCTTCCAGGCTGAGCTTGCCGGACTCGATGCGCGCGTAGTCGAGGATGTCGTTGATCACCGCCATCAGTGAGCTGCCGGAGCTGCTGATGGTGTCCACATAGAAACGCTGGTTGCGATCCAGTGGCGTGTCGCGCAGCAGCTGCAGCATGCCCAGCACACCATTCAGCGGGGTGCGGATCTCGTGGCTCATCTTGGCCAGGAAACGGCTCTTGGCCTGGTTCTCGAAGGCGGCCTGCTCGGCCGCCTGGCGTGAGCGATAGCCTTCTTCCTTGAGCAGGTTGATGCGGTCGGCCAGGCCGATGGACAGGGTCAGCAGCTCGACCGTGACGCCCATCTTGACCACTGCCGAGCCATAGATGCCGAACAGCTCGACGCCCAGTGAACCACTGGTGACCAGCATGAAGGCCACCAGCAGCACGCTCCAAGCCAGCACATAGTAGGAGCCGTGGCGGATGCCCTGGCGCCAGACGTAGATACCGGTCAGCAAGAGCAGCAGCGAGATCACCAGTACCGTCAGGCTGGCCAGGATGTTCCAGGCCTGCAGGCCGATCAGCGGCACCGACAGCAGGCAGCCGAAGGTCGCCAGCATCAGCAGGCGCAGGTTGCGATCCAGGCGCGGGAAGTGCTGGCGGGTGTGCAGAAAGTGGCGACTGAACTGGGTGGCCGTCAGGCAGTGGAGGAACATCAGGATGTAGATGCTCACCGACTGCAGGGCCACGTGCTCGGGCAACAGCTTGAACAGCATGCCGTCGAAACAGGCGGCGAACAGGCCGACGTTGATGTTGTAGATCAGGTACCAAAAGTAGGCGCGCTCGCGCAGCGAGATGAACAGGAACAGGTTGTAGATGAACATGGCGAACAGCACGCCATAGAAGGCGCCGTTGATGCCCATCAGGTTTTCCTGGGCCGCCGCGCTGGCACCGTAGGTGCTGAAGAACAGCGGCACGAATACCGTGCTGGTGGTTTCCACGCGCAGCAGCAGCTCGTTGCTGCCGTGCGGCAGTTGCAGCGGGAACCAGAAATGGCGGACTTGCACCGGGCGCTGCACGAAGGCGAAGCGGTCGCCGCCCTGCTGGGCTTGCAATTGACCACCGGCGTCGGCCAGGTAGACGTCGATCTGGTCGAGCAGGGCGTAGTTGACTTCCAGGTAGCCGTTCAGCGGCTGCGGGCGGCTGTTGACCAGGCGCACCTTGAACCACCACACCGAATCATTCTTGCCCAGGTTGGCGTGGTCGCCGCTGACGCCGGTAAAGGCGCTGTCGGGCAGCTGTTGGACCTGTTCGGCCGTCAGTGTGCCACTAGGGTCTTCGTGGAAGCCCATGTAGGGCGCCAGTGACAGGCGCAACTCATCCCGGTCCAGTGGTGCTGGCGCGAGTGCCCAGAGCGGTCCGCTGAGGCAGAGCAGAAGCAAAGCCAGACAGAAGCGCGACATCCACCACCCTCTGCTTTCGTGTCGGTTGTTGCCTGCACTGTGCCCAGTTGTGTCGTTGTCAGCAAGAGTTCCGTCTGCCTGTTATTCCGGCGGGCTTGAACGGCCGCCGAGCAGGCTGTCGATGGCCGGCACCTGGGTATCGCTGGCCATCTGCACGTCGTGCTCGATCTGGTGACTGAAGCGCTCCAGCGAATGTTCGCGAGCCGGCTGGGCGTCGCTGGCGAATACCGGCGGGCTGAGCACATAGGCGCCGATCAGGCGGCTCAGCGCCGCCAGGCTGTCGATATGGGTACGCTCGTAGCCGTGGGTGGCATCGCAGCCGAAGGCCAGCAGGGCGGTGCGGATATCGTGGCCGGCAGTCACCGCCGACTGGGCGTCGCTGTGGTAGTAGCGGAACAGGTCGCGGCGTACCGGGATCTCGCCTTCGCCGGCCAGGCGCAGCAGGTGGCGTGACAGGTGATAATCGTAAGGGCCGCCGGAGTCCTGCAGGGCGACGCTGACGCAGTGTTCGCTGGATTGCTGGCCGGGCGCCACCGGGGCGATGTCGATGCCGACGAACTCGCTGACGTCCCAGGGCAGCGCGGCGGCGGCACCGGAGCCGACTTCCTCGGTAATGGTGAACAGTGGGTGACAGTCGATTTCCGGCTCTTCGCCGCTCTCGACTATGGCCTTGAGTGCGGCCAGCAGGGCTGCCACGCCGGCCTTGTCGTCCAGGTGACGGGCGCTGATGTGGCCGCTCTCGGTGAACTCCGGCAGCGGGTCGAAGGCGACGAAGTCGCCCACCGCCACGCCCAGGGACTCGCAATCGGCGCGGGTGGCGCAGTAGGCGTCGAGGCGCAGCTCGACCTGATCCCAGCTCACCGGCAACTGATCCACCGCGGTGTTGAAGGCGTGCCCGGAGGCCAGCAATGGCAGCACGCTGCCGCGCAGTACGCCGTTGTCGGTGAACAGGCTGACCCGGCTGCCCTCGGCGAAGCGGCTGGACCAGCAACCCACGGGTGCCAGGGCCGGACGACCGTTGTCTTTCAGCTCGCGGACGATGGCGCCGATGGTGTCGAGGTGCGCCGATACGGCGCGATCCGGGCTGGTCTGGCGGCCCTTGAGGGTGGCGCGGATGGTGCCGCGGCGGGTCAGCTCGAAGGGGATGCCGAGCTCTTCCAGGCGTTCGGCGACGTAGCGCACGATGGTGTCGGTGAAGCCGGTGGGGCTGGGGATGGCGAGCATCTCCAGCAGCACCTGGCGCAAATAGATGAGGTCGGGTTCGACGAGTCGGGTCATACGGTCTCCTCAGGAACCAGGTTTCAGAACCTGTCCACGATCTCTTGTCCGTCGGCCATACCGCGTTAAAAACAGGCTCGGAATGCTCATTTACAGCTCGTAAGCTCCGCTTCCTCGCCTGTTTTGACCAGCCGGAGGCTGTTACTGGCGTAGCGCCTTGTCTGGCTCTAGTCCAAAAGATCGTGAACAGGCTCTCATAGGTGGGGACGGCTGAGCGGGAACAGCAGGTCGATGAAGCGTTCGGCGGTCGGCTGTGGCTCGTGGTTGGCCAGGCCGACGCGCTCGTTGGCTTCGATCAGCACGTAGTCGGGCTGGTCGGCGGCCGGCACCAGCAGGTCGAGGCCGACCACCGGGATCTCCAGGGCCCGCGCGGCATGGATCGCCGCCTCGGCCAATGTCGGGTGCAGGCGCGCGGTGACGTCCTCCAGGGTGCCGCCAGTGTGCAGGTTGGCGGTCTTGCGCACGGCCAGGCGGGTGCCGGCCGGCAGCACGCTGGAATAGTCGTAGCCGGCATCGTGCAGGGTACGCTGGGTTTCGGCGTCCAGCGGGATGCGGCTTTCGCCGCCGGTGGCGGCCTGGCGTCGGCGGCTCTGCGCCTCGATCAGCGCGCCGATGCAGTGTGTGCCGTCGCCGACCACCGTGGCCGGGTGGCGGATGGCGGCGGCCACGACCTGGTAGCCGATCACCACAATGCGCAGATCCTGGCCTGGGTGGTAGCTCTCCAGCAGCACGCGGCTGTCGAAGTGGCGGGCGCGTTCGATGGCGTCCTCGACCGCTTCCGCACTGCGCAGGTCCACGGCCACGCCCTGGCCCTGTTCGCCGTCCACCGGCTTGACCACCAGGCTGCCGTGTTCGGCGAAGAAGGCGGCGTTTTCCGCAGCGTCGCCGGCCAGGCGCTGCACCGGCTGACGCAGGCCGGCGCGGGCGCAGGCGCGGTGGGTCAGGCGCTTGTCCTGGCACAGGCTCATGCTCACCGCGCTGGTCAGATCCGACAGCGACTCGCGGCAGCGGATGCGCCGGCCGCCCTGGCTAAGGGTGAACAGGCCACCCTCGGCGTCGTCCACCTGCACCTCGATACCGCGGCGCTGGGCCTCGTCGACGATGATGCGGGCGTAGGGGTTGAGCCCGGTCTCCGGCCCGGGGCCGAGGAACAGCGCCTGGTTGATGCCGTTGCGGCGCTTGATGGCGAAGGTCGGTAGGTCGCGGAAGCCGAGCTTGGCGTAGAGCGCTTTGGCCTGCAGGTTGTCGTGCAGCACCGACAGGTCCAGGTAGGCCAGGCCGCGGCTCATGCCGTGCTCGATCAGATGGCGCACCAGGGCCTCGCCGACGCCTGGGCGCTGGCAGTCCGGCGCCACTGCCAGGCACCACAGGCTGCTGCCGAGCTGCGGGTCGGCGAAGGCTTTGTGATGGTCCAGGCCCATTACGCTGCCTATCACCGTGCCGCCGACCTCATCCTCGGCCAGCCAGTAGCTGGGGCCGCCGGCCTCGCGCGGGGTCAGCCGGGTGTTATCCACCGGCAGCATGCCGCGCTGCAGGTAGAGGCGGTTGATCGCCTGCCAGTCGGCCTCGTTCTGCACCCGACGGATATGGAAACCGCGAAAGCTGCGCGACGCCGGGCGGTAGTCGGTGAACCACAGACGCAGGGTATCGGAGGGGTCGAGGAACAGCTGCTGCGGCGCCTGGGCCAGCACCTGCTGCGGTGCGGCCACGTACAGGGCGATGTCGCGTTCGCCGGGGCGTTCCTGCTGCAGCTCTGCGGCCAGGCTGGCGGCATCCGGGTAAGTGTGGCCCATCAGCAGACGGCCCCAGCCGCAATGCAGGCTCTGCGGCTGGCAGCTCTCGGCGCCATCCTTGGCCAGGTGCGCTTGCAGGCGCTGGTAGGACGGTGCCTGGCCACGTTGCAGGCGCTGGTTGTAGGCAGTGGCACGCATGGATGATCCCTCCCTCAGAGTCCCTGTTGATCCAGCCACAGGTGAAGCGCCGCCAGCTGCCACAGCTTGGAGCCGCGCAACGGCGTGAGCTGGCCCTGCGGGTCGCTGAGCAGGCGGTCGAGCATGGCCGGCTCGAACAGGCCGCGATCCTGGCTGGGGTCGAGCAGCAGTTCGCGCACCCAGTCCAGGGTGGCGCCTTGCAGGTGCTTGAGACCGGGCACCGGGAAGTAGCCCTTGGGCCGGTCGATGACCGCGTGCGGAATGACCTGGCGCGCAGCTTCCTTGAGCACCTGCTTGCCGCCGTCGCCGAGCTTGAAGCGCGCCGGGATGCGCGCGGCCAGCTCGACCACGCGGTAGTCGAGGAACGGTACGCGTGCTTCCAGGCCCCAGGCCATGGTCATGTTGTCGACCCGTTTCACCGGGTCGTCGACCAGCATCACCGTGGTGTCCAGGCGCAGCGCCTTGTCCACCGGGGCGGCGGCGCCCGGCATGGCGAAGTGCTCGCGGACGAACTCGCCGGCCCAGTCCTCGCCCTGCCACTTGCGCTGCAGGGTCTCCAGCAGTTCGCCGTGGTCACGGTCGAAGAAGGCCGCGCGGTAGGCGGCGAAGGGATCGCTGTGGCCGTCCACCTGCGGGTACCAGTGGTAGCCGGCGAACAGTTCGTCGGCGCCCTGGCCGCTCTGCACCACCTTGCAGTGCTGGGCTACTTCCCGCGACAGCAGGTAGAAGGCGATGCAGTCGTGGCTGACCATCGGCTCGCTCATGGCGCGGAAGGCTGCCGGCAGCTGCTCGATGATCTCCCGCTCGCCGATGCGTAGCTGGTGGTGGCGGGTGCCGTAGTGCTTGGCGATCAGGTCGGAGTAGTGGAACTCGTCGCCGCGCTCGCCGCCGGCATCGGCAAAGCCGATGGAGAAGGTCGACAGGTCGTCGACCCCGGCCTCGCGCAGCAGGCCGACCAGCAGGCTGGAGTCCACCCCGCCGGAAAGCAGTACGCCGACTTCCACGGCGGCGCGCTGGCGAATCGTCACGGCCTCGCGCAGGCCGTCGAGCACGCGGTCGCGCCAGTCCGGCAGTTCCAGCATGACTTCGTCGCGGTGCGGGCCGAACTCCAGCTGCCACCAGCACTGCTGCTCGCGGTTGCCGGCCAGGTCCAGGCGTAGCCAACTGGCCGGCGGCAGTTTCTCCACGTCGCGCAGCAGGGTGCGCGGTGCGGGCACCACGGCGTGGAAGTTGAGGTAGTGGTTGAGCGCCACCGGGTCCAGGTCGGTGTCCACGCCACCACCGGCGAGCAGGGCCGGCAGGGTCGAAGCGAAGCGCAGGCGCGCGCCGTCCTGAGTCAGGTACAGCGGCTTGATGCCGAGGCGGTCACGGGCCAGGAACAGGCGCTCGCGGTCGCGTTCCCAGATGGCGAAGGCGAACATGCCGTTGAGTTTCGGCAGCAGCTGTTCGCCCCAGGCGTGGTAGCCCTTGAGCAGCACTTCGGTGTCGCCGTCGGAGTGGAACTGGTAGCCCAGTGCCTGCAGTTCCTCGCGCAGTTCCGGGTAGTTGTAGATGGCGCCATTGAACACCAGACTCAGGCCCAGCTGGTGGTCGATCATCGGCTGGCCGGAGGCCGGCGCGAGGTCCATGATCTTCAGGCGGCGGTGGCCGAAGGCCAGTGGCCCGCTGCTGTGGAAGCCACAGGCGTCAGGGCCACGCGGGGCCAGGTGGTGGGTGATTTTCTCGAGGGCAGCCAGGTCGGCCGGCTGTTGGTCGAAGCGTATTTCTCCAGCGATTCCGCACATAATTCCTTACCGGTGTTGCCGTTGGGGAGGTGTTCGCGCGGTGACGAACCTTTTTAAAAAAACAAACTAGTGCTTTGATGTCAAAGTTTTATTTCCGATAAAGCGGTGTGTATGTCAGATAAATTACTTCCAACTGAAATCGATTTATCCGCCTTCGAGCCGGCCCTGTTCGGCGCCATGCGGCGCCTGCAGCAGGCCGGAGAGGTGCACGCCAAGCGCCTTGGACGCTTCGGTGGGCTGACGCCGATGCAGCTGATGATCTTGCGGGTGATGGAGGGGGAGGGACGGCTCACCGCCAGCGGGCTGAGCCGGCGGGTCAGCCTCAGCGCGGCGACCCTCTCGGGCATGCTCGAACGCCTGGAGGAGCGTGGCCTGCTGCTGCGTCAGCGTGACGAAACGGATCGCCGCCGTCAGTGGATGAGCGTCAGCGAAGCGGGGCGCGCGCTACTGGTGGCGGCACCGCCGCTGTTACCGCCGGCTCTGCGTGCCGGCTTCGCGGCGCTGCCGGAGTGGGAGAGGCACAGCCTGACCGCCGCCCTGCTGCGGGTGGCGGAGCTGTGTGGGGAAGTGGATTAGCAGAGTGTTGAGGAACGTAGGTAGTTCTGCAGCACTCTGCTAGTCCTGGCCGCAGGCGCGGTTGGCCGGCACGGCGATGTCCATCAGCCTGGGGTTGGGCAGCTTGAGGTTAGCCATCAGCTGCGCATAGGCTTCCACATCGGCCACCTGCAGGCGCGGGTTGTGCGCGGCCTCTTCGGCGATGCTGGAGCGGGTCCAGCCGCGGTAGTCGTGGCCGGGCCAGACCACGGTGTCGCCGGGCAGGGCCAGCAGGCGCTGCAGGCTGGCCCACTGGGTGCGGGCGTCGCCGTTCTGGAAGTCGGTACGGCCGCTGCCGCGGATCAGCAGGGTATCGCCGCTGAACAGCTGGGCCGTTTCGTTGCCGGCTGCGGGCAGCAGGAAACAGTAGGAATCATCGGTATGTCCCGGCGTATGCCAGGCGATCAACTGGCGCTGGCCGAAGGTCAGCGCCTGGCCGTCGACGAAGGTGAAGCTGGCGCACTGGCTGCCACTCTGCGTACCGAAGCCGCTGCGGCAGCCGGTGGCGCTGCGCAGGTCGCCGAGGGCGGTGATATGGTCGGCATGGGTATGGGTGTCGATGGCCAGGATCAGCTTGAGATCCAGCTCGTGCAGCAGGCGCAGGTAGTCGTCCAGTTTGTCCTTCACCGGGTCGATCAAGACGGCTTCGCCCTGGTCGGCCAGCAGATAGCTGTAGGTCGAGCTGGCGGCATCGAAGAGTTGGCGAAATAACACGGTCAGTGTCCTCCAAAGAGTTTCTGCGCGGCCAGCGACAGGCTGACCACAACGAGCATCAGGGCGAACAGGCGTTGCAGCAGTTGCCCGCCGAGGCGCTGGGCCCAGTAGTTGCCGGCCAGCACGCCGAGGGCGCCGCCGCCGGCCAGACCGAGTAACAGGAGTGGCGAGGGATTGGCCTCGCTCAGGTAGAGCAGGAAGCCGCCGCCGGAAACGATGGCGATCAAGGCCATTGAGGTGGCGGTGGCCGCCAGCATCGACAATGGGGTGAACCAGAGTAGCGCTGGCACCACCAGGAAGCCGCCGCCGACCCCCATCAGTCCCGACAGCAGGCCGACTCCCAGGCCGATGCCAAGCAGCGGCAAGTTACGGGTGTGCTGCTGGTTGCTGCGCGGCAGCTTGGCGCCGCGCCACATGCGCCAGGCCGACCACAACACCAGCAGGCAGAAGGCGATGATCAGCAGGCTTTCGGCGATGAACTGCCCGAGCCATTGACCCAGGGCATTGCCCGGTAAACCGCAGAGGCTCAGCAGCAGCACCGGGCGCCAGGCCACCAGCCCCTGGAAGGCGCGGGGGGTGGCGCCAACCAGGGCGGTCAGTGCCACGGCGCCGAGGCTCACGCCGATCGCATCGCGCAGCGGCAGATGCAGGCTGAGCAGCAGGGGCAGGGCCACCAGCGAACCGCCGGCACCGGTAAGGCCCAGCAGCAGGCCGAGGATCGCGCCGACCCCCAGGGCTTCGAGGAGCAACAGATCCATCAGCGATTCCAGGGCATGCGCGCCAGCAGCAGGGCCATGGCGCAGGTATTGCTGAGGCCGGCAAAGGTCAGCCCGGCACCGACGAATGCCGCCAGGCCGTACCAGCCCGGATGCAGCCAGGTGCCAAGCGCGCAGCCGAGCAGCACCAGGCTGCCGGCGCTGATCTGTACCTGGCGCTGCAGGCTGATCACGCCACTGGCACCCTGATTGGTAGCCATGCCGCAGGCCACGCAGGCCTCGGTGCCGCCGTCGATCACCTGCACCCCTGGGAGCAGATGCTGCAGCTGCTCGGCGGCGCGCTGGGCGCGTTGTCCGCGCTGGCACAGCAGGAACAGTTCATCGCCGCTACGCAGGCCTTCTTGCTTGAGCTGAGCGACCAGTTGCTCGGGTTGCAACTGGTCCAGCGGTACGTTGCGCGCGCCGGCCACATGCTGGGCGCGGAATTCGGCCGGGCTGCGCACATCGATAAGGAAGCGCACCTGGCCCTGGCGCTGGGCGGCGGCGAAGCGTGGGGCGTCGATCAGGCAGATTGATTGGTTCATTGGATACTCCCCTGGGGTATCAGGTGTATTTGGTGAAAATGGCGCGGACCCGGGCCAGGGTCTCGGCATCGTCGCGTTCCGGGTCGAGCATGGTTTCTTCGAGCAGGCAGGCGAGCATTTCCTGGTAGGCCTTATCCAGGGCCTTGCGTGCGGCGGCGAACTGCTGGGCGATGGCCTCGCATTCCTCGCCGCGGCGGATCATGGCCTGGATACCGCGAATCTGCCCTTCGACACGGGCCAGGCGCTTGAGCATGGCGTCTTGCTGCTGCAGGTTGGGGGCGGTCATTTGTGCTCTCCTGGTATACCCGTGGGGGTATAAAATTACTGGGGGGAGTATGTGCCGGGGTGGCTCGACAGGCAAGTCCGTCTGTCGCTCTGGTGCGAGTCTGGTGAGTTGCGCGCTGAGGGATGGGCGCGAAGTAGCGTCAGCTACTGCTTGGTGCAGGGACACTACGTCGCGGTGCTGCTTTGCGCTGAGGGTGCATGGCGCACCCTGCGCAGCGATGAAGGGTTATTTGGTGTTGCGGATCAGTCTGCGCAGGGCGAAGCGATTGGGGTGGCAGGCTTCGGCCACGCTGCGTGGTACGGGCAGCGGCTCGTCATTCAGCCAGGCGGCCAGCAGTTCGCCGGACAGCGGGGCCGTGATCAGCCCGCGTGAACCGTGGCCGCTGTTGACGTACAGGCCGTCGAGCCAGGGGCAGGGGCTGTCCGGCACCTGACGGGCATCCTTGCCGAGCACGGCATAGGCCGCCGCGAAGACCGTGCTGTCGGCCAGCGGGCCGACGATGGGCAGGTAGTCCGGGCTGGTGCAGCGGAAGGCGGCGCGGCCTTCGAGCTGCGCCGGGTCGAGCTGATCGGCCTGCAGGCGGGCGGCCAGGTCGCTGGAAATGTCCTGCAGCAGCTGCAGGTTGCCGGCATGTTCGGCGGCGGTCGGGCTGAGGTCGTCGCTGTGGAAGTCGAAGCTGGCGCCCAGGGTATGTTCGCCGTGGCGCGCCGGGGCGACATAGCCTTCGGCGCAGACCACGCAGGCCAGTGCGGCGCTGGCAGTCGTTTGCGGCAGGCGGCTGATCTGCCCGCGAATGCGCTTGAGCGGCAGCTCGGCGGCAGCGGCGAAGCGCTTGACCTCGGCGGCGCCGGCCAGCACGGCGACCGCCGCACTGGCCAGCAGGCGCTCGCCGTCCAGGGCCTGCCACTGGCCATCGACCCGGCGCAGCTGCAGGGCTTCGCTATGCGTCAGTAGACGGATCTGCGGGTGCTCGGCCAGCAGCTGGCAGAGTGCCGGCGGATGCACCCAGCCAGCGTCGGGGTAGAACAGGCCTCCGGCCGGCAGGCGGATACCGGCGCGGTCTTCGGCCTGGGCCTGGTCGAGGCTGTGCAGTAGCTGCCTGGGGAAGGCGGCGGCCAGGCGCGCCTGGCGTTCTGCTTCCTTGGCGTCGAAGGCCAGTTGCAGCACACCGCAGGGCGCCCAGTCGCTGCCCGTCTGCAAGCGCTGGAGCAGGCGGCGGGTATGGCCGAAGCCGCTGACGATCAGCTGCGACAGCGCCGTGCCATGGGCGGAGAGCTTGAGGTAGAGCACGCCCTGAGGATTGCCTGAGGCCTCCTGGGCCACGTCGGCGTGGCGCTCCAGCAGGCTCACCTGCCAGCCCCGTGCGGCCAGGCTGGCGGCCGTGGCGCAGCCGGCCAGGCCGGCACCGATCACCAGCGCCGTGCGTTGCGGCGGACGGTACTGCGGGCGGGCAAACCAGGGTTTTTCCGCTGCTGCGGCGGGCCCGGCGTAATGGCCGTTGAGGTTTTCCCACTTGGTCCCATAGCCCGGCACGCGGCGCATGGCGAAGCCGGCCTCGATCAGTGCGCGGCGCACGAAGCCGCTGCTGGCGAAGGTGGCCAGGCTGGCGCCGGGAGCGGACAGCCGGGCCAGTTGCTGGAACAGCGGCAAGCCCCACATGTCCGGATTCTTCGCCGGGGCGAAGCCGTCGAGGAACCACACGTCGATCTGTCCATCGAGCTGCGGCAGCAGCTCCATGGCATCGCCGATCAGCAGGGTCAGCACCACCCGGCCACCGGCCAGCAGCAGGCGCTGGAAGCCGGCGTGGATGGCCACGTACTGCTCCAGTAACTGGCTGGACCAGGGCGCCAGTTCCGGCCACAGGGCCAGGGCGCGTTGCAGGTCGGCGGGGCTCAGCGGGTATTTTTCCACGCTGACGAAATGCAGCTGGGCGTCGCTCGGTGCGCTCTGCTCGAACAGCTGCCAGGCGCAGAGGAAGTTGGTACCGGTGCCGAAACCGGTTTCGCCGATGCACAGGCGCCCGCCGGCTGGCAGCGCGGCACAGCGCGCGGCCAGCTGATTGCCGGCGAGAAAGACATGGCGGGTTTCGCCCAGGCCATCTTCGCGGGCGAAGTACACGTCGTCGAACTGACGTGACAGCGGTTGGCCTTGGGCATCCCAGTCGAGCTGGGCGTAGGGAGAGTCGGGCATGCGGACACCTGTGCAGAGGCGCGCATTGTAATGCCAGCAGCGCGCCGACGGGCTAGGCTGTGCAAATCACATCAGGGAGTTGCACATGTTCGAATCCGCCGAGTTGGGCCACGCCGTCGACGAGGAAACCTTCGACAAGGAAGCGCCGGCGCTGCGCGAAGCGCTGCTGGAAGCCCAGTACGAGCTCAAGCAGCAGGGGCGTTTCCCGGTGATCATCCTGATCAACGGGGTCGAGGGTGCCGGCAAGGGCGAGACGGTCAAACTGCTCAACGAGTGGATGGACCCCCGTCTGATCCAGGTCAGCACCTTCGATCAGCAGACCGATGAGGAGCGCGCGCGACCGCCGGGCTGGCGCTTCTGGCGGCAGCTGCCACCGAAGGGGCGGATCGGCATCTTCTTCGGCAACTGGTACAGCCAGATGCTGCAGGGGCGGGTGCATGGCCACTTCAAGACCGCGGTGCTGGATCAGGCCATCGATGGCGCGCTCAACCTGGAGCAGATGCTCTGCGACGAGGGTGCGCTGATCTTCAAGTTCTGGTTCCACCTGTCCAAGAAGCAGATGAAGGCGCGCCTCAAGTCGCTGCGCGATGATCCGCTGCACAGCTGGCGCATCAGCCCGCTGGACTGGCAGCAGTCGGAGACCTACGACCGCTTCGTGCGCTACGGCGAGCGGGTGCTGCGGCGCACCAGCCGCGATTTCGCGCCCTGGTACGTGGTGGAGGGTGTCGACGAGTATTACCGCAGCCTGACGGTTGGACGCATTCTGCTCGACGGTCTGCAGGCGGCGCTGAAGGCCAAGGCGCGGCGGTCGGGGCACCCGCATGTGGCGCCGCTGACGGCCAGCCTGGATAACCGCGGCCTGCTCGACAGCCTGGATATGAGTCAGGCGCTGGAGAAGGAGGACTACCAGGAGCAGCTGGCCACCGAGCAGGCCCGCCTGGCCGGCCTGATGCGTGACAAGCGCATGCGCCGGCACGCCCTGGTGGCGGTGTTCGAAGGCAACGACGCCGCCGGCAAGGGCGGCGCCATTCGCCGCGTGGCGGCGGCGCTGGACCCGCGCCAGTACCGCATCGTGCCGATCGCCGCACCCACCGAGGAGGAACGTGCCCAGCCGTATCTGTGGCGCTTCTGGCGGCATATCCCGGCGCGCGGCAACTTCACCGTGTTCGACCGCTCCTGGTATGGGCGGGTGCTGGTGGAGCGGGTCGAAGGTTTTTGTGAGCCTGGCGACTGGCTGCGTGCCTACAGTGAGATCAACGATTTCGAGGAGCAACTGAGCGAGGCTGGGGTGGTGGTGGTGAAGTTCTGGCTGGCTATCGACGAGGACACCCAGTACCAGCGCTTCAAGGAGCGTGAGCAGATCGCCTTCAAGCGCTTCAAAATCACCGAGGAAGACTGGCGCAACCGGGACAAGTGGCAGGAGTACCGCGATGCGGTAGGTGACATGGTCGACCGCACCAGTACGGCGATTGCGCCCTGGACCCTGGTCGAAGCCAACGACAAGCGCTTTGCCCGGGTCAAGGTGCTGCGCACCATCAATGAGGCGCTGGAGAAGGCCTTTGCCAAGGGTTGATCGACGCTGATGTGAGCCCGACAGGCGCCCTGATGCCTAGGGTCTGTTGCCGTTTCGTTCACGGCCGCGACGGAGCCCGTTTTTGCGCGGGGCTAGGCGCGAGACGCGAAGTTTGGTCGTCCAAATGAGCCGTCGAGTAACGACGTCCCGCGCAAAAAACGGGCCCGTCCCTGCGGGTTGCGCGCAAAATCGCGCCATGCGTTGTTGCGGGACTTGCCAAGGGGATGCCATTGCCTGCGTCCCGCGCCTAGCCTGGCGCGATTTTGCGCAGCAACGCGGTTCGCGAACGGAACGGCAACAGACCCTAGTACACCCTGCTAGCGGCGAGTTGGTTGGCCTGCATCATGCGGCGAATATAGGAGCCAATCTCACGTTCGGCATCGACGCGGGTGAAGTAAGGGCCTTCCAGGGTGCCTTCGCGGGTGGAAAAGAAGTACTGGCCGTTGACCGCACTGACCCGCTCGCTGCGGTAATGGGTGCCGGCGGTCGGGTCGACGCGACGCTGACCAAACATAGTGGAATCTCCTGCTCGAAGCTGCACTGTTTTTAGTCTAGCGGCTGCAGGGCGCCGAGCAGGCGTGGGCGACAAGTGGTCAAATTTTGTTCAGTTGCAGGCGGTGGAGCCGATTATCGGCTCCTGCTGTCGTCTGCTCGGCGCGGGCTGTGGAGGCTTACCTGACGGATGGCGAGCAAGGTGCCTCAGGTCGTCGATCAAGAGAGATTCAGGCGCGAACTCCCAGGCGTTCGGCACGGCGCAGCCAGCCCTGGCGCTGTTCCTCGGTGGACGGGCGCACGGGGGCGAACTCGGCCAGGCGGCGGGTCTTGATGCCGCTGAAGCCAAGGATGGTACGGGTCATCTGGCGGTGCGCCGGCGCGCCGTAGATCCAGCGGAAGTACCAGGGCGGCGTATCCAGGGTCACCAGCAGGTCGGCGGTGCGACCGCTCAACAGCTTGTCCCACAGCTGCGAGCGGTTGCGGTACTTGAAGGCGAAGCCGGGCAGGAAGGTGCGGTCGAAAAAGCCCTTGAGCAGGGCCGGCACGCCACCCCACCAGACCGGGTAGACGAACACCAGGTGCTCGGCCCAGTGGATCTGCCGCTGCGCTTCCAGCAGGTCCGGTTCCAGGGCCTGGCCCTGGCTGTAACCGTCGCGCAGGATCGGATCGAAGTGGATTTCTCCTAATTTGAGCTGGCGTACCACGTGGCCTTCGCCGCGCGCGCCGTTGCTATAGGCCTCGGCGAGGGCATGGCAGAAACTGTCGGTCTTGGGCGTACCCAGGATCATCAGGATACGTTTGCCGTCACCTTCCAGCGGGGTGGCGCCGCTTTTCGCTTCATCAACCATGTTGTCCAGACTCCAGCATGTCTTGCGGACGCACCCAGGCGTCGAATTGTTCGTTGTTCAGGTAGCCCAACTGCAAGGCCGCTTCGCGCAGGCTGAGGTCTTCGGCGTAGGCCTTCTTGGCGATCTCGGCGGCCTTGTCGTAGCCGATATGGCGGTTCAGCGCGGTGACCAGCATCAGCCCGCGCTCCAGGTGTGCGGCCATCTGCCGGGCATCCGGCTGCAGGCCGTCGATGCAGTGCTGGTTGAAGTTGCGGCAGCCGTCGGCGAGCAGGCGGATCGATTGCAGCAGGTTGTGGATGATCACCGGCTTGAACACGTTGAGCTGCAGGTGCCCCTGGCTGGCGGCGAAGGCGATGGTGGTGTCGTTGCCCAGCACTTGGCAGGCGAGCATGGACAGCGCCTCGCACTGGGTCGGATTGACCTTGCCGGGCATGATCGAGCTGCCCGGCTCGTTGGCCGGCAGGCGGACCTCGGCGAAGCCGGCGCGCGGCCCCGAGCCGAGCAAACGCAGGTCATTGGCGATCTTCATCAGCGCCACGGCCAGGGTTTTCAGCGCACCGGACAGGCTGGTCAGCGGCTCATGGCCGGAGAGGGCGGCGAACTTGTTCGGCGCCGGGACGAAGGGTAGGCCGGCCAGTGCTGCCAGCTCGGCCGCCATGGCTTCGGCAAAGCCGTGCGGGGCATTCAGTCCGGTGCCCACGGCGGTGCCGCCCTGAGCCAGTTCGCAGACGGCCGGCAGGGTGGCGCGGATCGCCCGCTCGGCGTAGTCGATCTGCGCGACGAAGGCCGACAGCTCCTGGCCGAAGGTGATGGGCGTGGCGTCCATCAGGTGGGTCCGCCCGGTCTTGACCAGATCCATGTGCCGCGCCGCCTGCTCGGCCAGGCCGCCGGACAGCTCGGCAATGGCCGGCAGCAGCTCATGCTGCACGGCCTGCATCGCGGCGATGTGCATGGCGGTGGGAAAGCTGTCGTTGGAACTCTGTGCGCGGTTGACGTGGTCGTTGGGATGTACCGGACTCTTGCCGCCCCGTGCGTTGCCGGCCAGTTCATTGGCGCGTCCGGCGATCACTTCGTTGACGTTCATGTTGCTCTGCGTGCCACTGCCGGTCTGCCACACCACCAGCGGGAACTGCGCGTCATGCTGGCCAGCCAGCACCTCGTCGGCGGCCTGTTCGATCAGTCGGGCGATATCCGGTGGCAGTTCGCCGATGCGGTCATTGACCCGCGCCGCGGCTTTCTTGATCAGTGCCAGGGCATGCACCACTGCCAGCGGCATGCGCTGCTCGCCGATGGCGAAGTTGATTAGCGAGCGTTGGGTCTGCGCGCCCCAGTAAGCCTCGGAGGGGACTTCGATGGCGCCGATACTGTCGGTTTCGATGCGGCTCATGGGCTTTCTCCAAATGGGCTTCCGGCAGTTTAGGCCGCGCCAGGCTGGAGCGGTTCCCGGCTGTTTCTATCGAAGCGATTACCAGCGTGCGTGGGTTGCTCCGACCCAGCCATAGGCATTCGCCACCGGCACCTTCTCGCCGCGCGGGCCGCGCAGGACGCCATCGAAGCAACCGAACCACTGGCGGGTATCGGCGTAGAACGGGCCGATTTTCGGATAGGCCTGATGCTGCTGGCGGGGTGTGAAGGTTAGTTCGACCTGACCACTGGCGCTGCTCAGGCGCCACGGCGCCAACGGGCCCTGTGGGTTCTGTTCGATCTGCACCGGCTCCTCCAGGTGCAGCAGCTCGCCACCGAACCACAAGGCGTTCTCCGAGAGCCCGCTGTAGTCGCTCCAGCCGGCGCCGAAGTTGCCGGCGATGCCGCCCGCAGTGGCAAAGGCAGCGCGCGTCCAGTGGCTGCGCAGGGGCCAGATGCCACGGGCGAAATCCAGCGAGGCAAAGCTCTGCCCCGGCACACAGTGGTACTGCCGACCGCCCAGTTGCACGCTACCGCTGACGGGCAGGCCCAGTTGGCGGCAGGTGGCGTGGAACGCGCGGCCGCCCATGGGGCAGACCAGGTTGACCGAGTCCAGGTGCGCGGGCCGCAGGATGTCCAGAGCCGCCTGCAGGGGCTGGCCGCCGATATTGGCGGCCCTGGCCGTCAGGCGTACCGCCGAGCCACGGTCATCGGCGCGCAGGTGCAGGCGGTTGCTGCAGAACTCATGGCTTTCCAGTGGCGTATCGGGCAGCGTGCAGCCCCGCCCGAGCAGGCGCAGCTGGGTGTGGCTGACCAGCTTGCCGCTGTCGAGGTCGAGGAAGTAGGCCGCGCCATAACCCAGGTAATCGAGGTCGGCGAAGGTCAGGGCCAGCATCCAGTGCGGGGTGGTGATGCACCAGTGGTTCCAGCGTTTGCGTCGGCCGACATTGCCGGGCAGGGCGCAATGCACCACGGGGCGTGACGACCAGCCCACGGCCTGTGGGTTGAGCCGGCCCTGGCTGTCGCACAGTGGCTGTAAGGGCGGGGCGGTGATGCTGTTGATGAAGCTGTTCATCAGACACGTCCATGTGCAAGGCGTCACCGGGCTGTGCCGGTGACGTATATAAAGTGGGGCAGCTGCTCAAGTGCTGCGCAGCATGCCTCCATGGATCAAGAATGGGCAAGTGCTGGCCTTTTGACAACCGCTGGACGCTGCCGCGTGCTGGCCCTGGCTTGAGCGGAGCAGGCGGTGGGCGCAGAATGTGCGCCCGCACTTTTCTGCCTTTATTAACCCAGGAAACTCCATGAGCCGTCTGCGCCTTGTTTGTTCTGCTTTGCTGCTGGCCGTCAGTGGTCCGGTATTCGCCGATGCCGCCAGCCATGCTGCCCAGGCCGAACGCTTCCTCGAACTGACCCGTGCCGACAAGCTGGCCGTGCCGGTGTATGCCCAGGTGCAGCAGATGTTTGCCCAGCGTTTTGCCCAGGCCCAGGCGCCGGCCGACAAGCAGGCTCTGCTGGAGAGCTATCAGGTCAAGGCCGATGCGGCGCTGAACCGCGCCATCGGCTGGGACAAGCTGGAGCCGGACATGATCAAGCTCTACACCAGCACCTTCAGCGAGTCCGAGCTGCAGGAACTGATGGCTTTCTACCAGAGCCCGATCGGGCGCAAGGTGCTGGAGAAGATGCCGGTGCTGGCGGCCCAGTCGGTACAGATTTCCCAGTCGCGCCTGCAAGCTGCAGTGCCGGAAGTGAACCGGTTGCTGGAAGAAATGAGCGCCGAACTGGACAAGCAGAAGCCCTGAGGACTGATCGATGAACATGCGCGAACAGATTCTGCAGGCCCTGGACGCCTTGCAACCCGAGCACCTCGAGGTGCTGGACGAGAGCCACATGCACAGCCGTGGCCAGCAGACCCACTACAAGGCAATCATCGTCAGCCCGGTTTTCGGCGGCCTCAACGCAGTCAAACGGCACCAGAAGGTGTATGCCAGCCTGGGCGAGCTGATGGGCCAGTTCCATGCCCTGGCTTTGCACACCTATACCCCCGAGGAGTGGACGGAGCAGGGCGTCGCGCCGGCCTCGCCGACCTGTAAGGGCGGCAGCCAGCACGATCATACGTAGGGCGGGTGAAACCCGCGTTGCTCGGTTGGCGGGTTTCACCCGCCCTACAGACTCCGTTGATCCAGCCAGGCTGCACCGCCGCCTTGCCCTGCGTTAGAATTGCTCCCGCGCCGGCCCTTGCCGGCGCTGTCGTTTAAACCCCGGTCCGTCCTTTGCGAGGACGACCACTGGAGAGAAGTCCCGATGACTGCAAAGATCGTCGTCGCGGCGCTGTACAAGTTCGTCTCCCTGCCGGACTACGAAGCGCTGCGCGAACCCCTGCTGCAAACCCTGCTCGACAACGGCATCAAAGGCACCCTGCTGCTGGCCCAAGAGGGCATCAATGGCACCGTTTCCGGTACCCGCGAAGGCGTCGATGGCCTGCTTGCCTGGTTCGCCCTGGATCCGCGCCTGGCCGATATCGACCATAAAGAATCCTACTGCGACGATCAGCCGTTCTACCGCACCAAGGTCAAGCTGAAGAAGGAAATCGTCACCCTCGGCGTACCGGGCGTGGATCCGAACAGCAAGGTCGGCACCTACGTCGAGCCGCAGGACTGGAATGCCCTGATCAATGACCCCGAAGTGCTGCTGATCGATACCCGCAACGACTACGAAGTGGCCATCGGTACCTTCGAAGGCGCCATCGACCCCAAGACCAAGTCGTTCCGCGAGTTCCCCGAATACATCAAGGCGCACTTCGACCCGAGCAAGCACAAGAAAGTGGCGATGTTCTGCACCGGCGGCATCCGCTGCGAGAAGGCCTCCAGCTACATGCTGGGCGAAGGTTTCGAGGAGGTTTATCACCTCAAGGGCGGCATCCTTAAATACCTCGAAGAAGTGCCGCAGGAAGCGACCAAATGGCGCGGTGACTGCTTCGTGTTCGACAACCGGGTCACCGTGCGTCACGATCTCTCCGAAGGCGACTACGACCAGTGTCATGCCTGCCGTACGCCGATTTCCGTGGATGATCGCCAGTCCGAGCACTATGCCCCCGGCATCAGCTGCCCGCACTGCTGGGATACGCTGTCGGAGAAGACCCGCACCAGCGCCCGTGAACGGCAGAAGCAGATCGAGATCGCCAAGGCGCGCAATCTGCCGCACCCCATAGGTTTCAACTACAAGGCCCTCGACCAGTAAGGATCAGCCTGTGCGCCCACCCCGCCTGCTCTACGTGATGGATCCCATGTGCTCCTGGTGTTGGGGCTTCGCTCCGGTGGTTGCGGCGTTGGCGCAGCAGGCGGCGGCCGGCGGGGTGCCGTTGCATATCGTGGTGGGCGGCTTGCGCCAGGAGCGCGCTGCGCTCGACCCAGTAAGTAAGGTGCGCATCCTCGCGCACTGGCAGGCGGTCAACGCGCGCACTGGCCAGTTGTTCAACTTCCATGACGCCTTGCCCGATGGCCTGGTCTACAACACCGAGCCGGCCTGCCGCGCGTTGGTGGCTGCGCGTAGCCTGGACGAGCAGAGTGTGTGGCCGCTGCTGCAGCTGATCCAGGAGGCCTTCTACGCCGAGGGCCGCGATGTGACTCGCCCGCAGTTGCTGGTGGAACTGGCCGAGCAGGCCGGTATCCCGCGCATCGAATTCGCCGAGCTGTTCGACAGCGAGCAGATGCACGCGGCGACTGCCGCCGATTTTTCTTGGGTGCAGGATCTGGGTATCGCCGGTTTCCCTACCTTGCTGGCCGAACGCGATGGCCAGCTGGCGCTGCTGACCAATGGCTACCAACCGCTGGAGGAGCTGGCGCCCATGCTCGAACGTTGGCTGCAGCGAGGTGCGCGTGGCTGATCGGCTGACCTGGGCGGAGATCCGCCAGCTCGCCTTGCAGCATCGCAAGGCGCTGATTTTGGCCAACCTGATTGCCGTCTTCGCCACCCTGTGCAGCGTACCGATTCCCCTGTTGCTGCCGCTGCTGGTCGATGAAGTCCTGCTCGGCGATGGCAATGCCGCGCTCAAGGTGATGGATCAGTTCCTCCCGGCTTCCTGGGAAAACGCCGCCGGCTATATCGGCCTGATGCTCGGCCTGACCCTGTTGCTGCGCCTCGGCGCCCTGGCCAGCAACGTGCTGCAGGCGCGCCTGTTCGCCCGGCTGTCCAAAGATGTGATCTATCGCCTGCGCATTCGCCTGATCGAGCGGCTCAAGCGCATCTCCCTCGGCGAGTACGAGAACCTCGGGGGTGGCACGGTCAGCGCGCACCTGGTGACCGATCTGGACACCCTCGACAAGTTCATCGGGGAAACCCTCAGCCGCGTCCTGGTCGCCCTGCTGACCCTGACCGGCACCGCCGCGATCCTGCTGTGGATGCACTGGCAGCTGGCGCTGCTGATCCTGCTGTTCAACCCGCTGGTGATCTTCGCCACGGTGCAGCTGGGTAAACAGGTCAAGCACCTGAAGAAACTGGAGAACGACAGCACCTCGCGCTTTACCCAGGCCCTCACTGAAACCCTCGAAGCCATCCAGGAAGTACGCGCCGGCAATCGCCAGGGCTTCTTCCTCGGCCGCCTCGGCCTGCGCGCCAAAGAGGTCCGCGACTACGCGGTGGCTTCGCAGTGGAAGAGCGATGCGGCCAGTCGCAGCAGCGGCCTGCTGTTCCAGTTCGGCATCGACCTGTTCCGTGCCGCAGCCATGCTCACCGTGCTGCTGTCCGACCTGTCGATCGGGCAGATGCTCGCCGTGTTCAGCTACCTGTGGTTCATGATCGGCCCGGTGGAGCAACTGCTCAGCCTGCAATATGCCTACTACGCGGCCGGTGGTGCGCTGCAGCGGATCAACGAGCTGCTGGCACGGGCCGACGAGCCGCAGCATCCCGGCCGTTTCGACCCGTTCAAGGGTCGCGATACGGTGGGTATCGAGGTGCGCGGACTGAGTTTCGCCTACCGCGAGGAACCGGTGCTGGATGACCTTAACCTGAGCATCGCGCCGGGTGAAAAGGTCGCGATTGTCGGCGCCAGCGGTGGTGGCAAGAGCACCCTGGTGCAATTGCTTCTAGGTCTGTACTCGGCCCAGGCGGGTAGCATCCGCTTCGGTGGCGCCAGTCTGGAGGAAATCGGCCTGGAAACCGTGCGCGAGAACGTCGCCGTGGTCCTGCAGCATCCGGCCCTGTTCAACGACACGGTGCGCGCCAACCTGTGCATGGGCCGCGAGCGTGACGACGAAGCCTGCTGGCGGGCCCTGGAAATCGCCCAGCTGGCGGCGACCATCCGTGCGCTGCCGCAGGGTCTGGACAGCATGGTCGGCCGTTCCGGCGTGCGCCTGTCCGGGGGCCAGCGCCAACGCCTGGCCGTGGCGCGCATGGTGCTGGCCGAGCCCAAGGTGGTGATCCTCGATGAAGCCACCTCGGCCCTGGATGCGGCCACCGAATATGCCCTGCACCAGGCCCTGACCAGCTTCCTCCGCGGCCGCACCACACTGATCATCGCCCACCGCCTGAGTGCGGTGAAACAGGCCGATCGGGTGTTGGTGTTCGACGGCGGGCGCATCGCCGAGGATGGCGGCCATCAGCAGCTGATCGCCGACGGGGGGCTGTATGCCAAGCTCTACGGGCATCTGCAGCACTAGCAGGCTGTTGAAAAACCACCTGCGTTGCCATCGCGGCGTTAACAACAGGCTCAGCAAGCCGCTTGCGGCTAACGCGCTTCAGCGCGACCCGCAGGGCCAGCCTGTGGCTGTTACTCCCGTTGCTCGTTGTGCCTTGTCTCGGCTGCCTCGCCACCGTTCTTCAATCGCCTGCTAGCCACACAGTTTTGCTGCCCGGCTGTGTCTGTCGCCGTCTCTTTCCAGTCTCTATGCTGAGCGTTTTCTGATCGGAGTGTGCAATGACGCTGCAGCATAGCCGCGGGCTGGCGATGGGTTGCCTGGTACTGGCCATGGCCCTGTGGGGCAGTTCGTTCATTGCCCTTAAATTCGCCTTCAGCGAACTGCCGCCGATGTGGGTGATCTTCGGCCGTATGGCCCTCGGCAGCCTGGTCTTTCTGCTGGCCTGGCGCTGGCGTGGGCGGCTCGACTACCGGGCCGGCGACTGGCAATACCTGCTCGCCCTGACGGCGTGCGAGCCCTGCCTGTACTTCATCTTCGAGGCCCTGGCGTTGCAGAACACCAGCGCCGCCCAGGCCGGCATGATCACCGCGCTGTTGCCGCTTTTAGTGGCCATGGGCGCTTATCTGTTCCTGCGCGAACGTATCACCCGCACCACCCTGGCCGGCTTTCTCCTGGCGGTGGTCGGTGCGGTGTGGCTGAGCCTGGCCGGTGAAGCCAGCAGCAGCGCGCCGGCGCCGTTGCTGGGCAACTTCTACGAGTTTCTCGCCATGCTCTGTGCCATGGGCTACACGCTGCTGCTGAAATTTCTCTCGCAGCGCTACTCTCCGTTCATCCTCACCGCCATGCAGGCCTTCATCGGCTCGCTGTTCTTCCTGCCGCTGGCGCTGCTGACCGAGCCGTTGCCCAGTCAGTTCAGCGCCTTGGGTGTCGGCTCGGTGGTGTACCTCGGCCTGGTGGTTACGGTGGGCGCCTATGGCCTCTATAACTATGGGGTGAGCAGCCTGCCGGCCAGCCAGGCGTCGGGGTTCACCAACCTGATCCCGGTATTCACCCTGATCTTCGCCGCGCTGTTGCTGGGTGAGAGCCTGAGTCCGCTGCAATACCTGGCGGCGGCGCTGGTGTTCGTCGGCGTGGCGTTGAGCCAGTGGCGCAGCAGTGTGCCGCCGCCAGCCGGGATTCTCGATTGAGGAACAGTCATGAGCGATAGCCGTCAGTGGACCCGTGAAGCCGTACGCATCATCGAGGCGGACTTCCAGCGCAGCGCCGACACCCACCTGATCCCCCTCGATCTGCCGGGTTTTCCCGGTATCGAGCTGTATTTCAAGGACGAATCCAGTCACCCCACCGGCAGCCTCAAGCATCGCCTGGCCCGTTCGCTGTTTCTCTATGCCCTGTGCAATGGCTGGCTCAAGCCGGGGGCGCCGGTGATCGAGGCTTCCAGCGGCTCCACGGCAATCTCCGAGGCCTATTTCGCCCGTCTGCTCGGCCTGCCTTTTATCGCCGTGGTGCCGGCCAGCACGGCCCGCGAGAAGCTGGCGCAGATCGCCTTCTACGGTGGCCAGACCCATCTGGTCGCCGACCCGACGCAGATCCACGCCGAGTCCGTGCGTCTGGCTGCTGAGCACGGCGGTCACTTCATGGATCAGTTCACTTACGCCGAGCGCGCCACCGATTGGCGCGCCAACAACAATATCGCCGAGTCGATCTTCCAGCAGATGCGTCACGAGCGTTTCCCCGAGCCCAGCTGGCTGGTCTCCAGCCCCGGCACGGGCGGCACCTTGGCGACCCTCGGGCGCTACGTGCGCTACCGTCAGCTCGCCACCCGCGTGCTGTGCGCCGATGCCGAGCGTTCGGTGTTCTTCGACAGCTACGTCAGTGGCGACCGCAGCCTGACCCTGGACTGCGGTTCGCGCATCGAGGGCATCGGTCGGCCACGGGTCGAACCGTCGTTCGTGCCGCAGGTGATCGACGCCATGTGCAAGGTGCCGGACGGCCTGTCGCTGGCGGCCATGCATTACCTGGCGCAGCGCCTGGGGCGCAGGGTTGGCGCTTCCAGTGGCACCAACCTGGTTGGCGCGTTGTTGGCCGCGCAGCAGATGCGCGCGGCCGGCGAACAGGGTTCGCTGGTGGCGATTCTCTGTGATGGTGGCGAGCGCTACGCCACCAGCTACTACGATGCCGCCTGGCTGCAGGCCGAGGGCTTCGAG
This sequence comes from Pseudomonas campi, assembly GCF_013200955.2. Taxonomy (NCBI): domain Bacteria; kingdom Pseudomonadati; phylum Pseudomonadota; class Gammaproteobacteria; order Pseudomonadales; family Pseudomonadaceae; genus Aquipseudomonas; species Aquipseudomonas campi. The sequence continues at coordinate 1,531,788 of NZ_CP053697.2, forward strand.
CTGGCGCCGCTGATCGACTGCGTGGCCGCCTGCGCCGAGCAGGGCATCGCCTTGCCGGACCATCTGCGCCGGGCTGGCCTGTGAATCCCGCTAGCAGGCTGGCGCGGCCTGCGGATGTGCCAGCGCTGGCCGTCTTTATCTTCGAGCATGGCGCCAACCCCTGGAACTACCTGCCGCAGGAGGCGGTACTGGGGCATCTGCACGGCATAGTCGAGGGCAGTGTGCAGGCCGTGGTGGCGGAGCAAGCGGGGGAGCTGGTTGGTTTCGTCACCTTCCTGCACAGCAGCAACTGCCGTGATTATCAGCCAGCGCCGCGCCGTGATCTGCCCCAGGGCTACATCGGAGAGGCGGTGGTGCATCGTGACTGGGTTGGCCAGGGGCTGGGTTCGCGTTTATTGAGCGAGGCGGTGAGTCAGCTGGCGGCGCAGGGCGTACGCGATATCTACATCGAACGCCACGAGGAGAATCCCGGCTCGGCGGGGATGATGCGCAAGGCCGGTTTCGTCGAGGTGCGCACCTTTGCCGACCCCGAGCGCCGCGCCAATGGCTCACGGCGCACCACGCTGTGCTATCTGCAGGTCGAGTAAAGGCGCAGCGGGCTAGACGCCTGGCCCCTGCGGCTTGAGCCAGGCCAGCAGCACATCCAGCAGGCGGTTGGCGAACGCCCATTCGTTGTCGTACCAGGCCAGTACCTTGACCAGGTCATTGCCCTGCACGCGGGTGTGATTGAGGTCGACCACGCAGGACACCGGGTAGCCATTGAAGTCGCAGGACACCAGCGGCAGGTCGTTGCATTCCATCACCCCTAAGGGGAATTGCCGGGCGGCCTTGCTCAGGGTGTCGTTGATCGCCTCGCGGCTGGTCGGGTGCTCGCTGTTGAAGGTCAGGTCGAGCAGCGACACGTTGGCGGTCGGCACGCGAATCGCCAGGCCATCCAGGCGGCCGGCCAGCTCCGGAATCACCAGGCCGATCGCCTTGGCCGCGCCGGTGCTGGTGGGAATCATCGACAGGGCCGCGGCGCGGGCGCGGTAGAGATCGTTGTGGGTCTTGTCCAGCAGGTTCTGGTCGTTGGTGTAGGCGTGCACCGTGGTCATCAGGCCCTGGCGGATGCCCACCGCGGTGTGCAGCGCCTGGGCCAGCGGCGCCAGGCAGTTGGTGGTGCAGGAGGCGTTGGAGACGATCTGCTGGTTGCCCAGCAGGTGATGATTGACGCCGTAGACCACGGTCAGGTCGGCCGTATCCAGCGGGTGCGAGAGCAGCACCCGAGGGGCGCCGGCGGCCAGATGCTGTTCGGCCAGCACGCGCTTTTTCAGGCGTCCGGTGCAGTCGATCACCACATCCACGGCCAGCTGCTTCCAGGGCAGCTTGGCGATGTCCTTCTCGCCGAACAGGCGGATCGATTGGCCGTGCACCTGGAGGATGTCATCGTGCAGGCCGACATGGCCGTTGAAGCGACCGAAGGTGGAATCGAAGCGGGTCAGGTGGGCAAGGGTGTTGAACTCGCCGATTTCGTTGATCGCTTCGACATGCAACTGGTTTTCCAGTCCGCGTTCGAACAGCGCACGAACCAGGGCGCGGCCAATGCGCCCATATCCATTGAGGGCAATACGCAGCATGGCAGTCTCCGACAGGCTGGTTTGCCTAGAGCATAGGCGGCTGGTCGGGAGGCTGCCTTGTGGCAGCTAGAAGCTAAATGGCTACTTAACGGTTACGCGCGCCACCGAGCGAGCCGCAGCCGCGGTAGATCTGCCCGTCCAGGCGCAGCTCGGCGCTCAGGTGCTGCACCGTACCGCTCATGCTGTCGGTGCAGCGCTGCGGGGCGACCCACAGGTCCAAACGCTGGCCGTTGGCTTCGCTGCTGAGGCTGAAGCGGCCGTCCGGCAGCGCTTCTTCCAGGTAGGGCAGGGCGAGCGCCGGCTGGCCGGGGCGCAGCAGGGCCAGGCCCTTGCCGGTGACGTTGATGCTCCAGTCCGGCTCGTGGCCATTGGCGCGCAGGAGCAGGCGCTGGAAGCCGGCCTCGTTGCAGGCCGGGCCTTCGCGCTGGATGCGGTACACCTCGCTGAGCTGCAGCTGACCATCGGCACCCTCTAGCGAGCTGGCGCCGAGCTGGCCACTGACATCGGCGAACAGCGGGCCGGGGCCGTCGGCGAGCAGTTCTGCCGCTTCGCGCACGATATCGGTACTGCCGTCGTTGCTGATGCTGAACTGGCGTTGCTCGCCGCAGGGGCGGAACTGCAGGCCACTGCTGCCGGAACTCAGCTCACCCTGCAGGCGTTGCATGGGCAACGGTGGCTCAGGCTGCTGGAATACCTGGCAACCGGCGAACAGCGGCACGAGGGCGAACAACAGGGAACGGGCAGGGGACATGACGGGCTCTCCGGGCAAAGTGCGGCCACGTTACCCAGAGCCTGTGTCGATCTCAAGGGTTGCCAGCTTGACGATGTGTCCGGCAGCGAATCCGCGAAGATTCCCAGCGGGGTGTGCACGTGTCAGGCTAGGGCCTTTGTCACAGCACGGATAACCGCATGTCCAGCGAAGCCGATACCACCCCGGGCATTGACCCGCTCAGCGCCATCGAAGCGCGCATCCTCGGTTGCCTGATCGAGAAACAGGCCACCACGCCGGAAACCTACCCGCTCACCGTGAATGCCGTGGTTCTGGCCTGCAACCAGAAGACCAGCCGCGAGCCGTTGATGAGTCTGACCGAAGGCCAGGTCGGCCAGGGTCTGCGCAGCCTCGAAGGGCGCGGCCTGAGTCGCCTGGTGATGGGCGGCCGTGCCGATCGCTGGGAGCAGCGGGCGGACAAGACCCTGGAACTGGTCAAGCCGCAGGTGGCGTTGATCGGCCTGCTGCTGTTGCGTGGCCCGCAGACCCTCAACGAACTGCTCACGCGCAGCAACCGCCTGTTCCAGTTCGATGATGTCGCCGAAGTGCAGCATCAGCTGGAGCGCCTGGCGGCCCGCGGCCTGGCATTTCTGTTGCCGCGTCAGTCCGGCCAGCGCGAGGATCGCTACATGCACCTGCTCGGTGAACCGGCTGACCTCGACGCCCTGCTTGTCGCCCGTAGCCAGGCCGACAGCGCGCCGCGCAGCAGTGGCGTGGACGACAGCCGCATCGCTGAACTGGAAGCCCGGGTGGCGGCGCTGGAAGAGCGCCTGGCGCGTCTGGAAGGTTGATCCAGGTTCCAGGGTGCGCTTTGCGCACCCTGGATGAAGTTACCGGCTGAGCTGTCAGGAAAGATAGCAAGCGCTTCGCGCTAGCTTCAGGATTCATTAAGACTCGCTGCAGATACTCACCTCCACGAACTGTCCCGTGGAGGGAGCCCGATGCATCATCCCGAGTGGAATACTGTCTTCCCGCTGCACTTCGGTGCCGATCCGCAGTGCCAATCCAGCCTTTGCCTGGTGGGCGAGCAGGATCAACAGCGTGCGGCTTACCAGCACTTCATTCACCAGCGCTTCAACGAAGCCCATGGCGCCCGGGTCAGCCACTTCATGCCCGAGCTGCTCGGTCTGCGCACGCCCCAGGCCGAGCTGACCGCCGTCTGTGGCGCACGCCTGGCGCGCAGCGACGAGCTGTTTCTCGAACAGTACCTGCAGGCGCCGGTAGAGAATGTGATCGCCCGCCTGGCCGAGCGTCCGGTCAGTCGCACTGAGATCGTCGAAGTCGGCAACCTGGCCGCGATCAGCCCCGGCAATGCACGCCTGATCATCATCGCCATGACCTGCCTGCTGGCCCGCCGCGGCCTGCAATGGGTGGTGTTTACCGGTGCCGCGACCTTGATCAACAGCTTCCGCCGCCTTGGCCTGGAACCCCTGCGCCTGTGCGAGGCCGACCCGCAGCGCCTAGGCGAGCAGCAGCATGACTGGGGCCAGTACTACGCGCAGCGGCCCCAGGTGTTTGCCGGCAATATCCAGCTTGGCTATCGCCAGCTGTGCGAGCAGGGCGTGCTGCAGCGCCTGGGTTTTCTCCTTTGTGAGGATGCCTCCCATGCAGCCTGAACTGCAGCACCTGCGCAACGCTCTGCAGACCCATGCCGAGGCGCAACCCCAACGTCTGGCTTTGTGGGGCGACAGTGATCGTGTGGATTACCAGAGTCTGCTGCAGGAAGTTCAGCGCCGTGAAGCCTTGCTGCGCATGCAGGGGGGCAAGGTGTTCGCCCTGGCCCTGGAAAACGGCACCGAGGCGGTGCTCTGGGACCTGGCGGGGCTGTTTGCCGGGATCGCCTGCGTGATCCTGCCGCCGTTCTTCAGTCCGGCCCAGCGTGCCCACTGCCTGCAACAGAGTCGGGCGACCCTGGTGATTGCCGAAGACAGCATGAACGAGGAGTTGCAGAGCTGCGGTTATCAGCACGACGGCCTGTTCTGGCGCCTGTCGGCAGACGCAGACAGCAGCCACTTGCCCGCCGGCACAGCCAAGATCACCTACACCTCCGGCACCACCGGCACGCCCAAGGGCGTGTGCCTGAGTGCCGAGGCCATGCTGCGCGTGGCCCGCGAGCTGGAGGACGTCAGCCGCAGCAGTGCGCCGCAGCATTACCTGGCCGTGCTGCCGCTGGCCGTACTGCTGGAAAACCTCGGCATCTACGCCGCCTTGCTGGCCGGCGCCACGCTCAGCGTGCCGTCGCAACGCCAGCTGGGTATTCAGGGCGCCAGCGGCGTCGACTGGTCGCGTCTGCTCGGCCTGTTGATGGTACGCGGCGCGCAGAGCCTGATTCTGGTGCCGCAACTGCTACTCGGTCTGGTCACCGCCATCGAGCGCGGCGCCGTGCCGGCCAGTGGCTTCCGCTTTATCGCCGTGGGTGGCGCCAAGGTCTCGCCGGATCTGCTGCAGCGCGCTGCCCGCGTCGGTCTGCCGGTGTATGAAGGCTACGGCCTGTCCGAATGCGCCTCGGTGGTCTGCCTCAATCGCCCCGAGGACAAGCGCATCGGCAGCGTCGGCAAGCCGCTGAGCCATGTGCAGGTACGCCTGGCCGAAGACGGCGAAGTGCTGGTCAGCGGTTCGACTCTGCTCGGCTACCTGGGCGAACCGGCCTTCAGTGGAGAGTGGTGGCCCACTGGCGATATCGGCGAATTCGATGCTGACGGCTACCTCTACCTGCGCGGGCGCAAGAAGCACCAGTTCACCACCAGCTTCGGCCGCAACGTCAACCCGGAGTGGGTGGAAGCCGAGCTGACCCAGCGCGGCGCCATCGCCCAGGCCTTCGTGCAGGGCGAGAGCCTGCCGCGCAACGTCGCGTTGCTCTGGCCCTTCGATCCGAGTTGCCCGGACAGCGTGCTGGAAGCGGCCGTGCAGGCGGCCAATGCCGGCTTGCCGGACTACGCCCGAGTCGGCCGCTGGCTGCGCCTGGAACAACCCTTTAGCCCCGCCAATGGCCTGCTCACGGCCAATGGCCGGCCCCGTCGCGACGCCATTCTGGCGCACTACGGCGAACTCCTTTCCGAATCCTTAACCGCATGAGGTCAACCATGAAATTCTTCGACGAACTGCAAGCCGCCACCGCCCACGAGCGCCAGACCCTGTTCAGCCTGCCGGTGATCCAGGATGCCCTGGCCGGCCAGGTCAGCCTGGACAGCTACATCGCCTTCCTCACCCAGGCCTATTACCACGTGCGTCACACCGTGCCGCTGATGATGGCCTGCGGCGCGCGCCTGCCGGCCCGCCTGGAGTGGCTGCGCCAGGCCGTGTGCGAATACATCGAGGAGGAGTACGGCCATGAGCAGTGGATCCTCAACGATATCGCTGCCTGCGGTGGCGACGCCGAAGCGGTGCGCAACGGCCAGCCGAGCCCGGCAATCGAGCTGATGGTCAGCTACCTCTACGACACCATCGCCCGCGGCAACCCGGTCGCGCTGTTCGGCATGGTCAACGTGCTGGAAGGCACCAGCATCGCCTTGGCCAGCCAGGCCGCCGGCACCATCCAGAGTCGCCTGGGGCTGCCCAAGGAAGCCTTCAGCTACCTGTTCTCCCATGGCGCCCTGGACATCGGCCATATGGAAACCTATCGCGGCTTGATGGACCGTCTGGACTGTGCGGAAGACAAGGCCGCGGTGATCCATGCCAGCCAGATGGTTTACCGCCTGTATACCGATATGTTCCGCGGCCTGCCGCGCAGCAACGAGGTGCAGCATGCGGCTGCCTGAATGTCGCGCGCTGCTCACCGGCGCCAGTGGCGGTATTGGCCTGGCGCTGGCTGAACAGCTGTGTGCCGGCGGCGCCCAGGTGCTCGCCGTGTCCCGCCAGGGGCTGGCGCTGGATGAGCTGGCGCGGCGCTATCCCAAACAGCTGCGGCGTATCGAGGCCGACCTGACCAGCCTGGCCGGGCGCCAGACGGTGGTCGAGGCGGCGCGCAGCCTGGGTGGCCTCAACCTGGTGATCAATGCCGCCGGGGTCAATCGCTTCGCCATGCTGGAGCAGCTGGACGACCAGGAAATTGCCGACATGCTCGGCCTCAACCTGGTCGCCACCGTGCAGCTGACCCGTGCCCTGTTGCCGCTGCTGCGTCAGCAGCGCCAGGCTCTGCTGGTCAACGTCGGCTCGACCTACGGCTCGATCGGCTATGCCGGCTATGCCACCTACTGCGCCAGCAAGTTCGCCCTGCGCGGCTTCTCCGAGGCGCTGCGCCGGGAAGTGGCGGATACCGGTGTAGGCGTGCTCTACGTCGCTCCGCGCGCCACCCGCACCAGCATGAACAGTGCCGCCGCCGTGGCGCTCAATTCGGCGCTCAAGGTGAGCATGGACGCGCCGGAACAGGTGGCGGCCGAGGTGCTGAAAGCCATAGTCGCCGACCGCAGTGAGCTGTATCTCGGCTGGCCGGAAAAATTCTTCGTGCGCCTCAACGGCCTATTGCCCGGGGTGGTCGACAAGGCCCTGCGCAAGCAGCTGCCGCTGATTCGTCAATTCAGCAACAAGGAGTCCCATCTATGAATAAGCTGCTTTCCCTGCTCGTGGTCCTGAGTTTCAGCCTGCCCGCCTGGGCCCTGGACGAGGCCGGCACGCAACGCCTCAAGCACGTGCAGGCGCGCTGGGCGCAGATCCAGTACCAGACCGATGCGGCACAGAAAGAGAAGGCCTTCGAGCAACTGGCCGCCGACAGCGCCGCGTTTACCCGCGAGCAGCCGCAGGCGGCCGAGGCCTGGATCTGGCACGGCATCGTCACCAGCAGCTGGGCCGGCGCCCAGGGTGGCCTTGGTGCATTGGGCAAGGCCAAGAGCGCGCGCGACTCCCTGGAAAAATCCATCCAGCTCGATCCGGCCGCGCTGCAAGGGTCGGCCTATACCAGCCTGGGCACCCTGTATGCGCAGGTGCCGGGCTGGCCGGTCGGCTTCGGCGACGATGACAAGGCTGCACAACTGCTGCAACAGGCGCTCAAACTCAACCCCACGGGTATCGACAGCCTGTATTTCTGGGGCGACTACCTTTACCGCCAGGACAAATTCGCCGAAGCTCGGCAGGCCTTGCTCAAGGCCAAGCAGGCGCCGGCACGGCCAGGCCGCGAGTTGGCCGACCTGGGCCGTCAGGGCGAAATCGATACCCTGCTCAAGGCCGTGGAAGAAGAGCTGCAATAAAGAAAGCTAGGCCCCAGTCGGCGACATAGCTCTAGGTAGGAGCCAGCTTGCTGGCGATCCAGTGCACCGCGAAAGGCATCGCCAGCAAGCTGGCTCCTACAGGCGCTGCGTTACAAAGAAGAACTGAACGAAGGGCACAGCATGCGTTTACTGTTGGTCGAGGATGACAAGGCGCTGGGCGAGGGCCTGCGCCTGGGGTTGCGCCAGGAAGGCTACACGGTGGATTGGCTGCAGGACGGCGCCAGTGCGGTGCACGCCCTGCTCAGCGAGAGCTTCGACCTGCTGGTGCTCGACCTCGGCCTGCCGCGCCTGAGTGGCATCCAGGTGCTGCAGCAGCTGCGCAAGAGCGGCTCAGCCCTGCCGGTGCTGATTCTCACGGCGCGTGATGCCACCGAGGATCGGATTGCCGGGCTGGATGCCGGTGCCGACGACTACCTGATCAAACCCTTCGACCTCGATGAGCTCAAGGCCCGCCTGCGCGCCTTGCTGCGGCGTAGTGCCGGGCGCGCGGAAGTGCGCATCGAGCATGCCGGGGTCAGTCTCGATCCGTCTTCGCAGCAGGTCACCTATTTGGGCAAGGCCGTGCCGATGACGCCCAAGGAATACCTGTTGCTGCACGAGCTGCTGTCGCAGCCGGGCAAGGTGCTGACCCGCGAGCGCCTGGCCCAGTCGCTCTACGGCTGGGACGAGGAAGCCGAGAGCAACACCCTGGAAGTGCATATCCATCACCTGCGCAAGAAACTGTTCAATAACCTGATCCGCACCGTGCGTGGCGTCGGCTACCTGGTGGAAGAACAGCCATGACCTCGATTCGCCGGCGCATCCTCGCTCTGGTCCTCAGCCTGCTGTTGCTGGGCACGGCGCTGATCTCGCTGTTCAACTACCTGGACAGCTCCCACGAGGTGGAGGAGGTCTACGACGCCCAGCTGGCCAACACCGCGCGCCTGTTGCAAGGGGTGATGCACATGCCCTTGCCCAGTGCTGAGCGCAGTGAGCTGTATGCCGCCTTCAACTCGGCGCTCGGCCAGGCCGGACAGCACAAAGCGGGGCATCCCTACGAGAGCAAGCTGGCCTTCCAGATCTGGGGGCCGGCGGGCGAGGTACTGGTGCGTACCGCCAGTGCCCCGCAGCTGGACGAGCCGCCGCGCCAGGCCGGGTTTGCCGATATCGACCTGGGACCGCACCAGTGGCGGGGCTTCCTGCTGATCGACGAGCAGCAGGGCGTGCGCATCTGGATCGGAGAGCGCGACGATGTGCGCCAGGAACTGGTGGCCAGCATCGTGCGCCACACCCTGCTGCCCAACCTGATCGGCAGCATCGTGCTGGCGGCGCTGATCTGGTGGGCGATTGGCTGGGGGCTGCAACCTCTGCGCAACATGGCCGCGGTGATTCGCGCGCGACATGCCGACTCGCTGGAGCCGCTGCAACTGCAGCCCTTGCCCGCTGAACTGGAGCCGATGCAGGCGGCGCTCAATCGCCTGCTGGCGCAGATCGACCAAGTGCTGGAGCGCGAGCGGCGCTTTATCGCCGATGCTGCCCACGAGATGCGCACGCCGCTGGCGGTGCTGCGCGTGCATGTGCAGAACGCCATTCAGGCCGGCGATGAGGAGCAGCGCAACGAGTCGCTGGGCTTCCTAATCGGCGGTATCGACCGCGCCACCCGGGTGGTCAACCAGCTGCTGACCATGGCTCGGGTCGAACCGACGCTGGCCAAGGGCAACTGGCCGATCATCGACCTGCAGGCGCTGACCCGTGAAACCCTGGCCGAGCTGACGCCCTGGGTGCTCAAACAGGGCCTGGAGCTGTCGCTGGAAGTGGCCGAAGGTGACTATCACCTCGCAGCTGACGCCGGCTCCATCGGCATTGCCCTGCAGAACCTGCTGACCAATGCGGCGAATTTCTCGCCGGCCCATGGCCAGCTGAGGGTGCGGCTCAGCGCTGATGCCGAGAAACTCTGCCTGAGCGTCGAAGACCAGGGCCCAGGCATTGCTGCGCAAGAGCTGGAACGGGTCTTCGAACGCTTCTACAGCCGCGATAACAGCCAGGGCGCCGGCCTCGGCCTGGCCATCGTCGAGATGATTGCCTCGCGGCTGGGCGGGCGTATCCACCTGAGCAATCTGCTCCAGGGCGGTTTGCAAGCCAGTCTGGAGCTGCCCCGTCACCCGCCGGCCTAGGCCAGGGTAGGGCTGCATGGCTTATCATGGCGCTTTCCCTTTCGGTGATTGCCCCATGACCACGCCCAACCTGTTGACCCAACTGCAACACGCCGACATGCTGCTGATCGATGGCCTGCATGCCTGGCAGTTCGAACTGATCGAAGCGGCCAGCGACGAGCAGGTGCAGCTGCGTGTGGAGTGCATGGATGGCCGCGAGCGGCGCGTGTGGAATTTCAGCGCCGCAGCCATTGCTGCCGCCAGCCAGGGCGCGGCGGTTGACTGCTGGCAACTTGCAGGTGCCGAGGCGAGCCATGAGCTGATCATTCTCAGTGGCGTCAATGCCAGTAATGAGGATGACGACGAGGCAGCCAACGACGAGGCGGTCAGCTGAGCCTGTCACGCGAGCGTAGGCAAATCTGCTGGCGTCGCTATAGGCAGTAAAAACGCGCCTTTTGCGGATGTGGCGCGGCAGGTAATTGACTGCCGCGTGTGCGTTTCATGGGCGCGAATTCATTGGCGATAGGCAAGCAACGCCGAGCCCGCCCAGATCGCCAATGAATTCGCCCCCACAAACACCCACCGCACTGCAGTCATCAGTGGTGCGGGTCAGTACGCCCACCATAGAAAGCGGCCTGCCTGGGCCCTGGTCAGGGCACGATCAGAATCTTGCCACCGCGCTCGCCACTGGCCGCTGCAGCGATGGCCTGCTTGATCTGGCTGATATCGAAGGTGGCAGCGACGCGTGCCTTGAGCTTGCCAGCGGCAATCAGCTGGGTCAGCTCGCCGAATACCTTGAACTGATCGGCCGGGGTCGCCTTCTGGAACCACTTGGCCAGCCAGAAGCCACGCAGGGTCACGTCGCGGAAGACGAACGAGGCCGCCGAGACCTGGCACGGCTGGCCGCTCATCAGGCCGTAGTTGACCAGGGTGCCGCCTTCGCCAAGGGATGCGGCCAGGTGGTCGGTGGCTGCGCCGCCGATGGCATCGATACCCAGCATCACTGGCGCGCCGCCAGTGGCTTCGCGTACGCGCTTGGGCAGATCAGGGCCATCGACCAGTACCACATCACCGCCTTCGGCCTTGACCTCGGCGATGGCCGACTCGCGGCGCACCACGTTGATGGTCTTGAAACCGCGCAGCTTGGCCAGCTGGATCAGGTAACCGCCGACGCCCGAGTTGGCCGCGTTCTGGATCACCCAGTCGCCCGGCTTGAGGTCGACGAACTCGCTGAGCAGCAGCGAGGCGGTCGGTGGGTTGATGGTCATCATCGCCAGCTGTTGTGGGTCGGCGTCCGGCAGCGGGATCAGCTTGTTGGCCGGGGCATGCAGGTGGGTCACCCAGGTGCCGCTACCGACGGGCAGCAGCACGGTCTGGCCAACCTTGAGGTTGCTCACGCCTTCCCCCAGTTGCTCGACGCGGCCGACACCTTCGTTACCGCCAATCGCCGGTAGCGGCGGCAGCATGCCGTATTCGCCGGTAAGGGTGAGCACGTCGGACGGGTTGATCGGGGCAGCCAGGACCTTGACCAGAACCTGGCCGGCTGGCAGCGCGGGCAGGGTCAGTTCGACCGCTTCGATGACATCCTGAGGCACCTTGCCGCGGTGCTGGTATTCGGCTTTGAGCATGGGGTTTCTCCAAACGAACCATGGAACAGACCCACGCAGTCTAGCCCCTAGTCACCGGCACGGGATGAATCCTCGGACATACGCCATGGTGATGGCGCTGCAGGTGCCGCTGGGCCTATCCTAGAAAGATTCTTCGGGGGTGCAGGCATGCCGTGTCGCAGTTGGCTCTGGGGGTTGATGCTGCTGGCATCCGGCGTAATGGCCGAGCCGCTACGGATCGGTTTCGGCACGCACAAACCGCCTTACATTTTCGAAAATGAAGGGCGCGGCCTGGAGTACGACATCGTCGCGGCGGCAGTGAGCGCGGCGGGTTTTACCCTGGAGGCATACTACGCGCCGATGGAGCGCCTGCACCTGGCGCTGCGCCGTGGTGAACTGGACGGCATCGCCACGACCAATCCGCAAAGCGGTATTCAGGCGTTCTACTCGACGCCCTATATCCACTATCACAACGCCGCGGTGGCTTTGTCCGCGCGGGGCTATCGCATCAGCAGTATCGCCGAGCTGGCGAATTACTCGATCAGCACCTTCCAGCGCGCCCGTTTTCTGTTGGGGCCGGAGTTTCAGGCCATGGCGGAGGCCAATCCGCGTTATCGCGAGGAAGCCCAGCAGATCAACCGCAATCGCCTGCTCTACAGTGGCCGGGTCGATGTGGTGGTGGGGGATCCGCGCATCCTGCGCTATTTCAATCACGAGGTGGCCGAGCAGGTCGATACTAGCCAGCCGCTGACCTGGTACATGCTGCTGCCGGCGACACCCTATAGCGTTGGTTTTCGCCTGGATGAGCAGCGCGAGCGCTTCGAACTCGGCCTGGCGACGATACGGGCCAATGGCGAGTACCTGCGGATAGAGCAACGCTACGCCGACTACTGAGTGTCGCCAGCGCGTGCTTCAGAACTTCTCGTTCGGCCCCAGATAGCGCCACTGCCCGACCGGCAGTTTGGCCATGCCGGTGCGGCCGATCCGCAGACGGCGGATGCCCACGACCTGCAAGCCGACGCTTTCGCACATGAAGCGGATCTGCCCCGGCTGGGTCGACTTGATGGCGAAGCGCAGGCGGTTTTCGCTCTGCCAGCTGACCTTGCACGGCGCCAGCGTCACGCCCTTGTAGCTGAGGCCGAAGGCCAGGCGCTTGAGGCCGTTGCCGACCATTTCGCCGCTGACTTCGACCACGTATTCGTGCTCCAGTTGGTCAGCATCGTCCTTGAGCAGGCGGATCACCGAGCGGTTCTGGCTGAACACCAGCAGGCCGCTGGCATCGGTTTCCAGTGGGGTGAGCATGTCCAGGCGGGTGAAATGGCGCTGCAACGGACGGATGCCGCTGGCGTCGTTTTCCATCTGGTTGGCCTGGGTCAGCAGTTGCTGTACGGAGTTGGCCCCCATGCCGCAGCCCAGGCCCGCGGGCTTGTGCAGGATGATGGTCACCGGCGGCAGGGTTTCCGCCACGGCGCCTGGGAGCAGGGCGATGGTCTCGTCGCGTACCTTGAACTGCGGCTCTTCCACCACGCGGCCGTCGACGGTGACCCAGCCGTTCTCGATATACAGCTCCGCCTCGCGGCGCGAGCAGGGCAGCTGTTGGGTCAGGCGTTTGGACAGGCGCTCGGGTTCGCTCATGGTGGTAGCAGTCACAAAAGGAAATGAAAGGTGATTGTAACCGGCTGGGAGCCTCTACCGGGATTGGGCTACAAGAATGCTGTCTGGATGGAGATATCAACATGGTCAGAAATTTCCTGCTCAGCCTGCTCCTGGGCTTGCCACTGCTGACGCTGGCAGAGGTGGAGGAGAGCGAACTGGGTACGCTGCAGCTACACGAAATGGTGCGTGGCCTGGAGCACCCCTGGAGCGTGGCTTTTCTGCCGGATGGTCAGGGCAGTCTGATCACCGAGCGGCCGGGACGCCTGCGCTGGCTGGATGCGCAGGGGCGGCTGTCGGCGCCGCTGGCGGGTGTGCCACCGGTATTCGCGGTTGGCCAGGGCGGCTTGCTGGATGTCGTCTTGTCGCCAGACTTTTCCCGTGATCGGCTGGTCTACCTCAGCTATGCCGAGGCCGCTGCCGATGGTGACTTGGCCGGCACGGCTGTGGGTCGCGCGCGCCTGGCGGAAGATGGGCGCAGTCTGGAGCAGTTCCAGGTAATTTTTCGCCAGGCGCCCAAGCTATCCAGTGGCATTCACTTCGGCTCGCGGCTGGTGTTCGATCGCCAGGGGCTGCTGTTCATCACCCTGGGTGAGAACAATCAGCGCGCCACCGCCCAGGAGCTCGACAAGTTGCAGGGCAAGCTGGTGCGCATCCAGGCGGATGGCCGGGTGCCGGCCGACAACCCCTTTGTCGAACGGGCGGGGGCGCGGCCGGAAATCTGGTCCTACGGCCACCGTAACCCTCAAGGTGCGGCGCTCAATCCCTGGACGGGCCAGCTCTGGCTGCATGAGCACGGCCCGCGCGGCGGTGATGAGATCAATATTCCCCAGGCCGGCAAGAACTACGGATGGCCTGTGGCGACTCACGGCGTCAACTACAGCTTTCTGCCGATACCGGAAGCCGAGGGTGAGCGAGTAGTCGGTACGGAGCCGCCGCAGCATGTCTGGGAGAAGTCGCCGGCGCTCTCGGGCATGGCGTTCTATTCGGCCGAGCGCTTCCCAGCCTGGCAGCGCAGTCTGTTCATTGGTGCCCTGGCCGGGCAGGCGCTGATCCGTCTGCAGCTCGATGGCGACCAGGTGGTGCACGAGGAGCGCTTGCTCACGGAGCGCGGCTGGCGCATCCGCGACGTGCGCCAGGGGCCGGACGGCTATCTCTATGTGCTGACCGATGAGCCGGACGGCAAACTGCTGCGTCTGGAATTGCAGCCCTAGTGGCTTGGACTCACTTGACGAGCACATCCTGCGGGATTAGTGCGCCAGGTTTTCCACAGTAGCTTCCGGGGCCTGTACGGCGATCAGCTCTGGCGGCAATGGTTCGGTGACCACGCTGAAGTCGCTGATACGGATGGCGCCGCGACCTTCGCCGAGCAGGTGGAAGGAGAACGCCTTGCGCGTTTTCGGGTTGTCGAAGTCGAAGCTCAGCACGACCGACTTGCCGGGTTGCAGGGCGGGCAGCTCGGGGATGGCCAGTTGTACGTCGCGGTCGAATTCCTTGGTTTTCAGGCGCAGGTTGGCGCCGTTGCGGTCGAGGCGCACGGCCTCGATCTTCAGGGTCACGCGGGTACGCGTGCCTTCGGGCATTTCCAGATACTGCGCGCCGATCAGGTTGTCGGCCCAGTCGTCGCGTGACTCCGCCTTGAGGTCGATGCGCTCGCGGTTGGCGAACTGATAGCGCTGGCCGATCTGCCCACCGCTGATCGACTGGTCGAGCAGGGCGGCGCGCTGGCTGACCAGGCGCGCCTGCTTGCCGCTGACCCGGCCCAGGTATTCGGCGCTGTCGGCAATGAAGCCGCTGCTGGCATAGCGCCGGCAGACCTGCTGGAAGTTGCACTCGGTGAAGACCTTGCCGTCATGCTGGCGCAGCATGCCGTTGGTGTAGGACATGATCTCGCGTGGCGTGCTGTAGCTGCGGAACAGCGAGCGCCCGGCGATGTTATCCGGCACCGGCAGGGCGAAGTAGTCGAGCACCGAGGCGGTCAGGTCGACATGGCCATAGACGCCCGGTTTGGTTTTGGGCAGGGCGACCTGGTCGGGTGCCAGCACCAGGTTGAAGCCCCAGGCCGAGGCCAGGCGCACCTTCTCCAGTCCGTGGGATTCGTCGGAGGTGACGATGACCAGGGTGTTCTTGAGTACGCCCTGTTTTTCCAGGCCTTCGAGGAAGTCGGCGACGGCGTCGTCCAGGTAGCCGATGGCGGCCTGCTTGGCGGTCGGGTAGCGGCTCAGGTACTCCTGCGGGGCGGAGTAGGGTTGGTGGGTGCCAACGGTGAGCAGGGTAAGCATCCAGGGCTGCTTCTTCTGGCGCAGCTGGCCGACGTACTTCAGCGCCCCTTCGAAATAAGCCTTGTCGTCCATGCCCCAGGGGAATTCCAGGTAGGGCTTGTTGCGGAACCATTCGCGGCCATGGGTCTGCTGGAAACCCATCTGCGGCATGATCTGGTCCTTGGCCATGAAGCGCAGCCCGGCGCCCTGCAGGAAGTGGGTGCTGAAGCCCTGGGAGCGCATCTGCGCCGGCAGGCACTGTTCGCTGCGCGCCGGGTTGTTCAGCAGTTCGACGCCCTTGGGCGTGCCCGAGTCGAGTTTGCTGTAGTCGCCGCAGAGCATGGCGTACAGGCCGCGAATGGTCTGGTGGCTGTGCAGCACATAATCCGGCGTGTTCATGCTGCGCTCGGCCCACTGGCTCAGGCGCGGCATCAGGTCTTCCGTGTAGCTGCTGTTGATCGCCGCACGGTTGGCCGCGATATAAGCGCCGGGAATACCTTCCAGGGTGATGATCAGCACGTTGCGTGCCTTGCCGGCGCCATCCAGCAGCGGTGTGCCGCTGAGGTCGAGGCGGGCCAGGCCGGCGATATCCGGCGGACTGTTGGCTTCATTGCCGGCGAGCCAGTCCTCGATACCCAGCTGGGCTTTGTTGATGCTTTCCGCCAGCAGCTTGTGGGGCAGGTTGAACTGCTTCCACTGGTCTACTTCGCTCGGATTGAGGTATTGGTCGGCCGCATGGCCCAACAACAATAATGCCGGCAGCACGGCGCTGTAGCGTGGCAGGGCTGGCCAGCGTTTACGCCCGGTCAGCAGGCAGGCCAGTGCAGCCGCGATCAGGGCGATGGCCAGCAGCGGATAGCTGATGCCGCTGCCCTGGGTCGAGCGGCTGACGAATTGCGGATCGGAAAGGTACTTGAGATCGCCAGGCTCCGGCATGCGACCTACGGCGGTCACCAGTTCGGCACTGCCGAGCAGCATCAGGCCCCAGACCAGCATCAAGGGCACGGCCAGCAGCGGGCGGCGATAACTGAGCAGCAGGAGCAGGCTGCCGATGCCCACGTCCGAGATATAGCCGGCCAGATCCGACCAGCCCAGCCAGTAACGACTGGCAATGGGTAGCAGGATGAACAGCAGACCGAGGGCAGTGAGCGACGCGGCAGGGTAGGGCAGCCAGTGGCCAAAAGGACGCAAAGGAACTCCTGAGATCAGACAGCGAGAATCCGTACAGCTAGGACAAGTTCGGCGAGCCGAAGTTGCGGCCTGCCATGATTCTGAAACATGCCTGTGCTAACCGCCAGTGGCGAATGCGCAACGAAGGGGCTTCGGCGAGGAATGGTCATGCGTGGCGATGATCGGTTAGTGCTTCTGTGAGCCTTTTGCCTCCCGGGGCAGCGCGCGCAGGTGGCAACGGGTAGAATGCCGGCCTTGCAGACAAGGTGGTGAACATGGCTCTGATCGGGCGCTACAACTCTCTTCAGGTGGTCAAACAGACCGACTTCGGCCTTTATCTGGACGGCGGTGCCGACGGCGAGATCCTGCTGCCCAACCGCTACGTGCCCAAAGGCGAATCGAGCGATATCGGCGATTGGCTCAATGTCTTCGTCTATCTGGACAGTGAGGACCGCCTGATCGCCACCACCGAAAAGCCCAAGGCTCAGGTCGGCGGCTTCGCCAGCCTGAAAGTGGCGGAGATCAACAGCGTCGGCCTGTTCCTCGACTGGGGCCTGCCCAAGGACCTGCTGCTGCCGCACTCGGAGGAGAAGCGCCCGCTGCAGGTCGGCGACTATTGCGTGGTGCATGTCTACCTCGACAAGCGCAGCAAGCGCATCACCGCCACCGCACGCCTGGATCGCTACCTGGACAACACGCCGCCGCGCTACAAGGTGGGTGATGCGGTGGATTTACTGGTGGTGGAGAAGACCGACATGGGCTTCAAGGCCATCATCAACAACCAGCACTGGGGCCTGATCCACAAGAACGAAGTGTTCAAGTTCCTGCGCAACGGCATGCAGGAGAAGGGCTACATCAAGGAACTGCGTGCCGACGGCAAGATCAGCCTGAGCCTGCAGCCAGTCGGCCAGGAGGCGACCGGCAGTCTCGGTGAGCAGATTCTCGCCCGCCTGCGCGAGCAGGGCGGCAGCCTGGCGCTGAGTGACAAGAGTCCGCCGGAGGCCATCACCCAGGCGTTCGGGGTGAGCAAGGGCAACTTCAAGAAAGCCATCGGTGGGCTGTTCAAGCAGGGGCTGATCGTCATTCACGACGACCGCATCGAGCTGGTCTGAGGTCAGGCATCAGGAGGGTGGTGGAAACGCTTCGCGGTTTTCCACCCTAGCTGTTCTAAGTGCGGCGATTACGGCTTGCGCGCTACCAGCACGGCGCGGGTCGGGGCAGGCAGGCCTTCGAGGGTACGGCTGTGGTCGGCCGGGTCGAGGAAGTCCGGCAGTGACTGGAAGCGCATCCAGTCGGTGGCGCGCTGTTCCTCGGTGCTGGTCACTGACACGTCCACGCACTGCACATCGACGAATCCAGCCCGCCGCAGCCACAGCTCCAGGGCCGGCACGGAGGGTAGGAACCAGACGTTGCGCATCATCGCGTAGCGGTCTTCCGGCACCAGCACCTGCTGGACATCGCCTTCCACCACCAGGGTTTCCAGCACCAGTTCGCCGCCCTTGCGCAGGCAGTCTTTGAGCTCAAGCAGATGGTCGATGGGCGAGCGGCGGTGGTACAGCACGCCCATGGAAAACACCGTGTCGAAGCCTTCGAGTTTGCCCGGCAGCTCTTCCAGGGCCAGCGGCAGGTGCCAGGCCGGCAGGTCTGGCAGGTAGCGTTTGACGGCGAGGAACTGGTTGAGAAATAGCCAGTTGGGGTCGACGCCGACCACGCTACCAGCGCCGGCACCGAGCATGCGCCACAGGTAGTAACCGTTGCCGCAGCCGACATCCAGCACGCGCTTGTTCTTCAAATCCAGATGCGGGGCGACTCGCGACCATTTCCAGTCCGAACGCCATTCGGTGTCGATGTGCACGCCGAACAGGTCGAACGGCCCCTTGCGCCAGGGAATCAGGCCCTGCAGGGCGCCGAGCAGCTGGGCGCGGCTGGCTGCATCGCAGGGCCCGTCGAGCAGCAGCTGATCGCGCAGCTCCTGGCGCTCGACCGGCAAGGCCGGCAGGTTCTGCACGGCGGCGTACCAGCGCTGCAAGTCGCCGTGGCCGACCGCCAGCTTGGCGTCGATCTGCGCTGGCAGGTCGGCCGCCCAGTCCTGCAACGGGCTGCCGACCAGGGTCTGTTGCAGGGCATCGAGGTCGAGGGCGGCAATCATGGCAGGGCCACCAGCGAAGCGAAGTTGAGGCACTGGAACCAGGGCACCACCTGGCTGAAGCCGGCGGCGAGCAGACGCTCGCGGTGCTGCTCCAGGCTGTCCGGTTTCATCACGTTTTCCAGTGCGCTGCGTTTCTGGGCGATTTCCAGCTCGCTGTAGCCGTTGGCGCGTTTGAAGGCGATGTGCAGGTCGGTGAGCAGGGCGTGCTGTTGTTCGTCAGCGAAACGCAGTTTTTCCGAGAGGATCAGTGCCCCACCGGGCAGCAGGGCCTGGCGGATGCGCGTGAGCAGGGGTAGGCGTTGCTCGGGTTCGATGAACTGCAGAGTGAAGTTCAGCGCCACCAGCGACGCTGGGGCAAAGTCCAGGGCGAGGATGTCGCCTTCCTGCACGTCCACCGGCAACAGTTCCTGGAACATCGAGTCCTGGGCGTGCAGGTATTCGCGGCAGCGCTCGACCATGGCGTGCGAGTTGTCCACCGCGATCACCCGGCAGCCTTCCGTGCGCACATGTCGGCGCAGGGCTTGGGTCACCGCGCCGAGCGAACTGCCGAGGTCGTACAGCACCGAGTTGGGCTGGGCGAACTGCGCGGCCAGCACGCCGATGTTCTCGACAATGGTCGGGTAGCCGGGCACCGAACGCTTGATCATGTCCGGGAACACCCGCACCACGTCCTCGTTGAAGGCGAAGTCCTGCAGCTCGGAGTGCGGTTGGGCGAAGAGGCGGTCGGGCTGGGTGGTCACGGCGATTCCGGTGGTTCTGGCGAAAAGGCCGGCATTTTAGCCAAGTGCCGGTCCAGGCCCAACCACCATTACTTCAACTGGTCGGAAAAGAACTCACCCGCGCCTTGCAGCGGGCCCAGCGGGTTGCGCTTGACCTCGTAGCGGCGAATGTTCGGCTCGCCGTTGCTGACCTTGTGTACCAGGGTGTCGTCGACCAGCACGAACACGGCCCGGAAGGCCCAGCCCTGCAGTTCGCGTTTCTTGCGGAAGTTGAGAACGTCGGCCCAGAAGTTGCCGACGCGCTGGGTATCGGTCTTGTTGAAGTCGAAGGCGTAGCCGATGCAGCGGTCCTTGGCTTCCAGGCACTGGATCAGGCCATCGGGTAGATAGCTGATGGGCACGTTGGGTTGGACGAACATCAGGCGCAGGTCGATGAACGAGAGCATCTTGCCGTTGCCCTGGGCCAGCGGGTCGAAGCCCAGTGAGAACAGCTCCGAGCGGGTGGTTGTGCCCGGTTGCGCCTGGGCGTAGCGGATCTCCGCATCCAGGTAGTCATTGAAGGGGGAAAGCACCTCCGCTCGCTCGCTGGGCAGCAGACTGCTGCAACCCGACAGCCATACCAATGGGAACAGTACGATGACCCATGTAGTGCCGCGCATTTGCCTCTCCTGATAAGTCCTGCCTTCTCTCTATAGACGATTTGGCGAGTCCCTGCCGTTTCAGTAACCGGACCAATGGTAGGTATCTGTGACGGCTGGGGGTGTTCTTGCGGTAAGCAGGCTGAGCGTGTGCGTCTACGAGCGCGAGCTGGCTGCCCGTGAGGATGAATCGGCCGGCTGAGAAGCCCCGGATTGCAGGGCGATCACCGATGCGGCAATGCCCAACTGGCCCAGCCAGTAGCTGAGGATGATGGCGTAACGTGCGCCATCGTACGGGGTAACGAAGCGGTTGATGCCGATCAGGCTGTCCGATAGCACGAACAACAGCGCGCCCCCTGCTGCCAGCCAGGCCGAGCGCGTGGCGATACCGCGTGTGCCCAGACGGGCGAGGGCGCGCCAGAGCATGCAGCCGATGGCCAGGCTGTAGAACGCCACCGGAATCAGCAGGTCTCCCAGGCCGGAATTGGCAAGCACGGCGAACATGCTGCCGGCTACCGCAAACGCCAACAGCAGGGCCCGCGGTGCCAGGTGCTTGCTCTCGCTGAGGTAGGCAAGCAGATAGGCCAGGTGAGCCATCAGGAATGCCCCCAGACCGAAGACGAACAGGTTGGCCGGCCACTCCAGCAGCACATCGCCGAGCAGGGAAAACAGCAGGCCGATGGTGATCCAGCGTCGGTACGTCGAGGCGGCTGTCGTGCACAGCCACAGCAGCAGGGCGATCACCGGCAAGGGTTTGCTCAGCAGGCACAACCACTTGAGTTCGAGGTGCAGGCCGAGGACAAACAGCAGGACGCCGCCGAGGGCAAGCAGACAAAGCAGTGGGCGCATGGGTAAGGCTCTCTGGTTTTCCCCATTATTGCGTCTGGGGTTCGCGAGAGCAGGGCGCTACACGCCAGAGCGCCTGGTCAATGACGTCAGTCCACCGCGATCTGGCAGTCGATGGTCTTGGCCGGCGCCACGTCGACTTCCCAGGGCCGCTGGTAGTGCATCAGCAGGCGCCCGTTGCCGCTCTGTTGCGCCTGGTAGCGCCAGGTCGACTGGCCGGCACTGCCGACCAGGCCGGCGTCTTCCGGGGTGGTGTAGACCTCCGGGCCGAGGCTGCGCAGCACGCCTGGCGCGGCATCGGCCACTACCCAGCGGAAGCCGGTAGTCGGGTTGCTGGGCAGGGAAATCACCAGGGTCTGGCCCGTGCTCAGCTCCATGGGGCATTTGCCCAGCTGTTTTTCCTGCACGCTGAGACTCGTTTGCGGCTGATGGGTACAGGCTGCGAGCAGAATGGCGGTGGCGGGCAGCAGCAGGCGGTAGGCGGTGCTCATGGCGGACTCCTGTCGATCGAAAGCCCGCACAGCATAGCCTTATCGATGGGGCTATTGGGGCTGGCAGCATGCTGTGGCAGCGCCACGGCTGGTCAGATGAACGGGTAGTGGCTGGGCGCCACTGTACTTTCAGGCCAGGCGCTGGCGCAGCTGACCGAGTTGCTCGTCGATCAGTGGGGTCAGCAGGCTGAAGCATTCCGCCGGCGCTATGGCGACCCGTGGCGGATCGATCAATTGCCGCCGCAGGCTCTCCAGCGCCCGGGCCAGGGCCGTGTTGCGGCTGGCGCGTGATTGCAGGCGCAGGCTCAGGTAGCGCAGTTGCACCTGCAGGGGCAATGGGCAGCGCTCGGCGCTGGCGCCACGCACGGCCAGGCCGCGCAGACGCGCCAGCTCTTCCAGCTCCCGGCAGCTGCGGGCGATGCCCAGATCGCTGTGCGGCGGGCCGCTCAGGCGCAGCTCGAACAGCTGGATCAAGGTCAGCAAGCGCTCGATCAGGCGGCAGTGGCCGTCGAAGTCGCCCGCTTGCTGTTGCAGTGCTCGCCAGGCCGGCTGTAGCTCGGCCAGTTCGCCGGCGGCGCCGGGCAGGCTGCGCCACAGGCCATCCAGTTCCAGGGCCAGGTTGCGGCACTGGTTGCGCGCATCGCTGCTGTTCTGGCCACCGAGGCCGCGATGTTTTTGCAGGCGCTGCAGCAGTTCCAGGCTGTGTACCAGCGCTTGCTGCAGGGCTTGCTGGCGTTGCCGGGTCTGGCGGCGGGCGATGGACTGCTGGAGCAGTATCAGTACCAGCAGGGAGCCGAGGGTGCCGGCCAGGGCCAGGGTGGTCAGGCTCATGGTTTGGCTCCCTGGGTCAGGCGCGTCAGGTAGTGGGTTAGGTCATGCAGTTCGCGGTTCTGCGTGCTCTGTTGACTGAGCGCTGCACCGATCTCGTGCAACTGCTGGTTGAGTGACTGATTGGCCTGGGTGTGTTCGCTGAGGGCCTGGCGCATCACCCCGAAACTTTGCAGGTTCTGCGTGCTGAAGTCGGCTTGCTGCTGCAGCCGGTTGGCCAGTGCCAGGCTCTGCTGGCAGCCGTTGGCGAGCAGCTGCTGGTGCTCGTCGACCTCCAGCTGCACATGCTGCACGGCCTGGCCGATGGCGCCGACTGCGCCGGTGATTTCCACGGCTGCAGCCGAGGTGGATTGCGCCAGGTTGCGCACTTCTTCGGCAACCACGGCGAAACCACGGCCCTGCTCGCCGGCCCGAGCGGCCTCGATGGACGCGTTGAGGGCGAGCAGTTGAGTCTGCTTGGCCAGGGCCTGAATCAGCTGCACGGACTGCTCGACGGCGGCGCTGTGTTGCAGCAACTGGCGCACCGCCGCGGCGGTGCGACCCAGGCTGAGCTGGATGCTTTGCATCTCGTTGCCCACTGATTGGGCGTCCTGGCGGCCGCTATCACTCATTTGGTGCATGCGCTCGAAGGCCTGTAGCGCCTGTTCGGCCAGGTCGCCGATATGCAGCAGGGTCTGGCTGATTTCCTCGCTGGCGGTGGCAATCATGTTGACCCGTAGGCTCTGTGCCTCGCCCTGTTGTTCGGTCTGTTCGGCCATGTGTTCCAGCGACTGGGCGGCGAACTGCACTTCGCTGCGCAGGCGTTCTGCGCCGCGCTGTTCATCGTCGCATTTGACCAGCAGGTGGCTGCGCTCGGCCTGTCCGCCGAACAGCTGCGCCAGCTGTTGCAGCAGATGTTGTTGCTCCTGTTGTTGGCGTCGCCAGCTGAGGCTTTGCGCGCTGCCCAGGTAAAACAGGATGAGCAGCAGGCAGACGGCTGCTGTGCTCTGGTCGAGCAGCGCCAGCAGGGTGCTGGCCAGTGCCAGCCCCAGTAACAGCAAGGCACGCATGGGGCCGCAGCGTTGCAGGCAATAGATACCGAGTTCGAGCATGAGAGTTGTCCAGCTGGGCAGAATAATGCCCAGGGCGAAGCAAGATGCTGGCCAGCATCCATTCGTCGCAACCTCTGCCGATGTCTTGTTGCAACTAGGTGCAACCCGATAAAGTGCGCCTTTGCTCTTGGTCGGTGAAGAGAATGCTCAACGCCCGTCTGCTGTGTCTGGACAACCAGGCCCATGAACATGCCCACGACTATCACCAACTGGTGATGTCGCTCTCCGGGCGCGCGGAATTCGAGGTCAATGGCCGTGGTGGCGAGGTTTGCCGCATGCGCGCCTGCCTGGTGCCGGGCGATGCCGAGCACCAGTTCGCCGGCATGGGCGAGAACCGCATGCTGATCCTCGACCTCGATGAACAGGACACCCCGGCGGAAGATCTGCAGCTGCTGGCCCAGCTGTTTGAAAGCCCGCGCTACCCGGCGCTGGATGCCGATTTCCAGAACCTGCT
Source organism: Pseudomonas campi (assembly GCF_013200955.2). Taxonomy (NCBI): domain Bacteria; kingdom Pseudomonadati; phylum Pseudomonadota; class Gammaproteobacteria; order Pseudomonadales; family Pseudomonadaceae; genus Aquipseudomonas; species Aquipseudomonas campi. Next base: position 1,555,416 of record NZ_CP053697.2, read on the forward strand.
GAGCTATGCCGGTGCCGAACTGGCCCGTTATGGCAGCGACCCGCATCTGGCCCGCGCCCTCGGCGGCGTACTGCTGCGTGCCCTGCACTTGCGTCTGTTCGGCAAGCAGGCCGCTGCGCCGGCAGGCGCCTTGGATGTCGAGCGGCTCGACCGCTATATTGCCGAACACCTGGCGCGGCGCATTACGGTGATCGAACTGGCCCAGGTGGCCTGCCTCAGCCCTAGCCATTTCCATGCGCAGTTCAAGGACAGCCTCGGCCTGACGCCGCACCAGTACCTGCTGAAAACCCGCCTCGATCGCGCCGCCCGCCTGCTACGCGAGAGCCCGCTGCCGCTGGTACGGATCGCCGAGGAGTGCGGTTTCTCCAGCCAGAGCGCGCTGACCACGGCCATGCGCCGCTATCTGGGCCTTACGCCCAAGCGCCTGCGCAACCAGTAGGAGCGAGCTCTGCTCGCGAACATTGGCACTACCGTCTGGTTGGTTCTGACACGGCGCTGCCATTCGCGAGCAGAGCTCGCTCCTACATATCCGACTCTTAATCGCCGCTGGCCACCGGACGCGTCGGGTCAGTGATCCACTCGCTCCAGGAGCCGGCATACAGCGGCGCCAGCGGGTAACCGGCCAGGCTCAGGGCGAACAGGTTGTGACAGGCCGTCACCCCCGAACCGCAGTAGGCCACCAGGGCTTCCACCGGCTTGTCGCCGAGCAGGGTGGCGAAGCGCTGCTGCAGCTGTGCGGTCGGCAGGAAGCGCCCGTCGCTGCCGAGGTTGTCGGTGAATACTGCGCACTGCGCGCCGGGGATATGTCCGGCGACCGGGTCCAGCGGCTCTACTTCGCCCCTAAAGCGCGGCAGGGCGCGGGCGTCGAGCAGAGTCAGCTCGCTGTTGCCGAGACGCTGCTGCAGTTGTTGGGCATCCAGCAGCAGGCGCTGGTCCGGCTGGCCGCTGAAGTCGCCGCGCGGCAGGCTTGGCAGGTTGCTGTCGAGGGGTAGGCCGGCGTCTTTCCAGGCTTTCAGCCCGCCATCCAGCAGGTACACACCGTCGCGCTTGCCCAGCCAGGCCAGTAGCCACCAGGCGCGTGCGGCGAAAGCAGCGGGGCCGTCGTCGTACAGCACCACGTCGCTGTCCTGGCTGATGCCCCAGGCGCGCAGCTGGTCTTGCAGTTGCTGGGTATTCGGCAACGGGTGGCGCCCGGTCACGCCCTTGAGTATCGGGCCGGACAGATCGCGTTCCAGGTCGGCGAACTGCGCGCCGGGGATATGCCCCTCGCTGTAACTGCGTGCGCCATAACCGGGGTCGTCGAGGGCGAAGCGGCAATCGAGGATCACCAGTCTCGGCTGGTTCAGGCGGACCTGTAGTTGGGCGGGGCTAAGCAGTTGCGCGAGCGGCATGGGGACTCCGTTGGCGGGCTTGAGGCTATTAACCATGGGGCGACCTGCTGTCGCCCCGTGCGGCACTGGAATCAGCGATATTGCAGTTTGCCGATGCGATCGTTGTCCAGGCTGCCGAAGTAGAGGAAGTTACCCACCGGCTTGACCGAAGTGACCATGCGCAGGTGCGTGCCGCTGGTGTCATGCAGGCTCTGCACGATCTCACCTTTCTCATTGAGCGAAATGGCCAGGCCATAATTGGCCGGCTTGGGCCACATCGAGCGCGGCAGCTTGGCCAGCTGGGTCTTCAGCCAGGGCTGGTTCTGCAGGAAGTCGGCGTCGGCCTTGCGCGGCGTGGGCAAGGCCACCCAGAAGGTACCGGCGCGGTCGCCCTGCAGGTTGTCCGGCATGCCCGGCAGGTTGTCGATGAACACATCATGGCTGCCGGCCTTGTCGCCCTTCAGCCAATAGCGGGTGATGCGGTAGCGGTAGGTTTCGTTGACCAGCACGAAGTCTTCGTTCTGCGATAGCGCTACGCCGTTGGCGAAATACAGGTCCTTGAGCAGGGTCTCGCTCTTGCCGGTGGCTGGATCGTAGCGCAGCAGGCGACCGTAGGGGCGGCCTTCGAGCAGGTCGAGCAGGTAATCCGGTTGCTGGAACTTGCTCGAGGCATCGCTGAAATAGATGCGCCCGTCGCTGGCGATATCGACATCGTCGGTGAAGGCGAACGGCACGCCGTCGGCCTCGGTGCTGAGCACTTCGATCTGCCCGGCCGGGCTGATGCGCAACAGGCCCTTGTAGGCGTCAGCGACGATCAGGTTGCCTTTGGCATCGAAGTCCATGCCCAGCGGGCGGCCGCCGGTGGCGGTGAGCACGTCGAGGCTGCCGTCTTCGGCAATGCGCACGATGCGCCCGTCATGCAGGCCGGCATAGACGCGGCCCAGGGCGTCCACGGCGGTGTCTTCCGGGCCGTGAATCTCGCCCTTGGCCAGCAGCTCGGCCTTCATCAGGGTGTCGTTGGGCTCCAGTGCACCGGTCATCAGCGGAGCCACCGGCGGTTGCCAGGCCAGCGGGTCTATGGTGTTCGGCGTGAGCGCCAGGTAGCCCGCCGCGCCAGCGATCAGTAGGGCCAGCAGGCCGAGGAGTTTTTTCATCGTTATTCTTCCCTGTACTGAGGTGGGGCGGCAGTGTAACCCGAGTAGCGGGCCGCTGCGGGGTACTGGAATATTTGGGTATAAGCCAGACGTTCTACGGTGGCAAATGCCCGGCCTGCGTGCCGGGCATATATACTGCGCGGCATTGCCCAAGGAGTGCCGCGTGGCTATCGATATTCAGTGGATCCTCGACGACGCCAGCCTGGCCCGTCACTGCGCCGACTGGCGGCGTTTGCCGTTCGTTGCCCTCGACACCGAGTTCATGCGGGTCGACACCTTCTACCCGATCGCCGGCCTGCTGCAGGTGGGTGATGGCCAGCACGCCTTCCTCGTCGACCCGCTGACTATCAGCGACTGGTCGCCGTTTGCCGAGTTGCTGGAAGATCAGGCCGTGGTCAAGGTGCTGCATGCCTGCAGCGAAGACCTGGAAGTGTTCCTGCGCCTGACCGGCAGCCTGCCGAACCCGTTGTTCGATACCCAGTTGGCCGCCGGCTACCTCAACCTGGGCTTCTCCATGGGCTATTCGCGCCTGGTGCAGGAGGTGCTAGGCATCGAACTGCCCAAGGGCGAGACCCGTTCCGACTGGTTGCAGCGCCCGTTGTCGCCGACCCAGATTAGCTACGCCGCCGAGGATGCCCAGCACCTGGCCGAGTTGTATCTGGTGCTGCAGCCCAAACTGTCCGCCGACAAACACGCCTGGGTGCTGGAAGACGGCGCCGAGCTGGTCAGCAACCTGCGCCGCGAAGTCGACCCGGATCTGCTCTACCGCGAAGCCAAGCTGGCCTGGAAACTGTCACGCCAGCAGCTGGCGGTGATGCGCGCTCTGTGTGCCTGGCGCGAACGCCAGGCGCGGGTGCGCAACCAGCCGCGCAATCACATCATCCGCGAGCACTCGCTGTGGCCGCTGGCCAAGACCCAGCCGGACAACCTGGTAGCCCTGGCGCGCATCGAAGAGATGCACCCGAAAACCGTGCGCCGGGATGGCGAAACCCTGCTACAGCTGATCCAGGAAGCCGCTGCGTTGCCGCCCGAGCAGTGGCCCGAAGCCCTGCCGCAGCCGCTGCCGCTGGAGTCCACTGCGCTGCTGAAGCAGCTGCGCGTGGTCGGCCAGCGTGAGGCCGAGCGCCTGCAGATCGCTCCGGAACTGATGCTGCGCAAGAAATCCCTCGAGGCCCTGCTGAAAAGCGGTTACCCGAATGGCCCTTACCAGCTGCCGGACAACCTGCGTGGCTGGCGCCGTGAACTGATGGGCGCCGCGTTATTGGCCGCCCTGGAAAACTGAAATGAAGAAAATCTGTTCGATCTACCGCAGCCCACGCAAAAACGAGATGTACCTCTACGTGCTCAAGGCCGATGCGCTGAAGCGTGTACCGGAGGGTCTCCTGGCCGCTTTCGGTACGCCACAGCTGGCCTTCAGCCTGATCCTTACGCCGGAGAAACCGCTGGCCCGTGAGGACATCCACAAGGTCCTGGAGAACCTCGAAACCCAGGGCTATCACCTGCAGATGCCGCCACCGGAAGACGACTACATCGAACACCTGCCGGAAGAGCTGCTGCGCCGCAACGACCCGGTCTGATGCGCGTTCTGCTCGCCGAACAGGCCCAGGCCGACTACGCCGAGCTGCTGCACGCCGCCGCGCCGCAGTTGCAACTGGTCTGTAGTGATGAGCAGGAGCTGGCCCGCCAGGCCGCCAGTTGCCCGGTCTGGCTCGGCCAGCCGGATCTGCTGGTGCCCCTGTTGCGCCAGGGCCACCGGCCGCAGTGGCTGCAGTCGACCTGGGCCGGTATCACCCCGCTGCTGGCGGCCGACTTGCCGCACGATTACCAGCTGAGCAGGGCAGTCGGCATCTTTGGCCAGGTCATGGCCGAATACGTGCTGACCTACCTGCTGACCCATCGCCGCCGTCTGCTGCCACGCCTGGCCAGCCAGGTGGAGCAGCGCTGGGATAATCTGCCGCCGCCCAGTCTGCGCGGCATGCGCGTGCTGATCGTCGGTGCCGGCGATATTGGCTGCGAGGTGGCACGCTTCTTAGCGCCGTTCGGCGTCGAGCTGCGCGGCATTGCACGTACTCCACGAGCCATCGAGCCGTTCACCGAGATACGCGGCATGGATGGCCTGGCCGAGCTGGCCGGTTGGGCCGAGGTGCTGATCAACCTGCTGCCGGACACCCCGGCTACCCGCGATATCTATGACGCCGCCCTGTTTGCGCGGATGGCGCCGCAGGCTCTGTTCATCAATGCCGGGCGCGGCGTAGCGGTGGTCGATGAGGATCTGCTGGCCGCCCTGCATGCTGGCCTGCTGGCAGGCGCGGTACTCGATGTCTGCCGTCAGGAGCCTTTGCCGCCGGGTCATCCGTTCTGGAACGCGCCGCGTCTGCTGCTCAGCGGGCACAGCTCGGCGCCGACCGAACCGGCGGCGATGATTGGCCTGTTCCTCGACAACCTGCAGCGCTTCCAGGCCGGGCAGGGGCTGCGCGGCCTGGTGGGTTTTTCCCGCGGTTACTAGGGGCTCAGCGAATCAGCATCGACGCGGCAGCAGCCACCATGATGGCCGCCGCGCCGCGGAACAGCTGCTGTTGCGCGCGCTGGCTCGACAGCAGGTGGCGGATGCGCACGGCGGCGATAATAAATAGCGCACCGACGCTCAGCAGCACCACGATGGTCAGTGGCACCAGCATCAGTCCCCAGGTCTGTAGCGAAACCATTTCCAGGTTGATCACCAGCGGTAAAAGCGCCAGATAGAAGGCAATGGTCTTTGGATTGCCCAGGGTAATGGTCAATCCGGATATCGCCGCCGACAGCAGTTCCTTCTTCTTTGCCGGCTTGCCCACTTCGATCGCCTGATGATTGGCGAACCAGAATTGCCAGGCCAGGTAGCACAGGTACAGCGCCGCTCCCCAGCGCACCAGTTGGAACAGCGCATTGAAGTGCTCGGCGATCATCGCCAGGCCAAAAACGGCAAATGACAGGTAGGTCAGATCACCGAGGATCAACCCAGACAGCAGGCAAAAGCCCGATAACGCACCACCGCTGACGCTTCGTGCGACCAGCGCCGCCATGCCGGGGCCGGGAATGGCGGCAGCAATGCCCAGCGCTATCGAGTAGGTCAGTACTTGGGTCAGGTCGAGCATGTGGCACACCTCAGGTTATTTATTATTGTTTTGTACGAAGGCTCACGCCTGCGCACGCAATACCGTCAAAGGTTTCAACGGGACGTGGCGACCCACTGCCTGATGACTTCGCGGGAGAAGACCAGGTCCTGCACCGCCAATCCGACCGACTTGAAGATCGTCACACCCGGTCCCTGTGCGCGGACGTCATCGGCCGAGAGTGTGCCGATCTCCATCCCGACCTCTTCGCCAGACAACAGGCCTTTGTGCACGGCCTTGATCACGCATTCGGCTGCGGCAAGCACCGCTGGGTTGCTGTCAGTGAACAAGGCGCTGCCCTGGTAAATGTCTTCATGCAGCTCCTGGAAACCGAGAGCCGAAGAGCCGATTGCGTTGACATGGCAGCGCTCCGGCAGATCAGCACGGGCCAGAATGGGCGCGCGAGCGGCCGTGGTGGTACAGATGATGTCGCTGGCGTGCACGGCCTCGGCCACCGTGGCGCAAATCGAGACCGGCAAATCACCGGTGCGTTTGCTCCAGGCTGCAAACTCCTCGCATGCGGCTTCGCTACGCCCCCATACGGAGACTTGCCGGATGGGCCTCACGGCCCGCATTGCCAACAGGTGGGCCCGCGCTTGCAAACCGGTGCCCAGAATCGCCACGCGCTGAGCATCGGGGGCCGCAAGAATACGGGTCGCGTGTGCCGAGGCAGCGGCCGTGCGGATCTCGGTGATCGCCCCAGCGTCTACCGCGACGACCGGGGCTACTCCGGCCTCGTCGTAAATCAATACGCTGCCCATATGGGACGGGCCACGGACGTCGGCGTCGAACCTGACCACCACCGACTTCAAGCCGAACCCCTGATAGGGGCCCGACTTGATGTATGCAGGCATTACCCCCATCAACTCGTTCGCGCGCCCGCGGACGATGGTGCGCAATGGCTGCTCTACCTGGCCTGAGGAGTGCAGCCTGAAAGCTTCCTCGCTGAGCCGCAGGCCGAGCTTGAAATTCAGCAGTTTTTTGACCGAGTCGCTGTCCAGATGCAGCATCGTTCAAGCCTCGGCCGTTTGCTTGAGTCCTTGAAAGGCATGCCATTTGAAGCGCTCGTCGATTTCGGTGCCGGCAATGCTGTTCAAGATGGTCGACATGTTCTTCTGCGACACGCCGAGAATCACATCCAGCATGTTCTGTTTGCTGAAGCCGGCTCGCAGGAGCGCATCAATGGCCGGCTTGCTCAGGCTGCCGCGGCAATCAATCACTTCCAGGGTAAAACCGTGCAACGCCAACAGGCGCGCATCCAGGCGGGAAGGCTCATGGGCAAGGGCGTCGACCACGCGCTCATCCACGCCTTTGGCCAGAGCAATGAAGGCGTGGGCCTGGATCGTGTACGCGCAGTGGTTGGCCACGCCGGTGGTTATCCACACCACCGCTTTTTCTTCTTCGGTCAACGAGCTGTCGATAAACAGATCATGTGCGCGCTGGTAGGCGCCCAGTAGCGAAGGGGATTCCGACATGTAGGCACTCTGATTGGGGATCCAGCCAAAGTTGTCGATGGAGCTCTGCAGGAGCGCTTTACTTTTTTCCGGGGTCGAGTCGAGTGTGTGCAGCTTCAAGACAGGCATCATGACCTCAATCAAGGGTAATCAGGTGGTCGCCCAACCCCGCTCGGGATCAGGCAGGGCGCAGCGCTCAGCTGCAGCGCAAGCTGGCCTCGGTCGGCTGCGCGCTCCAGCGGGTAAGCGCGAAGACCGACCAGAGCATGCGGATCGGACGGGTGCTCGAGATGAAATGCAAACCATGGATGCTCGCCGCTACTTCCGTGGTCAGCGCCACATCGACCTCGCCCCTGGCCGCTGCCGCCGCTGCGGCACTGGTGGACAGGGCGAGGATCACGGAGTTGATCTCCAGGCCCTCAGGCAATAGCTCCTCAATCAGGAGCAGCGGCGCAGGGTGGGTGGCCACTGTCAGCTTGTTGGTGGTCAACGGTCCCTTGCTCGCCAACCCGTACAAGGGCGTGTCGAACACGAATGTCGCCACCAGGCTTAGCCGCGGGTCCATATAGAAGTTATGAATCTGCGGATAGGCATTGGCCACGATCAACACCCCTGGGGCGTGTTCGTCCATGCTGGCGCGGGCATGCTCGTAAGAGTCGCTGAGATTGAGCTGTATGCGTGAACCTGGATATCGATGGCCGAACCATTCACTGAAGCAGCCTGCGGCGGCTTCACTGCTGGTCCCGTTGGGGCCCAGGGTGTGGATCAACACCTCGCGCCAATCAGCAACACCCAAGTCCAAAAATTTGCTGTCCATAGTCATGAATCTCCAGAGCAATCAGTCGGATACCGGGCTCAACCAGTGGGCGTATTTACTGTTCAGGCCTTTTACCGTCTGCAGGTAGAGGCTCTTGATCGCAGCGCTAATTTCGCCGACTCCGCTCTCTTGCAGCACGTAGTGGTCGATTTGCGTCACGGGCACGATCTCGACGCCAGTACCGGCCAGGAAGCATTCATCGACTGAAAACAGCTCGGAAAACGAGATGTCTCGCTCGATGACTTGCAAGCCCAGTTCTTCTCGGGCCAGGGTCATCACCGCGTCGCGGGTAATACCCTCAAGAATGTGGGCGCTCAGAGGCGGGGTGATAAGACAGCCGTCTTTTACAACGAAGACATTGGAGGTTGTCGACTCGGCCAGATTGCCGTGCACATTCAGCATCAAGGCATCATCGAACCCATTGCGTTGCGCCGACTCCATGGCCAGCGCTGAATTGGCATAACTACCGGTGATCTTGGCCCGCGCGGGAAGCGAAACATCGGGTATGCGCCGCCAGCTCGAAATGGCGCAGCGAATACCGCCTGCAGGCATGTAGGCGCCCATGGGCAGGGTATTGATCACCAGGCCGTTGCTGACGCCGGTGAGCTTCACGCCAAAACCAACGCCTGGCAGCAACGCCTTCTTGTAGGCCAGGGGCCTGACATAGCTATCGGTGGTTGCCTCGTTGCGCCGCAGCAAGTCGAGGATGATTGCCTTCATCTCGGCGCGTCGCGGCAGGTTTTCCAGTTGCAGCAGCCGGGCCGAATTCTCCAGTCGTTTCAGGTGGTCATCCAGGCGGAAGACATTCAACCCTCCACAACCCGCGACATAGGCGCGAATGCCCTCGAAAACAGCGGTGCCGTAATTGAATGCTTGGGTCGTGACCGGTACCAGGGCTTCTGCAGCCGCTACCACCTGACCTTCGAAGTACACCCAGGGATGAGGGCTGCGCGGGGGCGGCGTGGTAGTGCCGAGCTCGTCTGCCATGCTCAGGCCCTCCGCGCCGCAATCTGCAAGGCGGTTTCGCGCTCGCGGTTGTCGCTACCGCTGCGCTTGTCATGCAGCCTGGCAGCCTTCCAGCTGACCATCGCTGCAGTGCCGGTTACAGCATCGGTGGAGCCTAGGGTGATCTGGGTGCGGGCACCGAGCCTGGCTTGCATGGAGCGGGCAACGGCCTCCAGGTCGTTGTGGGCTGCGCTGTGCTGCTCCAGCTCCAAGGTGACGCTCAACTGATCGACACCCGCCACGCTTTCCACCTGAATGTGGTAATCCAGGCAGCCTTTAAGGTGTTCGAACAGGGCGGCTTCGATGTCGTAGGCGCAGTGGTTGTGGCCGTTGATGACCAAGGTGTCCCTGACCCGTCCGATGGGGATGATCTGCCATTTGCCCTTGTCCATTACCTGCGCCCTGACCATATCCCCGGTGCGATAGCGGATCAGCGGTTTTTGCCCTGGGTAAAGGTGGGTGATCACCAGTTCGCCGGTCATTCTGGCGTTCACAGGCTCCAGCACTTGGCCGGTCAGCGGGTTGATCACCTCATAGATCACGTTCAAGGGAACCGTGCAGAGGTTACCGTCCTTGTCGCTGGCGGCCAGGATCGACGACTCTTGTGAGGCATACATGCAGTTGTACACGGCACTGCCCCAGACATCGCCGATATTGCGCAGCAACGCCGGTGTAGTCAGTTCACCCAGGGTGAAAATCAGTTTTACCCCCAGCGTGGAGGGTTTCTGGCCCTTTTTGAGCAGATGCTTGGCCAGATTGATGGCGACTGCCGGTGTACAGACCAGGGCTGTGATCTTCAGCTCCCGGATCAAGGTGACCGCACGATCCAGCCCCACCACGGGTGAGCGTGGCCACATTTTCACCACGGTGTGGCCCAGGCTGCGACAGACGTCTTCAAAGGTATCGCCGGTCGAGTGCAACTCCGTAGGGCCCATCACGCCGACAATATGTTGCTGAGCGTGGGCGCGAAACAACTCACGGTAACGCAGTATCAGTGGCGTGTTATTGAATATCGAATCCTGTTCGTTGCGCGGACACGGAGTCGCTGCACCCGTAGTGCCGGTGGTTTCGTAGTAAATCCAGGCTTTCTTCAACGAGGCGGCCGCCATGTTGTGGCCCGCTTCGCGCAAATCGTTCTTGGTAGTAAAGGGCAGCTTGCGAAACATCTGCCAGTCCAATGTGTCGATGGCGTTTTTTGACAGAAAAGACAGTGTGTCACGGTAGAACGGCGACTCTGCTCTTACGTAGCGCAGTATCTGTTTAAGGCGCTCAAGTTGAATATGGATCAACTCTCCGGCGGAAATGCCGCCGCGCTCAAACAGTGCATGTTGCTGGTAAGTCGTACGGGCCAACTCCAGAAGTTCCGGCTTGAATAAAGCGTACACTACAACCTCCTTGCTATTTGAACAGTGGAAGATTACCGGTCAACTTGCTGATTTTTTTCTGTGGCCCAATCAAACCAATCGCCACCAATTCGATGGCTGAGCTGTCGGCCTCGGAGATGCGCGTTTCATATTCCTGATAGGTCTTGCAGGATTGCGCCAGAGCACTGAATGGCATGCTATGAATTTCCTCGTCCGCCAGTGCTTTCTCTTGCAGTGCCCGCAGCTGTTCATTGCTGGAAAGTAAAATGGGCAGCGGAGCGTAGATAACACCGGGGTAATTAATATTGTCACGGCTCTGCATATCGGGCCCGACCAGGCCTTCTACCGAGCGTCCCAGGCTGACCCCTATGACGCTGACCGCATTGGCGGCATGTCCTAGCCCAAGGGCGCTGTCGACTACGATTACGCACTTGTGAACAGCAGCATCGAAATTCATTGAGTCCTCCACGACTATCAAGAAGCTTTCAATTCTTCGAATGGCGTCAAGCTGAAGTCAGCCCAACTATTGAATAGCCCGAAAAATTTTGTAGTGTTACTGCCGATATCAATATCAACCACCTGCCAGCTGGCAATCTTCTGCCACTTCTGCACCCCCTGCTGATGGTTGGGGTGAATAAGGAAGGCAGACAGTGCCTGCGGGTTTTCGAACAGCCCCATCACCACGAAGTCCATGGCCTGTTTACGCGTACTGATGTTTCTTCCGCACGTCCAACCGGCTATCTCGTTAATATGCAATGGGTGCTCGCGTGTCGCTGCCTCGGCGTCGATTACTTCGTCGTCGCACCATTGATAGGGTTCATTGAACTTGAAAAAAACCAGATGAAGAATCATTGATCACCCTAGGGTCGCGAGAAAGGTTGCGACCAAGTTTGGTTTATTTGCTCAGCGATGCGTTCTGCATCGATTTTCCGCGTAATAGTCTGAAAAATCCGCGCAGAGAAGTGTCCGTCACAGTAACCATGTGGCGTTCAGGCGAACGATTTCACGAAACTCAGTCTTTCAGAGTTTCCTTGGAGGGTAAGGCGCGGTAACCCCAGTGAGAGAAGTTATGTATATATAAAATAATGAACTTCAGGGGTTCTGAAGTTGGAAAAATGCTACGCCCTTTGGCCGGGAAAAAAATTTCTATTTCAATTGCCAGTAAAACTGAAATAGGTAAAATCCACCTCATTCGCAAGGGATGGTGGAATTTATGACCGAGCAGGCGCTAAATCTGACAGATGTGAAAATCCTTACTGCCCTGCAACAGGACGGCAGGATCACCAATCAGACCTTGGCCGACCACATCGGCATGTCTGCCTCGCCCTGCTGGAGGCGGGTGCGCCAGCTGGAGGAGCATCGCTATATCCAGGGTTACAGGGCGGTGCTGGACCGGCGCAAGATCGGGCTGGGGGTCATGGTGTTCATCCGCATCAACATTGACCGCCACAGTGAAGCCGAAGCGAAGAAGTTCGAACAGGAAGTGATGCAGCTGGAGGATGTGGTGGCGTGCTACAGCATCGGTGGCGACGCCGACTTCCTGTTGCAGGTGGTGGCGCGCGACCTCGATTCGTTTGCTGACTTTGCCATGTCGGTGGTCCGGCAGTTGCCCGGCATCAAGGAGATGCAGAGCATGTTCGTGCTCAAGGAAATCAAGCCTTTCGTGTCCTTTCCGGTCAAGCGCCCTCAGGAAGCCTGAGGGCCTGCGCGGTACGCGTCGTAGCCTGGGCGCCCACCGAGAATGCGAGCACCTTTCAGAAACTGAAACGCTGCAACATGCCCTGCAGGCGCCCGGACATGGCCTGCAGGCCCTGGATGGCCTGGACTATGCCGCCCTGGGCCGCCGAGTTCTCCTCGACGATCTGCGCCACCCGCTCCACGTTCATCGCCACCTGTTCACTGGCTGCGCGCTGCTCCTGCAGGGACATGGAGATGACGTTGACCGCCTGCAGCGACTCGCTTAACGCCGTGCGAATATTCTGCATCGCCGTGCCAGCCTGTTCCACCAGCTGGGTACCGCTGCAGAGGCGCTCGCGGCCGGCGCTCATGCTGCTCTTGGCCTTGTGCATGCCGCTCTGGATCGAGTCGACCAGGCCGACGATCTCCGTGGTCGACTGCGCCGTACGGCTGGCCAGGCCACGCACTTCATCGGCCACCACGGCGAAACCACGACCCTGCTCGCCGGCCCGCGCGGCCTCGATGGCGGCATTCAGGGCCAGCAGGTTGGTCTGCTCGGCGATGCCCTTGATCACGTCGACGATGGCGCTGATGTTGGCCGACTGGTCGGCCAGGTGTTCGATATCCGCCGCGCTCTGCGTCACCAGTTCGGCGATGCCGCGCATTTCCGCGATGGCCGCGGCGGTTACCAGCAGGCCTTCATCACTCAGGCTTCCAGCTTTCTGCGCCATGTCGCGGGTCTGCTGGGCGTTCTCGGCAATCTGGCTGATGCTCACCGCCATCTCTTCCATGGTGGCGGCGATGGCCGAGGCGGTGTCGCTCTGGATATTGGCGCTGTTGAGCACCTGCTCGGAGGAGGCGGCCAGTTGCAGCGAGGCGCATTCGATCTGCTCGGAAGCCTCGCCGATATTGCCGATCATGTCGCGCAGGCCGTGGTGCATGCTCTGCACCGATTTCATCACCCCGGTGCTGGCCTGTTCCAGGCCTGCCTGGGTGGCCAGCTGGCCCTGGGCGATGCGCGCACTGATGGCTTCCAGTTCGCCCGGTTCGGCACCCAGCTGGCGTTTCAGCAGGCGGGCGAAGTACAGCGCCTGGCCCGCACCGAAAAGCAGGGCGAGCAGCAGTACGCCACTGCTCAGCTGCAGGTCGTTGCTATAGGTACGCTGGCCCAGCTCGAACTGGTGTTTGGCTTCCAGCAATTGCACCTCGATCAGTTCGGAGAATTTCGCCGAGAGCGGGTCGATCAGCGGGTAGAGGCGGCTGTCGGCGAATTGCCCTACAGCCACGAGATCGTTTTGCCGCAGCATGCGCTGCAGTTCGCCTAGCGGCTGGTCGGCGTTGGTCATCAGCGGTTTGATCTCGTCGATCAGGCGCGTCTCTTCGGCGATCAGCTGGGTCGCCAGATAGGCCTGCCAGGTTTCGTCGATGCGTTGTTCGGCCTGCTCGATCAACTCTTGTGCCGCTGCCGGGGTGAGGGCACCGCTGCGCGCCTTGTGGGTGGCGTCGACGATGTTCACCGCATACAGGTCGGCGATCAGCTTGAGGTCGCGCAGTGGCACCACGCGATCGAGATAGACGGTTTCCAGGCCGCGTACGGTGGTTTTGAGACCCTGCATGCCGAGCAGGCCGACCAGCAGCAGACCCGCTAACAGGGCAACGACCAGCAGTAACAGATGGGTTCTGATCTTCCAGCTTTTCATGGTTATCTTCCTTGACGAAAGGCAGTCTTCGCAAAGACGTGGCTATAGGCCAGCGCTGCGTTCAGCCTAGACCAGATCTGCCTGATTTCAGTAAAAAGCTGTAATTCTGGTCAGTAAAATTACCGAATGAAAAACCGCGTCTGAATTGCCTGGCCGCTACGCCAACCATCAGTCGCCCGCGCTTGGCCCCTTCTCGCACAAGGGCTAGACTGCCGGCCTTTTAACCCTCGTAGCTTGTCATGGCCGCCAAAGTCGAACCCTTCTGGAAACGCAAGACTCTCGCCCAGCTCGACCAGGACGAGTGGGAGTCGCTGTGCGACGGCTGCGGCCTGTGCTGCCTGCAGAAGCTCGAAGACGAGGATGACGGCAGCGTCTACTACACGCGTATCGCCTGCAAATTGCTGGATATGCAGACCTGCCGCTGCACCGACTACAGTAATCGCCGCGCCCAGGTGCCGGACTGCATCCAGCTCACCCCCGCGCAGGCCGACCAGTTCCAGTGGCTGCCGCCGACCTGTGGCTACCGCCTGGTCAGCGAGGGCAAGGACCTGCCGCTCTGGCACCATCTGGTCTGTGGCGACCGCGATGCGGTGCATCACGAACGTATTTCCCAGTCCGGACGCATGCTCAGCGAAAACAGCGTGGCCGAGGATGACTGGGAGGATTACCTGATTTTCCGCGCCGGTTGAGCCTTTCGCGCTGGCGATAGGTCTATACCTGCTCACGCATGGAGCTTGCACAATGCCCGCCCGTCTCAAACTGCTGTCCGCCACCCTCCTGCTGAGCCTGAGCGCACCGCTCTGGGCGGCGAAGAAAATCGACCTCGATTACCACGTGCGCTTTCTCCCAGAAAGCGACCAGGCCGAAGTCAGCCTGACCCTGGAGCAGGCCGATCTGGTGCGTAGCCTGACTTTCGATCTGGGCGACAAGGACTACTACAGCGACTTCCAGGCCGATGGCAGCTGGCAGCTGGATGGCGCCGAGAAAGGTATCTGGCAGCCGGGCAAGGGCCAGAGCAAGCTCAGTTACAAGGTGCGCATCAGCCATCCGCGCAAATCCGGCAGCTTCGATGCGCGGATGACCAAGGATTGGGCGCTGCTGCGCGGCGATAACCTGGTGCCCAGTGCACACCTGATCAAGGACGACAGCATCGAGCTGGTTGCGCGCCTGCAGTTCGAACTGCCAAAAGGCTGGAAGGGCGTCGAGACCGGCTGGCCGCGTATCGGCGAGAACCGTTTCCGCATCGACAACCCGACGCGCAAGCTGGATCGCCCGACCGGCTGGATCCTCGCCGGCAAGATCGGCAGCCGCCGCGCCCAGCTCGGCGATACCGACGTGACCGTGGCCGCCCCGGTGGGCGAAGGGCTGCGGCGGATGGACATCATTACCCTGCTGACCTTCGTCTGGCCGGAAGCCCAGGCGGTATTCCCGCGTGATCCGGCCAAGCTGCTGATCGTCGGCGCTGGCGACCCGATGTGGCGTGGCGGCCTGTCGGCGCCCAATTCGCTGTTCATGCACAGTGACCGCCCACTGGTCAGCGAGAACGGCACCAGTTCCCTGGTGCACGAGCTGGTCCATGTGTTCAGCCGCATCCGTGATACCGACAAGAGCGACTGGATCAGCGAAGGCATCGCCGAGTACTACGCCATCGAACTGATGCGCCGTGCCGGCGGCATGAGCGAAGACCGTTACCAGGCCATCCGCAAGAAGCTGATTGGCTGGAGCAAGTCGGTCAAGACCCTGCGCACCGAGGAGTCCAGCGGGCCGATCACCGCCCGTGCAGTGTTGCTGCTGCAGGAGCTGGATCGGGAAATCCGCAAGAGCACCAACAACCAGCGCTCTCTGGACGACGTTACCCGCGGCCTGATGCGCCTGGACAAGGCCAGCACCAAGGACCTGATCGAGATGAGCGAGAACGTCATGGGGCACGCGTCGGATGTGCTGGATAGCCCGTTGTTGCGCTAAGCCAGGACTACTCCTGTGAGCGGCGTCAGTCGCTCATTTTAGAACAACGGCCCCGAGCGGGTGTTGTTGCCTTTTGCCAGGCGGTCGTAGAGCACCACGTTGACCGTGGCCGCCAGGTTCATGCAGCCATTGGTGGGGATGTAGACCACTTCGTCGCCACACCAGTCGCGGATTTCCTTGTCCAGCGAGCCGTCTTCCGGGCCGAAGATGTACAGCGCGCGGTCCGGGTGGGTGTAGTCGGGCAGGGCGCGGGCGCCTTCCACCAGTTCCACTGCCACTGGCGTGCAGCCGAGCGGCACGATGCGGCGCAGGTCGTCGATATTGATCAGCGGAATGTCCTGGTGGACCTTCTTGGTGTCGGTGACGAAGTCCTTGGCGCGGTCATAGCGGGTGCCGGTGTAGAACACCGAGCTGACGCCGTAGCAGCCGGCGGCGCGCATGATCGAACCGACGTTCTCCGGTGACTTGGGGTTGAACAGGCCGATGCAGCTGTATCGTTTGTTGGCCACGGTGAGGCTCGCGCAAAAAAGACGCGATTATACGGCTGCGCCTAGTGTTGTGCTGCCCGCTAGTCCTTTTTCAGCAGGCTGGCCAGGTCACCGAAGGCCTTGTAGGTGGTCTTGGCTGCCTGCGGCGAGGCGGTTGAGCCTTCGGCGAAGTACTGCTGGTCGGTGTAGCGCGAGTGCTCGTTGTCATGACAGAACAGGCACAGCAGCTCCCAGTTGGAGCCATCCTGCGGGTTGTTGTCATGGTTGTGGTCGCGGTGGTGCACGGTCAGCTCGCTCAGGCGCTTGCCGCTGAACTCGCGGGCACAGCGGCCGCAGACGTGCGGGTACATCTTCAGGGCTTTCTGCCGGTAATCTGCTTCGGCCTTGGCCGATAGGGTGTAGCTGGGATTGCTGCTCATGACAGGACCTGTGGTCGGGTGGCGAACGCGAGCGTTCCGATGCTGCCAGAATAAAGCCAAAGTCCACGAAGCTGGAGCCCCTGCATGCGTCTTTTTCTTATGTTCGCCTTGTGCGTCGGCCTGCTGCAGATCGCTCCGCTGTCGGCCGCAGATCTGTTAGGCCGTCCGGCTGCTGGTTCACCCGGTACGGCAACACCGCAGCCGTACAGCCAGCCGCAGGTTCGCC
Source organism: Pseudomonas campi (assembly GCF_013200955.2). Lineage (NCBI taxonomy): Bacteria > Pseudomonadati > Pseudomonadota > Gammaproteobacteria > Pseudomonadales > Pseudomonadaceae > Aquipseudomonas > Aquipseudomonas campi. The sequence goes on from NZ_CP053697.2 coordinate 1,572,204, forward strand.
CGCTGGGTAACAGCAACCGCAATCCACCGCTGCTCAACAGTCCGTCGCAAAACCGCCAAATGGCGCCGCCACAACCCTTACCCAAGGATCGACCGTTGCCGCAGTTGGAACCGCAGCGCCAGGCCAATCCGCAGCATCCGGCGGAGCAGCTGGATTAGTCAGGCGCGGCGACCGTCAGTCTATTTGGAGGCAGCGATTAGATCGCTCAGTGCCCCGGGCAGTTCTGGCTGAGTAAAGCTATAGCCGTGCGCCAGCAGCTTCTGTGGGATGACCCGCTGACCGCTCAGCAGTATTTCGTCGGCCATTTCACCGACCAGCAGGCGCAGCAGCCAGGCCGGGATCTTCGCCCGCAGCATCACGTGGCGCATCTGTTGCGCCAGGGCACGGCCGAACTCGCGCTGGGTGACCGGTGCGGGGGCGGTGACATTCACGGCGCCGTGCAGGTCGGCTCTGCTCAGCAGGAAGGCGCAGATATCCAGCACGTCCTGCAAGTGAATCCACGGTAGCCACTGCTGGCCATTGCCGAGTTGCGTGGCCACGCCCCAGTCGAAGGAGCGACGCAGCTCCTGCAGAGGGCCACCGCCCTGGCCGAGCACGACCCCGATGCGAAGCAGGCACACGCGCAAGCCTTGCGCTTCGAATGCGCGTGCATGTTCTTCCCAGTTTCTGCAGAACTGGTGTGAAAAGCAGTCGACAGGTTTGGCAGTTTCATCCAGCCGAGCATCCTGTTGGTGCCCGTAATAGCCCACGGCGGAGGCATTCAATAACACTTCCGGTTTGTCTTGCAGGCGCTGCACCAGTTGCAGCAGGTCATCAGTGACCTGCAGGCGGCTTTGCAGAAAACGTTCCTTGCGTGCTGGCGTCCAGCGGCCTTTGGCCAGCGGCTCGCCAGCAAGATTGATGATGCAGTCGATGCGCTCGTGCGAGGGTATTTGCTCGAGGCTGGTGAGGAAAGTTATGCGGCCACTGAACCCGCCGGAATTGGCAGAAAGGCTGCGCGTCAGGATCAGCACGTCATGGCCCGCCAGGCTCAGCGCGTTGGCCAGGGGGCGGCCAATAAAGCCGGTGCCGCCGGTCATGAGAATCCTCAGCGATTTTCCACTGGCATAGCGCAGGGCGTATGGCTGGCTGCTTGGCGTGTCGCGCGGTGCGAGAAAGTACAGCGGCAAGGCAATCGACAGCGCGGCCAGGGTGTTCAGATAAGTGTGGGCAAGGATGCCGTAATAGGCGGAAATCGCGCTGTCCAGCACGCACCAGAGCAGCAGTGCGGCGAACAGCGCGGGTTTGATCAGCGCGTGGCCGTGTTGGCGGTAGAGGTACACCAGCAGGCTGAACAGCAGGCCCCAACTGGCCACCGTGGGGCCGAACAGGCGCACCATGGTGGTCAGCAGGCTGTGGTATTCCGCCGTCGGCGCCGGGCTGGCAGCCACGCTGGCATACAGATACTGGAAGTACGGCGCGGCGATCGGCAGCTGCGCGGTGAAAGCCAGGACGACACCGAGCAGCACATGGCCGAGGCCAACGGCTAGCAGCCAGCGATAGAGCAGATTTTGCATGGGGCGATCCCTCGCGATCGGTTTGTACGGGTTCTCAGACCAGTCCCAGGACTTTCAACAGAAAGGCATATTCCAGCGCCACGTCCTTCAGCCCCTGGTAGCGCCCGCTCATGCCGCCGTGGCCGGCGCCGAGGTCGGTTTTCAGTAGCAGCAGGTGGTTGTCGGTGCGGGTGGCACGCAGCTTGGCCACCCATTTGGCGGCTTCCCAGTACTGCACGCGGCTGTCGTTGTAGCCGGCCACGGCGAGCAGGGCCGGGTAGGCCTGGGCGAGCACGTTCTCGTAGGGCGCGTAGCCCTTGATGCGCTCGTAGACTTCAGGCTGGTTGGGGTCGCCCCATTCGTCGTACTCGGTGACGGTCAACGGCAGGTCGGGGTTCTGCATGGTGTTGAGCACGTCGACGAAGGGCACTTCGGCGATGGCCGCGGCGAACAGCTCGGGGCGCTGGTTGAGTACAGCACCGATCAGCAGGCCGCCGGCGCTGCCGCCGCTGATGGCCAGTTGCGCGGGCGAGGTCAGGCCGGCAGCGATCAGGTGCTCGGCGCAGGCGATGAAGTCGCCGAAGGTATTTTCTTTGTGCTCCAGCTTGCCGGCGCGGTACCAGGCCTCGCCCAGCTCGCCGCCGCCGCGCACATGGGCGATGGCGAAGACGAAGCCGCGCTCCAGCAGGCTCAGGCGCGCGTGGGAGAACCAGGGATCGAGGCATTCGCCGTAGGCGCCGTAACCATAGAGGTAGAGTGGCGCGGGCTGGTCGGCGGCGAGCACCTCGCGGCGCGCCACCAGGCTGATCGGTACCTGCGTGCCATCCGCGGCGCTGGCCCACAGGCGGCGGCTCTCGTAGGCGTCGGCATCGAAGGGGCCTTCCACCGGGGTCTGCTTGAGGACTTTCTGTGCGGCGCTGCACAGGTCCAGCTGGCGTACCTGCGCTGGGCGGTTAAGCGCCTCATAGCGCAGGCGGATCACCGGGCTGGTGAACTCCAGGCTGTCCTGTACGTGCAGGCTGTAGGCGGCGTCCGGCAATTGCACCGGGTAGGGCGCGGCGCCTCGCGGGTGAACTTCGATGATCGGCAGGCCGCCCTCGCGCAGGCTGAGGATAAAGGCGCCGGCATTCAGGCTGACGCCTTCGAGCATGCGCTGCGGGTCGTGGCCAATCAGCTGCTGCCAGTGCGTGCGGGTCGGCTGTTGCTCGCTCGCTTGGAACAGGGCGAAGTTGATGCCGCTCTGGTTGCTGCGGATCAGCCAGGCCCAGGCACCGTCCAGCTGGCCGTGATCAACATAGTACTCGTGGCCTTCCTCGCGCGGCGCCAGGCAGGTGAATTCCCCCTGCGGCGTATCGGCATCCAGCACCCAGCTTTCGCTGGTGGTCTTGCTGCCGAGCAATAGCACCAGCTGGCGTTCGGAGCTGGTGCGGTAGCAACTGAGGAAGAAGCGTCCGTCACTTTCCTCGAACACCAGCTCGGCAGTGCTTTCACCCAGACGGTGGCGATGCAGCTGGTGCGGCCGATGGGTGTCGTCGAGGGTGGTGAAGAACAGCGTCTGGCTGTCGTTGGCCCAGGTCAGACTGCCATCGCAGTCGTCGAAGGGCAGGGCGCTGATGGTGCCGCTGCGCAGATCCTTGACGAACAGCTGGTAAATCTCGTCGCCCGCGGTATCCAGGCTGTAGCCGAGCAGATTGTGGTCCGGGCTGGTGGTAAAGGCGCCCAGCGACAGGTAGCCGTCGCCGGCCAGTGCGTTGGGGTCGAGCAGCAGCTGTTCGGCGCTTTCGTCCACCGTCAGGCTGCCGTCGGCGGGTAGCGGGCAGCGGTAGTGGCGCGGGTATTCGTCGCCGGCGGTGGTGCGCTGGTAGTACAGCCAGGGGCCCCAGGGGGTCGGCAGCGACAGGTCGGTCTCGCGGATGCGGCCCTTGATCTCTTCGAACAGCGCTTCGCGCAGCGGCGCCTGTTCGGCCAGCTCGGCTTCCAAATAGGCGTTTTCCGCCTTGAGGTAGTCGAGCACCTCGTCGGTGTCACGCTGCTCCAACCAATGGTAAGGATCGGTAGCGGCTTCGCGACGGGCAATCGGGGCGTTGGGCATGGGGCTTCTCATTCAAGAGGGCGGAGAGTCTGTTCACGATCTGGCGAGCTAGAGACAGGCAAGGCGAAATCGGGCGAAGAAGCGCAGTTTACGCGTTGTAAATGAGCATTCTGAGCCCGATTTCAACGCAGCATGGCCGACGCGCAGCGGATCGTGAGCAGACTCTGACGGCAGGGGCGCCGGGGCGCTTAAAAGCCGTTATGATAAGCGCCCCTTTGCCGGCCAAGCCATCAACCCGCATGACTGAACAAGACTATCTGCTTGCCTGGGCCATTTACGCCGTTTCTGCACTTGGCTGCCTGCTGGTCTGGATCCAGCTGACCGGCTGGGTCTGGCGTTGGCTGCGCGAGCCACTGCGCCTGCTGGTGGCCGTGCTGCTGCTGACCCCGACCATCGTCGATCCGGCCAAGGAGCTGTTCGCTCCGGCCATCGCCATCACCGCCATGGACCTGCTGCTCAAGGTTGGCAACAACGCCTGGCGTGCGGTGGCGGACCTGGCCATCTATGGCCTGATCACCTTTGCCGTGTGGCTGGCCTTCGCCGGTCTGCGCTGGCCTGTCGAACGCTGGTGGAAAGCGCGGCGTGCGCCGGCTCCTACCCAGGCCGCAGAAGACGAGCCGACCCTGCGTGAAATGATGGCCCGCGACGACAGCTTCTCGGCCGATACCCGCATGGATGCCAACGGCGACCGCCGCCTGCGCATCGAGCCGCGCCTGTAACGCGGCTTACAGCGCGGCTTGTTGCGCGGACTGCGCCAGGCAGAGACAAGGAGTGCCCATGAACTGCGTGTTCTGCGCCATCGCCGACGGCCAGCTGCCGGCCCATATCGTCCATGAGGACGAACACTTCCTGGTGCTGCTGGATATCTTCCCGTTGCGCCCGGCCCATCTGCTGATCGTCGCCAAGGGCCATGCACCGCTCCTCGCCGACCTGCCGATGGTTGCCCGCGAGGCCCTGCTGGCCTTGGCCGACCGAGTGGGGCAGGCGCTCTATCGCAGCGATCCGAGCGTGTTGGGGATCAACTTCCTGCTCAACGACGGCCCGGTCGCCAATCAGCACGTCCCGCACCTGCATCTGCATCTGATTCCGCGCCGCACAGGCGACCTGGCGGCGTTATGCTGGCGCACCCTTACCCGCTTCCTGCCGCTGGGCCGCAAGCGCATCGAGGCGCGCCTGCAGCGCGAGGCACAGCTGCTGCGCAGCGCCCTGCAATGAGAGCTAGCAAGCATGTGTGAACTGCTCGGCATGAGTGCCAACGTACCCACCGATATCGTGTTCAGCTTCACCGGGCTGATGCAGCGCGGCGGTGGCACCGGCCCGCACCGCGACGGCTGGGGCATTGCCTTCTACGAGGGCCGTGGCCTGCGCCTGTTCCAGGACCCGGCAGCCAGCGTCGAGTCGGAAGTCGCACGGCTGGTGCAGCGCTACCCGATCAAGAGCGAAACGGTGATCGGCCATATCCGCCAGGCCAACGTCGGCCAGGTCTCGCTGGCCAACACCCATCCCTTCGTGCGCGAGCTGTGGGGGCGCAACTGGTGCTTCGCGCACAACGGCCAACTGGCCGATTTTGCCCCCTCGACCAGCTTCTACCGGCCGGTGGGTGACACCGACAGCGAAGCGGCCTTCTGCGACCTGCTCAACCGCGTGCGCAGTGCCTTTCCTGAGCCGGTGCCGGTTGAGGCCCTGCTGCCTGTGCTGATCCAGGCGGCCCAGCATTACCGCCGCCACGGTGTGTTCAACTGCCTGCTGAGCAATGGCGACTGGCTGTTCGCCTTCTGCTCGACCAAGCTGGCACAGATCACCCGGCGCGCGCCGTTTGGTCCGGCGCGGTTGAAGGATGCCGAAGTGCTGGTGGATTTCCAGGCGGAAACCACGCCCAACGATGTGGTGACGGTGATTGCCACCGAGCCGCTGACCGATAACGAGCGCTGGAACCTGTTCCAGCCAGGCGAATGGAGCCTGTGGCGGCGCGGTGAGCGCTTGGCCCATGGGCAGATGGGGGAGTAGGGCAATGTTTCGAGGTTATCTGCGGCTGGTGCTGTTCGGCCTGGGCCTGCTGGTCGGGGTGCAGGTGCCGGGGTTTATCGACGATTACGGCAAGCGTGTGGCTGCGCAGCGAGCCGAATCCGAGGAAAGCCTGACTGGTTTCCGCGAGACTGCCGCGCGTTTTTTCAATGGCGACCTCAACGCCCTGGTCAGCCACTATCGAGCCAGTACCGATGAGGTGATGCGCAGCGACGCGCAAAGTGTCGAGCATCTGGTGCGCCGTTCCGAACTGCTGGAAAGCGAATGGCTGGCCATGCAGGGCCCCTGGTATGCCCAGGCCTGGCACCTGGCCAGTGCGGCGGATCAGAAAATGCTGGAGGAAACCATCGAGGCCTACAGCTATCAGGTCCTGCTGGCGCCGCAGGCGATTGCCTGGGCCCTGGCGAGCGGTTTGCTGCTGGCCTGGCTGGTGGAACTGATCGTGCTGGGCGCCGGCTGGACCCTTGGCGTCGGGCGCAAGCACAAGGTCATCGCCCACGAGAAGCGCCACTGGCGCTGAGCCAGCGGTTAGTGCATGTAGCCGAGCCGGTTGCTGCCTAGGCCGTGCAGGCGCCCGCGAGTAGCGTGCTGGATCTGCGCAACACGGTTGGTGCCCCCAAGATTTTTAATCACCCAGGTTGTAGACAAGGGCCGGAAACGGCTCTTGGTGTTTTTGCTTATGACTTCAAGGATGACGTTGCGTGAAACGATTGGTGATCTGCTGTGCCCTCATGATTTTGGCGGCGACTCAGGCGCAGGCCGATGGCCCCTTCTACAGCGGCAAGACGCTGCTCCATCCACTGGTTAATGCCAGTCCACAAGTAGAGGGCAAACTGGCGTTCCTCCGTGAGAGTGGTGAGGTGATTGGCCGCTACGAAGTCAAGTACGACGCCGGCGAGCACCTGGTAAAAGACCTGGATGGTTTCGACAATGCCCACATCGATGCGGTGTTCTATGCCGACCTGACGGGCAAGGGCGACAGCACCCTGGTGATGTTCAGTGAGCAGGGGCAGACCCGCGTGCGCGCCTACCTGTGGGACCCCACTAGCGACAGCTTGCGCTATATGCCGGCGGCGCAACGGCTGCTGGACTCCCTGACGTTGGGGCGGGGTATGCGCACGGCGCTGGAGATCAAGAATGCAATTTACGAGCTGCTGCCTTTCGACTATTCGCGGACCTACGCCTCTACCGATATTGCCGCATTCGACCAGCTGAATCACAGCGCTGGCGAGGTCGTGGCCGTGTTCGACAAGGAGGGGCAGGCGCTTGAGACCAATGCATCGGGTCGGCATCTGATCAAGAAGACTTTTCTGCAGCGAGACGGTCGCTGGTTGACCGCGCGCTATGTCCGAGCAGACGAACAGGACTATCGCTTCGTGCTGCAGCAGATCGCCTGGGAGCGAGAGCCCAAGACGCTTGAAGGACTGCTCGATGGGGATTCGGTGAAGTTCGTGATTTCAGGCAGCCGGGGCCTGATCCACGAGCGCGGCGAGTACCGTTTGGGCAAGCGAGTAGGGATTTGGATGCACGCTGAGGAAGATGGTCGTTTCAGGTCGCGTGGTGAGTATGTGGAGGGGCGGCCGGAGGGCCTCTGGACCGTCCAGGGCGCCGAAGGGCAATACCAGAATGGACTCAGGGAGGGTGTCTGGCGCAAACCCATGCCGGACGGTGCTCGTTGGGAGGGCAGTTACAAGCTCAATCGGTTGGAGGGCCCAGCGCGTGTTTTCAATCGCGAGGGGCAGTTACAGCTTGAGGAGCACTATGTAGCAGGGGTGAAGGAAGGTCTGCTCAAGCGTTACAACGATGCCGGCAAGCTGGTTTTGCAAGAAGAGTACAAGGCTAATCTTTTGCATGGTCGCCAGCTGACGTATGCGGATGATGGCAGCTTCATCAGGAAGGATATTTCCTATCGAGAAGGCCGCAAGCATGGCCCTTTCCGCAGCAATTACTCGGCTAATTTGCCAGAGAACATCGGTAATTATCGTCACAACGAGCTATTCGGACGACTGCAGCAATATGTCGCTGAAGGCTACATGTATTCAGACAGTAATTACTGCCAGCGCCTGCAGGGTACTTATGCCACGCGATATCACTGCGGCGAGTGGACGGAGTACCGGGCAGAGGGGGAGGTGCGCTCCAGGGTCCTCTATGTAAATGGCGATGCTCAAGTGGGCGTCTATTACTACGAAGACGGCACGCTCAAGGAGCAGCGCAAGGAAGTTGACGGCGCTCTAGAGGTGCAGACGTATCACCCCAATGGCCAGTTGAACTGTAGCAAGCAGCTTGCGCCTGCCGGGTTTGAGGATGTGGATAACAAGCGCCTTGCTTACTACAACATCACCAGCGATGAGGTGGGTGATTCGCGCTGTTATTACCCGAGCGGTCAATTGCAGTGGGAAATGCTCACCGAGAACGGACAGCGCAGCTGTCGTCGATCCTTCGATGAGAATGGCAAGCAGACCAGCCCCGGTCCCGAGGGTTGCAAGAAGCCGGAAGTGCCGAAAAGAACCTTTTACTTCGAGTAAAGCGCAGTCAATGAAACAGAACGGGCCCCCTGCGGGCCCGTTGTTTTTACTGGGTCAGAACGCGCATGCCTTCTTCCAGTCTGTGGCAGGTCTATCGGCACAAACCACAGGCAGAAGCAGCAAAGTGGAGTTGATTGACTAGGCTGAGTGAGATCGCTGTGCCCTCATGCTGTCCGGCACGCGACTCGCGGACCTGGCCATGCTGACAGCGATCACCCTGGCTCGGTGTCTAGATTCGCTTTCTTCCTGTGGAGAGGCGTCATGCGTGTCTGTCATCGCTACACCCTTCTGCTTGCTCTGGTGGCCTTGTCCGCCTGTTCGGACGAGGAAACGCCACCCCAGGCGCAGGCCCCGGCTGCCGCTCCTGCAGTCGCCGCCCCGGCGGCGGCTCCCAGCCCGGCCCCGGCCCCTGCGCCAGTGCCGGCTGCTGCGGTCAGTGCCATCTACAGCGCGGAGCAACTCGATCAGATGCTGGCGCCGCTGGCCCTGTATCCGGACGCGCTGCTGGCCCAGGTATTGATGGCCGCGACCTATCCGGGCGATGTCGCCGACGCGGTGGCCTGGTCCAAAGCTAACCCGGACAGCAGCGGCGATGTTGCTGTGCGTGCGGTCGCGGAGCAGCCCTGGGACCCGAGCGTGCAGTCGCTGGTGGCCTTCCCCGCGGCGCTGGCCACCCTCGGCCAGGATCCGGCCTGGGTGCAGCGGCTGGGCGATGCCTTCCTCGCCGACCCCAATGCCGTGATGGATTCGGTGCAGCGCTTGCGGCGCCAGGCACAAGCGGCCGGCAACCTGGAGTCCAACGAGCAGCAGCGCGTCACTGAGCAGCCCGCCGCACCTGCCCCGGCACCCGCGCCGAGCAGCTCGGGCGAGGTGGTACAGCAGCCTGCAGCCCCATCCACCATCATCATCGAGCCGGCCCAGCCGCAGGTCGTCTATGTGCCCAGCTACAACCCCAGCGTGGTCTACGGCACCTGGCCCTATCCGTCCCAGCCGGCCTATTACCCGCCACCGCCGGGCTACTACTTCGGTGGCGCGCTGGCTACCGGCCTGGGCTTTGCGGCCGGCGTGGCAATCATCGATTCGCTGTGGGGCGATTGCGATTGGGACAACGACGATATCGACATCGACGTCGATCGCTACAACAACATCAATTCCAACCGGCAGATCAATGCCAACCAGAACAACTGGCAGCACAACGCGATCAACCGTGACGGCGTGCCCTACCGCGACCAGGCCAGCCGCGAGAAATTCAACCAGCGGGTGCCCGGCAGCGAACAGCGCGATGCGTTCCGTGGGCGCGATACGGCGCAAGCCGCTGACCGTGAGCGGGCGCGCCAGTCCCTGCAAGAGCGTGGCATTGAAACGCCGGCTACCAGCAACCGCGAGGCCCGCGACCGCGCCCAGGCGGCAACCCGCGAGATTGACCGCGATCCGCAGGCCCGTGAGCGGCTCCAGGGTTCGACCCGTGATGTCAGTCGTGATCAGGCCCGCGAGCGCGCTCAGGCGGTGAACCGGGATGCTCAGGTGCGCCAGCGCGCCCAGGCATCGACCCGTGATGCCCAGGCGCGCCAGCAGCGTGCGGCGAGCAATCCGCAGGCGCGCCAGCAGGTGCGTCAGCAGCAAGCCAGCAGCCCGCGCACGCGCGACAACGCTTTCAGCGGTGCCCGCAGCCCCTCGCAGTCGCGCGCCCAAGCCAGTCGCGGGCAAACCAGTCGGGCCGCCGCCAGTCGGCCGCAAACGGCACGCAGCAGCGGCCAGACCGTGCAACGTGCCGCCCGGGCACCGTCCCGCAGCAGCAGCAGCGGCGGCCGTCGGCGCTGACAGGAGAATCACCATGATTGCTGGATTCCGTTTGTTCTCGATCCTCTTGCTGGCCGTTCTGACCCAGGCCGCACAGGCGCAACAGGCCTATCCCAGTGCGGATGCCGCCGCCGAGGCGCTGGTGGCCGCACTGGGTAGCGAAAAGGGCGATGCCGAGCGCCTGGCGGCCTTGCTCGGTGACGACTGGAAAAGCTATATCCCGACGGGTGACGTCGAGCGCGAAGACGTCGATGCCTTTCTCGCCCTCTATCGCGAGAAACATGTAATCGAGCCTGCTGCGGAAGGGCGGGCCGCCCTGGTGGTCGGCAATACGCCCTGGACCTTCCCCTTGCCACTGGTCCAGGACAAGGCCGGCTGGACCTTCGATACCAAGACCGGCGGCGAAGAGATCCGGGTGCGCCGTATCGGTCGTAACGAACTGGCCACCGTGCAGGCAGCGCTGGCCTACCACGATGCGCAGATGGATTACGCCGAGGTCGATCGCGACGGCGACGGGGTTCTCGAGTACGCGCAAAAGTTCATCAGCAGCGATGGCCTGTATGACGGCCTGTACTGGGCTGAGGAGCCGGGTATCGAGCAAAGCCCGCTCGGCCCGCTGTTCGGTGACGAACTGCCCGATGGTGAGTGGCAGGGCTACCACTACCGTATCCTCGGCGCCCAGGGGCCTTCGGCACCGGGTGGTGCCTACGGCTACCAGCTTGGCGACAACATGAGCCGCGGCTTTGCCCTGATCGCCTGGCCGGCCCGCTATGCCGACAGCGGCGTGATGAGCTTCATGATCAGTCACGATGGCCAGGTGTTCGAGAAGGATCTGGGGCCGGACGGTGCCCAGTTGGCGACGGCCATGAGCCGTTTCGACCCGGACAGCAGCTGGAGCGAGGTGGCGGCAGAGGCTGAGGAGCAAGTGCTGGCGACGCCTTGAGAGAGGCTGCCGGTGCAGTAAAACAGAACAGGCTGCCTGTAGCGAAAACGCCGCTGTCCCTTGCGGGGCAGCGGCGTTCTGCTGTTGTAGGAGCGAGCTCTGCTCGCGAAGCGCTGGTGTCGTCAGGTTCGCGAGCAGAGCTCGCTCCTACCGGTTGATCCGGGCGGGGGTAATTTGCCTAGGTCAGCCGGTTTTTACTTGGTCAGAAAGCGCATGCCTTCTTCCAGGCCACGCAACGTCAGCGGGTGCATCTGGTCGTTGAGCAGCTCGCGGACGATGTTGGTCGAGGCGGTGTAGCTCCACGCGTCCTTGGGGTACGGGTTGATCCAGATAAGCTTCTTGTACTTGTCCATGAAGCGCTTGATCCACACGTAGCCGGCTTCCTCGTTCCAGTGCTCGACGCTGCCGCCGGGCTGGGTAATTTCGTAGGGCGCCATGGCCGCATCGCCAACGAAGATCACCTTGTAGTCTGCGCCGTACTTGTGCAGCAGATCGAGGGTGGAGAAGCGCTCGGAGGTGCGGCGCAGGTTGTTCTTCCACACCGACTCGTACACGCAGTTGTGGAAGTAGAAGTACTCCAGGTGCTTGAACTCGGTCTTGCATGCCGAGAACAGCTCTTCGCAGACCTTGACGTGGGCATCCATCGAACCGCCGATGTCGAACAGCAACAGCAGCTTCACCGTGTTGCGCCGCTCCGGACGCATCTGGATGTTGAGCAGGCCGCCGTCTTTCGCCGTGTGGTCGATGGTGCCGCCGAGGTCGAACTCTTCCGCAGCGCCTTCGCGGGCAAACTTGCGCAGACGGCGCAGGGCCACCTTGATGTTGCGCGTGCCCAGCTCGACCTGGTCGTCGAGGTTCTTGTACTCGCGCTGGTCCCAGACCTTGACCGCTTTGCCCTGGCGCTTGCCGGCATCGCCGACGCGCACGCCTTCCGGGTTGTAGCCGCCGGAGCCGAACGGGCTGGTGCCACCGGTGCCGATCCACCTGTTGCCGCCGGCGTGGCGCTCCTTCTGCTCCTCGAGGCGCTTCTTGAACTCCTCGATCAGCTTGTCCAGGCCGCCGAGGGTCTGGATCTGTGCCTTCTCCTCGTCAGTCAGGTGCTTCTCGAATTCCTTGCGCAGCCAGTCTTCCGGGATCATCGCCTCAAGGAAGTCGTCGAGCTTCTCCAGGCCCTTGAAGTAGGCGGCGAAGGCGCGGTCGAATTTGTCGAAGTGGCGCTCGTCCTTGACCATCACCGTGCGGGCGAGAAAGTAGAACTCGTCCATATCGGCGAAGATCACGTGCTGTTTCAGCGCATTGATCAGGTCGAGCAGCTCGCGTACCGACACCGGCACCTTGGCTGCGCGCATTTCATTGAACAGGTTGAGCAGCATGGTGGATTTCTCCCGATTACCCGTAGGGTGGATGACGCTCTTCTCATCCACCGGGCCTGTACGGCGTAGGTGCTGGATCAGGTGGAAAACGCTTCGCGGTTTTCCACCCTACGTCCTTCTCGATGCAAGGGCTCGCGAGCTAGAGTCAGGCAAGGCGGAATCAGGTGAGAAAGCGGAATTTACGTCTGTAAGCATTATTCGCTTCGCTCACCCCTTCGGGGCCGCCCTATGGGCGTTCAGTGGCAAGCCACTGTCCGAACCTGATTCCAACGCAGCATGGCCGACGCGCAGCAGCCCGATTTTCAGCGCGAAGCGCGGCGGCTCATGAACGCCAGGCGCTCTAGCAACTGCACATCCTGCTCGTTCTTCACCAGGGCGCCGGCCAGCGGCGGGATGGCCTTGGTCGGATCGCGCTCGCGCAGCACCGCTTCGCCGATGTTGTCGGCCATCAGCAGCTTGAGCCAGTCGACCAGCTCGCTGGTGGACGGCTTCTTCTTCAGGCCCGGTACCTTGCGCACGTCGAAGAACACGTCGAGCGCCTCGGCCACCAGCTCGTTGCTGATGTTCGGGTAGTGCACGTCGACGATCTTCTGCAGGGTGTTGCGATCCGGGAAGGCGATGTAGTGGAAGAAGCAGCGGCGCAGGAAGGCGTCCGGCAGTTCCTTCTCGTTGTTCGAGGTGATGATGATGATCGGGCGCTGCTTGGCCTTGATCGTCTCGTTGGTTTCGTAAACGTAGAACTCCATCTTGTCGAGTTCTTGCAGCAGGTCGTTGGGGAACTCGATGTCGGCCTTGTCGATCTCGTCGATCAGCAGGATCACCCGCTCTTCGGCCTCGAAGGCCTCCCACAGCTTGCCCTTCTTGATGTAGTTGCGTACGTCGTGAACCTTGTCCGAGTCCAGCTGCGAGTCGCGCAGGCGGCTGACCGCGTCGTACTCATACAGACCCTGGTGGGCCTTGGTGGTGGACTTGATGTGCCAGGTGATCAGCTTGGCGCCGAAGGACTCGGCCAGCTGCTCGGCGAGCATGGTCTTGCCGGTGCCTGGCTCACCCTTGACCAGCAGTGGACGCTGCAGGGTGATGGCGGCGTTGACCGCGAGCTTGAGGTCGTCGGTGGCGACGTAGGACTGGGTGCCTTCGAACTTCATCTGGAAAATCCTCGAACGACCGCGCCGCGGGGCGCTGCCGGGTGGTTCGGTGGTGACTGAAGGGCCGACTATAACGCGCACGGCGGGGGACTGTGAACGCAGACGTGGCATTCAGTCACTGAATGGCGGGTCATGCCGAGTTTGGCTGCAAATATGGCGGGATCGCCCTGTTCACTCGGCCGGGGGCGAGTTTTCGAAGCGGTTGTTGAAGGCCTCGATGAAGGCGTTGCGCAGTATCTCGAGGAATACTTGCAGGCCGCTGACGTCCTGCTGGTGGACGTTGCCGCTGAGCTCCACGCGGGTGGCGAACTGGCCGGTGGGCTGGTTGCGCAGCGCTGTCTCGCCACTGCCCACCAGCGCCTCCCAGATGGAGCGGAAGAAGCCCTTGGATTCCTCCTCCACGTCCTGCTGCCAGTTGAACACTTCGACATCGCGCAGCAGCGGCTTCACATAGCCGCTGAGCCGGCCCTGGTCGGCCGTGGCCTCGATCACCAGGTCGCCGTGGCCGGCGTTGAAATCGAATTTGCCGTAGGCGCTGGAGAAGTCGTTGAGCTTGCGCAGTTCGATGTTGGTGGCGCGCAGGCGGAGTTCGAAGTCGTCGAAGTTCTCGAAGGGGTCGAACACCACCGTGGCCTCCAGCGGCGCATGGTCCAGCAGCAGGGCGCGGCCCTCGAAGCGGGCGACCCGTTCGCCGTGCTTGTCGGCGACATTGGTCAGGTTGTACAGGCTGGCATTGACGTCGCTGGCCTGCAGGTGCACTGGCGGCTGCGAAGTGAAATTGCGGAAGGTGATGCGGCCGTTGACCACGCGTATCTCGTCGAGGGTGATCGGTAGCAGTTTCTCCAGTTGGGCGCGCCAGTTCACCCCGGCACCGGTCTGGGTGTCCTCGGGCCGCTCGCCACCATCGACGAAGTTCAGCTCGGGGCTCTCGAACAGCGCCCGCGCCACCACACCCTGGTCGTACCACAGCGCATGCCAGCTCACCGCCAGGTCGATCGAGGGGGCGTCCAGCAGCGGCACCGGCACGTCGCCGGCGACCTTGACGATCTCCAGGCCGTTGATGCGGTAGGCACCGCGCCACCAGGCCAGGTCGACGTCGGCGATCTGGCCACGGTAATCGCCCATGGCCGCCAGCTTGTCGTTGAGGTAGTCGCGGATCAGGTAGGGCAGGGCCAGGTGCAGTGCCAGCACCAGGGCGACCAGGCCGAAAACGATAGTGAGAGGTAGGCTGTAGCGGCGTTTCATCGGGGCGTCCGGCGCAGCGGGTGTTATGGGTGGACTGCCAAGCGTGCCGCAGAGTTCGACCGGCGTGCGCTGGACGATCCTTTCGAGCGAGCTTAGGCTGTCTGGCCCGGGTATCGATAAGGACAAAGGACCATGAGCCGCATCTACGCTGACAACGCCCAGTCCATCGGCAATACGCCGCTGGTACAGATCAATCGCCTCGGCCCCAAGGGTGTAACTATTCTGGCGAAAATCGAGGGGCGCAACCCGGGCTATTCGGTCAAATGCCGGATTGGCGCCAGCATGATCTGGGACGCCGAGTCGCGCGGCCTGCTCAACCCGGGCATGACCATCGTCGAGCCGACTTCCGGCAACACCGGCATCGGCCTGGCCTTCGTCGCTGCCGCCCGTGGCTACAAGCTGCTGCTGACCATGCCGGCTTCCATGAGCCTGGAGCGGCGCAAGGTGCTCAAGGCCCTGGGCGCCGAGCTGGTACTGACCGAGCCGGCCAAGGGCATGAAAGGCGCCATCGAGAAGGCCAACGAGATCGCCAGCGCCGACCCGAGCAAGTACTTCCAGCCTGGGCAGTTCGACAACCCGGCCAACCCAGCGATCCACGAGAAGACCACCGGTCCGGAAATCTGGAACGACACCGACGGCGCCATCGACGTGCTGGTGGCGGGCGTCGGCACCGGCGGCACCATTACCGGCGTGTCGCGCTACATCAAGCACAGCCGGCACAAGCCGATTCTTTCGGTGGCGGTTGAGCCGATTGGCTCGCCGGTGATCACCCAGGCCATGGCCGGCGAGGAAATCAAGCCGAGCCCGCACAAGATCCAGGGCATCGGTGCTGGTTTCGTGCCGAAGAATCTCGACCTGTCGATTGTCGACCGCGTCGAGCGGGTCAGCGACGAGGAGTCCAAGGCCATGGCCCTGCGCCTGATGCAGGAAGAAGGCATCCTCTGTGGCATTTCCTGCGGCGCGGCGATGGCCGCGGCGGTGCGCCTGGCCGAGCGCGCGGAGATGCAGGGCAAGACCATAGTGGTGATCCTGCCGGACTCCGGCGAGCGCTACCTGTCGAGCATGCTGTTCAGTGATTTGTTTACTGAACAAGAGTTGCAACAGTAAGTACCGTTCCGATCTGCTGCGCGTCGGCGATACTGCGTTGAAGATGGCCTCGGAAAGCCGCTTGCGGCTAATGCGCTTCAGCGCGGCCCGAAGGGCGAGTGAAGCGAGTACTGCTCATTTACAAAACGTAAACTCCGCGCCCTCGGCCATCTGATTCGCTGGCGCTCACCCTTCGGGCCAGCCTTTGGCTGTTACTCCCGTTGGTCGTTGCGCCTTGTCTCGCTCTAGCTCGCGAGATCGGGCCTCGGACTTTGATGACAAAGCCGCCCTAGGGCGGCTTTGTCGTTTCATGTAGCCCGGATGCAATCCGGGAAACAGGCAGCTCCGCTCCCGGATTGCATCCGGGCTACGCCTTGGCCAGTGTTTTGACCGGGCTGCTCGGCCGCACCACCAGCCACAGGGCGATGGCGATCAGCACGCTGCCCGGCAGGTAGGCCCAGGTCAGCGGCTCGTCCAGCAGCAGGGCGCCCCACAGCACGCCGAAAGGCGGGATCAGGAAGGTGGTGGTGCTGGCCTTGATCGGGCCGATATCGCTGAGCAGGCGGAAGTACAGGACATAGGCGAAAGCGGTGCAGACCAGGCCCAGCGCCGCCAGCGACAGCCACACCTCGATGCCGCCCCAGCTGGCCGGTGGCTGCAGCGCCAGGCTGCCGGCGAACAGCGGCAGGAGGAACAGGCTGGCACCGCACAGGCTGGCGAAGGCGGTCAGGCGATTGTCCAGGCCGCCCTGCTGGCCGATCCATTTGCGCGTGAGAAAGCCGGCGAAGCCATAGCAGGTGGTCGCCACCAGGCAGGCGCCGGCGCCGAGCAGCAGTTCCAGGTCGAAGGCCACCGGGCCGGTGCGGGTCAGCACCGCCACGCCGAACAGGCCGAGGGCCACGCCAGCCGCCTTGCTCGGGGTCATGGCTTCGCTGAAGAACAGCGCGCCGATCAGCACGCCCATCAGCGGGGTGGTGGCATTGAATATCGCCGAGTAGCCAGCCGGCAGGATTTGCGCGGCCAGGCAGTACATGGCCGAGGGCAGGCCGGCGTTGATCACCCCAAGCACCAGGCAGGTCTTGAACTTGCCGCCAAACGCCCAGGCCGGACGCGCCAGCAGGAGGAATACCAGCAGGCCAATGGCACCAAGGGAGGCGCGGAAGAATGCAGTGGGCATGCTGCCGAGTACCGGCACGGCCACGCGCATGAACAGAAAGCTGGCGCCCCAGATGGCGGCGAGCAGCATGAGGCGGAACAGGTCGGCAGGTTTCATCGGGCGGCACGCTTGGGCAGAGCCGCACAGGTTACGCCAGCCAACGCCTCGCGCAATGCGCAGCTGACTTTCAAATTGGCCATACAGTTGAGTTGGAGCGGGTCTGCTTTGGCATACCCAAGCAGCTCTTCATGTCTGGTCGGTGCCATTGATTTTTACGGTCGAGCATTCACTTTGCGTTGGCCCGTTGGTCTTTTAGCCGAGAGGAGCAACTGTGCTGCCGGTTTAGTGATTAGCTGTGTTTGGCACGCTGTGCCTGCCGGTATATACAGCCTGTATCTTGCCGTCCTGTCTGCGTCCCCTGTGGTCGTACCGGTGGCAGAGCGCAAACGCTCTATTTCGCGAACCGGCGGGATTGCCCGCACACAAGGATCAAGCATGACTTCGGTATGGCGTACCAGTGGCTGGGTGTTGCTCGGGGCATCGCTGATCCTGGCGCTGTCGCTGGGTATCCGTCACGGCTTCGGCCTGTTCCTCACGCCCATGAGCAGCGAGTTTGGCTGGGGCCGTGAGGTGTTCGCCTTTGCCATCGCCCTGCAGAACCTGATCTGGGGCCTGGCGCAGCCGGTGACCGGGGCCATCGCCGACCGTTTCGGCGCGCGCCGGGTGATCGCCGTCGGTGGCCTGTTGTATGCCGCCGGCTTGCTGTTGATGGGTTATGCCGACTCGGCCGCGTCGTTGTCGTTGAGTGCCGGCCTGCTGATCGGCATCGGCCTGTCGGGTACGTCTTTCTCGGTGCTGCTGGGCGTGGTCGGCCGCGCCGTGCCGGTGGAAAAACGCAGCATGGCCATGGGCATCGCGGCGGCGGCTGGTTCCTTCGGCCAGTTTGCCATGCTGCCGGGCTCGCTCGGCCTGATCGGCTGGCTGGGCTGGTCCGCTGCCCTGCTGGCGCTGGGCCTGCTGGTGGCACTGATCGTGCCGCTGGCACTGCTGGTGCGCGACCAGCCGCTGTCCTCGCTGGGCGCCGAGCTGAGCCTGGGCGAGGCGCTGCGCGAGGCTTGCGCGCACTCCGGCTTCTGGCTGCTGGCGCTGGGCTTCTTCGTCTGCGGCTTCCAGGTGGTGTTCATCGGCGTGCACCTGCCGGCTTATCTGGTCGACCAGCACCTGCCGGCCACGGTCGGCACCACGGTGCTGGCGCTGGTCGGGCTGTTCAATGTGTTCGGCACCTATATCGCCGGCTGGCTCGGTGGCCGCCTGTCCAAGCCGCGCCTGCTGACCGCGTTGTACCTGGCGCGCACGGTGGTGATCGTGGCCTTCTTCTACACCCCGCTGAGCGCGTGGAGCGCCTATGCCTTTGGCATTGCCATGGGCCTGCTATGGCTGTCCACCGTGCCGCTGACCAATGGCACGGTGGCCACCCTGTTCGGTGTGCGCAACCTGTCGATGCTGGGCGGCATCGTGTTCCTCTTTCACCAGCTCGGTGCCTTCCTCGGTGGCTGGCTGGGTGGTTACCTGTACGACCATACCGGCAGCTACGACCTGGTCTGGCAGATTTCTATTGGCCTCGGCCTGCTCGCTGCGGCGCTCAACTGGCCGGTACGCGAGCAACCGGTGGCCCGGCTGCAGGCGGCGGGAGGTCTTGCATGAGTACGCGCGCTACTGGGCTGCTCAGCGTGCTGGGCATTGCCGGGTTATTGCTGCTGGCCTGGTGGGGCTGGCAGCAGGTCGGCCTGGCGGCGCTGCAGCTGGGCATGAGCCTGTGCTAAGCGTTGCCGCGCGCCGGCAAGGCGAGTAGCGTTGCCTCTGGATTCAGTGCAGAGGTTGTCATCATGCTCATGTCGCGTCGTGCCCTGGCATTGCTGGTCGGGCTGTTCAGCGGGTCGCTGCTGGCGGCCGAGTGCCCGCCGCTGTTGCAGGGCGAGCTGCAGCAATTGCGTTCGAAGGAGCACATCGATCTGTGTCAGCGTTTTGCCGGCAAGCCACTGGTGGTGGTCAATACCGCCAGTAATTGTGGCTTTACCCCTCAGTTCAAGGGGCTTGAGGCGCTGTACCAGCGCTACAAGGATCAGGGCCTGGAAGTGCTCGGCGTGCCGTCCGATGACTTCAAACAGGAAGCGGACAACAGCGAGGACACCGCCAAGGTGTGCTTCGTCAACTACGGCGTGACCTTCGCCATGAGCGAACCGCAGGTGATCAGCGGCGATGATGCCATTCCGCTGTTCCGCGAGCTGGCCGCGCAGACCAGTGCGCCGCGCTGGAACTTCTACAAGTATGTGGTCGGGCGCGACGGCAAGGTGATTGCCAGTTTCTCCAGCCTGACCAAGCCGGATGAGGCAGATCTGATCAAGGCAGTTGAACAAGCGATTGCTAGTCAACCCTGACAGCCGTGCGAATAAAAAAGCCGGGCAATTGCCCGGCTTTTTCATGTGCGGCTCCCGCCGTCAGAAACGGTAGGTTACCTGTGCGCCCAGGCCATGGGCGCTGTTGTTGTAGTTGGCGCTGAAGCCGGGAGCGATTTCTGCACCGGCCAGCTCGGTGGAGTGCTGGTTGACCGAAGCCTCGCTCTCGCGCAGGTAGGTGTAGGCCACGTCGATGGTCATGTCGGCCGTGGGCGACCAGCCGGCACCGAGGGAGAACACCTTGCGGTTGCCCACGGGGATGCGCACGCTGCGGTTGTCATTGGCGGCCGGTGAGGCATCCAGGGCAAAGCCTGTGCGCAGCACCCATTGCGGATTCAACTGGTAGGCGGCGCCGATGGCGTAGGACCAGGTGTCCTGCCACTGGAGTTGCTCGCTGACCTCGGCAATCGGCGTCATACCCAGGATGCTCGGCGTGCCCTGGTTTTCCACGACGATTTCCTGGATCCGGCTCCAGCGGGTCCAGGTGGCGCCACCGTAGAGGGTCCACTGGTCATCCAGCTTGTAGGTCAGCGAACTGTCGACCATTTCCGGGGTGGTGAAATCCAGCTGGGCGTCGTACTCGCCGTTGAACTGGCCAAAGATCGGGCCGTCGCCACCGGTGATGCGGGTGCGGCCTTGCAGGGTGTAATCGACCTTGGAGTGGTAGGTCAGGCCCCAGGCCAGCTGCTCGGTGATGTCTACCAGTACGCCGGTATTGAAGCCCAGTGCGGTGTCATCACCCTTGATGCCAACCTTGGTCTCGCCGCTGCCGAGTGCGGCGCTGTTGTCCAGCTGGTTGACCAGTTTGCCCTTGATCTTGTTGATGGTCGGGCCGAAGCCGACGGAGACGCGCTCGTTGATCCGGTAGCTCAGGGTCGGTTGCAGGGTGACCACTTCCACCTTGCTGTACTGGCCCTTGAAGCGGCCGCCGAAGCCTTTCTCATAGTCGCTGACCAGGCCGTACGGCACGTACAGGCCGATACCGTAGTGCCAGTCCTGGTTCAGCGGGCTGGCGTAATAGGCGAAGGGCACGGGTGTCAGCGGCACCATGTCGCCTTCGCTGGTTTGCGCGCTGGCGTCGTCGATGTCGATATTGGCCTTGACCAGGCCGACACCACCGATCACTTCGGCACGCTTGAGTTTGCTCAGGCCGGCGGGATTACCGAACAGGGTGGTGGCATCCTGCGCAGACGACGCGCGTCCGGCAAAGGCGGTACCCATGCTGCTGACGCTTTGTTCGTTGATGGCAATTCCGTTGCCCAGGCTGTGAGTGGAAATGGCGCCGATGGCCAGAGCGAGGGTGGTTTTGCACCAGAGTTGTTTCATTAGCAAGCTCACGAACAGCAAAAATGAGGGCGGCAAGCTACGCGTTTTGAGAACGCTTGCCAACCGCTCTAGCCTGTCTTTTTGGTGAAGATTCGTTAATGAAATCAGATGGGTGGAGCTGTCTGATGGGTCAGAAAATAAAACAGAGGCAATGATCTGTTATCGAGAGTCGTCTGTACTCCTCCGCGTGACCGGCGCGTCATCGCCTGATTTCAGGCAACCTTCGGTTGTTCCGGCACGCAGTGTTGCCAGGCGCGGAGGAAGTCGCGCAGGTGGCCGCGCGGCTGGAACACCCGCCGCCAGATACGGGCCAGGCCATGCAGGTCGTCGGCGGCAGGCAGCTGCGGGTGCTCGACTTCGATCATCAGCCAGGCGATAGCGGTGGCGTAGCGCAGGTTGACGATCAGCTCCAGGTGCGGCGCGCCGAGAAAGGCATGCTGGCTGGCGAGGCCGCGGACCAGGCTGGCGAGATCCGGATCATGGGCCAGGTGCTGGTCCCAGAGCAGCTGATGGCGCAGCTCGCTGATGCGGTACAGGCCATGGCCATGCGGGTCGTCGAGTGCGGCGCCGAGTGCCGATTGGCTGGCGGCGGCCCCCAGGAGCAGGGCTTCGGCGGTGGCTGAGTGGCGCCCCAGATAGAGCAGGGTAGGGCGGATGACGTGTTGGCACAGTTCGTTAGCGGCAATTCCCATGATGCCCTCGCGGAGGGTGCCGGCGGGGTCGGGTGCTTGGCAGCTGTTTTTGATTTTAATAAAGACCCCGCCGGGAGCGGGGTTAGCCGCTCAATGTGAAGTGTAGTGCGATAAGTTGGCTGTAAAGGGCTGTTTTTAAACTGTTTAAGGATCTGCGTGAAAGCCTATATATCTGCTGGCAATTAATGAAGGCACCGCGCCGCATAGAGCAATGACGGCCGGCATGGCTCGCGTTGCTGTGGGGTTGCATGAAAAAGGGCGCCCTGAGGCGCCCTGTAAGCTATCGGCGGGCGCTACTTCCCTGGCATCAACAGCAGGCGCTTGTTGCCATAGACCTTGTCGATATTGCGGCTCTGGAACGGGAAGCTCATGTAGCCGCCCTTGAGCCAGGCGTCGATGCCATCGGCGTAGTGCGGGCTGGCCGGGTTGCCGGACTGCCCGGAGCTGTTGAGGCCGATCATCGGCTCCTCGCGGCCGAAATCGACGACCATGCGCATGGCCGGGATCAGCCAGGTGTCGAAGTCCTGGCCCCAGTGGTAGGCCGCCACGTTAAGCGTGCCGTGATCGCCACCGGCCGGGTAGGGGCCGCGATCCAGGTAGCCCTGGACGGCATTGATGCTGCTGCGCTCGCTGGCGTCGAGATGGGGCGCCATTTTGGTCGCGTTGCTGGTCCAGGTGTACTGGTGCAGCTTGCCCCACTGCCAGGCCTGGCGGTCGGCGCCCAGTTTGCTCTCGACGAAGGTCACTGCAGCGGCCAGGGTGCGCGCCAGGATCGCCGGTTTGTCTTCCTTGGGCGCGGTGTGCACGTCGTCCCAGAAGGGGCTGTCGTCACGGCCGAGCAGGTGGTCGGCCTGGGCCGAGTAGGAGTCGTTGGCGGCTTCCACCAGCGCCTGCCAGGCCGGGTTGCCGTCCGGGCCGAGCTCGTCGAGGAAAGTCTGCCGCGCGCTCTCGTGCAGGAAGGCGCCGTACAGGGCCGCATCCGCCGAGGTCGCACTCATGCGGCCGTCGAAGGCCATCAGGCGCTTGTAGGTTTCCTCGGCCTTGCTGCGTTCTGCGGCGGGCAGGGCGGCGATGGCCTGGCGCAGCGGCTGGGCCATGCCCGGTGCATCGAACATCGCCTGCAGTTTGCCGGCGAACGGCGTGGTCTGATCGTACTGCATGGCGATCATGCTGCGCTGGTCGTGCTTGCCGGCGCCGGCCAGCTGGGCGATGCGCTCGGCGCGCTCCGGATAGAACCAGGAGTTGGACAGCTGCATGCCGTAGCCGCGCGGCACGGTGCGGTGGTTGGCGGTGCCCAGCCAGCCCTGCATGGGGTCCTGGTCGTAGGGGTGGAGCATGGGGTCGGCGTAGCCGTCCCAGTCATAGGCGCCGTCCCAGCCGGGCGAGGGCATCAGGCCCAGGCCCTGCTTGCGGTTGGGGAAACGGCCGGTGACCTGCCAGCCGATGTGCTGGGCGTCGGCGAAGACCAGGTTGAGGGCCATGGCGCGTACTTCGCGGGTGGCCTCGAAGGCCTGGTCCACCGATTGCGCGCGGGACAGGTCGAAGAAGGCATCCAGCGAGTGGTCTTCCTCGAACTGCGCGGTGCGCAGGGCCAGGCCGTAGCCGCTCTTCAGCTGCAGCGGTTGCAGGGGGTGTTTGCGCTCACCCAGTACCGAGTTGAGCAACGGGCCGTGGCGGGTTTCGAAGACGGTTTCACGGATCGGTCGCTGGCCCTTGATGAAGAAGGTTTCCTGGCGCTCGATGGCGGGCTGCCACTTGCCGTCGGCCAGGTAGTAGAGGCGGCTGCCTTGGCGTTTGACCTTCTCCAGGAACAGGTCCTGGTTGTCGCCCATGACCATGGTCATGCCCCAGGCCAGCTTGCCGTTGAAGCCGGCGACCACCGCCGGTACGCCGGCGATCGAGACCCCGGCGGCCTGGAATTTCGGCGAACGGATCTGCACGTAGTTCCACACCGAGGGCATGGACAGCGGCAGGTGAGTGTCGTTGGCCAGCAGGCTTTTGCCGCTGGTGCTGCGTTGCGGCGCGATGGCCCAGTTGTTCGAGGCGGCGACGCCGAGCATGTTCAGCGCGGTTACCTGGCCCGCTGCCTGGTCGATGGCGGCCAGGCCGGGGATCTGCCCGTCAAGGTTGAGGCCACGCAGCTTCTCGGCTTCCTCGAAGGGCAGCGGTTCGTCCGGATAGGTCGGCAGCAGCCAGGCCAGCTTGTCGGCGCCGACCTTGCCATTCAGGGTCAGGGCGGCGATTTCCTCCTTGAGGTTAACGGCCAGGCCGAAGTTGAGCAGGGTGAAAACCAGTACCGAGTCTTCCGGTTTCCAGTAGGCCGGACGGTAGCCCGATGCGGCCAGGTCCATCGGCAGCTTGTCCTGGTAGCGGAACAGGTAGGCGTTGACGCCGCGGGCATAGACTTCGAAGAACTTCTTCATCCGCGGCGAGGCGTTCTTGTACAGCACTTCGGCGCTGCGCTTGAGGTTGACCGCGCGCATGAAACGGTCGATTTCCAGTACGCCGGGGCCGCTCATTTCGGCCAGACGGCCCTCGGCCAGCAGGCGCATGCCGACCATCTGGCTGAGACGATCACTGGCATGCACGTAGCCCATCGCGAACAGCGCATCGTGGAAGGTGGTGGTCTCGATCAGCGGCATGCCCAGCGGGTTGCGCCGCACCACCACGCTCTGCGCCAGGCCCTGGACGCGAACGATGCCCTGATCCGGATGCACGCTGCTGCTGTAGCGGCTGTTGAGAAACGACTGGCAGCCGCTGAGAAACAGGCTACTGGCCAGGGTGGCGGCGGCGATCAGCTTCAGCGAATGAGAAACACGGCGCGAACCCATGGACTGGCTCCTGGCGCGAGAGGGGGTGGGAATACTGGTGCGGATTGTAGAGGGCTGGCGGGGCCGGCGGTAGGGCTGTGTAGGGCAGGCAGGGTAGGCGTTGCGCCATTGCCCTGCCGTTATTCAGTTCAGGCGCCGTGGCACTTCTTGAACTTCTTCTGGCTGCCGCACGGGCAGGGGTCGTTGCGCCCGACTTCCTTCAGCGGGTTGCGCACGGGCTCCTGGTGCGCATGGCCGCAATGCGGGCCGTGTACATGGCCGTGATCATCGTGATCGTGGCTGTGGTCATGGTCGTGGTTGCAATCGGGGCCATGGACATGGGGTTGCTGGTTCATCGGTGAATCACTCCGGGAGGTAATCGCCGGGGATTATCTCGCCATTGCGCGAAAGGTGCACGCGGCTACCGAACAGCAGGCCGGTTTTGACCGAGCCCTGGAAACTGTAGCGAATCGGCTGGTCGAGTTTCTCCAGCGCTCGGACGATGCCTTTCAGGTGGCGCCAGAGATTGGTGCGGACGGGAATCTCGAACTCGTGGCTGCTGTGCGCCGGCACACTGAAGCGGGTGCTGGTCTCGCCATCGGCCAACTCCACGTCATTGAGGGTTACGCGATAATCGAGGCTGCGTACCGACAGGCTCGAGTCATTCGGGTTATCTATGCGAAAACGCAGGAGGAAGCGTTGCTCCAGCAGCTTGGCCTTGACCACCTCGACTTTGACCAGGCGCACGACGGGCTTCTGCAGATCCCCGCTGAACCAGGAGGTGCACCCTGAGAGACTTATTAGCAGGGCGAGGAGGAAAGCTTTACTAATTATTATCATTAGCTCCGGATATTTAATCGCGAATATTGCCGTCATCGAAGTTTACCAAGCGACTGCTTGGCGGCAACCGGTTGTTACGCTAAAAAAACCTGCGTCATACTGACCCTATAAATAGACAGGAGTGTGACCATGAGCCTCTATGAGATCGCCTTTGCCGGGCAGATTATGCCGGGCGCCCAGGCGGAGCAGGTCAAGGAGAATCTGGCGCGGCTGTTTCAGGCCGATGCCCAGCGCATAGCTTTGCTGTTTTCCGGTCGACGCATCGTGATCAAGAGCAATCTGGATGCAGCCGGCGCCGAAAAATATCGTGCGACCCTCGAGCGGGCGGGGGCTGTCGCCATCGTCCAGGCCCTCGATGCGCAGATCGAGGAAGTTGAGCTGGCTCCACCGCCTGTACAGCAGGCTGTCGTTGCACCCGCTGCACCCGCTGCACCTGCGGCGACCAGCAGTCGCCCAGGTGCCCGGGTGATTCCGCGTGACGAATACATGGCGGCTTTCGCGGATGTCGAGGCACCAGATTTCGGCATCGCCCCGGTGGGTAGCGATCTGCAGGAGCACAAGCCGGATGCGCAGGCGCCGGCCGTTGATCTGTCGCAGTTCAGCCTGGCACCGGTGGGTAGTGATATGGGGCAGGCCAAGACTTCTCCGGCTACGCCAGCACCGGACACGTCCCATCTGAAACTGCAGGAGTAATAGCCGCTAGGGTCTGTTGCCGTCGCGGCCCTAAACGAAACGGCAACAGACCCGAGCCCCTTCAGAGAGGGGCAGTGGCCTTTCATTCAGCTGTCGCTGGTCGTGCACTTGGCTTGCGCCTGCTCGGGCGTGAGGTTGCGTATCGAGGTGTAGAACAGTTCGCAGGTTTGCACCTTCTGCGTGACCTGCCACTTCTGCGTGCAGGCGCTGAGGGTCTGGCTTGGGTCGCTGTCCGGCTTGAGACCCATGTCGGCCTGCCAGCAGGCTGCGCTGATGTCCTGGCCCATCACCTCAAGGCCCTCCGCATCGGCTTTCTGCTCGTCGCCGTTGTAGTTTTCCGGGTCGGCGGCGTACCAGATATAGCTGGGATGGTTGGAGCCCAATACCGGGACTGTCTGCCCTGGCGCTGGGCTGATCTGGCCCAGGTCCAGCACACCGAGAGTGACCCCGTACTGTGCCTTCACCCAGGCGCGCACCGGCCCGCCAAAGGCGACCATGGGCAATGCGCTATCCGTTTTGCCGCGGGTGAGTTGGGCGACCATCTGCTTCTGGTAGTCGGTGAAATAGTCGTAAACCCCCTCCAGGTCGCTGCCTGCGCTGGCCGGTGCGGCGATGGGGGCAATGTCGATGATGGTCTGGAAGGCCGGGGTCTGCTCTGCAGCCACGCCGTTTTCTGTGAGCAGCATGGCCCAGCGGTCGGTGGTCTTGGATTGCAGATAGTCCTGCGCCTGGGTCAGCGAGTAATCCGGTGGGAAGTGCAGCAGTTCGACGCTTTGCCGGTTATCCAGGGCCATGCCCAGGGGCAGGAACAGGTACCAGCTGAATTGCCACTTGCCGTCCTGATTCAGCTTGCTGGCGCCGCTGTAGGCCAGGTCTCCAGCGGCCAGCAGCTCGGTCAGTGGCTGGCCGTAATCGGCAGGTACACCACTGAAGTTGGCATAGAGGCCATTGCTGTCGCTGCTGACGTTGACCTGGGCGCTGCCGTAGCCGTCGCGCTGCAGGCTCTGGCCGAGGTAGTGCGCGACGGTCTGCTCCAGCGTCCAGTCGCGATAGCAGATCACACTGCAGTTGTTGGGGTAGGCGAACAGGCGGGTGACGCGTTCCACACTGCCCAGGCTGACCTGGACATCGGCGGCCTGGGCCGCACTCGCGAATAGCAGCGTCGCCAGGGCGAGGGTTAAACCACTGTGCTTGTGCATGTACTTCTCCTTGTTGGCGGGAGCCCTTTGCTGTGGGGCTCTGCGCTAACAAATGAAGCAGAGTTTTCCTGTGCGGCGAGTTTTTCTGTTCAGGGCAGATAGGGTGCGCAGCACTTCTTGAATTTTTGCCCACCACCGCAAGGGCAGGGGTCATTGCGCCCGGCTTTGAGTGGCACGGTCGGGTCGATGAAGTACCAGTGCTCAAGGCGCTGGACGAAGGCCGAGCGTTCACGATGGCTGTGCTCGCCGTCGTGATCGTGCCAGCGTGCGGTAAAGGTGACGAAGGCATGCTCCGGCTGGCCACCGAGCAGCTCGGCGCTTTCCACCTCCAGGCCGAGCCAGGTGCTGCCAAGGCTCCAGGCACTGATGGCGGCATGATCGAGGTCTGCCTGCTGGGCGGGTAGGGTGGTCGTCAGCAGGTAGTCGACCAGGCCCAGAACATAGGCGCTGTAGCGCGAGCGCATGAGCAGTTCGGCACTCGGCGCCGGGGTGCCGGCATGATAGTGACCGCAGCATTGTTCCAGCAGGTTGCCACTACCGCAGGGGCAGGCGTGACTCATGGCATTACCACCAGTACTTGCCGTAGTTTTCCGGGTTGGCCCAGAACTTGGCATTGAGCCAGTCCGGAACCTGCTTGTAGTCGCGCAGGTCGTACGTGAACAGGTTGAGGATTTGCTGATCGCGCTGAAAACTCTCGCTGGCTTGCAAGGCCAGGGCAAAGAAGTCGGTTTCCTGCCAGTCACAGGCCTGCATATCGACCAGTACGGCAATACGGCTGGCATTCAGGTTGCGGATGCCGCCGAGTAGCTGCAGGGCTGTGCGTTTAGGCAGGTGCTCCAGGCAGTCGACCACCAGGGCGAGATCGAAACGCTGTATCGCCAGTTCCGCCGGGAGTTCTCCTGCCGCGGCTTTATGCACCTCTATCTCGGGGTGTGCAGCCTGGAAAGCCTGCACGGCCGGTAAGTCACTGGCGCCTACCAGCAGCAGGCGTCGTGGCGCATGGTGGTCGAGCAGGGCTGCAAGAGCCTGTTGCGGGGTGCGCGAAGAATGTTTGCCAGTCATTGCTAAATTCCAAACTTGTAGGTAAAGACTAACTCGCTGGAAGGATTTGGCCTAGTAATGACATGGGTCAGTGAAGTTCCTAATAGCTGGCGGATTATAAAACACCTGTCTTTACTACTTGAGTGTCGGTTTGGTGCCGATTTTTACAGGAGAGCAAAAACGATGAGCATTACAAGGAAAGCTGTACCCCTGTTGCTGGTAAGCGGCCTGCTGACTGGCTGCTCCGGCCTGCAGAAAACCGATTGGCCCACCTGTGCTGCAGTCGGTGGTGTAGGTGGCGCTGCTCTGGGCGCGATCGAAAGCTCGAGCTGGGCGGGTGGTGGTGCTGTTGTAGGTGCTGGTATGGCCGCAGCTTACTGCTGGGTCCACGGTGCTGAAGAGCAAGTCGCCGTTGTCGAGGAGGTTGTCGAGGAAGTGGTTGCAGAACCTGCCGAGCCGGTTCGTGTTGAGCTGGACGTCAAGTTCGACTTCGACAAGACCGCGGTCAAGGACGAAAGCCAAGGCGACATCAAAGCACTGGCTGACTTCATGAGTCAGTACCCGCAAACCACTACCGTGGTTGAAGGGCACACCGACTCCGTGGGCACCGATGCCTACAACCAGGGTCTGTCCGAGCGTCGTGCCAATGCCGTGCGTGACGTACTGGTCAACCAGTACGGCCTGTCGCCGGATCGCGTCAACGCTGCCGGTTATGGCGAGAGCCGCCCGGTTGCCGACAACGCTACCAGCGACGGTCGCGCCATCAACCGTCGTGTTGAGGCTGAGGTCGAAGCCCGCCCGTAATGCGGCGTCCCCTGCCTGCAGCAGCTGATTTCTCGGCGACTGCAGGCTTGTACACTTAGGGGGACGGGTCTTTACTCCTGTGTTACCGGTAATCAACCGGTGACACAGGAGATCACCGCCATGAGAACAAGACTCTCAAGGGCTGCAGTACCCCTTCTCTTGGTCAGCAGTGTTCTTTCTGGTTGCGTCACTACTTCCAGTACGGGAGATGCGCCGCTAAACCAAGGGAACTGGCCGATTTGTACAGCGATTGGTGGCTTGGCCGGAGGCGGTCTTGGCGCAATCGAAAGTTCTGCCTGGGCAGCAGGAGGTGCGGTGGCCGGTGCGGTCATTGGAACCTTGATTTGCTATGCCCAAGATGGTGACCAAGACGGCGATGGTGTATTCGACCGTCGTGACCGTTGCCCGGATACCCCGCCCGATACTCCAGTTCATCACAATGGCTGCCCGCTGCCGGTCTATCCGAGCGGCGAGGAACCCGCTGCGCCGGTTGTCGAGGTGAGCGAGGCGGTGCGCGTCGAGTTGGATGTGAAGTTCGACTTCGACAAGTCTGTGGTCAAGGAGGACAGCATGGCCGATATCCAGAGCCTTGCCGACTTCATGAAGCAGTATCCGCAGACCTCCACCGTGGTTGAGGGGCATACCGACTCCGTCGGCTCCGATGCCTACAACCAGGGCTTGTCCGAACGCCGTGCCAATGCCGTACGCGACGTGCTGGTCAACCAGTACGGTGTGGAAGCAGGCCGGGTATCGTCGGTTGGCCATGGCGAAGCGCAACCTGTCGCCGACAACGAAACCGACGAAGGTCGGGCCGTCAACCGTCGGGTAGAAGCGGCGGTCGAGGCACAGCCCTAAGAGCCTGGCTACGACCGCACACGCAGGGTCGGTTTGACTCGTATGGCAGCGTGTAGCCGATCGTAGAAAGGTTCTAACGGTTTGTGCTGCAGTCTGTTCCTGCGCTATCGGCATGCCGGTAGCGCAGGGGCTTCCCCGCGCAAAACCTCTCTCCAGTCGGACAGCTCATCAGAACAGCGGTCGGGCTGCGGCAATCGCCATCAGCGTCATGCCAATCAGCAGATTGATGCCCACCAGCTTGCGGATGCGTCCCAGAGCCTCACCACCGGCTGGCCAGTTCTGTGCCGCGATGGCACGGCGCAGTTCCGGCAACTGGAGGAACTGGATGCGCAGGAACAGCGCGAGCATGACGATATACAGGCCGATCATGATGTGCACGTAACGCGGCGCGGTCTCGAAGCCGGCGAAGCGCAGGTGCAGCATGCCCACGCCGGATACCGGCAACACCAGCACGGCGAGCCACACCCACTGGAAGAAACGGCGGAACACCTCGGCCCACAGGGTCAGCCGTACCGGCGCCTCCAGCACGCTGACGGCGGCAGGGCGGAGGATCATCCAGGCGAAGAACATGCCGCCGACCCAGATCAGGGCGGCCAGCAGGTGCAGGGCGTAAACGGCGGCAAAGGCAGTCATCG
This sequence comes from Pseudomonas campi, assembly GCF_013200955.2. NCBI lineage: Bacteria > Pseudomonadati > Pseudomonadota > Gammaproteobacteria > Pseudomonadales > Pseudomonadaceae > Aquipseudomonas > Aquipseudomonas campi. The sequence goes on from NZ_CP053697.2 coordinate 1,602,483, forward strand.
GGTTCTCCGTAAAGGCGGCGGTTAAGCATGGCGCGGCATCATAACCTGCCGGTAAACTACTGAGAATTTATCCAGTCTCTATTGCGCGCCCATGCTCAGTCCCGAACTCAAGTCCCAGATCCAGGGCGCCTACAGCCGTTTCCTCGAAGCCAAGAGCCTCAAGCCGCGCTATGGCCAGCGCCTGATGATCGCCGAGATCGCCAAGGTGCTGGGCGCTATCCAGCACAACGACGAAGGTCAGCGTGATGGCGAGGCCGCCGTGGTGGCAGTGGAAGCGGGCACCGGTACCGGCAAGACCGTGGCCTATGCCCTGGCCTCGATTCCCATCGCCAAGGCCGCCGGCAAGCGCCTGGTGATCGCCACCGCGACCGTGGCGCTGCAGGAGCAGATCGTCCATAAGGACCTGCCGGACCTGCTGCGCAACAGCGGCCTCAACTTCAGCTTTGCCCTGGCCAAGGGCCGTGGTCGCTACCTGTGCCTGTCCAAGCTCGACATGCTGCTGCAGGACGGCGAGGCCCAGGGCGCCACCGCGCAGATGTTCGCCGAAGAAGGTTTCCGCCTGGATGTCGACGAGAGCAGCCAGAAGCTGTTTACCGGGATGATCGAGAAACTCGCCGGCAATCGCTGGGACGGCGACCGCGACAGCTGGAGTGAGGAGCTCGACGATGCGGTGTGGAGCCGCCTGACCACCGACCACAGCCAGTGCACCAACCGCCATTGCCCAAACTTCGGCCAGTGCGCCTTCTACAAGGCGCGCGAGGGCATGACCAAGGTCGACGTGATCGTCACCAACCACGACATGGTCCTGGCCGACCTGGCCCTGGGCGGCGGTGCGGTGCTGCCCGACCCGCGGGAAACCCTCTACGTGTTCGACGAAGGTCACCACCTGCCGGACAAGGCCATCGGCCACTTCGCCCACTTCACCCGCCTGCGCAGCACCGCCGACTGGCTCGGCCAGGTGGAGAAGAACCTGACCAAGCTGCTGGCGCAGAATCCGCTGCCCGGTGATCTCGGTCGGCTGATCGAGAAAGTACCGGAGCTGGCCCGCGAGCTGCGCACCCAGCAGCAATTCATGTTCAGCGCCTGCGAGCAGCTGGCCGACTTCAAGGCCGGCGAGGACATGGAGGGCCGCGAACGCCCGCGTCACCGCTTTGTTGGCGGCCTGGTGCCCGAACATTTGCGCGAGCTGGGCATCGAGCTGAAGAAAGGCTTCTCGCAGCTGACCGACGTGTTTACCCGCCTCACCGAACTGCTCAAGGAAGCCATGGACGGCGAGGGCGCCGTTGGCATCGCCAGCCACCAGGCCGAGGAGTGGTACCCGCTGTTTGGCAGCCTGCTGGCTCGCGCCCAGGGCAACTGGGAGCTGTGGACCGCCTTCACCACTGAAGACCCGCAAGACAGCCCGCCGATGGCGCGCTGGTTGACCCTGGCCGAGAGCGGCGCGCTGTTCGATATCGAGGTCAATGCCAGCCCGATCCTCGCCGCCGAGACTCTGCGCCGCAATCTGTGGAACGTCGCCTATGGCGCCCTGGTGACCTCGGCTACGCTGACCGCACTGAATAGTTTCGACCGCTTCCGCATGCGTGCCGGCCTGCCCAAGGCGGCGGTCACCGCCGTGGTGCCCAGCCCCTTCCTGCATGCCGATGCCGGCGTACTCAAGGTGCCTGACCTCAAGGCCGACCCGCGCGATGCGGCGGCGCACACCGCGGCGATCATTCGCGATCTGGCCAGCCTGGTGGAAGGTTCGCGCGGCACCCTGGTGCTGTTTTCCTCGCGCAAACAGATGCAGGACGTGTTCGACGGGGTCGATCGTGAATGGCGCAAGCGCGTGTTCATCCAGGGCAACTTGTCCAAGCAGGAGACCCTGAACAAGCACAAGGCACGGGTCGACAGTGGCGAGGAGAGCGTGCTGTTCGGCCTGGCCAGCTTCGCCGAGGGCGTCGACCTGCCCGGTGCCTACTGCGAGCATGTGGTGATCGCCAAGATTCCCTTTGCCGTGCCGGACGATCCGGTGGAAGCGGCGCTGGCCGAATGGATCGAGGCGCGCGGCGGCAACCCGTTTATGGAAATCGCCGTGCCGGATGCCTCGCTGAAGCTGGTACAGGCCTGCGGCCGTCTGCTGCGCACCGAAGAGGATCGCGGCACCATCACTTTGCTCGATCGGCGCGTGGTGACCCAGCGTTACGGCAAGGCGATTCTCAATGCACTGCCGCCGTTTCGTCGCGAAATCAGCTGAGAGCCTGTCCATGATCTCTTGTCCGTCGGCCATGCTGCGTTGAAATTGGGCTCGGACTGCTCATTTACATTTCGTAAACTCCGCGTCCTCGCCCTATTTCGCCTTGCCTGGCTCTAGTCCAAAAGATCGTGAGCAGGCTCTAAGGCAACTCACCCACCGCCAAGGAGATGGCCGTATGCCCCAGACTTCCCGTTCCATCCTGATCACCGGTTGTTCGACCGGCATTGGCTACGCCACGGCCGTGGCCTGCCGGGCGGCGGGCTGGCAGGTGTTTGCCTCCGCGCGCCAGGCCGAGGACGTGGCGCAGTTGCAGCGTGAAGGTTTCCACGCCCTGCAGCTCGACCTCAACGAGCCGGCCAGTATTCAGCGTGCCCTGGCCCAGGTGCTGGAACAAACCGGCGGTACCCTCGATGCGCTGTTCAACAACGGCGGCTATGGCCAGCCGGGCGCCATCGAAGATCTGCCGCGCGCGGCCTGGCGCGAACAGTTCGAGACCAATGTGTTCGGCCCCGCCGAGCTGACCGCAGCCGTGTTGCCGCTGATGCGCCGCCAGGGCCACGGGCGGATTCTGTTCAACAGCTCGGTGCTCGGCTATGCCGCGCTGCCGCTGCGTGGCGCCTACAACGCTTCCAAGTTTGCCATCGAGGGTCTGGTCGATACCCTGCGCCTGGAACTGAGCGGTAGCGGCATCGAGGCGGTGCTGATCGAGCCGGGCCCGATCATTGCGCGCTTCCGTGCCAACAGCCTGCTGGCCCTGCGCAAGCATGTCGACACCAGCCGCGGCGCCCATGCGGCGGTCTATGCGCAGATGGAGGAACGGCTGGCCAAGGAGGGCGCGGCGGTCAAATACACCCTGCCGGCCGAAGCGGTGGCCGAGGTGGTACTGCACGCCTTGCACCGCCGTGTGCCGCGTACCCGCTACCCGGTTACGGTGCCGGCCAAGCTGTTCCGCGTGCTCAACCGCCTGTTGCCAGATCGCTGGCTCGATCGCATGAAGCGCTCGACTGTCTAATACGCGACATGAGCCGGGCGTGATCTGCTGCAAGCCGGCGCTTGCCGGGTGCTGCTACGCTGGCCGCGACGAAACTGATCTATTGGCTGCGCTGGCAGCCCGGGAGCACGGATGAACCTGCACGATCTGGCCGCACGCACGGCCCTGGTACTGGAAACCAACAATCTGCGCGGCGGCGCCGACCTGCAGCGGGTGGCCGGCAGTCTCGCTCGCCTGTTCGAACACCTGAAAGGGCAGAGCCTGCCGCTGACGCAACTGGCCCAAGTGATAGTGACCCATGACGGTTTGCCCGAGGCTGTGTGCAAGGACCTGGCTCAGGCGGCCGGGTTGGCGCTGCAGTTTGTCCTGATCGACGCGCAGACCGGCTACTACGCGGCGAAGAACCTCGGTTTTGCCGCCGTGCAGGCCGAGCGCTGCGATCACGTGGTGTTCGCCGACGCCGACTGCATTCCGGCAGCTGATTGGCTGGCGCAACTGCTCCAGCCCTTGTGCGCCGAGCAGCCGCCAGCCGTGGTGGCCGGGCGCACCAGCTACAGCAGCAGCCTGGCCGGCACGGCGCTGACCACCATCGACTTCATGTATTTCCCCAGCCCGTTGGCCGCCGGTGCCACGCGTAACTTCTACGCCAACAACGTGGTGTTTCGCCGCGAGGTATTTGCCGAGCATGCCTACCAGGCCTTGGATGGCGTGTATCGCGCCCATTGCCAGGTGCTGGGTCTCAACCTGCAGGCCGCCGGTGTTGCTCTGCACTATGCCGCGGCGGCGCATACCGAACACCGCCTGCCGGATACCCGGGGCGAAGCGCTCAAACTGCGCTGGATGCGTGGCCAGGATTCGGTCGGCCTGACCCCCTATCTGTTGCGTGCCTATCTGCCGCAACGCCTGCAGTGGCTGGCCCGCAGCGGCCCGCTGGCGCCGCTGGGCATCCTTCTGGCGCGTCTGTACTTCAGCCAGCGTGCGCTCAATCACCAGGACCTGCCGCCGTTGCGTGGCGTGCGTGGGTTGGCCGCGCGGAGCCTGATCCTGGTGTTCTCGCTGGTCGACATGGCGGGCGCATTGGCCCGCGGCGTCGGCATCAACACCTTGGGGCGCACGGCAGTCGATGCCCAAGCGCTGTCTTATCACCGGGCCTGAGCGCCCCTGGCTAACGGAAGGGATTACCGTGAATAGATCGTTTAACCATCGTCTGGCTTTCCCTCGCCTGGCCATGCTGCTGGCCCTGAGTCTGGGCAGTGGCATCACGCTGGCCGAGGAATTCAAGGGTCGTGGCGTGTTCCAGTTCGCCAGCGCCAGTCGTTGTCCCCTGGCCACGGCGGATACCCCGCTGAGCGAGTGCAACCGTATCGCCCTCGACGATGCCCATAGCCGTGTGCAGCTGGACACCGCCAGCAAGACCCTGGTGTTGCACAACAACCAGGAGTACGCCGATGAGACGGTCATCGGCGATGTCCTGTTGCATGGCCGGGCGCGGGCGGAGAATGGCCAGCAGGTGCCGGTCAGCCTGCATCTGCTGATCAGTAAGGATGGCCAGGAGTGGAGCACCAGCCTGCACGCCCATGCACCGGTAACCGGGGATCTGAGCGAGGTGCAGGTCGATCTCTATCAGGTGCAGGCTGACGTGGCGGGCAAGCGTCAATCCCTGCTGCAGCCGGATCATGCCCTGCAGGTGCTCACCTCGCCGTCGACAGCGGCGCGGCTGGCCAAACAGTTCGTCCAGGTGCGTGACAACCGGGTCGAGGCGGCCAAGGCCGAGTATGCCGACATCACCATTGCCCTGGGCCTGGGCAAGGCCTCACTGCCAGCGTTGCGTGCCAGCCTGCATGTGCCGGGCGGGCATGCTGACCTGGCCAAGACCCTGCACAGCGGTAGCTGGAGTCTGGAACTGCAGGCCCTGCGCAGCCGCCTGCCGCTGTCGGTGATCCAGCGCGACCTGTTCCTCTTCGGTATGGAGCAGGTCGAACTGCTGCAGCCACTGCAGACCGAGGGCTTCGCCAAGCACGAAAAACTCTTGCTCGGAGCGAGGGATGGCAAAGGTTACCTGAGCTATCGCGGCCAGCAGATCGATTACCCGCAGGCCGGTGTGGCCGCCCAGGCGTTCCTCCAGGACAGCTTCATCGGCCTGGTGCTCAGTGGTCAGCAGCATACTGCGGCGCCGGTTACCGCCCCATGAGTGCTGTGCAACTGGCGCTGTTTGCCGCGCCGCCGCTGCGCGGCTGGCCACGCCTGCAGGCCTTTCTGGTCGATCGCATCAAGCGCGCCGCCTTGCGCCAACTGCATGCCAGTCGTGCCGGCGAGCTGCTGTTGCTGCGTATCTACCTGATCGGTGAAGAGGCGACCGAGCAGACCCTGCAGCAGGAAATGCTGGCGAATCCGCCCGCCTGGCTGGAACGCCAGGTGCAGCAGCACCTGCGCGAAGAACAGGAACACAGTGCGCTGTTCGCCGCGGCCATGCGTGAGCGCGGCATGCAGCCGCCCAGCGAGTTGCGCCCCGATCGCCTGAGTCAGGCCAAGATCCGCCGCTGGCAGCGCATTGCCCGTCGCCATGCACCGCATTTCCAGCAGGGCCTGCTGGTGCCGGCCTATGCCATCGGCCTGTGTGCCGAACAGATGGCCGAGCGGGTGCTGAGTCGCCATTGCGCCGTACTGCCCGCCGAGCATCCGCTGCAGGGCCTGCTCGGCCGGGTGCTCAGCGATGAGCGCAAGCATGTGCGCCTGTGCATGCGTACCCTCGGCCTGAGCGTGGCCGAGCATGAACAGCCGCGCCTGCAACAGCTGCTGGCCGAGGCCCGTGCGGTGGACCGCGCCTGGGGCGTCAGCGGTGCGGTGGGCATGTACCTGGCTGGAGTCGCCCTGCGCTTGCGGGCTGGCGGGTGGCGACGGAGCAACTGATGGCTGCGCGGATTCTCTACCTGGCCACCGCCGATGCCCGTGGCCACCTGATGCGTGCGCAACTGCTCACCCATGCCTTGCGCGCGAAGGGTGCCGACGTGACGGTGCTGACCACGTCCGACGAGGGTGTGGCGTTCCTTGCCGAGTTCGGTATCGCGGCCGAGGTGCTGTCGCGGCACTACGCCGTGCAGTTCGACGAACAGCAGAACATGCAGCGTGGGGCGACCGACCGTACCGTGGCCCGCTACCTGTTCGACCCGCGCCACATGCTGCGCGATATCGGCAAGCTGCGCCGCTACCTGGCCAGGGTCGACCTGCTGGTCAACGACTCCTTCCATCCGGCGCTGCTGGTGATGGGTTGCCTGCCAGGCTGGCGGCGCAAGATCGTCCATGTATATGGCGCCAGCCTGCGCCAGGCGCTGCAGAGCAACTTCCACGGGCGCCTGCCGGCCTGGCTGGCGCGCGCCTTTGCCGCGGCCATCGCCTTCGAGCTGGGGCGTGCGCGGGCCCGTCTGCAGCATGACTTCGCCTATCTCGACGCCAGTGAAACTGCGCCTGGCAGCTTCAATCTGCCGACGCCGGTCGCCCTGGCCGAATGCCCGGCAGGCTTGCCGGAGTCCTGCGTGGCGCTCTACCTCAACCCGCACTTTCGCGATCCAGCCCTGGCCGCTGGCCTGGAGCAGGGGCTGGCGCAGGCGGGCCTGGCCAGTCTGCGGGTGGGTGAGGGCTATGCCGGGCGTGCCGGCTGGCTGGCCCACGATCCGCGCTGGATCGATGCGGCGGCGCACAGTGCGCTGATCATCTCGGCGCCGGGCATGGCCGCGCTGTCGGTGGCGCAGGTCTATCGGCGGCCGATCCTGCTGCTGGTCAGCGATCAGCCGGAGCAACTGAGCAATGCCCGGCGTGCCGCCGAACTCGGGCTGCGTCATGAGGTACTGGTCTGGCGCGGGGATGTAGCGCATTTCGCCGAGCAACTGGCCGCGGCCAGCCGGCGTCTGGCGGCGGCCAGTGCCGGCGAAGCGCCAGGTGCGGGTCGGGGGCATGCCCAGCAGCGCCTGGATGCCTGGGCCGATTGCCTGCTGACGCTACCCAGCAGCGGTGAAACGGGCCGGGTAGAGCGCTAGTCGGAATAAACTCGGGCTGGCATCAGCGGCCCGACCTGTTGTCTACTGGCACGTCGTCCCGGAGTGCCCGTCACATGATTCGCCGCTCGTTGCCTGTCGCTTTTGCCCTGTTGCTGACTACCCCGCTGTTTGCTGCGCCTGCGCAGCCACAGACCCTGTTCAACTTCGTTCGTCCGCTGGATGCCGTGCAGGTCGCTACCGAGCAGGCCAACCTGCCGCAGCTGACGGCCGAGCCTACGGCTGACGGTGAGGTGTTACGCCGCGTGGTGTTCAACGCCGCCGAACGGCCGACTCTCACGCTGACGCCGCAGAGTGGCGATTGGGACTGGTCGCAGACCGAGGCCATGAGCCTGCGCATTCAGAATGCGATGGACTGGGCGATCACCCTCGATGTCAGCATCACCAGCCGCGACGGCAAGTCGCTCACCAGCCGTATTGCCTTGCCCGCCGGCCCGGCGCAAACCCTGCTGGTGCCGCTGGCTGCGACCTCGCCGCTGGCCCAGGGCATGCGTGCCGGCCCGCCGATGCCGATCACCGTCGCCGGCCAGCGGGTTTTGCTGGCGGAAACCGTGGCCGGTGAACTGAGTGCGGCACAGGTCAGTTCGGTCAGCCTGTCACTGGCTAACCCGGATTCGCCGCAGAGCATCCTGCTCGGCCGTTTTGGTGTGCAACCGCTGGCGGCCGTGCAGCAGGCTGCCTACAGCGGCATCATCGATGCCTGGGGCCAGTACAACCGCGGCCAGTGGCCGGAAAAGGTCAGCAGTGACCAGCAATTGCGTGAGGCGGCCGTGCGCGAGCAGGCACAGCTGAAGACCTGGCTGCAGCCGAAAACCGAACAGGATAGCTACGGCGGCTGGCTGAACGGCCCGCGCTTCGAAGCCAAGGGCTTCTTCCGCACCGAGAAGCAGGGCGAGCGCTGGTATCTGGTCAGCCCGGAAGGCCATCCGTTCTACTCCCTCGGGGTCAATGCGGTCAGCGCCTGGCAGAGCCGTACCTATGTCGAGGGGCGCGAAGGCATGTTCAGTGCTCTGCCCAAAGAGGGCGAAGAGCTGGCCATCTATTACGGCAAGAGCAACAGCCGTAGCGCCACCGGGGCGAATCGCGGTCGCGTGTTTGACCAGGGGCGCTGGTTCGACTTCTACCGGGCCAACCTGCAGCGCAGCTATGCGCAGCCTTGCCCGGCAGTCGTCCCGCCGCTGGCGGCCTCGCCCGCGCCGGTCGAGCAGGATGTCACGCCGTGCCCGCCACCCGGCCTGGATGCCGCCCGCTGGACCGCCCATAGCCTCGATCGCCTGCAGGCCTGGGGCTTCAACACCCTGGGCAACTGGAGCGACGACACCCTTGGCGCCGCCAAGCGCATGCCCTATACCGTGCCGCTGTCGATTTCCGGTGATTACGCCACCATCAGCACCGGCCTGGACTGGTGGGGTGGCATGCCCGACCCCTTCGATCCGCGCTTCGCCATGGCCGCCGAACGGGCCATTGCCATTGCCAGTCGAGATCGCCGCGATGACCCCTGGCTGCTCGGCTTCTTCGCCGACAACGAACTGGCCTGGGCCGCCCCGGGCGCTGAGCCCAAGGCGCGCTATGCGCTGGCCTACAGCACCCTGCGCCTGACCACCGATGTGCCGGCCAAGCGCGCGTTCCTCAAGCAGCTGCGGGACAAGTACCGCAACCACAACGGCCTGTCCAAGGCCTGGGGTATCCAGCTGGGTGCCTGGGAGCTGATGGAAGACCCGGGGTTCGAGGCGCCGCTGCCGAGTGCCGAGCATCCGCAGATCGAGGTCGACCTGCAGAGCTTCCAGCGCTTGCTGGCCGATACCTACTTCAAGACCATCGCCGACTCGCTGAAGTGGCATGCACCCAATCACCTGCTGCTCGGCGGCCGTTTTGCCATCACCACGCCCGAAGCGATTGCCGCCTGTGCGCAGTATTGCGATGTGGTCAGCTTCAACTTCTACACCCGTGAACCGCAGCATGGCTACGACTTCGCCGTGCTGCGCGCGCTGGACAAGCCGTTGCTGATCAGCGAATTCCATTTCGGTTCGCGTGATCGCGGGCCGTTCTGGGGTGGGGTGAGCGAGGTGTACAAGGAAGAGGAACGTGGCCCGGCTTACGCCCACTTCCTCGACAAGGCTCTGCAAGAGCCGAGCATTGTCGGTGTGCACTGGTTCCAGTACCTCGATCAGCCGGCCAGCGGCCGCCTGCTCGATGGCGAGAACGGCCACCTTGGCCTGCTCGGCATCACCGATCGGCCCTGGCAGGGCTTTGTCGAGGCGGTGCGCAAGGTCAACCTGCAGGTGCCGGGCAAAGTGCTGAAGTCGACCCAGCAGCCGGCGGCAACGCAACCTTAGAGTCCATACAGGTTCTGGGGGCACCGTTGGTCTAACAGTCGGTCTTGGGCAAGTGGCCAGGATTCACAGGAGCGCCTGGTACTGGAACAATGCCGGCCAAGCTGACCGAGGAGTATCAGGTTGCAAGTCCAGGGCTATTTCGACCTGCGTTTCGAAACGCTGAAAGAGGCGTTCGGCGAGCTATTCAGTGATGCCCAGGAACGCGGTGCCGCGCTCTGCGTGCAGATTGGTGGGGAAACTGTGGTCGACCTGTGGGCCGGTGTGGCCGACAAGGACGGCGAGCAGGCCTGGCACAGCGACACCATCCTCAACCTGTTTTCCTGCACCAAACCCTTCGCCGCCGTAGCAGCCCTGCAACTGGTCGGCGAGGGCAAGCTCGATCTGGATGCGCCGGTGGCGCAGTACTGGCCCGAGTTTGCCGCCGCGGGCAAGGAACGCATCACGCCGCGCCAGTTGCTGGCGCACACCGCTGGTTTGCCGGCCCTGCGCGAGATGCTGCCGGCCGAGGCGCTGTATGACTGGCAGCAGATGACCACGGCCCTGGCCAGCGAGCAGCCCTGGTGGACGCCCGGCACGGGCCATGGCTATGCCGCCATCACCTTCGGCTGGCTGGTCGGCGAGTTGCTGCGGCGGATCGACGGGCGTGGCCCGGGCGAATCGATCGTGGCACGTATTGCCAAGCCGCTGGGCCTGGACTTTCATGTCGGCCTGGCCGACAGCGAATTCGAGCGCGTAGCGCATATCGCCCGCAAGAAGGGCGATATGGGCGATGCCGCGGCGCAGCGTCTGTTGCGTTGCATGATGAGCGAACCGGCGGCCATGAGTACGCGCGCGTTCGCCAACCCGCCGTCTATCCTCACCAGTACCAACAAACCGGAATGGCGGCGCATGCAGCAGCCGGCGGCCAATGGCCACGGCAATGCGCGGGCGCTGGCCGGCTTCTATGCGGGCCTGCTCGATGGGCGCCTGCTCGAGGCCGAGCAGCTCAATGAAATGACCCGCGAGCATGCCTGTGGCGAGGACAAGACCTTGCTCACCCGCACCCGTTTTGGCCTGGGCTGCATGCTCGATCAGCCAGACGTGGCCAATGCCACCTATGGCCTGGGGCGCAAGGCATTCGGCCATCCGGGCGCGGGTGGTTCGGTGGGCTTTGCCGACCCGCAGCGTGAGATTGCGTTCGGTTTTGTCACCAATAGCCTTGGCCCCTATGTATTGATGGACCCGCGTGCGCAGAAACTGGCGCGTGTGCTGGATCAATGTCTTTGAACCCTGTTTTTTGGAAGGTCGAAATGCGTAAAAATTCTCTGGCCCTGCTGTTCTGCTTCAGTCTCGCTGCCTGTGCCGGCTCTGCCGACAAGGCGGGCGATTCCGCTTCCACCGGCAACAGCTGGTGGCCCTTCAGTTCGGCAGAAAAGAGCACGACCAAGGCCAAAACGGTGGCGCCGAAGATCGACCACCAGCTCACCGATGCCTGGTTGGACGAGTACGAGCCGCGCCTGCGTGAGGCGCTGAAAGGCAGCAAGATGCAGCTGGAGCGCCAGCAGAACGTGCTGGTGGTCACGGCCCCGGTGGACAGTTCGTTCAACCCGGATCGCCCGAGCATGCTGATGCCGGCGGTGCTCGGTCCCTTCACCCGGGTGGCCAAGATTCTCGAGAAAGATCCGCGCACGGCAGTGCTGATCCTCGGTCACGCCGACAGCAAGGGCCAGGTCGAAGACAACCGCAAGCTCAGTGAGGACCGCGCCAAGGCCGTCGCCTCGATCTTCCGTCTCAGCGGCCTGCAGCGTGATCGTCTGCTGCTCAAGGGCGTGGGCTCGAACATGCCGCGCGCCGCCAACGACAGCAACGAAGGCCGTGCCCTGAACCGTCGTGTGGAAATCGTCCTGACTCCGCAGAAAACCCTGGTGGCGCTGCTGGCCAAGTACAACCAGCCGGCAGTTCCGAGCAAGACTGTCGCAGATCAAACTACCAAGGTCGCGGCGGAATAAACTGGGCCATCATTCCAAGGAGCGTCCCATGGCCCAGTCCCTTGCCGATATGCGCCGCGACTACACGCGCGATGGCCTCAGTGAAACGCAGGCCCCGGTCGAGCCGTTCAGCCTGTTTCGCCAATGGTTCGCCGATGCGGTGAAGACTGAGCAGTTGCCGGTTGAACCGAATGCCATGACCCTGGCCACGGTCGATGGCGATGGCCGCCCGCATTGCCGGGTGCTACTGCTCAAGGGCCTGGACGAGCACGGTTTCACCTTCTTCAGCAATTACGACAGTGCCAAGGGCGAGCAGCTGGCGGCTCGTCCGTTTGCCGCCATGACCTTCTTCTGGCCCAGCCTGGAGCGCCAGGTGCGCATCGAGGGGCGGGTGGAAAAGGTCAGTGCCGAGGAATCCGATGCCTACTTCCAGGTGCGCCCGCTGGGTAGTCGCCTGGGGGCCTGGGCTTCGCCGCAGAGCCGGGTGATCGCCGATCGCGCCGAGCTGGAAGGCCTGCTCGCGGAAACCGAACGGCGCTTCCTCGACAGCGCCCCGCATTGCCCGCCGCACTGGGGCGGCTATCGCCTGTTGCCCGAGCGCATCGAGTTCTGGCAGGGCCGGGCCAGTCGCCTGCACGACCGCCTCAACTATCGCCTGCTGAACGACGCCTGGCAGCGCGAGCGCCTGGCTCCCTGAACCGCGTCCAGCGCCTGGCGCGGCTGCCATGAAGATCGTTATCGCCCCCGACTCCTTCAAGGAGAGTCTCGGCGCCGCCGCGGTGGCTGAAGCCATTGCTCGCGGTTGGCGGCAGGTGTTTCCGCTGGCCGAGATCGTTCTGCTGCCCATGGCCGATGGCGGCGAGGGCACAGTCGATGCGCTGCTCGCCGCAGTCGGTGGTGAACGCCGCGAGTGCCAGGTGCGTGGCCCGCTCGGCACCCCGGTGCAGGCGCACTGGGGCTGGCTGGACAACGCCACGGCGATAATCGAAATGGCCGCCGCCAGTGGCCTGCACTGGGTCGCGCCGGCCCAGCGGGATGCCACCCGCGCCGGTACGTACGGAACCGGTGAACTGATCCGCGAGGCTCTGGATGCGGGCGCCACGCGGATCATTCTTGGGCTGGGCGGCAGTGCCACTAACGATGGTGGTGCCGGTCTGCTGCAGGCGTTGGGCGTGCGCTTGCTCGATCGTCAAGGCGCCGAACTGGCACCCGGCGGGGCGGCGCTGGCCGAGCTGGAGCGCCTGGATATCAGTGGTCTGGACCCACGCTTGCAGCAGGTGCGGGTCGAGGTCGCGGCCGATGTCGACAACCCGTTGTGCGGGCCGCGCGGTGCCTCCCGAGTATTCGGCCCGCAAAAGGGCGCCAACCCGACGCAGGTCGAGCAACTGGATAGCGCACTGGCGCACTACGCGCAGTGTGTCGCCGCCATCCTGGGTGAGGATCATCGCGACTTTCCCGGTGTCGGCGCGGCTGGCGGGGTGGGGTTTGCCTGCAAGGCGTTCCTGCACGCGAGCTTTCGTCCCGGTATCGAGCTGGTGGCCGAGCTGTCCGGCCTGGCGCAAGCGCTGCAAGGGGCCGATCTGCTGATTACCGGAGAGGGGCGCCTGGACGCACAGAGCCTGCACGGCAAAACCCCGGTTGGCGTCGCCCGCATCGCCCAGGCTGCCGGCGTTCCGGTGATCGCCCTGGCCGGTAGCCTGGGGGTGGACTACCAAGCGCTGTATGGCGCCGGTATTGCCGCGGCATTCAGCCTCACGCCTGGGCCAGTCAGCCTGGAGCAGGCCTGCGCCAGCGCTGCTGTCGAGCTGCAAGCGCGCAGTGTCGACCTGGCTCGACTGTGGCGTCTGGCTCAGGCGGCGCGGTAGGCCGCGGCGGCTTGCTGCAGCCAGGCGGGTAGATCACGGCGGCGGATGCCAGCGGTCTTGGCTTCGGCCAGGCGCTCGAGCATATAGGCACGCTTGGCCGGATCGCCGTCGGCCAGCGAGAGCGCCAGGTCACGGTCCATCCAGCGCTTGATGCGCACATACAGCCACCAGTGAAAATACAAGCCGGCGGCCGTGGTAATGACGACGATGAAGTAATCCATGGCTGATCCTGTCGCTATTGCTGGCTTTACCCTAATCAAAGAATACGGCGCCGGGAATCGGACCTATTGTCGCGACCATCCTCTATATTCAGAGCAGGGAGGCGGTGACACAGCGCAATGGGCGCGGTCTAATGTTTACTGTCTTACACGGAGAGAACCAAATGCGTAAATCCATGCTGTTGACTGCAGCTTTTGCTGCCCTGGCGCTGACCTTGGGTGGTTGCGTTTCCAACCTCAGCGGCGATAGCTACAGCCGTGACGAGGCGCGCAAGGTGCAGACGGTTCGCCTGGGTACTATCGAAATGCTGCGTCCAGTGAAGATCGAAGGCACCAAGACGCCTATCGGCACAGGGGCCGGAGCAGTCATCGGTGGCGTGGCTGCAAGCGGTATCGGCGACGGTCGCGGTGCTGCGGTGGCGGCGGTGATTGGTGCTCTGGCCGGTGGTTTCCTCGGCTCCATGACCGAGGAAGGCCTGACCCGCACCCAGGGTGTGGAAATCACCGTGCGCGAAGACGACGGCACCCTGCGTGCCTACGTGCAGCAGGTGCAGGAAAACGAGGTGTTCCGCGTGGGTGAGCGTGTCCGCATCATGACCGTCGACGGCACCAGCCGCGTCGCTCACTGAGTCATTCTCAGCAGGCTCAAGGCCCGGCAATTGCCGGGCCTTTTCATTGGCGTGGGGTATTTCTGTGTTCTGCGCACAGCTTTGGAAATAATTCATCAATGACGCGGCCTTCATTGATCGCGATAATCGGCGAATAGTTCTGTGCAGACAAAGGCTTAGCCTGGGCACGGAAGCATCTTGGAAGATCCTTCGCCTTTTCTGTCGCCATCCATATGGCGCCTTCACGGCGAACCAGTACAGGGGGATTCATGGAGCTCTTGCTCATCGTCGGTTTGCCATTTCTCGGCGCCTTGCTGCCGGTCTTGTGTGAGCGGTTTGGCCGACTGCCCTGTGTCCTGGCGGCGGCCCTGGCGCCTGTGCTGGCGCTGAGCCTGTTGCTGTTGCAGGCGCCGCAGGTGTTCTCCGGCGAGTTGCTGCTGGTAGCCCAGCCCTGGCTGCCGCAGCTGGGGCTGAACCTGGCGCTGCGCCTGGATGGCCTGGGCTTCCTGTTTGCCCTGCTGATCCTCGGGATCGGGTTGCTGGTGATCCTCTACGCCCGCTACTACCTGGCCGAGAATGAGGCCATCGGCCGTTTCTTCAGCTACCTGCTGCTGTTCATGGGCGCCATGCTTGGCGTGGTGCTGTCGGAAAACCTGCTGTTGATGATGGTGTTCTGGGAGCTGACCAGCCTGTCGTCGTTCCTGCTGATCGGCTTCTGGGGCCACCGTGGCGATGCCCGCAAAGGCGCCCGCATGGCCCTGACGGTGACCGGCGGGGGAGGCCTGGCATTGCTCGCCGGAGTCCTGCTGATCGGCCATATCGTCGGCAGCTTCGAACTTAGCGTGGTGCTGGCGGCTGGCGAGCAGATCCGTGCCCACGCCCTCTATCCGGTGGCCCTGGTGCTGGTGCTGCTGGGCGTGTTCACCAAGTCGGCGCAGTTCCCATTCCACTTCTGGCTGCCCCATGCGATGGCAGCGCCCACTCCGGTTTCCGCCTATCTGCACTCGGCGACCATGGTCAAGGCCGGGGTATTTCTGCTGGCACGTCTGTACCCGGCGCTGGCCGACTCCGAGCTGTGGTTCTACCTGGTCAGCCTGACCGGCCTGGCGACCCTGCTGGTAGGCGCTGGCATGGCCCTGTTCCAGCATGACCTCAAGGGCCTGCTGGCCTACTCGACCATCAGCCACCTGGGCCTGATCACCCTGCTGTTCGGCCTGGGTACCCAGCTGGCGACGGTGGCGGCGATCTTCCACATCATCAACCACGCGACCTTCAAGGCCTCGCTGTTCATGGCCGCAGGAATCATCGATCACGAGACCGGCAGCCGCGACATGCGCCGCATCAACGGCATGTGGAAGTACATGCCGCACACTGCCGTGCTGGCCATGGTGGCGTCCCTGGCGATGGCCGGGGTGCCGCTGCTCAATGGCTTCCTGAGCAAGGAGATGTTCTTCAGCGAGACCCTCGGCCAGCATCTGCTGGGCAGCTTCAGCTGGGTGATTCCGGCGGCGGCGACCCTGGCCGGGGTGTTCTCGGTGGCCTATTCGCTGCGCTTCATCCACGACGTGTTCTTCAATGGCGAGCCGATCAACCTGCCGAAGTACCCACCCCACGAGCCACCGCGCTACATGAAGGTGCCGGTAGAGATCCTGGTGTTCCTCTGCCTGCTGGTCGGCATGCTGCCGGCCTACACCGTGGCGCCGCTGCTGGCGGTGGCGGCCTCGGCCAGCCTGGGCGGCGAACTGCCCGAATACAGCCTGGCGATCTGGCACGGTTTCAACCTGCCGTTGCTGATGAGCGCCGTGGCCACCCTCGGCGGGGTGCTCGTGTATGTCTGCCGCAAGCCGCTGTTCAGCTGGTACGCCGGCTTGCCGGACGTGGATGCCAAGGAAGTGTTCGAGGGCGGCGTGCGCCTGTTGGTCAGCCTCAGCGCCGCGATTACCGGGCGCCTGGAAAGTGGTTCGTTGCAGCGCTACCTGGCCTTGATGCTGTTGGCGGCGCTGGTGGTACTGGTATCTGGGCTGGCGCCGCTGGAGCGCCTGACCGGCTCGCTGGGCCTGAGCCCGATCGATGGCGCGGCCTTGCTGGGCAGCCTGATTCTCTGCGGCGGCGCGCTGCTCACGGTGATCTTCCATCGCCAGCGCCTGGTGGCCCTGCTGATGCTCAGCGTGGTCGGCCTGATGGTGGCCCTGGTGTTCGTGCGCTACTCGGCGCCGGACCTGGCCCTGACCCAGCTGTCGGTGGAGGTGGTGACCATCATCCTGCTGATGCTGGCGCTGTATTTCCTGCCGGCCCAGACCCCGGCGGAAAGCAGCAGCCTGCGCGGCCTGCGTGACTTCTGTGTGGCGCTGGGCTGTGGCGGGGCAGTGGCCTTGCTGACCTATGCGGTGATGACCCGTCCGCTGCAGAGCATTTCCGGGTTCTTCCTCGACAACAGCGTGGCGGGCGGTGGCGGCACCAACGTGGTCAACGTGATTCTGGTGGACTTCCGCGGTTTCGATACCCTCGGTGAAATCAGCGTGCTGGCGATTGCCGGCGTGGGCATCTACGCCTTGCTCGATGGCTTGCGCCTGACCCAGCCCGGCACTGATGCCGCCGGCCACCTGTGGGCGCGGGACCGCCATCCGCTGCTGCTGGCCACCCTGTCGCGGGTGCTGCTGCCGATGGCGCTGCTGATTTCGGTGTTCATCTTCCTGCGCGGCCACAACCTGCCGGGCGGCGGTTTCATCGCCGGGCTGGTCACCGCCGTGGCGTTGATTCTGCAATACGTCGCCAGCGGGGTGAGCTGGACGCAGAGTCGCCTGCCGCTGAACTATCACTACCTGGCCGGCCTCGGCGTGCTGATCGCCAGCCTCACCGGTCTGGGCAGCTGGGCGTTTGGCTACCCCTACCTGACCACCGCCTTTGGTCATTTCCATTGGCCGCTGGTGGGCGAATTCGAGTTGGCTACCGCCATGCTCTTCGATCTGGGCGTCTACCTCACCGTGGTCGGCGCCACCCTGATGATCCTTGCCAAGCTGGGCAAACTGACCCGCAGCGACAGCACACAGGAGGCACTCTGATATGGAAGCGCTGTATGCGCTGGTTCTGGGCGTGCTGATTGCCAGCGGGGTGTACCTGCTGCTGCGCGCGCGCACCTTCCCGGTGGTCATGGGCCTGACCCTGATCTCCTACGCGGTCAACCTGTTCCTGTTCGCCATGGGCCGCCTGCAGAGCGGCATGCCGGCGGTGATTCGCGAGGGCGGCCAGTACACCGACCCGCTGCCGCAGGCGCTGGTGCTGACGGCCATCGTCATCGGCTTCGCGATGACCGCGTTTGTCGTGGTGCTGGCCCTGCGCAGCCTGGGCGAGCAGGGCAATGACCATGTCGATGGCGAGGAGTCGCCATGATGAACCATGGCCTGATCCTGCCGATCCTGATTCCGCTGTTTGTCGGCTGCCTGCTGTTGCTCGCCAGCGGCGCCAGCCTGCGTGTGCAACGTGCGCTGTCGCTGCTGGCGACCCTGGCCCTGTTGCCGTGCAGCCTTTGGCTGCTGGCCCAGGCCGACCTGGGCAGCGTGCAGACCTATGCCCTGGGCAACTGGCCGGCGCCGTTTGGCATCGTCTTGCTGCTCGATCGCCTCAGCGCGCTGATGCTGCTGCTCACTGCGCTGCTGGCGTTGTTCGCCCTGCTGTATGCGCTGCGCGGCGACGACGAGCGCGGGCGCAGTTTCCATGGCCTGTTTCAGTTCCAGTTGCTCGGCATCAACGGCGCCTTCCTCACCGGCGACCTGTTCAACCTGTTCGTGTTCTTCGAGATCCTGCTGATTGCTTCCTACGCGCTGCTGCTGCATGGCGGCGGACGCGAGCGGGTGCGCGCGGGCCTGCATTACGTGGTGCTCAACCTGCTCGGCTCGGCGTTCTTCCTGATCGCCGTGGGCGCGCTGTATGGCGTCAGCGGCACGCTGAACATGGCCGATCTGGCGGTCAAGGTGGCCGCCGCCGATGCCGACCAGGCGCCGATTCTGGCCGCCGCCGGGTTGTTGCTGTTGGTGGTGTTCGGCCTCAAGGCGGCGTTCCTGCCGCTGTATTTCTGGCTGCCGCGCGCCTATGCCTCGGCGACCGCGCCAGTCGCGGCACTGTTCGCGATCATGACCAAGGTCGGCCTGTATTCGATCCTGCGCGTCTACACCCTGATCTTCGGCAGCGAGGCCGGCAGCCTGGCCAACCTGGCCCAGGACTGGCTGTGGCCACTGGCCCTGCTGACCATCGCCATCGGCGTGCTCGGCGCGTTGTCGGCCTGCAGCCTGCAGCGCCTGGTCGCCTACCTGGTGGTGATTTCCGTCGGCACGCTGCTGGCCGGCCTGTCGCTGGGTACGGCCGAGGCGCTGCAGGCCGCGCTGTACTACTGGCTGCACAGCACCTGGATTTCGGCGGCGCTGTTCCTGTTGGCTGACCTGGTGGCGCGTCAGCGCGGGGTCAAGGGCGGTGATCTAGTGCAGGGCCCGGCGCTGCAGAATCCGCATCTGCTCGGCGGCCTGTTTTTCTTCGCGGCGATTGCCGTGGCCGGCCTGCCGCCGCTGTCCGGCTTCCTCGGCAAGCTGTTGCTGTTGCAGGCGGTCGAGGGCCAGCAGGCGCTGTGGCTGTGGCCGCTGCTGCTGATTGGCGGGCTGGGCACCCTGGTGGCGCTCAGTCGTGCCGGCAGTACGCTGTTCTGGCGGGTCGGGCGCGATCAGCTGGACAGCGCCGAGCTGGATTATGGTCGCCTGTGCGCCTGCCTCGGCCTGCTGCTGCTCAGCCCGCTGCTGGTGCTGCTGGCCGCGCCGGTGCTGGAGTACCTGGCGGCGACCGTCAGCCAGCTGCATGACCTGGCTGCCTACCGGCAGACCCTGCAAGCCGGAGGTGGCCTATGAAAACCTGGCGCTGGTTGCCCCATCCACTGCTCAGCCTGTGCCTGCTGGGGCTCTGGCTGCTGCTGGTGAACCAGTTCAGTGTCGGTCACCTGCTGCTCGGCAGTGTGCTCGGCTGGCTGATTCCCTTGATCACCCGGGTGTTCTGGATCAATCCACCGCGGGTCGAGCACCCCGGGTTGCTGTGCAAATTCCTGCTGCTGGTGCTCGGCGATATTGTGGTCGCCAACCTGCAGGTGGCGCGCCTGATCCTCAATCCGCGCAGCCAGCTGCGTCCGGCCTTCGTCGAGGTGCCCATGCTGCTGGAAGATGAACTGGCGCTGACCATGCTCGCCAGCATCATTTCGCTGACCCCGGGCACGGTATCGGCCGATCTCAGCGACGACCGCCGCACACTGTTGCTGCATTGTCTGAATGTGCCGGACGAGGAAGCCCTGGTGGCGCAAATCAAACAGCGCTACGAAGCGCCACTGCGCGAGGTGTTCACATGCTCGGCTACGTGATTCCGCTGTGTCTGGCGTTGCTCGGGCTGGCCCTGCTGCTGACCCTGGCGCGCCTGGTCAAGGGGCCGAGCCTGCCGGACCGCATCCTCGCCCTCGACACCCTGTACATCAACGCCATCGCCCTGATCGTGCTGCTCGGTATCTGGGAAGGCTCGGACCTGTATTTCGAAGCGGCGCTGCTGATTGCAGTGATGGGCTTCATCGGCACCGTGGCCATCACCAAATACCTGTTGCGCGGCGACATCATCGAATAGGAGCACCGCGATGAACCTGTGGATCGAAGCCCTGGTGGCGTTTTTCCTGTTGAGCGGCAGTGTCTTCACCCTGGTCGGCGCCGTGGGCCTGTACCGCCTGCCGGATTTCTTCACCCGCCTGCATGGCCCGACCAAGGCCACCACCCTTGGGGTCGGCAGCCTGGTGATCGCCTCGCTGCTGTTTTTCGGCAGTCGCGGCGATGGCCTCAGCCTGCATGAACTGCTGATCACCCTGTTCCTCTTCATCACCGCACCGATCAGCGCGCACATGCTGGCCAAGGCCGCGCTGCAACAGAAACTGCCGATCCACCCGGATACCCGCGGCAAGCCCTGGGAGTCGTAAGCGTTCGGCTGTCAGGCTTACTTGGGCAAATGTAGGGCGGTGCGGGCGCGCCGCCCGGGCTCTCGGGCGAGGGTGGTGATGGCGGCAGCGGTCAACGGGTCACGCGGCCTACCGGGATCAAGGTATTCCCAATCCGGGCCGTAGGGGCAGGCGGGTGCACCGGCCGTGTATGGCGAGGCAGGTGCTGCCGGGCAGTGTCTGATTCAGGCGCAGGCAACGCCAATGCAGAATTAGCGCTTGGCGAGCGCCAGGCCCGCAGCGAATACCAGCAGCACCGAGCCGGTGGCGCGGTCCAGCCATTGGACCAGTCCGCCACGGCGCAGAAAGGTAGCCAGCGGCCGGGTGGCGAGGATCAGTGCGGCGGCCCAGAAGAGGCCAAGCAGCACGTGGATGCAGGCCAGCGCAAAGCTGAAACTGCCCACCGGGTAACCGGCCGGCACGAACTGCGGCAGGAAGGATACGTAGAACACCCCGACCTTGGGGTTCAGCAGGTTGCCCAGCAGGCCCTTGATGAACCAGCCGAGCTGACCATGGCGTTCCTCCTCGGCGGTGCTGGTCAGGCTGAATTCGCTGCGGGGTTTGAGCAGCATCTGCAGGCCCAGCCACAACAGGTAGGCGGCGCCGCTCCACTTGAGGATGTTGAAGGCCAGCTCCGAGGCGGCCAGCAACGCGCCCAGGCCGAGTGCCACGGCGGCGCCCCAGAGCAGGCAGCCGGCGTTGATGCCGAGCGCGGCCATGGCCGCACGCTTCGGCCCTTCCAGCGCAGCGGTACGCAGGATCAGCGCGGTGTCTACGCCCGGGGTGACGGTCAGCAGGCTGGCGGCCAGTACATAGGCGAGCAGGGCGGCGGTAAGCGTCATGACAGGCTCTTATTGCGTTGCGGAGGCCGGCTTGCCGTTGGCCCACTGCTGCAGGGCCTTGGCCCGCGCCTGACTTTCGGCCAGCGGCTTGTTCAGGTCTGACTCATAGTCTTCCAGCCAGCTGCGCGAGCCGGCGATCATCCCGGCCAGGTCGCGCATGCCGCTTTTCAGGGCGGTGATGGTCTTCTGGTAACTCTGCTCCTG
The DNA here is from genome assembly GCF_013200955.2 of Pseudomonas campi. Lineage (NCBI taxonomy): Bacteria > Pseudomonadati > Pseudomonadota > Gammaproteobacteria > Pseudomonadales > Pseudomonadaceae > Aquipseudomonas > Aquipseudomonas campi. The sequence goes on from NZ_CP053697.2 coordinate 1,623,809, forward strand.
GCCGATCAGGGTCCTGGCCACCATCAGCTTGGTCTCGCTGGCGGACTTGTCGGGCTCAGTGCTGGCAGTCGCAGCCCCAGTCGCAGCTGGCGCTGGCGTGGCAGCGGGTGCCGGCAGCCCGCCCTTGAGCAGATTGAACAGCGCTTGCTGGTTCTGCACCTGCTGCTTGAGCGGTTCGACCTGCTGTTCCAGGCTGGCCAGCCGCGCTTCCAGCGCCTTGACGCTGGCCAGGCTCGGGCCCTTTTCCGCTTCTTCCTCTTCACCACCGCCGCCGAGCAGACCGACCAGCAGGATGGCCAGTAGCGCCAGTACCAGTCCGCCGCTCAGGCCGTAAATCAGCAGGCGGTTGAGTTTGCCGGTTTTCTCCAGCAGCTCGATGCGCTGCAGGTCGCTGAGCATTTCGTTGGTGCTGGTATCGCTGTCAGTGCTCATGGCGCTTCACTCTATTGTGGTTCTTGTCGTGGTGTCGGCTGGATAAGTATCAGTGTGCCACTATTTCGACGTCGGCTTTACCACGTATCGGCACAGTTGCCGCGCTGATCAGTGCGCACGCTCAAAATGAGGCCAGAATCCGCCCGATGAGTTCCATGGCCTGCTCGCTCTGCGCATCCCAGGGATGGCCGTGGTTGAGGCGCGCGCAGTTGCGAAAACGCCGGGTGGCGGAAAAGATTGGCCCCGGCGCCAGGCTGATGCCCTGGGCCAGGGCGAGCTGGAACAGCTGCAGCGAATCGACCTGCTCGGGGAACTCGAACCAGAGGAAGTAGCCGCCGCTGGGCCGCGTCACCCGTGTGCCCGCCGGGAAGTGCCGGGCGGCGGAGGCGAGCATCGCGCCCTGCTGGGTTTCCAGGGCATGGCGCAGCTTGCGCAAGTGGCGATCGTAACCGCCGTGCTGCAGGTAGTCGGCGATGGCCGCCTGGGCCGGCACCGAGGGCGAGATGGTGGTCATCAGCTTGAGCCGGCTGATCTGCTCGGCATAACGGCCGCCGGCCACCCAGCCGACCCGGTAGCCCGGCGCCAGGCTCTTGGAGAACGAGCCGCAGTGCATCACCAGGCCGTCGCGGTCGAAGCTCTTCACCGGTTTGGGCGGCTGCGCGCCGTAGTACAGCTCGGCGTAGACGTCGTCCTCGATCAGCGGCACCTGACGCTGCTGTAGCAGTTCATAGAGCGCCTGCTTCTTGCTGTCGCTCATGCTCGCGCCCAGCGGGTTCTGCAGGCTGCTCATGAACCAGCAGGCCTTGATCGGCAGGTTGGCCAGGCGTTCGGCCAGCACCTCCAGGTCGATGCCTTCACGCGGGTTGACCGGAATTTCCACCGCCTTCAGCTTGAGTCGTTCCAGCACCTGCAGGGTGGCGTAGAAGGCCGGCGCCTCGATGGCCACCAGATCGCCGGGGCTGGTCACCGTCTGCAGGCACAGGTTCAGCGCTTCCAGGGCGCCGTTGGTGATCACCAGCTCGTCGAGCGGCAGGCGCACGCCGGCGACCATGTAGCGCAGGGCGATCTGCCGGCGCAGGTCGGGGTTGCCGCTGGTCATGTCGGTGATCACCGCATGCGCCGGCATGTCGCGCAGGGCGTGGGCCATGGAACGCGCCAGGCGCGGCAGGGGAAACAGCTGCGGGCTGGGGAAGGCCGAGCCGAAGGGCACCGTGTGCGGGTCTTTCAGTGAGCCGAGCACGGAGAACACCAGCTCGCTGACATCCACCTCGGTGGTCTGCGCCGCCTGCGCGCTGGTCTCCGGCTCGGCCAGGGAGTGCCGCGCCAGTTCGCGGACGAAATAGCCGGAGCGCGCCCGCGCCTGGATCAGCCCGCGGTCTTCCAGCAGGTAATAGGCCTGAAATACGGTGGACGGGCTGACCCCATAGGTGCGGCTGGCGTGGCGCACCGAAGGTACTTTCTCGCCGGGCGTGAGCATTCCGGAACGGATCAGCTCGGCTATCTGGTCGGCGAATTTCTCGTAGCGCTTCATCGTGTCCGTGACTGCGGCCCATGGTGAGCCACAGTCTACGGCGAGTTGCCGGCGCATGCTCGTCAGCGCCTGGCCGGGGCGATAAACATGCTCTGGGTCTGCGCGCGCTCACTGGCGTCGGCCAGGTTACTGACCTCGAAACGGATCGGCATAGCCGTCGCGCTGGCCTGCTCGGCGAGCTGCACCAGGGTCACCGGCACGTCGAGGATTTCCCCCGGGGCCAGCAGCAATTGCCGGGGCGCGTCGAGGCGCAGGCTGGGGCTGTCCAGCAGTTGCAGGCTATAACGCTGGGCCTGCTGGGTCTTGTTGATCACCTTGAGGCGGTAGGTGTTCTCGATCTGCCCGGCGGCGTTTTCTCGGTACATGCTGCGGTCCTTGGCGGCGTCGATGGACACCAGCGAGCGCGCTTCCAGGGCCCAGATGAAGGCGCCGATCATCAGTGTCAGGGCCACGCCATAGCCAAGCAGGCGCGGGCGCAGCCAGTGGGTCTTGCCGCCCTGCAGTTCACGCTCGGAGCGGTAGCCGACCAGACCCTTGGCATAGCCCATCTTGTCCATGATCGAGTCGCAGGCGTCGATGCAGGCGGCGCAGCCGATGCAGTCGATCTGCAGGCCGTCGCGGATGTCGATACCGGTCGGGCAGACCTGCACGCACATCTGGCAGTCGATGCAGTCGCCCAGGCCCTCGGCCTTATGGTCGCTGTCTTTGCGCCGCGGGCCACGGCCTTCGCCGCGGCTCGCGTCATAGGCCACCAGCAATGTGTCCTGGTCGAACAGGGCGCTCTGGAAGCGCGAGTAGGGGCACATGTGCACGCAGACTTTTTCGCGCAGCCAGCCGGCGTTGAGGTAGGTGGCGGCGCTGAAGAACAGCACCCAGAACAGCGTGGCGCCATCGAGTTGCAGACTGAACAGCTCTGCGCTCAGCTCGCGGATCGGGGTGAAGTAGCCGATAAAGGTCAGCGCGGTGAGCAGGCTCACGGCCAGCCAGATGGCGTGCTTGGCGCTACGCCGGGCCAGCTTGTTCAGCGACCAGGACGCGGCGTCCAGCTTGATCCGTTGGTGGCGTTCGCCCTCGGTGATTTTTTCCGCCCACATGAACACCCAGGTCCACACGCTCTGCGGGCAGGTGTAGCCACACCAGATGCGCCCGGCCACCACCGTGGCGGTGAACAGGCCGAAGGCGGCGATGATCAGCAGCGCCGAGAGCAGAATGAAGTCCTGCGGCCAGAAGGTCGCGCCGAAGATGTAGTAGCGGTGCTCGGCCAGGTTCCACAGCACCGCCTGGCGCCCGTCCCAGTCGAGCCAGGCGGTACCGAAGAAAATCAGGAACAACAGACCGGCGCCATACAGGCGCAGGTTGCGGAAACGCCCGCTGAAACTTCGGGTATGGATCGGCCCGCCAGCCAGGGATGGCGTCAGCCGCACAGGCTGGGTGACGTCGATGGATTCCACGATCCGCGCGGGGATGCGTTCGCTCATGACAGCTGCCTCATCAAGCTTTTCCAAGATGAGGCAATGGTCGGCGCGTCAGCACTTACATAACAGATTCAGGTTGATCGATAAAAAGCGGATCAGATGCTGTGGCTTAGCCGTGCTGATGACGCGGCAGGCAGATCGCTGGGCAAATTCAGTGCAAGCCACAACACACACCGATGATGCTGCATCATCGGTGTGTGTTGAGAAAGGTCTGTCATTCAATAACTTAGCGTGATTTGTCTATTTGAAGGCTTCAGGGAGTTTGGGCGGCGCCGCCGAGGCGTGCAACCACTAGGTCGCGGAGCACCTTGGGCTTGCCGTCGCCGCCGATGATGTAGGCGATCTTCTCGGCCTTGAGTCAGCGCGCTTGGGCGCTGGGCTTCACCTTGCCGGAGAGGGTTTGAAGTTCTGCCTCAGTGAGAAACATAGGTCTCCCTCTTGTCAGGCTGCTGCCGGCACTGGAGATTCTGCGAAGCGCAGATCCCCGTGGACTAGTGAGTCGGCCGCGGGCACTCTGCATCGGTTAGGGATGGTGGAGATTGAGGGATGATTCTGAAGCGATGGCGCGACTACAAAATTGAAATCCGGCCGTTGGTAATCCTTGCCGGGCTGTTGATTTCTCCAGTCATAGTTATTTTGCTGCTTTGGCTGTTTAGTGCGGATGGTGCTTGGCTGGATGCTTTCGTATGGAATAAGGACACCGCGCCAGGCTGGGTTCAGGCCATAGGTGCAATCATTGCCTTGATTGTCGCGATAGGTATCGCGCAAGCCGAGCGTAAGTGGCAGCGATGGCACCTGAAGGACCGAGTAAACAATGTGCGATATGTCGTTTGCCAAGAAATGTACCGAGTTCTCAGCGAGATTATCTTTGCTGATTTTCCTAGGGATGAGACTGGGAGGCCGCGTGATGATTGGAAGGACTTTAGGTACTTCGAGGCGCGAGTTCAGGCTGCGATTGATCGCGTGGGCCGGATAGCACTCGAGCCAGAAATTGGAACACTGATGCTCGTCAGCAATGCCGAAGATGTCCTGTGTGAATTGCAGGCAATATTGCGAGCGGAACAGGGCATAACCAGACGTCTTCAGGACTATGCAAAAGAGAAGGTTCGGGGTTGGCAGGAGGCAGCCGACGAATTTATGGCCGAATACGGCAAACACTATGAATAGAAGTTGGACTGGTAAATGAAAAGTGATCTCAAGGCAAGGATGGTCGAGGCCACACTTTGGGCTCTGTGGTGGCTGATGATTGGCAGTGCGGCTGTTTGGTTGCTCGTTGGCTCCGTTGCATATTGGGTAAAGCATGGCTGGCTGCCCGCCGATTCTGCTGGCTGGGCTCAGGCTATCGGTGCGATGGCCGCGATTGCGGTGGCCATAGTTGTGCCTTGGCGCCTGAGGGCTGCAGAGCAGCGCAGCAGGCAAGATGACAGGCGCGCAGTCGAGATTGGGCAGTACATCCAATTGATTAAGGTAATCAATACGGCTGAGAGATTCGTAGGAGAGCTTCGTAACGGCCGCAACGGTTATTCGTATGGTGCAACTCGTCTCCTGCTTTATTCGCTTCTTCAGGATATACAGCAACAGTTTTCTACCCTGCTTTTGGCAACCGGTGATCGGCTTCTGCTGAAACATATTCAAGACGTCAAGGTGGCGATTGCACGTTTCTCTGACCGAATACATCCGGATGACATCAGCAACACTCAGGACGTGAGCAACTTGCTTAATGGGCTTAGAGCTGCAAGAAGCTCTCTGGAGGGTTATGTGGCGAGTGAGGAGCTTTTCAAACCCCATTCGGTTGGAATTACTGGGTGATCGATATCTCTTAACAAGAGATGCCGAAGGTGAGGTTGGGAGGCGGAGTGAAGGTCTCAATTCTTTGGGACAGTGAACAGCTGTTGTGAGGTAGGTAACTGAAGCGCAGGTACCTCTGCAGGCGAAGTTCTTGATCACCAGACCGCCGAAGTTGGGGCTGGGCAGCGGGTGGGTGGGGTAGAAGTTGGTCATGCTACGCCCCGTGGAACTGCTGAATTTGTTGCTAAGTGCGATCACATCAAGGGGTAATGGGGTCATACCACAGTCCTCCGCCGGTGGGTGGTGGCCAGCAGTTCGAGCAGGCCGCCGTGGTAGTGGATGGCGGTCTGGCTGGGCTGCCAGGGGAAAAAGGGACAGATTTATTTTCCTCTCCCTAAACGAGCACTCTTGGTGGGTTTTAGCCAATCTGCAGCCCCGCTCTATTGGTCGTAGCGCGCTCTCTCGACATCTGCTCCGTACTTTCCCGACCAATCTGAGTCTGTTCTGCTCGCGCTCCGCCCCGCCATAGTCACCCTCACTTGAACCCGCTGTGCGGGTGGTGGATGAGGGGGCGGGATGTACCAGTACGACGATTACGACCACGCGCTGGTGCGCGAGCGGGTGGCGCAGTTCCGCGACCAGGTGCAACGCCACCTGAGTGGCGAGCTGAGTGAGGAGGAGTTCCTGCCGCTGCGCCTGCAGAATGGCCTGTACCTGCAGAAGCACGCCTACATGCTGCGGGTGGCGATTCCCTACGGCACCCTGTCGTCGACCCAGTTGCGCACCCTGGCGCACATCGCCCGCGAGCATGATCGCGGCTACGGCCACCTGACCACCCGGCAGAATATCCAGTTCAACTGGATCGAGCTTGAGCAGGTGCCGGACATCCTCAAACAGCTGGCGGCGGTAGAGATGCACGCCATCCAGACGTCCGGCAACTGCGTGCGCAATGTCACCACCGAGGCCTTCGCCGGGGTGGCGGCTGACGAGATTCTCGACCCGCGACCACTGGCAGAAATTCTCCGCCAGTGGTCGACGGTCAACCCGGAATTTCTGTTCCTGCCGCGCAAGTTCAAGATCGCCCTGTGTGCTGCCGCCGAGGATCGCGCGGCGGTGCAGGTGCACGATATCGGCCTGCAGCTGTACCGCGATGCTACCGGCGAGCTGCTGCGCGTGCTGGTCGGCGGTGGCCTGGGGTACGCGATATCGGTGTGCCGATCCGCGAGGGCCTGGCGTGGCGCCATACCCTGAGCTACGTCGAGGCCATCCTGCGCGTGTACAACCGCCACGGCCGGCGCGACAACAAGTACAAGGCGCGGATCAAGATCCTGGTCAAAGCCCTGGGTATCGAGGCCTTTGCCCAGGAGGTGGAGGCGGAGTGGGCGACGATCAAGGATGGCCCGGCCGAGCTTACCGATGAGGAGTATCGGCGTGTGGCCACGCACTTTCAGCCGCCGGCCTACGCCGTGCTGGCCGATGGCGGCGTGCAGCCGGGCGAGCAGTTGCATGACCCACAGTTTGCCCGCTGGCTGGCGCGCAACGTGCACCCGCACAAGGTGCGGGGCTATGCCAGCGTGGTGTTGTCGAGCAAGCCGGGCGCGGCCTTGCCGCCGGGCGATATCACCGCCGCGCAGATGGACGCGGTGGCCGACTGGGCCGAGGCCTTCGGCTTCGGCGAAGTCCGCGTGGCCCACGAGCAGAACCTGGTGCTGCCGGATGTGCGCCAGAGCGACCTGTATCACCTCTGGCAGCTGGCCACGGCGGCTGGTTTGGCCACGCCGAATATAGGCCTGCTCAGCGACATCATCGCCTGCCCGGGTGGCGACTACTGTTCCCTGGCCAATGCCAAGTCGATTCCCATCGCTCAGGCCATTCAGCAGCGTTTCGCGGACCTCGACTACCTGCACGATATCGGCGAATTGAGCCTGAATATCTCCGGCTGCATGAACGCCTGCGGCCACCACCATATCGGCAACATCGGCATTCTCGGCGTGGATAAGAACGGCAGCGAGTGGTACCAGATCACCCTCGGCGGCGCCCAAGGCCACGGGGCCGCGCTGGGCAAGGTGATCGGCCCGGCATTCGGCGCCGACGAAGTGCCGCAGGTAATCGAGAGCCTGATCCAGGTCTACCTGCAGCAGCGCGCACTGGGCGAGCACTTCGTCGACTGCGTGGCGCGCATCGGCCTGGAGCCGTTCAAGCAGCGGGTCTATCGCCCGCAGGAGGTGCCGGCATGAACAACCTGATCAGGCTGGTGGAGGGCGCGGCGCGGCTGGTTGACGATGATCCCTGGCAGTTGGTTCGCCAGGGTGAAGCAACGCCCGAGCAGGCGCCACTGATTCTGCCCCTGGCGCAGTGGCGCGAACGGCAGAGCGACGCGGTGCTGGCTGGGCGCCAATCCAGCCGCGATGGCCTGTGGCTGGCGCCGGACGACGAGGTGGAAAGCCTGGTCATCTGCCTGCCGGCGCTACCGCTGATTGCCGTGGACTTCCCGACCTTCCGTGATGGCCGTGGCTACAGCCAGGCCTACCTGCTGCGTACGCGCCTGGGCTGGCGTGGCGAGTTGCGCGCAGTCGGCGATGTGCTGCGCGACCAGCTCAGCCATATGCGCCAGTGCGGCTTCGACAGCTTCGCCGTGCGTGCCGACAAGTCGGCAGAGGATGCGCTCAAGGGCCTGGCCGGCATGAGCGTGCAGTACGGTCGCTCGGTGATCGAGCCGCGACCGTTGTTTCGCCGGCGCTGAGAGCCTGCGCACCCTACGCAAGCACCATCGAACCACTGCAATCATGATCCAACCTGCTGAATTGGAAACTTTCGCGATTGCTCGCTACTCCTGACCTGTCGTTCAGCAAAAAAGCCATCTATACCTCATCCATATGCCCCTTGAGGCAGGGGCAGGGCTGCCTTGTTGTTCTCACCCCGAGTTTGGCGCAAGGGATTGGCGCTTTTACTGGCGTAGTTGGGCCATGACTGCGCGCGGTACGGTCAGGAGAAAGGAATTGATGAGTACGGAGATCGGTGCCAGGCGAGCGCGTACCACTGCCCAGTTGTTGCGGCTGGTCTGGCCGTTTGCCCTGGTGATTCTGCTGCAGGCGCTGCTGGCCGGCGGCAGCCTCTATGTGATGTCGGCCGTGCGCGCCTATGTGGGCGGCGAGAGCCTGTGGTCGAAAGGCCTCAAGGATGCCATCCATCATCTCGATCTCTATGCGCAGAGCCAGGACCCCAAGCATTTCCAGCAATACCGCCAGGCGATTGCCGTGCCTCTGGGCGATCACGTCTTCCGGGTCGAGTTGAGCCGGGACGAGCCTGATCTGGTGGCGGCGAACGCGGGCATTCTGCAGGGCAAGAATCACCCCGACGATGTCGAGGCAATGATCTGGCTGTTTCGCAATTTTCGCGACTTCAGCTACCTGCAACGGGCCATCGCGCAATGGACGCTGGCAGATCGCTACATCTTCGAGCTGACTGCGTTGGCGGACGAGATGCACGCCAGCATCACTCGCAGTCAGGTCAGCGCTGGGCAGAGGGCCGACTGGCAGGCACGTGTCGAGCAGATCAACAACGGTGCCACGCCGGCCGCCGAGGCATTTTCCAGCATCCTCGGCGAAGCCTCGCGGGTGGTGCTGCGCCTGCTGACGCTGCTCAACCTGCTTACCGCCGCGCTGCTGATCGGCCTGGCAGTGTTGCGCACGCGCAAGCTGCTGATCGAGCGCGAGTATGCCGATTACGCCCTGGAGCGCGAGAAGCAGCGCGCCCAGGTGACCCTGGCGGCGATTGGCGATGCGGTGATCAGCCTCGACCCGCGTGGTCATATCGCCTACATGAACCCGACGGCGGAGCAGCTGATTGGTTGCCGGATCGGGGAGGCTCAGGGCCAGCCCTTCGATGCGCTGTTCTCGATTGTCGACGAACAGCCAGGCGAGGGCGACGAGCCCTTCGTGCAGGCGATCCTGGCGGGCAGCAGCCAGAGCGTATGCGACCACACCAAACTGATCCTGCGTCCGGACGGCAGCTCGGTGGCGGTCAATCTGGTCGGTACGCCGATCCTTACCGACGGCCAGGTCAGCGGGGCGGTGATGGTCTTGCACGACATGACCCGCGAGCGCCAGTTCGTCGCCAGCCTGTCCTGGCAGGCCAGCCACGATGCACTGACCGGTCTGGTCAATCGGCGCGAGTTCGAATACCGCCTGGCCCAGCTGCTGGAACGCCTGCAGCACGAGCACCGGCGGCATGCCCTGATGTTTCTCGATCTCGACCAGTTCAAGCTGGTCAACGATACCAGCGGCCATGCTGCCGGCGACGAGTTGCTGCGCCAGGTCTGCAGTGAGCTGCAACAGCACCTGCGCGAGGGCGACACGCTGGCGCGTCTGGGCGGTGACGAGTTCGGCATCCTCCTGGAAAACTGCCCGGCGGAGGCCAGCGAGCGGATTGCCGAGGCCTTGCGCAAGGCCGTGCAGGATTTGCGCTTTATCTGGAACGGTCGCCCCTTTGCCATCAGCGTCAGCATTGGCCTGGTGCAGATCAGCGAAGGCCCCAGCAGCCTGGAGTCACTGCTGCGCACTGCCGACATGGCCTGCTATTCGGCCAAGGAGAAGGGCCGCAACCGCGTGCACGCCTATCAGCCGGACGACTCCGAGTTGTCCCTGCGGGTCGGTGAGATGAGCTGGGTGCAGCGCATCCACACGGCCCTGCAGGAGGACCGCTTCTGCCTCTATGCGCAGAAGATCATCGCCCTGCGCGACGAGGTCGAGAGCGTGCATGTGGAAATCCTCCTGCGCCTGCAGGACGAGAATGGCCAGATCATCGGCCCCGGCAGTTTCATTCCGGCGGCCGAACGTTACGGCCTGATGCACCTGATCGACCGCTGGGTGCTGCGCAACACCCTGCAGGCCCTGGCCGAGCAGCTGGCCAGCGGTGCCCTGCAGGACAGCGCTACCTGCGCCGTCAACCTGTCAGGGGCGAGCATCGGCGATAGCGCCTTCCTCGATTTCATCCGCGAGCAGTTCGCCAGCCAGCCGGTGCCGCCGCAGATGATCTGCTTCGAGATCACCGAAACCACGGCGATCACCAACCTGGCCGAGGCCACCCGTTTCATCGGCGAGCTGCAAGGCCTGGGCTGTCGCTTCTCGCTGGACGATTTCTGCGCCGGCATGTCGTCCTTCATGTACCTCAAGCACCTGCCGGTGGATTACCTGAAGATCGACGGCAGCTTCGTCCGCGACATGCTGGAAGACCCCATCGACCGGGCCATGGTCGAGGTGATCAACCATATCGGTCATGTCATGGGCAAGCTGACCATCGCCGAGTTCGTCGAGTCCGAGGAGATCCTCCAGGCCTTGCGCGAGATCGGCGTCGACTACGCCCAGGGCTACGTGATCGCCCGGCCGCAGCCTTTTGCCTTGTCCAGCCTGGCAGAGGCGCCGCAAGGTGAGTGGCTGGCGACCGCCAATCAGTCCACCTGAAACGCGCTGCGCCGTCTGCTGGCAGCTTCCTGAACCGCATTGGCAAGAAATCGTTACGCATGGCAAGCCGTTGCGGTGGCGCTTTCCGGCGATTTCAGGGGTGTAAGGAAAACCTGCCGATCAGCCGGACAGGGTGAGGGTCAGGCTGTCGCAGGTCGGCTTGTTCGTCTGCGGTTCGCGGGTTGTTATGAGGCTATCCACAGCGCGCTGCCGTCAGGGCAGGGCGCATGCCTACAACAACCATGCCTACAACAACAACGCGGAGGCCGGATGAACGCCGTGGCCATGATCGAGCAGCACAACCCCATTGGTACCGACGGTTTCGAATTCGTCGAATACACCGCCCCGACGCCGGAAGGCATCGAGCAGCTGCGCCAGCTGTTCACCGCCATGGGCTTCACCGAAACCGCCAAGCACCGCTCCAAGCAAGTCTGGCTGTTCCAGCAGAACGACATCAATTTCGTCCTCAACGGCAGCCCCACCGGCCATGTCCGTGAGTTCGGCCTGAAACACGGCCCCAGCGCCTGCGCCATGGCCTTCCGGGTGAAGAACGCGGCCCAGGCCGCCGCCTATGTCGAGGCCCAGGGCGCCACGCTGGTCGGCAGTCATGCCAACTTCGGCGAGCTGAACATCCCCTGCGTCGAAGGCATCGGTGGCTCGCTGCTGTACCTGGTCGATCGCTACGGCGACAAGACCATCTACGACGTCGACTTCGAGTACATCGAAGGCCGCACGCCGAACGACAACGCGGTTGGCCTGCAGGCCCTCGACCACCTGACCCACAACGTCAAGCGCGGGCAGATGGACGTCTGGTCGGGCTTCTACGAGCGCATCGCCAACTTCCGCGAGATCCGCTACTTCGACATCGAAGGCAAGCTCACCGGCCTGCTGTCGCGGGCCATGACCGCGCCGTGCGGCAAGATCCGCATCCCGATCAACGAGTCGGCCGACGACAAGTCGCAGATCGAGGAATTCATCCGCGAGTACCACGGCGAAGGCATCCAGCACATCGCCCTGAGCACCGAGGATATCTACGCCACCGTGCGCCAGCTGCGCGCCAACGGCGTGGAATTCCTCAGCACCCCGGACACCTACTACGCCAAGGTCGACACCCGCGTCGCCGGGCATGGCGAGCCGACCGAGGTACTGCGCGAGCTGAACATCCTGATCGACGGCGCGCCCAGTGATGACGGCATCCTGCTGCAGATTTTCACCCACACGGTGATCGGGCCGATCTTCTTCGAGATCATCCAGCGCAAGGGCAACCAGGGCTTCGGCGAAGGCAACTTCAAGGCGCTGTTCGAGTCCATCGAAGAAGACCAGATCAAGCGCGGTGTGATTTCCGCGGAGTGAACCGTAGGGTGGATGTCGCTTTTCACATCCACCAGGGAGCACGAGTATTTGGTGGAAAACGCTTCGCGGTTTTCCACCCTACATGTCTGGAGCTACGCCATGAGTCGTAACTGGATCAGCTTTCCCCTGCGTGAAGGCGAGTGCTCGCGCCAGGCGCACTGCGACTTCCCGCAGGGCACCTACGAGCGCGAGATGGGCCGCGAGGGCTTCTTCGGCCCGGTGACCCACCTGCATCACAAGCACCCGCCGACCGGCTGGGTCGACTGGGAGGGGCCGCTGCGCCCGCACGCCTTCAACTTCAACCAGATCGCCAGCGAGCGCGACTGCCCGCTGGAGGCGCCGCTGACCCTGCACAACGCCGACGTCAAACTGCGCGTGTGGAAGACTCACGGCGCCATGCGCCACCTGGTGCGCAACAGCGACGGCGACGAGCTGCTGTTCGTGCATGACGGCGCTGGGCACTTCTACTGCGACTTCGGCCACCTGGAATACCGCGACGGCGACTACCTGGTGATCCCGCGCGGCACCGCCTGGCGTATCGAGCCGACGGCACCGAGCCACTTCCTGCTGATCGAGAACACCGACGGCGCCTACCAGCTACCGGACAAAGGCCTGCTCGGCGCGCAGGCGATCTTCGACCCGGCGGTGCTCGACCATCCGCGCATCGACGCCGCCTTCAAGGCCCAGCAGGACGAAAACCCCTGGCAGATCAGGATCAAGCGGCGCGAGCAGATCAGCACGGTGACCTATCCGTACAACCCGCTGGATGTGGTCGGCTGGCACGGCGACAACACAGTGGTGCGCCTCAACTGGCGCGACATCCGCCCGCTGATGAGCCACCGCTACCACCTGCCGCCCTCGGCGCACACCACCTTCGTCGCCAATGGCTTCGTCGTCTGCACCTTCACCCCGCGGCCGATCGAGTCCGATCCGGGCGCGCTGAAAGTGCCGTTCTTCCACAACAACGACGACTACGACGAGGTGCTGTTCTACCACCGCGGCAACTTCTTCAGCCGCGACAACATCGAGGCCGGGATGGTCACCTTCCACCCCTGCGGCTTCCCCCACGGCCCGCATCCCAAGGCGCTGAAGAAGGCCACGGAAGACCCGGCGACCTTTGCCGAGGAAGTGGCGGTGATGATCGACACCCGCCGCGCCCTGGAGGTGGCCGAAGCCGCCGCCGGCGTGGACGTGCCCGAATACGTGAACTCCTGGCGTGCGCCGGGGAAATCAGTCTGAACAAACCGGTAGGAGCCAGCTTGCTGGCGATGCTGTTGACCTGCTGATCGCCAGCAAGTTGGTTCCTACATATTGACGGAAACTGCTTATGAAACTCGCATCACTGAATCAAGGCCGCGACGGCTCGCTAGTCGTCGTATCCCGCGACCTGACCCGCGCGGTCAAGGTGCCGCAGATTGCCGCCACCTTGCAGGCCGCCCTGGACGACTGGGCGATCAAGCGCCCGCACCTGGAGGCGACCTACCAGCGCCTCAACGATGGTCTGGAACCGGATGCCTTCTACTTCGACCAGGCCGACTGCCACAGCCCGCTGCCGCGTGCTTTTCACTGGGCCGACGGCAGTGCCTACGTCAACCACGTCGAGCTGGTACGCAAGGCCCGCGGCGCCGAGATGCCGGAGTCCTTCTGGCATGACCCGCTGATGTACCAAGGCGGCGCCGACAGCTTCATCCCGCCGCACAGCCCGATCCTGATGGCCGACGAGGCCTGGGGCATCGACCTGGAAGCCGAGCTGGCAGTGATCACCGACGACGTGCCGATGGGCGCCAGCGCGGCCGAGGCGGCCGGGCATATCCAGTTGCTGATGCTGGTCAACGACGTATCGCTGCGCAACCTGATCCCCGGCGAGCTGGCCAAGGGTTTCGGCTTCTACCAGAGCAAACCGTCGTCGAGTTTCTCGCCGGTAGCGGTGACCCCTGACGAACTGGGCGACGCCTGGAAAGACGGCAAGGTGCATCGCCCGCTGGTCTCGCACATCAACGGCGCGCTGTTCGGCCAGCCGGATGCCGGCGTGGACATGACCTTCAACTTCCCGACCCTGGTCGCCCATGCCGCCAAGACCCGCCCGCTGGGCAGCGGCAGCATTATCGGCTCCGGAACTGTCTCGAATTACGATCGCAGTGCCGGCTCGTCCTGCCTGGCGGAGAAACGCATGCTGGAGATCGTCGAGAGCGGCGAGGCGAAGACGCCGTTCCTCAAGTTCGGCGACCGCGTGCGCATCGAGATGTTCGACGCCGCCGGCCACAGCATCTTCGGCGCCATCGACCAGGCGGTGGAAAAATATGCGTAGCCCGGATGCAATCCGGGAGACCGAGCAGGCATTCCCGGATTGCATCCGGGCTACGGGGAGGGAACCATGCTGACGCTCTATTCCTACTGGCGCTCCAGCGCCGCCTACCGGGTGCGCATCGCCTTGGGTCTCAAGGGCCTGGCCTACCAGCAGGTGCCGGTGCACCTGGTCAAGGACGGTGGCCAGCAGCACTCTGCCGACTACCTGGCGCTGAATCCGCAGGGCCTGCTGCCGCTGCTGGTGGATGCCGGCAATGGCGGGGTGCGCATCGCCCAGTCGCTGGCCATCCTTGAATACCTCGACGAGGTGTTCCCGGTACCGGCGCTGCTGCCGGCCGACCCGGCCCAACGCGCCCAGGTGCGCGCCCTGGCCCTGCATATCGCCTGCGACATCCATCCGCTGAACAACCTGCGCGTGCTGCAGTACCTGTCCACTGAGCTGGGCGCCTCCGACGAGGCGAAGAACACCTGGTACCGCCACTGGGTCGACAACGGCCTGGCGGCGGTGGAGCAGGGCCTGGCCGTATTTGATGGGCGCCTGTCACTGGGCGAACGCCCCGGCTACCTGGAGGCCTGCCTGATCCCGCAGCTGTACAACGCGCGGCGCTTCGAGTGTGACCTCAGCGGCTATCCGCGCATCCTCGCTATCGCGGCGCGCTGCGAAGCGCTCGATGCGTTCAAGAACGCCGCTCCGGAGGTGCAGCCCGACGCACAGTAGGGTTGGCCCTCTGCCTGACCTTCTCCCCGATCGGGAGAGGGGAAGACCAATGTCTTGCCTAGCTCCGCCGTGCCACAAGCGCGGCGGGTTCGATCCCCGTCACGATAAAAACAACAGGTGACGCATGACCCGTGAAAAACCGAAGAACCTCTGGCTCTCGCGCTGGGGCTTTATCCTCGCTGCAACCGGCTCCGCTGTGGGCCTGGGCAATATCTGGAAATTCCCCTACATCACCGGCGAATACGGCGGTGGTGCCTTCGTCCTGATGTACCTGGCCTGCATCCTGGCCATCGGTATTCCGGTGATGATGACCGAGATCGCCCTCGGCCGGCGTGGCCGCGGCAGCCCGATCGACGCCATCGCCCGCGTGGTGCGCGAGAACAACAGTAACCCGCTGTGGAAGAGCGTCGGCCTGATGGCCATGCTCGCCGGCTTCATGATCCTGTGTTTCTACGTGGTGGTGGCCGGCTGGGCCTTCGCCTACACGTGGAAGATGGCCTCGGGGGCCCTGGCCGCGCCCAGCGTGGACGCCCTGGCCAAGGTGTTTGAAACGCACAATGCCAGCCCCTGGCAACTGGGCGGCTGGAGCGTGCTGGTGGCGCTGCTGACCCTGTGGATCGTCGGCAAGGGCGTGCAGGCCGGGGTGGAGAAGGCCTTCCGCTGGATGATGCCGGGGCTGGCGCTGATGCTGATCGTACTGGTCGGCTATGCCTGGACCAGCGGCAGCTTTACCCAGGGCTTTGCCTTCCTGTTCACCTTCGATGCCTCGAAGATCACCGGCGAAGCGCTGCTGGCGGCCCTCGGCCATGCCTTCTTCACTCTCAGCCTGGCTTCCGGCGCCATCCTCACGTACGGCTCCTATATCCCGGACGGCCAGTCCATCGCCCGCACCACCTTTATCGTCGCCATCGCCGATACCTGCGTGGCGCTGCTGGCCGGTCTGGCGATCTTCCCGGTGATCTTCGCCAATGGCATGGACCCCAGCGCCGGCCCGGGCCTGAT
Source organism: Pseudomonas campi (assembly GCF_013200955.2). Classification (NCBI taxonomy): domain Bacteria; kingdom Pseudomonadati; phylum Pseudomonadota; class Gammaproteobacteria; order Pseudomonadales; family Pseudomonadaceae; genus Aquipseudomonas; species Aquipseudomonas campi. Next base: position 1,639,877 of record NZ_CP053697.2, read on the forward strand.
CTTCATGAGCCTGCCGCTGGCCTTCCAGCAGATGCCGTTCGGCACGGTGTTTGGCGTGCTGTTCTTCGCCATGGTCTCGGTCGCCGCGCTGACTTCGGCCATTTCGATGATCGAGGCGCTGGTCGCCTACCTCAACGAGAAGCACGGCATCAGCCGGATCAAGGCGGCCGCCGGTTCCGGGGCGCTGCTGCTGGTGATCAGCCTGCTGGCGATGCTCTCGTTCAACGTCGGCGCCGAGTGGAAGCTGTTCGGCTTTACCCTGTTCGATGGCCTGGACTACCTGACCTCGCGCTGGATGATGCCGCTGGGCGGGATCTGCATGGTGATCCTCGCCGGCTACTGCCTGCGCAGCGAGATCATGCGTGACGAACTGGGCCTGGCGCCGGCCGGCTATGCCCTGTGGCTGTTCATGGTGCGCTACGTCAGCCCGGTGCTGATCCTCATGGTGTTCCTGCATGCCCTCGGCTGGCTGGGTTTCGACCCGATCGCCCAGTGGTACTGGATCGCCGGCGCGATTGGCGTCCTGGCCCTGCTTGGTGAATTGCTGGTGCCGCGCGTGCGCCATGAGTTGGCGCTGCGCTGATACCCTGTGCTGGGTGAACCCAGCTCCGCTGGTAATTCGGTTCACCTAAGTGCTTGGCTCCCCTCTCCCACAAGTGGGAGAGGGGATTGTCCGCGTTGCCGGCGTGGTAGCCCGGATGCAATCCGGGAGCGGAGCTGCCTGTTCCCGGATTGCATCCGGGCTACGACGGGTGCGCTTTCTGTTGGGGCCTGGACAACTCGCCGACCTGACCTCGGGGTGTATACTGCGACCCGCTCCACAGGTGCCTGCAGGCCATGTGGGGCGCGGCCTATGGCCCAGATTGCCGTAATGGATCACGAGTCCGACGGCTCACTTCGACAGTCAGGTGACCCCATGCCTTGCACTTGCCTTGCCCTCCGTTCGCTGCGGAGCCTTCGCTGATGTCCGAACATCTGCACGCCGGCCCGCTCAAGCGCGGCCTGAAGAATCGCCATATCCAGTTGATTGCCCTCGGTGGCGCCATCGGCACTGGCCTGTTCCTCGGCTCGGCCGGGGTGCTGCAGAGCGCCGGGCCGTCGATGATCCTCGGTTATGCGATCGGCGGCTTCATCGCCTTCCTGATCATGCGCCAGCTCGGCGAGATGATCGTCGAGGAGCCGGTGGCCGGTTCCTTCAGCCACTTCGCCCACAGCTACTGGGGGCCGTTCGCCGGCTTCCTGTCCGGCTGGAACTACTGGGTGCTCTACGTGCTGGTCGGCATGGCCGAGCTCACCGCGGTGGGCAAGTACGTGCAGTACTGGTACCCGGGGATTCCTACCTGGGCCACGGCGGCGGCGTTCTTCGTGCTGATCAACGCGATCAACCTGGTCAACGTCAAAGCCTTCGGTGAAACCGAGTTCTGGTTTGCCATCATCAAGGTGGTGGCGATCATCGGCATGATCCTGCTCGGTTGCTACCTGCTGTTCAGCGGCGCCGGCGGCGAGCAGGCGAGCATCAGCAACCTGTGGAGCCATGGCGGCTTCTTCCCCAATGGCATCTCGGGCCTGGTGATGATGATGGCGATCATCATGTTCAGCTTCGGCGGCCTGGAACTGGTCGGCATCACCGCCGCCGAAGCGGACCAGCCGAAAACGGTGATCCCCAAGGCGATCAACCAGGTGGTCTACCGTATCCTGATCTTCTACATCGGCGCGCTGACCGTGCTGCTCTCGCTGTACCCCTGGGACAGCCTGGTGCAGACCCTCACCGCCGGCGGTGATGCCTACGGCAGCAGCCCCTTCGTGCAGATCTTCTCGCTGATCGGCAGCGACACTGCCGCGCATATCCTCAACTTCGTCGTGCTCACTGCCGCGCTGTCGGTCTACAACAGCGGTGTGTACTGCAACAGCCGCATGCTCTACGGCCTGGCCGAGCAGGGCGATGCACCTAAGGCGCTGATGAAGGTCAACAGCCGTGGCGTGCCGGTGCTGGCCATTGCCCTGTCGGCGGCGGTGACCCTGCTCTGCGTGCTGGTCAACTACCTGGCGCCGGAGGGTGCGCTGGAGTTGCTGATGTCGCTGGTGGTGGCGTCCCTGGTGATCAACTGGGCGATGATTAGCCTGACCCATATCAAGTTCCGCCGGGCCATGCAGGCCAGGGGCGTGGAGCCAAGCTTCAAGGCCTTCTGGTTCCCGCTGAGCAACTTCATCTGCCTGGCTTTCGTGCTGTTCATCTTGGGTGTGATGCTGCTGATTCCGGGGATTCAGGTGTCGGTGTATGCGATGCCGGTGTGGGTGCTGTTAATCTGGGTCTGCTACCGCATCAAGCTGGCGGCGGGTAGCCCGAGTGCCGAGGTCAGCAACCGCTGACACCTGCAGGCATGAAAAAGCCCGGCTCAGGCCGGGCTTTTTTCTGGGGGGCAAAGGAACTAGCAGTTGTAGCCCGGATGCAATCCGGGAGCGGGGCTGCCTGTTCCCGGATTGCATCCGGGCTACGACTGTAGGAGCGAGCTCTGCTCGCGAACTGGGTATCCGATAGAGCTTCGCGAGCAGAGCTCGCTCCTACGCAACAGAACGGAGCTAAGTCTGGAACTGCAGCACCGAGCTCTGCATGCTGCGCGCCACGCGGTCCAGGCTCTGCGCCGCATCGGCCAGTTCGTGCACGGTGCGGGTGTTGCTCTGTGACATCTGCGCGATATGTTCGACGCGCTGGGCCACTTCGCTGCTGGCCTTGCTCTGCTCGCTGATGGTGTGGGAAATCTCTTCCACCATCTCCGCAGCCCGCTGGGCGCCGCCACGGATCTCGTTGATCGATTCGCCGGCCTGGCGGGCCAGGGCCACGCCATCGTTCACCCGGTCTACGCCGGTCTGCATGCTGCTCACCGCCTGCTCGGTGCTGCTGCGGATGCGTTCGATCATGCCGGTGATTTCCTGGGTCGATTGGGCGGTGCGCGCCGCCAGGTTGCGCACCTCGTCGGCGACCACGGCAAAGCCTCGACCGGCCTCGCCAGCCCGTGCGGCCTCGATGGCGGCGTTGAGGGCGAGCAGGTTGGTCTGCTCGGCGATGCTCTTGATCACCTGGATGATCGAGTGGATTTCCTCGGATGACTGGCCCAGGGCGGTGATGGTGCTGGAGGATTCGTTGACCGCTTCGGCGATCCGACTCATGCCTTCCACTACGCCCATGATCACCTGGCCGCCGCTACTGGCCAGCTGTTCCGATTGCGAGGAAATGGCTTGGGCACTGCGGGCGTGGCCGGCAATCTGGTCGATGTTGTGGATCATCTCTTCCATGGCCGCGGCCATGCTGGTGGCGCTGTCCGATTCTTCGCTGGCGCTCTTGACGATGCTTTGCGACGCGCCGTTGAGGTTCTGCGCGGTGTGCTGCAGGGCTTCGCCCTCGTGGCGGATGCTGTCGATCATCTGCCGCAGGTTGCCCTGCATGTCGGCCAGGGCCTGTTGCAACTGGCCGGCTTCGTCGTTGCTGTCGATATGGATCACGCTGCGCAGATTGCCCTGGGCGATAGCCCTGGCCACCGCGATGGTCTTTTCCAGGGGCCGCAGTACGGCCTTCATCAGCTGGGTGGTGAGCAGGCAGAGCAGGCAGCAGACCACCAATATGCCGCCGATCAACAGCCAGGCCGCCTGGCGCACGGCGCCTTCGCTGTCGCTGCGGGTCTGCGCGGCGTGGTCTTCGATCAGCCCGCTGAGGGCCTCATTCTTTTCTTCCAGCACTTCGAAACTCTGGTCGAAGCCGACCATTTCGCTGCGCGCGGCCTGCGGGTCGGTCAGGGCCAGGGCGACGATGCGCTCGGCCTGGGTGATGTATTCGGTGAGTGCCGGCTGCGATTCGGCGATGGCCTGGCGGATGTTCTCGCTCAGCGGCAGCTTGGCGTTGTCTGCCAGGGTGCGCTGGAACCACTGGCTGTGTTCGCGCAGATCCGTGCGCACCTGCTCGGCTGCCGCGCTGTCACCGGGCTCGATGTAGAAGGCGGCGAGCACGTCGGCGCGCAGGGCGTCGTGCATCATGTCGCCTTCCAGGTGGTTGCGCAGGGCGCTGACGCTCAACTCGTTCTCGGCCAGCGCTGCCGCCAGCTGAGTCTGCCCCCAGAAGCCGATGCCGCCGAGCAGGGCGGCGGCAATCACGCTGATGGCGCCACAGGCGATCATTTTCTGGCGGATGTTCATGCTGGCCTCTCCAGTGTCGGCTTTTCGTCAAGCCTAGCTGAGATAAAGAGCGCCGGAGCTCAGGGTTTTCCTTGCAGGGCGTTGGCCCAACTCAGTAGTTGTACGGGCTCGCGGTCGTTCCAGATGCGCTGCCAGAGCACCAGCAGGTGTTCGGGCTGGCCACGCGAAAAGGGCAGGCGCTCGACGTTGGCTAGCGGCTGCCAGCGCCCATCGCGGCGCTCGGCGAAGATGAAGCGGAACGGGTGATAGCCGGTCATGCCCAGACGCAGGTCGGTGACGATCAGTTGATCGCCGATCTGGTCGTAGCGCAGCACATCGTGGGTGAACCAGGCCAGGCGTGCGTGCTGGGGCGAATGCTGCAGAGGCTTGGCCAGCGCCGTGCCACGCGGGATACGTTCCAGTTGTGGCGGTTTATCGTCGAGCCAGCCGACCAGGGCCTCGTGGTAGTGCTCACCGTCGATCACGATGACCCGCCAGAGCAGGCTGTTGAAGGGCGTCGGCGTGCTGAACAGCTGCTCGGCCTGGATGCCGCGCTGGGCCAGGACCTGTTCGACCTTCTGCTCGGCCATCCACTTGCCCGCCACGGTAAAGGCCAGGTACAGGCTGGACACACCCAGGGCGCAGATGGCCAGCCACTGCGGCCGCTCGCGCAGGCCACGCAGCAGGCCGGCAATCACCGCCACCAGCAAGGGCAGGGTGTACAGCGGATCGATGATGAACACCGAGGACCAGGCCACCGGCGGCAGGGCGATAGGCCAGAGCAGCTGGGTACCGTAGCTGGTAAAGGCATCCAGCAAGGGATGGGTGATCAGCGCCAGCCAGATGGTCAGGAACAGCCGTCGCGCCGAGTAACCGGGGTTGGGCTGCAGGCGCCGGGCGACCAGGGTAATCAGCAGGGCCAGGGCGCTGAGCACCAGCAGCGAATGACTGAAGCCGCGGTGATAGGTCATGTCGGCCACGGCGTCGCCGTAGTCGATCAGCACATCGAGATCCGGCAGGGTGCCGAGTATGGCGCCGTACAGCAGCGCGCGGCGGCCCTGCCAGCGGCCGAGCAACGCGCCCTGAATACTGGCGCCGAGCACCGCCTGGGTGAGCGAATCCATGCTGTTACCCCCTGGAAAAGTCAGCTGCTTAACTTACCGCCGAGTTGGTTTCCTGGCTTTGCAGAAATTCCGACTAAAAGTTTCAGCGACCTGTCGATTTGCCTGACAGCGGTTCGACTATTGGCTAGAACCGTTGCACAACTCGGTTCCTTTAATGACCAACAAGGAGAATCAACGATGCGATTCATGGTGATAGTCAAGGCCACTGCGGATTCGGAAGCCGGTGTGATGCCCAGCGAGGAACTGCTGGCGGCCATGGGCCAATACAACGAGGAACTGGTGGCGGCCGGCGTGATGAAGGCCGGCGAGGGGCTGCATCCGAGCAGCAAAGGGGTGCGGGTGAAGTTCTCCGGTAGCCAGCGCAGCGTGGTCGATGGCCCGTTCATGGAAACCAAGGAGCTGATCGCCGGCTTCTGGTTGTGGGAAGTGGAGTCGCTGCAGGCCTGCATCGACTGGGTCAAGCGCTGTCCCAACCCGATGCCGGGCGATTCGGAAATCGAGATCCGGCAGATCTTCGAGGCCGAGGATTTCGGCGCCGAGTTCACCCCCGAACTGCGCGAGCAGGAAGAGCGCCTGCGGGTGCAGATGAGCAAAACGTAAGGAGTCCATCATGAAAATCCATGCCTACCTGATCTTCAACGGCCAGTGTGCCGAGGCCTTCCGTTTCTACCAGGAGGTGCTCGGCGGCGAGCTGGTGGTGATGTCCTTCGGCGACAGCCCGGCCTGCAGTGACGTGGCGCCGGAGCACCGCGACCGCACCATGCACGCCAGCCTGAACACCGGCGGCGAGCTGCTGATGGGCTCAGACACCATGCCCGGTGATGCCTATGACGGCATTAAGGGCTGCCATATCTCGATCCAGGCCGATGACATGGTCCAGGCCGAGCGCCTGTATCGGGCGCTGTCAGCCCAGGGCTCGGTGCAGATGGAACTGCAGAAGACCTTCTGGGCCGAGGGCTTCGCCATGCTCACCGACCGTTTTAGCGTGCCGTGGATGGTCAACTGCACCGGCGACTGCCAGGGGTGAATGCCAGGCGGGGGTTGCCGTCCGGCCTCAAGGCAGCCCGGGAGACGACCGAGCCGTTCCGCTGGCTCTAGCGCCTGCAGCGGCGTGCGCGACGGGAACACGCGCGGGAACGACGGGCGCCGGGTTATCCTGAGCGCCCCTCAGCCGTTCCTGGCCCTGTCCATGCTGGTGATTTCCAACAGCGTCCACCTGCCTGACGATGAAGTCGAGCTGACCGCCATCCGCGCCCAGGGCGCCGGCGGGCAGAACGTCAACAAGGTGTCCAGCGCCATGCACCTGCGTTTCGACAGCCAGGCCTCCTCGCTGCCGCCGTTCTACAAGGAACGCCTGCTGGAACTGCGCGACAACCGTATCACCGCCGAAGGCGTGGTGATCATCAAGGCCCAGCAGTACCGCACCCAGGAGCAGAACCGCGCCGATGCCCTGGAGCGACTGGCCGAGCTGATCCGCAGCGCCGGCAAGACCGAGAAGGCACGGCGTCCGACCAAACCGACCCTGGGCTCGAAGAAGCGCCGCCTGGAAGGCAAGAGCAAGCGCGGGGCGATCAAGGCCGGGCGCGGCAAGGTGGACTTCTAGCGCCACCCGGCATAATTTCTGCGGCATAGCCTTGAGGAATGCCGCCATGCTCGACCCCATATTGCCCGCCGACGCGGATCACGCCGTGTACAAGACCCTGCTCGAGTCGACCAAGGCGATTCCCTGGAAGATCGACTGGAAGAGCATGACCTTTGCCTATATCGGCCCGCAGATCGAGCCGTTGCTGGGTTGGACGCAGCAGAGCTGGATCAGCGCCAACGACTGGGCCGAGCGCATCCATGAAGAGGACCGCGAGCGGGTGGTGAACTTTTGCATCGCCCAGTCGCAGTGCGGCATCGACCACGAGGCCGACTACCGGGCGCTGACCAAAAATGGCGACTACGTGTGGATCCGCGACGTGGTGCACGTAATGCGTGACGCCAACGGCGAGACCGAGGCGCTGGTCGGCTTCATGTTCGACATCAGCGAGCGCAAGAAGACCGAGGAACAACTGCTGGCTTTGCAGCGGCAGCTGGAGGAGTACTCCTACAAGGACGGCCTGACCGGAATCAACAACCGGCGCATGTTCGACTCGATCCTCGACATCGAATGGGGCAACGCCCAGCGTACCCGCCGGCCGCTGTCGCTGATCCTGCTGGATATCGACTACTTCAAGCAGTTCAACGACCACTACGGCCACATTCGCGGCGACGACTGTCTCAAACGCATCGGCCAAACCCTACAGAGTGCGGCGGCGCGCCCGCGCGACTGCGTGGCGCGCTTCGGTGGCGAGGAGTTCGTGCTGGTGCTGCCGGAGACCGACGGCGAGTCGGCGCAGAAGATCGCCGAGCGCTGTCGCAAGCTGGTGCGCAAGGAACAGATTGCCCACGAGCAGTCCAACGTGGCGCAGCTGGTGACGGTCAGTCTGGGCGTCGGCACCATCATTCCCGAAGCGCACGACACGCCGCTGGCCTTTATCGAGGCGGTGGATCGCCTGCTCTATCAGGCCAAGCAACAGGGCCGCGACCGCCTGCAGTATGGCCACTGCGGGGGAGGCGAAGCGGACGCCTGCCAGGCCTGACGGCCTCGCGAGCCGGAGGCGGGAGATCGTAGCCCGGATGCAATCCGGGACCTCAGGCGGCTCTGCCCCGGATTGCATCCGGGAATTCAGGCGGCCAACGCGCACCGCACCTATCACGCGCCTTTCTGACGAAGCCCTAGCGTGCCGGAGCGCGCTGCGCCACCTGGGCGCGCAGCGCACGGGTGACTTCGATTTGCAGCTTGTAGGCGGGGGCTTCGATGGCGTCGTGGTCGCGGGTGTAGCGGCGGGCGAATTCGCGCACGCCCCATTGCTGGTATTGCTGCACATGCAACAGCTCGTGGGCCCATAGCGCGAGGTTGTCCTGCGCGTCTGCGGCGTTACGGAAAACGATGATGTCGATCAGCGTCACCGCCTGCACATCGGGGTTCTGCAGCATGGTGTTGGCGGCGCTCAGGGTTTCGCCGTCACCCACCTTGTAGCGCGCCGCGTCGAGTACGCCGATGCCGTAGTAGGGCTCCAGTTGGGCGCGGATATGCAGGGGGATGGGCAGGGTGCCGCTGGCTGCCGCCGTCTCGCGTGACTGCAGCAGCCATTGCTCCAGGCCCGAGGCGGCCATCTGGCTGACGTCTTCGTAGAGCACCTCGATGTCCGCCTGACTGATCGGCGCACAGAAGCACACCACCGCACAGACCTGCTGCTGCCCGCTCGGGCAGGCCAGCACCGAGGCGGCCAGGCCGAGCCCGCCAAGCAAGGCGGTCAGGCGAAAGGGGCGACGTGAGAAAACAGAAGGCAAGGACAGCTCCCGAAACAATGATGACCGGCCCGTGCCGCCTGAGCGGTGCCGCGCCGGGTTGGACAGTGGTGACCAGCTTTGGTGCCGAGTAGGGCGGGTGAAACCCGCGTGGCGCGCACCGCGGGTTTCACCCGCCCTACGCCCGTACCCAGCGCTGCCGCGTCCAGCCGCTCAGCACATCGACGCCGAAAACCAGCACCAGCATGGCCAGGATCACCGTGCTGGCCTGGGCCTCCTGGAACAGGCTGAGGCTGACGTAGAGCATCTGCCCCAGGCCGCCGGCGCCGACGAAGCCGAGTACGCTGGCCATGCGGATATTGTTTTCCCAACGGTACAGGCAGTAGGCCAACAGCTGTGGCCACAGGTTGGGCAGGGTGCCGTAGCAGAACGCCGCGACCTGGCTGCCGCCCTGCAAACGAATTGCCTCGGCCGGTGCGGTCGGGGTGTTTTCCAGCGCCTCGGCGAACAGGCGGCCGAGTACGCCTGCGGTATGCAGGGCCAGGGCCAGGGTGCCGGCATTTGGACCTAGGCCTGCGGCCAGCACCATCAGCGCGGCCCAGACCAACTCGGGAATAGCGCGCAGGGCATTCAGTAGCAAACGCGCGGCGCTCTGCAGCGACCAGCCGAAGCGCCCGGCGGCGGGCAAGGCCAGCAACAGGCCGAACACCGCCGCGAGCAGGGTGCCGAGGGCCGACATGGCCAGGGTTTCCATTGCGCCACGGCCGATGGCGGCGAGGTGCGCGGTGCTCAGGTCCGGGCTGAGAAAACGCCGCACATAGCCGGCCATCTGGCCCAGGCTGTCGCCCTGGATCAGCACGCCCAGGTCGATGCCCAGATAGGCAAACGAGGCGATCACCGCCGCGCCGATGCCGAGCAGCAGCAACAGGTTGATCAGCCGGTTCATGCCAGCCTCCCGCGCAGCACGCGGCTGAGCTGGTCGGCCAGCAGCACCAGCAGCAGGAAGGTCAGCAGCATGCTGGCCACTTCACCGCCGGCGAACATGCGCATCGACAGGTCGATCTGCTGGCCCAGGCCGCCGGCGCCGACGAAGCCCATCACCACCGAGGCGCGGATCGCGCATTCCCAGCGGTACACCGTGTAGGAGGTCAGCTCCGCCGCGGCATTCGGCAGGATGCCGTAGACGAAGGCCGCCAGCCGGCCGCTGCCGGCTTGGAGCAGGGCGTGGGCCGGACGCTGGTCGACCGACTCGAAGATTTCCGCATAGACCTTGCCGAGCATGCCGCTGTAGGTGATGGCAATGGCCAGCACCCCGGCGGTGGGGCCGAGGCCGACGGCACGGACGAACAGCAGGGCCCAGACGATTTCCGGCACGCTGCGCAGGAAGATCAGCAGGCCGCGCACCGGCCAGCGCAGCAACTGCGCCAAGGGTTTGGGGCGCCCGCCGCGGGCGGCGGCGGACAGCGACAGCGCGCGGCTGGCCAGCAGGCTGGCCGGAATCGCCAGGAGCAGGGCCAGGGCCATGCCGGCAGTGGCGATGGCCAGGGTCTGCAGGGTGGCGTCGAGCAACAGCTGGAGGAAGTCCGGGGCATGCGCCGGCGGCCAGAAGGCGGCGACGAAACGGCCCATCTCGCTCTGGCTGTCGGCCTGCAGCAGCACGCCCAGATCCAGCTCGCTCATGCGCATACCCGGCCACAACAGGGCCAGCGCCAGCAGGGTCAGCAGCAGGCGTGGCAGGGCGGCCGGGTCGCGACTCAGCATTGCGCGGTTCCAGTGCGGTACAGGTTTTCTGGGGGAGCGGCCGGGCGGCATTCCGCTTTAGCCGCGAATGGTGCAGCGCAAAGGCATCGCGGCTGAAGCCGCTCCCACGCTGTCCGGTCCTGCTTTTGTAGGAGGGGCCTTGGCCGCGACCCGGGCAGCGCAAGAGCGTCGCGGCCAAGGCCCCTCCTACAGGCGACTGCAAAAGTAGTGGTATTCAGCATCGCGGGATCTGCAGGCTCAGGGTCACGCTGGGCGCGGGCGGTGAGAGCAGTTGCTCATTGGCATACAGGGCGTCGAGCTGCGCCTGGTCGACTTCGCTGGCAGGGCGGTCGAAGAGGATCTGTCCGTCACGCAGGCCGATGATCCGCGGGAAGTGGGCCAGGGCCAGCTCCACCGCATGCAGGCTGGCGACCAGGGTCACGCCGTGCTGTTCGGCATGCCGGCACAGTACGTTCAAGGTGTGCTCGGCCAGCACCGGGTCCATGGCCGACACCGGCTCGTCGGCCAGCAGCAGTTCGGGGGCCTGGTACAGCGCGCGGGCGATGCCGACGCGCTGCAACTGGCCGCCGGAAAGCTGCTGGCACTGGGCGAACAGCTTGTCGGCCAGGTCCAGTTTGGCCAGCTCGCGGCGAGCGCCGGGAACATCCACGGGATGCAGCAGATTCAGCAGGCTCTTGCCCAGGCTCCACTGACCGAGCTTGCCGGCCAGTACGGCGGTAACCACCCGTTGCCGCGCCGGCAATGGCGGCGCCTGGTGGATCAGGCCGATACGCGCGCGCAGGCGTTGGCGTTGGCGGCTGGACAGTTGCCAGGGCTGCTCGCCGAGCAGCTGAATCTCGCCGCTGCTCGGTTGCAGGGCGCTGGCCAGCAGGTTGAGCAGGCTCGACTTGCCGGCCCCGGACGGGCCGATGATGGCGACCCGCTCGCCGGCGGCGATGTGCAAGTCCACGCCGCGCAGGGCGTGGACTCCGTTGCCGTGGCTGAGGCGGGCGCCGGACAGGCGCAGGGTCATTTCAGCAGGTCGGCGGCGCGGGCGGCGTCCTCGATGCCTTTGTAGTTCTCCGGCTTGGTCTCGATAAAGCGGCTGGCGGCCTGCAGGTCGAGGATCGCCTTGTGCTCCGGGTTGGCCGGGTCGAGGGCGAGGAAGGCGGCCTTGATCTTCGCGGCCAGGGCCGGGTCGAGGCTGCCACGCACGGTCCAGTTGTAGTCGTAGTAGGTCGGGGTGGTGGCGAAGACTTTGACCTTGCTGGTGTCGACCTTGCCGGCGGCGACCAGCTTGTCCCACACGCTGGCGTTGAGCACGCCACCGTCGACCTTGCCGGCCTGCACCCAGGCGGCGGTGGCGTCATGGGCACCGGAGTAGCCGACGCGGCTGAAGAAGGTTTCCGGCTTGATGCCGTCCTGCAGCATGAAGTAGCGCGGCATCAGACTGCCGGAGGTGGAGGACACCGAACCGAAGGCGAAGGTCTTGCCCTTGAGGTCGGCCAGGGATTTCACGTTGGCGTCTGCGGTGATGAACTTGCTGGTGAACTGGGCGTCCTGCTCGCGCTGTACCAGCGGGATGGCGTTGCCGGTTTTCAGGCGTACCTGAACGAAGGTGAAACCGCCGAGCCAGGCCAGGTCCAGGCGGTCGGTGGCCAGGGCTTCGACCACGGCCGGGTAGTCGGCGACCGGGACGAATTCGACTTTCATGCCCAGCTGCTGCTCCAGGTAGGCGCCCAACGGCTTGAACTTGCGCAGCAGTTCGGTCGGCGCTTCGTCGGGAATGGCGGAGACGCGCAGCACGTCGGCGGCCTGGGTCAGGCTGGCGGACAGGGACAGGGCAAAGCCGGCGGCGAGCGCCAAAGTACGCTTGAGCATGGGAGTTCTCCGGTTCAATAGCGGAAAAAACGAGGGACAACGGGCGAGCAGTGGGCTGCGCCTGCGCTTCGTCAGGGTAGTAGAAACGGCGGCGATTATATGAGGCGCGGCGACAAAGAACAGCTTTGCTAGAATCCGCGCCTGTTTCCGATTTGCCGAGAGCCTGACCGATGAGCGAGCCGATCCGCCTGACCCAGTACAGCCATGGAGCCGGTTGCGGCTGCAAGATTTCCCCCAAGGTGCTGGAAGTGATCCTCGCCGGCAGCGGCGCGCAGAACCTCGACCCCAAGCTGTGGGTCGGCAATGCCTCGCGTGACGATGCGGCGGTGTATGCCCTGGACGACGAGCGCGGGGTGGTCTCGACCACTGACTTCTTTATGCCGATCGTCGATGACCCGTTTGATTTCGGCCGTATCGCCGCGACCAACGCCATCAGCGACATCTACGCCATGGGCGGCGACCCGCTGATGGCCATCGCCATCCTCGGCTGGCCGGTCAACCTGCTGCCGCCGGAAGTGGCCCGCGAAGTGATCCGTGGCGGCCGCGCGGTGTGCGATGCGGCCGGTATCCCGCTGGCTGGCGGCCACTCGATCGATGCCCCGGAGCCGATCTTCGGTCTGGCGGTGACCGGCGTGGTCGAGAAGAAAAACATGAAACGCAACGACACCGCCACGGCCGGCTGCCAGCTGTACCTCTCCAAGCCGCTGGGCATCGGCATCCTCACCACCGCCGAGAAGAAGGCCAAGCTGCGCGCCGAAGACGTCGGTCTGGCGCGCGACTGGATGTGCACGCTGAACAAGCCCGGTTCGCGTTTCGGCAAGCTGGCCGGCGTTACTGCGATGACCGACGTCACCGGTTTCGGTCTGCTCGGCCACCTGGTGGAGATGGCCGATGGCGCGAACCTTACCGCGCAGCTCGACTACGCCGCCGTGCCGCGCCTGCCGGGGGTCGACTACTACCTGGCCGAGGGCTGCGTGCCGGGCGGCACCCTGCGCAACTTCGACAGCTACGGCGAGAAGATCGCGCCGATCAGCGACGCCCAGCGCGATCTGCTCTGTGACCCACAAACCAGCGGCGGCCTGCTGGTCGCCGTCACCCCCGAGGGCGAGGCCGAGTTCCTTGCGGTGGCCGCCGAGCTGGGCCTGAATCTTTCGCCCATCGGTAAGCTGGTCGAGCGACAGACCCATGCGGTAGAGGTGCTGTGATGCGCGACAACAGCAGCGACTACCGCGACATCTTCCTCAATGACCTGCCGATGATGGACGCCCGCGCCCCGGTGGAATTCCACAAGGGCGCCTTCCCCGGTGTGGTCAACCTGCCGCTGATGAACGACATCGAGCGGCAGAAGGTCGGAACCTGTTACAAGCAGCATGGCCAGGATGCCGCCATTGCCCTCGGCCACCAACTGGTCGGCGGCAAGATCAAGGCCGAGCGGGTCGCAGCCTGGGCGGCGTTTGCCAAGGCCAACCCCGAGGGTTACCTGTACTGCTTCCGTGGCGGCCTACGCTCGCAGATCACCCAGCAGTGGCTGGCGGAGGCGGGCATCGACTATCCGCGGGTGATCGGCGGCTACAAGGCCATGCGTACCTTCCTCCTGGAAACCACCCAGCAGGCGGTGGCCGAGTGCGATTTCGTCATCGTCGGCGGCATGACCGGCACCGGCAAGACCGAGGTGATCGCGCAACTGGGCAACAGCCTGGATCTGGAAGGCCACGCCAACCATCGCGGCTCCAGCTTCGGCAAACGCGCCACTGGCCAGCCGGGGCAGATCGACTTCGAGAACCGCCTGGCCATCGACATTCTCAAGCAGCGCGCCGCCGGCATCGAGCAATTCGTGCTGGAGGATGAGAGCCGCCTGGTCGGCAGCTGCTCGTTACCCTTGGAGCTGCACCAGGGCATGCAGGCGTATCCGCTGGTGTGGCTGGAAGACAGCTTCGAAGGTCGCGTCGAGCGCATCCTCGGCGATTACGTGATCGGTCTGTGCGCCGAGTTCATCGGTGTGCATGGCGAGGAAGACGGCTTCCGCCTGTTTGCCGAGCGCCTGCTGCAGAGCCTGGGCAATATCCAGAAGCGCCTGGGTGGCGAGCGTTACCAGCGCCTGCTGGCGATCATGCAGGCGGCGCTGGCCGAACAACAGGGCAGCGGTAGCGTGGATTTGCATCGCGGCTGGATTGAAGGCCTACTGCGCGAGTACTACGACCCCATGTACGCCTTCCAGCGCGACAGCAAGGCTGGGCGCATTGAATTTGCCGGTGAGCAGGCGGCCGTGGTGGCCTACCTGCGTGACCGTGCCCTACGGAGAAAGTCATGACCACGCCACACAGCTTGCTGGACCACGCCGATGCCCAGGATTGCACGGTCTACCGCCCGGACGATCTCGATCCGGATGCCGACGAGCTGGAACTGGGCGATGCACGCATCCTCTTCACCGGCGCTTTCGTGGCGCCGGCCGACTGGGACGCCCTGGCCCGCGAGGACTACTTCGATGGCCATGAGGAAGAGCTGTTCGTTACCGCGCGCATCGAGAGCGAGGCGGTCAAGGGCACTCAGGGCTATTTCGTCGCCGAGCCGGGTGACTACGCGGCCGTGGTGGTCGATGGCGAAGTGCAGATGTACTACGTCTATGACCTGGCGGATGGCAGCTACGTGCTGATCCGCGACGACGAAACGCTGGAGTGATCGCGTAGCTCACGCAATCCCGTAGCCCGGATGCAATCCGGGAGCGGAGTTGCCGGTTCCCCGGATTGCATCCGGGCTACGAGCTGGAGTGATCGCTTCGACCCCTATCCCACAAGTGGGATAGGGGGTCGTTAAGCTCCGAGTCAGGCGCAGACTCTGGCAATCGCCGCGGCCAGGTATTCCAGGCGCTGTTCCGCCATCCCCGCCACGCTGGCGCGGCCGCTGCTGACCATATACACGCTGAATTCCTCACGCAGGCGCTGTACCTGCGCCGCGCTCAGGCCGGTGTAGGAGAACATGCCGCGCTGCGCGGCGATGTGCGCGAAGCGTTCATCCAGACCATGCGGTTGCAACGCTGCGACCAGGCCACTGCGTAGGCTGGCGATGCGCAGGCGCATGGCTTCTACTTCCTCGGCCCACAGAGCATGCAGTTGGCTGTCGCCAAGGATAGTGGCGACCACGGCGGCGCCATGGGCCGGCGGGGTGGACCACAGGTTGCGCGCGATGGCAGCCAGTTGGCTGCGCACATCGGCCAGTTGGCTGCTGTCGGCGGCACGCACGATCAGCGCGCCGGTGCGTTCGCGGTACAGACCGAAGTTCTTCGAGCAGGAGCTGGTGATCAGCAGTTCCGGCAGCTCGGCGGCGAACAGGCGCACGGCCCAGGCATCTTCGTCGAGGCCAGCACCGAAACCCTGGTAGGCAAAGTCGATCAGCGGCAGCAGTTCGCGCGCCTTGACCACTTCCAGCACGCGGCGCCAGTCGGCCTGGCTCAGGTCGAAGCCGGTCGGGTTGTGGCAGCAGGCATGCAGCAGCACCACGTCGCCGACCGGCACCTGGGCCAGGGCGGCGAGCATGGCTTCCACCTGCAGCTGGTTGCTGGCGTCGACATAGGGGTAGTGGCCGACCTTGAGGCCGCAGGTGGCGAACAGGGTTTCGTGGATCGGCCAGGTCGGGTCGCTTAGCCAGATGCCGCGACCTGGCAGGTTGCGCGCGATAAACTCGCCGGCCAGGCGCAGGGCGCCGGTGCCGCCGGGGGCCTGGGTGGCGCCGGCCAGCTCGTCTCGCAGCAGCGCGCTATCGGCGCCGAGGACCAGGCGCAGCAGCTGCTCGCCAAACTCCGGCGCACCGTGGCCGCCGATATAG
Organism: Pseudomonas campi; assembly: GCF_013200955.2. Classification (NCBI taxonomy): domain Bacteria; kingdom Pseudomonadati; phylum Pseudomonadota; class Gammaproteobacteria; order Pseudomonadales; family Pseudomonadaceae; genus Aquipseudomonas; species Aquipseudomonas campi. Next base: position 1,655,947 of record NZ_CP053697.2, read on the forward strand.
GTCTTGGTCGTTTCGCTATCCACCAGCCGCTGCTCGGCCAGCTTCACCGCGCGCGGGATCGGCGTCAGGCCCTGGGCGTCCTTGTACACGCCCACGCCGAGGTCGAGCTTGGCCGGGTTGCTATCGGCGCGATAAGCGTCGATCAGGCCGAGGATCGGGTCGCCGGGCACCCGGGCGACGCTGGCGAAGTGGCTCACTTGCGGCCCTCGGCAGTGCTGGCGAGCAGATCGGTACGTGCGGCCATGATGAAGTCGTTGCGGTGCAGGCCTTTCATCTCGTGGCTCCACCAGGTGACGGTGACTTTGCCCCATTCGGTGAGCAGGCCTGGATGGTGGCCGACTTCCTCGGCGATGGCGCCCACCGCATTGGTGAAGGCCAGGGCATGGCGGAAGTTCTTGAACAGGAACTGGCGCTCCAGCTCCATGTGGCCGTCGCGTACTTCGATGTTCCAGTCCGGGATTTCGCGGATCAGTTCGGCCAGCTCGTCATCGCTGACTTTCGGCGCATCGGCGCGGCAGGCTTCGCATTGGGCTTGGGCAAGGGTGGTCATGTCGGGTTCCTCTGGGATTCGTGGGCAGAGCATAGAAGGTGAGGTTAATCGCGAACTGTTCCCTCTCCCGCTTGCGGGAGAGGATTAGGGAGAGGGTGCTTTGCGGTTCGCCCCTCCCTCCAGAGTTAAAGCCTACGCGGCCTTCGGCGGAAACTTCGGCGTGTGCAGGCCCAGGGTCATGGCGTGTTGGACCATGCCCATGATGTCCTCGTGGGCCAGCTCGAACAGACTCTTGAGCTGCGGCAGGACGAAATACAGCGGTTGCAGGATGTCGATGCGATACGGCGTGCGCATGCATTCCAGCGGGTCGAAAGCCTGGTGCTCGGGCGCCTCGGACAGGCTGTAGACCGTTTCCTTGGGCGAGGAGAGGATGCCGCCGCCGTAGATGCGCCGGCCCTGCGGGGTGTCGACCAGGCCGAACTCGATGGTCATCCAGTACAGCCGCGCCAGGTACACACGCTGTTCCTTGCTGGCGGCCAGGCCGAGTTTGCCGTAGGTGTGGGTGAACTCGGCGAACCAGGGATTGGTCAGCAGCGGGCAGTGGCCGAAGATCTCGTGGAAGATGTCCGGCTCCTGCAGGTAATCCAGCTCTTCGGGCGTGCGGATAAAAGTCGCCACCGGGAATTGCTTGCTGGCCAGCAGCTCGAAGAAGGTCTGGAACGGAATCAGCGCCGGCACCTGGGCCACGCGCCAGCCGGTGGTGGCACCCAGCACCTGGTTGATTTCGCCGAGCTGAGGGATGCGCTCGGTGGGCAGGCCGAGCTGGTCGATGCCATCGAAGTACTCCTGGCAGGCACGCCCTTCGAGCACTTTCATCTGCCGGGTGATCAGGGTGTTCCACACCTGATGCTCGGTGTCCGAATAGTGGATGAAGCCGTGTTCGTCCGGTTGCCGGGCCACGTACTGCGTGGTTTTCATCGCCTCGCCTCCTCATCTGCGGTACATGCCACAGGGTTTGTTGTGTTGCCTTAGCAGTACCGCAGATGTCGTCTGGGCGCAGCAGGGCAGGACTGGTGGATCAGGCGTGGTGAGAAGCTATTTCGTAAAGAAATGATTACGGCCTCTGCGGCGGTAAGCGGTATCTGCGCTCTGCATGGCTTGCTTGTCACACATTCTTGACGGCTAATCGCAGGCGTTTGGCAAAAAAGCTGTCGATCCCAACTCGCCGCGGCGGTGCCTGGGGCCGGTCTTTCAGCGCTTTTCAGCGGCCATTTCATAGTCTTTCAGGCGCATTCAGGGGATTTCACAGCGCCCTGCGTACGCCCCATGAGTCAATCGTCTCACTCGGATGGCCCGGTTCCACGCCTGGCCCCGCCCACTTGAGGGAGACTTCCATGAGCCTCGACAGACTCAGTAAATGGCTGGCCGCCGGCATGCTGATCATTGGCACCGCCTGCCTGGGTAGCGTCTGGTATGCCGACCAGTACTACCAGCACAGCCTGCGGATGGCCGAGCAGCGCTTCGAAGTGACCACCCTAAGTTCACTGCTGCTGGCGGAGAACCGGCGGATGACTCAGTTTGCTCGCCTCTATGTGGAGTCGGGAGATGAGCTCTATCGCGAACACTATTTCCAGCTGCACGCGGACCGAAAGTTCACCAAGGCCCTCAAGGAACTGCAGGCCCACACGTTGCTGCCGATGGAGCAGCGTCTGCTGCGACAAGCCGTCGAGCTCAACGAAATCCAGATGGAAGCCGAGCAGCAGGCGATGGCGGAGCGTCACACCAGTGGCACCAGCCTGCAGTTGGAGCGGAGCACCTACGTGCACAGCGAGCTTGAAGTCGGCGCGCTGCTGGAAGAGTTCAGTGCCAGCATTTCTGCCCGCCATAACCGGCTGGTGAACGAGTCGGTCAAGCAGGCCGGAGAGGCCCAGGCCCTCGCCGCACTGATGCTGGGGCTGACCATGGCCTATGTGGTGCTGGCGATGTTGCTGTTCGTGCGGCGCAGTCTGATCAAACCCTTGCGCTTGTTGACCGAGCAGACGCTGCGCTTGCAGGCGGGTGAAGCGATCAGCAGCATCAGTGGCTGCCAGGCGCGCAACGAGCTGGGTGCCCTGGCCCGCGCCCTGAACGCCTACCGGCAGGTCAACCAGCAGGTGCTGAACCAGCAATGGGCCAAGGACCGTCTCGGCGAGCTGGCTCAGGAACTGCCCTCTAGCCCCAGCCTGGAGGCCTTCATCGCCTGCCTGATCGAGCGCCTGAGCCAGTGGCTGCCGGGCACCAGCGCCGCTTTCAGCGAGGGCGAGCCGAGTGTGACGGACGCTGAGCACTGCCTGCACTATCACCTGCCGCTGCTGCACGACGGCCAGCAGCGCGGCATCGTCGATCTGCGCCTGGCCCAGCGGCCGAACGCCCAGCAGCTGGAGCTGCTGAACGCCCTGCACGAGCCGGTCTGCGCCTGGTGGGGCTTGCTGCTGCAGCGTGAACACAAGAAAGAGCTGCTGCATCAGGCACGCCATCAGGCCGAGCAGTTGGAGCAGCAGCAACAGGCCCTGGCGGCCACGGAAAGCTGGTTCCGCGGCATAGTCGAGGCGGCGCCTGATGGCATGCTGGTGTTCGATGAGCAGGGGCGGATCATCCTGGCCAACCTCGAGTGCGAGCGGATTTTCGGCTATCCCAGCGCGGGCTTGCTGGGGCTGCACTTCAAGGAGTTGGTGCCGAGCGGCCAGCGTGAAGCGCTGGCCAGCATCATGCAGAACTTCTACGCCGACCCCGCCACGATCAGCGTGGGCGAGGGCAGGGCGTTGCGCTTCGATGGCAGCGAGTTCCCGATCGAGGTACGCCTCTCGGACCTGCCTTCGCTGAGTGGCGATAGCCTGTCCCTGTGCGCGGTGATCCGCGACCTGAGCCTGCGCAAGCAGCATGAGCGGCACCTGCAACTGGCCCACGAGCAGCAGCGGGCGATGCTGATGGCGGCGCCCTATGGCATCGCCTTCATTCGCGACGGCCTGATCGTGGAGGCCAACTCCAGCCTGCACGAGGTATTCGGTTATGCCGAAGGCGAGCTGCTGCAGCAACCGCCCACCATCTGGGCCAGCGCGGCCATGGCCAAAGAGGACATGAACGAAATTCGCCGGCAGCTGCATGACGGCGAGACTTTCCGCCGCGAGATAAAGGTGCAACACAAGGATGGCAGCCGCTTCTGGGCTTCCCTCAGTGCACGAGCGGTGAGCCCCGGCGACCTTTCCCAGGGCTCGATCTGGGTGGTCGAGGACATCTCGCTGCAGCAGGCTGCAGCCACCGAGATGCGCGAGGCGCGCGAGCTGGCCGAGACGGCGGCCAGGGTCAAGGCCGAGTTCCTGGCCAACATGAGCCACGAGATCCGCACGCCGATGAACGCCATCATCGGCATGACCCACCTGGTCCTGACGACCGCGCTGGACGAGCGCCAGCGCGACTACCTGAGCAAGGTGCAGAACTCCAGCCGGCACTTGCTGGGCGTGCTCGACGACATCCTCGACTTCTCCAAGATCGAGGCCGGCAAGCTCGAGCTGGACACCCAGGACTTCAGCCTCGAACAGCTGCTCCACGAGGTGACCGACCAGCTGCAGTCGCGCATCCTCGGCAAGGGCCTGGCGCTGGACCTGCAGGTGCTGCCGCAGGTACCGGACCAGCTGCATGGCGACCCGCTGCGCCTGCGCCAGATCCTGCTCAACTACCTGAGCAACGCGGTGAAGTTCACCGAGCGCGGACAGATCGGGATCGCCGTGGCCCTGCGTGGCACCGATGCACGTGGCCTGTGCCTGGAGTTCCAGGTCAGCGATACCGGCATTGGCCTTACCGAGCAGCAGTGCGGGCAGCTGTTCACCAGCTTCCAGCAGGCCGATGCCTCGACCACCCGCCGTTATGGCGGTACCGGCCTGGGCCTGGCTATTGCCAAGCAGCTGGCGTCGCTCATGGGCGGGGACGTGGCGGTGCGCAGCGTGCCTGGCCAGGGCAGTACCTTCAGCTTCACCGCTCACTTGCAGCCGGCACATGCGCCGCTGCGTAGCGAGAGTCTGGCCAGCAGTCCGCTGACCCAGGAGCCTTTGCTGGGCGGCCGCGTGCTGCTGGTGGAGGACAACCAGCTGAACCAGCAGGTGGCGGCCGAGCTGCTGCGCGCCATGGGTTGTCAGGTGGATATTGCCGGCAATGGCCGCGAGGCCCTGGATCGGCTGGCGCTGCACCACTATGAGCTGGTGTTCATGGACATGCAGATGCCGGTGCTCGACGGCCTGGCCGCGACCCGTGAGCTGCGACTGCGCCCCGAGCTTGCCGAGTTGCCAGTGGTGGCAATGACTGCCAACGCCATGCGCAAGGACCGCGAGGCCTGCCTGGCTGCCGGGATGAACGACTTCATCAGCAAACCCTTCGAGCCGCAGACCTTGCACGCGGTGGTCCAGCGTTGGCTGGGCCAGCGTTGGAGCCGACCGCAGATTGTCGCGGATCGGGCGCAGACGCTGCAGTTGAGCGGGGTGGACGTGGCGGCCGGCTTGCGTCGAGTACTGGGCAACGAGGCCCTGTACCGGCAGCTGCTAGGCCAGTTCCTGACCGGGCAGGCCTCGCTGCTCGAGCAGTTGCAGAGCGCCATAGAGCAGGGCGACGCGGCTACTGCAGAGCACCTGGCGCATGGCTGCAAAGGTGTTTCCGCCACGCTTGGCGCGAATGCCCTGGCCAAGGCCGCCGGTGCGCTGGAGCAACACCTGCGCCACGGCGCGGGCGCCGCTAGCGAGACGCTGCTGGTCGCGCTGGCGGCGCAGCTGAATCCCTTGCTCGACCAGCTGCGCCAGTTGCCGGCCAGTGAGCAGGAGGTTGCCACCGCGGTGGATGAACAGCAGCTGCAGCAGGCGTGCGAACGGCTGTCCGACCTGCTGACGGACAACGATGCCGAGGCGCAGACCTGTTTCGCCAGCCACGCGCCGTTGCTGCGTGCGGCGTTTCCTGCGCAGGTCGTGCGACTGGCGGCGGCACTCGATGATTTCGACTTCGACAAGGCGCTGGCCTGTCTGGACGAGGCCGTCGATAGCCGGCTGAGCCGCGTCGCCTGAGGCTTTTCATGGAAATTCAGCGCGATTCAGGCCTATTCAGAGCAGCTCAGGCGGCGCTGTGGGCTAATCGCTGCATCTGCAATTTGCCTATTTCGAGGACGCTAGGATGAGTATCAGCGAGCGCAAGGCCACCCTGCTGGTGGTCGACGACGTACCGGCCAACCTTCACCTGATGAGCGAGCTACTGCGTCCGCACTATCAGCTGCGGGTGGCCGCCAGCGGCGACAAGGCCTTGCAAATTGCCTGGCGCAATCCGCCGGACCTGATCTTGCTGGACGTGATGATGCCGGATATGGACGGCTACGAGGTCTGCCGTCAGCTGCAGGCGAATCCGCTGACCCAGGACATCCCCGTGCTGTTCCTCACCGCCAAGGACCAGGCCGAGGACCAGCGGCACGGCCTCGAACTGGGCGCCACCGATTACCTGAGCAAGCCGTTCGAGCCCACGGTGCTGCTGGCGCGGGTGCGCAGTCAGCTGCGCCTGAAAGCGGCCGCCGACCAGCTGCGCCTGCGCAATGCCCATCTCGATGAAGAGGTGGCGCAGCGCACCCGCGAGCTGCAGGCGGTGCACGACGTGACCATTCTGGCCCTGGCCTCGCTGGCGGAAACCCGCGACAACGAGACCGGCAACCACCTGCGCCGCACCCAGAACTATGTGCGCGTGCTGGCGCAGAGGCTCAGCGAGCAGCCGCGCTTCGCCGCGCAGTTGGACGCGCAGAGTATCGAGCTGCTGTACAAGTCGGCGCCGCTGCACGATATCGGCAAGGTCGGTATTCCCGACCACATCCTGCTCAAGCCGGGGCGTTTCGAACCGCACGAGTTCGAAGTGATGAAGCACCACCCGCGCCTGGGCTATCAGGCGCTGGTGCATGCCGAGGAAATGCTCGGCATGCCGGTGCCGTTTCTGCGCATCGCCAAGGAAATCGCCCTCTGCCACCACGAGAAGTGGGATGGCAGCGGCTATCCGCAGGGCCTGAGTGGCGATGAGATCCCCCTCAGCGCCCGGTTGATGGCGATTGCCGATGTCTACGACGCAGTAATCAGTCGCCGGGTGTACAAGCCGGAGATGCCCCACGAGAAAGCTGTCGCGATCATCCGTGAGGGCCGCGGCGGGCACTTCGATCCGGCTGCGGTGGATGCCTTCCTCAGCCTGGAACTGGAGTTCCAGGACATCGCGCGGCGCTACGCCGATACCGACGAGACCCTGCACGCCAAGGCCGAGCAGCTCAGCGTTAGCCAACTGCACGTCGTTGCCGACTGCGCCTGACGCCCTGGAGTAGCCCCATGATTACCGAGCAAACCGTTTTCCTCGTCGTCGATGACGCCGACTCCATGCGCCGGATCAACAGCAGCCAGCTGACCCGGCTCGGTGCGCGGCAGATCCTGCTGGCGAACAATGGCCTGGAAGCCCTGAAAATTCTCGAATCACGCCATGTCGACGTGGTGATCTCTGACTGGAACATGCCCGTGATGTCGGGGCTCGATCTGCTGCACCGGGTGCGTTCGAGCGAGAGCCTGGCACACCTGCCGTTCATCATGATCACCGCCGAGTGCGAGCGCGATCAGGTCAATCAGCTGATTGCCAGCGGCGTGAGCAGCATCCTGGTCAAACCCTATAACTCCCAGGACCTCGTGCAGCACCTGGGCCGGGCCATGCGTCATCGACCACAACCCATACCGGTGGCAGCCGTGCAGGTTGAGCCCGCCCCATTGCCGGCGAAGGTGGAGCCGCGCCGACCCACCCTGCTGGTGGTGGATGACATGCCCGACAACCTCAGCCTGATCGCCGGCCTGTTTCGTGACGACTACCGGGTGCGCGTGGCGCAGGACGGCAACGCCGCCCTGGCCATTTGCACCTCGGATGATCCGCCGGATTTGCTGCTGCTCGACGTGATGATGCCGAACATGGACGGCTTCGAGCTGGCCAGCCAGCTGCGCAGCCATCCACGGGCCAGCCATATCCCGCTGATATTTATCACCGCCATGACCGAACCCGAGGCCCGGCAGCGCGGCCTGGAACTGGGTGCGGTGGATTTCGTCAGCAAGCCGATCGACCCGCACCTGCTGCGCCTGCGGGTCAGCAACCTGCTGCGCCACGTGGAGCGGCACTGCCAGGTGCAGGCTGACTACAACGAGCAGCTGGAACTGGCACGCTTGCGCGAGGAGATCGAGCAGATCGCCCGGCATGATCTGAAGGCGCCGCTCAGCGGCATACTCGGGCTGGCCCAGGGCTTGCTCGAGGGTGGCAACCTGCTGCCGGGGCAGGAACGCATGCTGTGGTTGCTGGAAGACAGCGGTCAGCAGGTGCTTAACATGCTCGAGCTGTCGGCGGTGCTGCACCGCATCGAGACCGGTCGCTTCAAGCTGCAGCCGGCCTGCGTGGAGCTGGCGCCGCTGCTCGGCAGCATGGTGGAGGCCGCGCGGATGACCTACCAGGCCAAGTCGCTGGTGATCGAACTGAGCCTGCCCGAGTCGGAGCAGGGCGAGCCCGCCCAGGCTCTGGGCGACCGGATGCTGTGCTATTCGCTGCTCAACAACCTGCTGAAAAACGCCTGCGAGGCGGCCCCCGAAGGCAGCCGCGTGCGGGTGGCGGTGGAGGTGGGTGAGCAAATCAATATTCGCCTGGAAAACCAGCCGGCAGTGGCCGAAGCCTTCCGCCCGCACTTCTTTGACAAGTACAGCAGCCTCGGCAAGAAGAACGGCAGCGGCCTCGGTACCTATTCGGCGAAGAAGCTGGCGCTGGCCCAGGATGGGGCGCTCGAATTGCAGGTGGATGATGCCCAGGACACCACCTGCCTGCTGCTGACGCTGCCGTGCCTCGGCCACGAGCTGCTGCTGGAATGCGCCAGCTGAGGCTGCGCGCTGCTGCGGTCAGTTTCGCGGCAGGTTCTGTTCGCAGAACAGCACGGCACCCAGGCCGTTGCTGATCAGCACGCTGTCTGCGCTGAGGTGGCGCACCCGGTAGGTCAGGCGCGCCTGCTCGGTAAACAGGAACAGGCCGAGGTTGGCCAGTTGCGGTTCCTGCAGGTTGTCCGTCTCGCTCTTGCCGCTGTGCTGCACATGGATCAGCAGGCGCCGGCCCTCGCGGCGGTGCTCGAAGCTGGCGGTGCGGTGCAGGTGGCCCAGGACCTGGCCGCTGCTGGTGTCCAGCAGGCGCGCACTGGTCTTGTAGTCGCCCAGGCCCTCGGCACGTAGGTCGAGATAGTACTGATACAACAACCACTGCGCCCCGGCGGGCGCCTTGAGCATGTGCGCACTGCGCCCGCTGCATAGCAGATCGAGCGGGGCGTCCGGTCGTTTGACCAGCGCCCCGGCGCCTAGGCTCAGGGCGCCGACGACGAGGAATACCCAGAGGTGGCGCCAGCGCCGGCTACTCATCGGGCTGCACTCCCAGGCATTGGCTGTCGGGCGCCAGCAGTTGGCCCTGGCACAGCAGATCCAGGCTGCGGTAGCGGTCGGCGAAGCGATAGATATGCAGGTCCTGCGTGCCCAGGTCCAGCACTGGGGCGAGTTTCTTCACCTCTGCCACCAGCTGGCGGTTGTCCGGCTGCAGGGCGCCGCCGGGCATGTCTTCCAGGTGCACCCGTATCCCGTCGATGCTCTCCGCTTGGTGTTCGACGAAGGGCCGCTCGGGCAGGGTAGGTGCGCGCAGCAGGCCCGGCAGCTGGAACAGCGCAACCCAGCAGGCGATGGCGGCGAAGCCTAGCAGCAGGTCCATGCTCTGCTCATGGCGGTGCTCGCGAAGCGGCGTCGGTGTATGCAATTGGGTGGCGGGCTGCGGTTCGCTTTCCATAGGTGCCGCGGGCACCAGCGGTAGGGCAGGGGTGGCCGTCTCGTCGAGCAGCTCCACCTGTTCGCTGATCTTGTAGCCGATGCGTGGGATGGTGACGATCAGCTCGTGGTTCGGCTGCAGTTTCTCCAGCGCCACGCGCAGCTGGCGCACCACCTGAGCCAGGCTGTTGTCGGTGACTTCCAGGCCGAAGGCCCCCCAAGCGCCGCTCATCAGGTCGCGCTTGCTGACGATCTGTCCGTTGGCCTGCAGCAGCTGGTCCAGGCAGCGGCTGGCGATGGCGCCGATGCGCAGCACTTCTTCGGGAGCAGCTGCCGCGTACAGCACGAAGGCTTCGTTGTCGAAGTAGATCAGGCGATTGATGACGTAGGTGCTCATAGGGCTTCCGTGGTTAGAGCGCCTGAGGGCTGGCGGCTCTAGCAGGTTAGCCGTCGATTGGTGCCGGGTGAAGTCGCGCTCGCTGCGTAATGAAAAGATTACGAATCTGTGGGTGTGGTGGCGGGTTGGCGGTGGTTGTCGGGGTTTCTGTCAGATATTCTTGACGAAAACGTCGCTCCCCGAGTCGACCTACAGATCCCGGAATCCGCCATGCGTATCAAAGTCCACTGCCAGAACCGCGTCGGCATCCTGCGCGACATCCTCAACCTGCTGGTCGATTACGGCATCAACGTCGCCCGTGGCGAAGTCGGTGGCGAGCAGGGCAATGCGATCTACCTGCACTGCCCGAACCTGATCAACCTGCAGTTCCAGGCGCTGCGCCCCAAGCTGGAAGGCATCGGCGGGGTGTTCGGGGTCAAGCGCGTCGGCCTGATGCCCAGCGAGCGCCGGCACCTGGAGCTGAATGCGCTGCTTGGCGCGCTGGATTTTCCGGTGCTGTCGATCGACATGGGCGGCTCCATCGTTGCCGCCAACCGCAGTGCCGCGCAGTTGCTCGGCGTGCGCGTGGATGAAGTGCCGGGCATTCCGCTGTCGCGCTATGCCGAGGACTTCGATCTGCCGGAGCTGGTGCGCGCCAACAAGTCGCGGATCAATGGCCTGCGGGTGAAAGTGAAGGGCGATGTGTTTCTCGCCGATATCGCCCCGCTGCAGACCGAGCATGACGAAAGCGATGCCCTGGCCGGCGCGGTGTTGACCTTGCACCGCGCGGATCGTGTTGGTGAGCGCATCTACAACGTGCGCAAGCAGGAGCTGCGCGGCTTCGATTCGATTTTTCAGAGCTCGAAAGTGATGGCCGCGGTGGTGCGCGAGGCGCGGCGTATGGCCCCGCTGGATGCACCGCTGCTGATCGAGGGCGAGACCGGCACCGGCAAGGAGCTGCTGGCGCGCGCCTGCCACCTGGCCAGCCCGCGCGGGCAGTCGCCGTTTATGGCGCTCAACTGCGCCGGCTTGCCGGAATCCATGGCCGAGACCGAGCTGTTCGGCTACGGCCCCGGCGCCTTCGAGGGCGCGCGGCCGGAAGGCAAGCTCGGCCTCTTGGAGCTGACTGCGGGCGGCACGCTGTTTCTCGACGGCGTCGGCGAGATGAGCCCGCGCCTGCAAGCCAAGCTGTTGCGCTTCCTGCAGGACGGCTGTTTCCGCCGGGTCGGTAGCGACGAGGAGGTGTACCTGGATGTGCGGGTGATCTGCGCCACTCAGGTTGATCTGTCCGAGCTGTGCAGCAAGGGCGAATTTCGCCAGGACCTCTACCACCGCCTCAACGTACTCAGCCTGCATATCCCGCCGCTGCGCGAATGCCTGGATGGTCTGGCGCCGCTGGTGGAGCACTTCCTCGACCAGGCCAGCCGGCAGATCGGCTGTCCGCTGCCCAAGCTGGCGCCGGCGGTGCTGGACAAGCTCAGCCACTACCACTGGCCGGGCAATGTGCGCCAGCTGGAGAACGTGTTATTCCAGGCTGTGTCGCTGTGCGACGGCGGCACGGTCAAGGTCGAGCATATCCGCCTGCCGGACTACGGCGCGCCGCAGCCGCTCGGCGATTTCTCCCTGGAAGGCGGGCTGGACAATATCCTCGGCCGCTTCGAGAAGGCGGTGCTGGAGCGCCTCTACCACGAACACCCGAGCAGCCGCCTGCTGGGCAAGCGCCTGGGGGTGTCGCACACCACCATCGCCAACAAGCTGCGCCAGCATGGTTTGGGCAAAGAGTAAGGGCGGTATTGGTACCTGTAGGAGCGAGCTCTGCTCGCGAATATTCGCCGCGTAAAGGCTTCGCGAGCAGAGCTCGCTCCTACGGCTGCGCGCGCCGTCTCTACGACCTTGGTGCAATAGGCGCTAAGGCGAGGAGCGTTAAGAATGTGTTCATCCGGTTCCTGCGAATCCCGGACGGCGTTTCTAGCATTCCTCCCCCGGAATGAATTGGCAGGCGGCCTTCGGGTCGCCTTTTTTTTGCCTGTGATATTTCAGGCGAGAACATGGAGCAAGTGCCCGGATTCATCGTCTGTTCGTGGTAAGACGATGGTCGAATGGTTGTTCAAGCTGGGGTTGGCTACAAATGCCTCCACTCACAAGAACAACTGTCACCGAGGTTCCAACCATGAGTGCCGCTTCCCTGTATCCCGTGCGCCCCGAGGTCGCTGCCCAGTCACTGACCGACGAGGCGACCTACAAAGCCATGTACCAGCAATCGGTGATCAACCCCGACGGCTTCTGGCGTGAGCAGGCCAAGCGCCTGGACTGGATCAAGCCGTTCAGCAAGGTCAAGCAGACCTCCTTCGACGACCACCACGTCGATATCAAGTGGTTTGCCGATGGCACCCTCAACGTCTCGGCCAACTGCCTGGACCGTCACCTCGCCGAGCGTGGCGATCAGCTGGCAATCATCTGGGAGGGCGACGACCCGTCCGAGCACGAGGAAATCACCTACCGCCAACTGCATGAGCAGGTGTGCAAGTTCGCCAACGCCTTGCGTGGCCAGGATGTGCACCGTGGCGATGTGGTGACCATCTACATGCCGATGATTCCGCAAGCCGTGGTCGCCATGCTCGCCTGTGCCCGCATCGGCGCCATTCACTCGGTGGTGTTCGGCGGCTTCTCCCCTGAAGCGCTTGCCGGGCGCATCATTGATTGCCAGTCGAAAGTGGTGATCACCGCCGACGAAGGCCTGCGTGGCGGCAAGAAGACCCCGCTCAAGGCCAACGTCGACGACGCCCTGACCAACCCGGAAACCAGCAGCGTGACCAAGGTCATCGTGTGCCAGCGCACCGGCTCCGAGATCAAGTGGAACCCGCATCGCGATATCTGGTACGAAGACCTGATGAAGGTCGCCGGCAGCGTCTGCGCGCCGAAGGAGATGGGCGCCGAAGAGGCGCTGTTCATCCTCTACACCTCCGGCAGCACCGGCAAGCCCAAGGGCGTGCTGCACACCAGCGCCGGCTACCTGCTGTATGCCGCGCTGACCCATGAGCGGGTGTTCGACTACAAGCCGGGCGAAGTCTACTGGTGCACCGCCGACGTCGGCTGGGTCACCGGCCACAGCTACATCGTCTATGGCCCGCTGGCCAACGGCGCGACCACCCTGATGTTCGAGGGCGTGCCGAACTACCCGGACGTGACCCGCGTCGCCAAGATCATCGACAAGCACAAGGTCAACATCCTCTACACAGCGCCGACCGCCATCCGCGCCATGATGGCCCAGGGCAAGGCCGCCGTTGAGGGTGCTGATGGTTCCAGCCTGCGCCTGCTCGGTTCGGTCGGCGAGCCGATCAACCCGGAAGCCTGGCACTGGTACTACGAGAACGTCGGCCAGTCGCGCTGCCCGATCGTCGACACCTGGTGGCAGACCGAAACCGGTGGCGTGCTGATCAGTCCGCTGCCGGGCGCTACGGCGCTCAAGCCGGGCTCGGCGACCCGACCGTTCTTCGGCGTACAGCCGGCGCTGGTGGACAACCTGGGCAACCTGGTCGAGGGCGCCGCCGAAGGCAACCTGGTGATCATCGACTCCTGGCCGGGCCAGGCGCGTACCCTCTACGGCGATCACGACCGCTTCGTCGACACCTACTTCAAGACCTTCAAGGGCATGTACTTCACCGGTGACGGTGCCCGTCGCGACGAAGACGGCTACTACTGGATCACCGGGCGGGTCGACGACGTGCTCAACGTGTCCGGCCACCGCATGGGTACCGCCGAGATCGAGAGCGCCATGGTCGCCCACCCGAAAGTCGCCGAGGCCGCCGTGGTTGGCGTGCCGCATGACCTCAAGGGGCAGGGTATCTACGTTTACGTGACCCTGAACAACGGCGAGGAGCCTTCCGAGCAGTTGCGTCAGGAACTGAAGAACTGGGTGCGCAAGGAGATCGGCCCGATCGCCTCGCCGGATGTGATCCAGTGGGCGCCTGGTCTGCCTAAGACCCGCTCGGGCAAGATCATGCGCCGCATCCTGCGCAAGATCGCCGTCGCCGAATACGATGCCCTCGGTGACATCTCCACGCTGGCCGATCCTGGTGTGGTGCAGCATCTCGTCGACACCCATCGCACCATGCAGGCGGCCTGATTCGTCAGCTTCCGCGCAGCGTGCACAACCCCGGCCACAAGCCGGGGTTTTTCTTTTCTGGCGGGGAAGGGGGATGAATATCGGGATTTGTCCGAATCTGGCCGGCGACGTAACACCTGGCGGTAACGCGCTGCGCCGTTTCGGGGAGGGCGGAAACACTGTGCGCCGGGAGGGTGCGCAAAAGTCGCCGAAAAATTCCGCTGAGATCGCTGAAAATCCCCGTGGAATGGGCTTTCAGAGTTTTGTGGCGTGGATATTGCTGTCATACAAGGTTAATGTTTCTGTCTCTCTGGTCATGTTTCTAGCGACCTGTCAAGCCGCCTTGCGCGCCTCTCCTGTGGTTCTGTAATTAGTTGTCGCTTTGAGGAAATATCGGTATTCCCCTGCTCGCTAGAATGCCGCCCACCTGGCCGCACCACTTGTGGCGCCTTGCGAGGCGGCAAAGCTGGTGACACTTCCTACAATTTACCCACGGCCCTGGCGAACCTCATTCTGCCAAACGATGTCCCCATTCGAAGGAGTCACACCATGAAGAAGATCGTACTTCTCGGCGCCCTGGCGCTGTCCGCGTTCAGTGCGCTGGTTCAGGCAGAAGACAAGCCGCTGCGTATCGGTATCGAGGCGGCCTACCCACCGTTCGCCTTCAAGCAGCCTGATGGCAGCATCACCGGCTTCGACTACGACATCGGTCAGGCCCTGTGCGCCGAGATGAAGGTCGAGTGCAAGTGGATCGAGCAGGAATTCGACGGCCTGATCCCGGCCCTGAAAGTGCGCAAGTTCGACGCCGTACTGTCGTCCATGTCGATCACCGAAGAGCGCCTGAAGTCGGTTGACTTCACTGGCAAGTACTACCACACCCCGGCCAAGCTGGCGATGAAGGCCGGCACCGTGCTGAACGACCCGCTGGTTGACCTGAAAGGCAAGAAAGTCGGCGTGCAGCGCGCCTCGATCTACGACCGCTACGCCACCGACGTGTTCGTCCCGGCCGGCGTGGAAGTGGTGCGCTACAGCTCGCAGAACGAGATCTTCCTGGACATGACCTCCGGCCGTCTGGACGCCACCCTGGCTGATGTCGTGAATATCGATGACGGCTTCCTCAAGACCGACGCCGGTAAAGGCTTCGCCCTGGTAGGTCCGGACTACACCGAGGAGAAATACTTCGGTAACGGCGCGGGCATCGCGGTGCGCAAAGGTGACAAGGCCCTGGCCGACAAGATCAGCGCCGCCATCCTGGCCATTCGCGCCAACGGCAAATACCAGGAAGTGCAGGACAAGTACTTCAAGTTCAACGTCTACGGCGAGTAAGGCCGGGCTGACCTACCTTCGCCGCCGAAGGTAGGTGCTCCGCCGGGCCGGCTACAGGGCGCCGTTATCGGGCGCCACTGCAGTGGCCCGCTCCCCTGGCGCAGGGGCGTTCCTCCTGTTTTTCCCTGAGGATTAATTCATGCTCAACGGCTATGGCTCGACCATTCTCGATGGTGTCTGGCTCACCTTGCAGCTGGCTCTGCTGTCGATGGTGGTGGCTATTTCTCTCGGCTTGCTCGGTGCGGCCTGTCGTTTGTCGCCGATCAAATGGCTGGCGCTGTTGGGTGAGACGTACGCCACCGTGATTCGCGGGATTCCCGATCTGGTGCTGATCCTGCTGATCTTCTACGGCGGCCAGGACCTGATGAATCGCGTGGTGCAGCTGCTGGGTTACGACGGTTTCATCGATATCAACCCGTTCATCGCCGGTGTCGGCACCCTGGGCTTCATCTATGGCGCCTACCTGTCCGAGACCTTCCGTGGTGCCTTCATGGCCATCCCCAAAGGGCAGGGCGAGGCGGGTATGGCTTACGGCATGAGTCCGCTGCGTGTGTTCTTGCGCATCCTGGTGCCGCAGATGATCCGTCTGGCGATTCCCGGCTTCACCAACAACTGGCTGGTGTTGATCAAGGCCACCGCGCTGATCTCCCTGGTCGGCCTGCAGGACATGATGGCCCGCGCCAAGAGCGCCGGCGATGCGACCCGCGAGCCGTTCACCTACATCCTGCTGGCGGCGGCTATCTACCTGGCCATCACCAGTGTTTCCCTGCTCGTCCTGCGCTACCTCGAACGCCGCTATTCGGTCGGCGTCAAGGCGATGGAAATTTAAGGGGCTGCCATGATTTTCGACTACAACGTGGTACTCGACAGCCTGCCGCTCTACTTCGACGGTGTGCTGGTCACCCTCAAGTTGCTGGTGATTGCCCTGGCCTTCGGTCTGGCCCTGGCCGTGCCGTTGGCGCTGATGCGGGTATCCAAGCAGCCGGCCGTGAACTTCCCGGCCTGGCTGTACACCTACGCCATCCGCGGCACGCCGATGTTGGTGCAGCTGTACCTGCTGTATTACGGCCTGGCTCAGTTCGAGGCGGTGCGCGAGAGCGTGCTCTGGCCGTACCTGTCCAATGCCACCTTCTGTGCCTGCCTGGCCTTTGCCATCAACACCAGCGCCTATTCGGCGGAGATCCTCGCCGGCAGCATCAAGGCCACACCTTATGGCGAGATCGAGGCGGCCAAGGCCATGGGCATGTCGCGCTTCAAGCTGTACCGGCGGATTCTGCTGCCCTCGGCCCTGCGCCGTGCGCTGCCCCAGTACAGCAACGAAGTGATCATGATGCTGCACACCACCAGCCTGGCGTCCATCGTCACCCTGGTCGACATCACCGGTGCGGCCAAGACCGTCAACTCGCAGTACTACATGCCGTTCGAGGCCTACATCACTGCCGGTCTGTTCTATCTGGTGCTGACCTTCATCCTGGTGCGCCTGTTCAAACTGGCCGAACGTCGCTGGCTGGCCTATCTGGCCCCGCGCAAAGCCTGAACCACCGATTTCACTGCATTCGCATACGAGAGCCGAGACCATGTACAAACTTGAAGTCCAGGATCTGCACAAACGCTACGGCGACCACGAAGTGCTCAAGGGCGTGTCCCTGGCGGCCAAGGCCGGCGACGTGATCAGCATCATCGGCTCCAGCGGCTCGGGCAAGAGCACCTTCCTGCGCTGCATCAACATGCTCGAGCAGCCCTATGGCGGCAAGATCCTGCTCAACGGCGAAGAGCTCAAGCTGGTCAAGAGCAAGGACGGCGCGCTCAAGGCCGCCGATCCCAAGCAGCTGCAGCGCATGCGCTCGCGCCTGTCCATGGTGTTCCAGCACTTCAATCTGTGGTCGCACATGAGCGCCCTGGAAAACGTCATCGAGGCGCCCGTGCATGTGCTCGGCGTGCCGAAGAAGGAAGCTCTGGAAAAGGCCGAACACTACCTGGCCAAGGTCGGTGTGGCGCACCGCAAGGATGCCTACCCGGCGCACATGTCTGGCGGTGAGCAGCAGCGCGTGGCGATTGCCCGTGCCCTGGCCATGGAGCCGGAAGTGATGCTGTTCGACGAGCCGACCTCGGCGCTCGATCCGGAGCTGGTCGGCGAAGTGCTCAAGGTCATGAAGGACCTGGCCCTGGAAGGTCGCACCATGGTCGTGGTGACCCACGAGATGGGCTTCGCCCGCGAGGTGTCCAACCAGCTGATCTTCCTGCACAAGGGCATAGTCGAAGAAACCGGCTGCCCGAAAGAGGTGCTGGCCAATCCGCAGTCGGATCGTCTCAAGCAGTTCCTTTCCGGCAGCTTGAAGTAGGAACTAGACTGCGAGCCATGACCGCCACTTCCCACTGCATCGGTTTCCTTATCTGGCCAGAAACCAGGCCCATGACCCTGGCCCTGGCCGAGGAAGCCCTGCGCGTGGCCCAGCGCGTGCACCCGGAAGTGGTCTACGAACTGCGCTTCCTGCACGCCGAGCCTCTGGCCGAAGGCGGCTGGCAGATGCCGGGTGAGCCCTGGGCCGGGCGCCTGGAGGGTTGCCAGAAACTGTTCCTGCTGGCCGACGAGCCACCGGTGCCTGTTGCGCCGGCATTGGCTTCCGCATTGAAGCAACTGGCCCGCGCCGGCGCGCAGCTTGGCGGGTTGTCGGCCGGGGTCTATCCGCTGGCCCAGCTCGGCCTGCTCGACGGCTACCGCGCCGCCGTGCACTGGCGCTGGCAGGATGATTTCACCGAGCGTTTCCCCAAGGTCATCGGCACCAGTCACCTGTTCGACTGGGACCGTGATCGCCTCAGCGCCTGCGGCGGTCTGGCCGTGCTCGACCTGCTGCTGGCCGTGCTGGCCCGTGACCATGGCGCCGAACTGGCCGGCGCGGTCAGCGAAGAGCTGGTGGTCGAGCGCATCCGCGAAGGCGGCGAGCGCCAGCGTATTCCCCTGCAGAACCGCATTGGCTCCAGCCATCCCAAGCTGACCCAGGCCGTGCTGCTGATGGAAGCCAATATCGAAGAGCCGCTGACCACCGACGAGATCGCCACCCATGTATGCGTGTCGCGTCGCCAGCTGGAACGCATCTTCAAGCAGTACCTCAATCGCGTGCCGAGTCAGTACTACCTGGAGCTGCGCCTGAACAAGGCGCGCCAGTTGCTGATGCAGACCAGCAAGTCGATCATCCAGATTGGCCTGTCCTGCGGCTTCTCTTCCGGCCCGCACTTCTCCAGCGCCTACCGCAACTTCTTCGGCGCCACCCCGCGCGAAGACCGCAACCAGCGCCGCAGCACCAGCCCCTTCGACATCGCGCCGAGCCCGTCCGAACGCGGTTGAGCTGGGCGGCGAGGTTCTTGTTTCGGGCGCTAGGTCGCTGCTCTGCTTGAAGTGATGCGGTGGCACCTGGCTTGGGTGTCGGTATGAGGAGCTGGCCTGGGTTTGCACTTGCTGAAGATCGCTGCACGAGCCAGTCCCACTCAAGTGGCGCGTATTGGTGGTGGCACCTGGGCGGGTGGGGCGTAGCTGGCCGTGTGGCGCTTTGTCTGCATCCTAAATAAGCCTATGCTCAAAGCGGGACCAGTCGGATAATTATAAGAATGCGCTTATTACTGATTCTGCTGTTCAGCTGGATGAGCAGTGCTGGGGTGCATGCCGCTCCCGCCGAGAGTGATGCGCTGCTGCACCTGAATGGCGAAAGCTCGCGCGTCGAGCTCAATACCTATTGGGACTTTATCGCCGACCCAAGCTCGACCGGCGATGTCTATACCGTTCACGGGCTGCCTGCCGAGCGCTTCACTCGCCACGCTAGTGGAGTGCCGAACTTCGGTTTTACCGAGCAGCGTTACTGGTTCCGCACTCAGTTGCAGCAGAGCAGTGGTGATGAGAGCTGGTTCCTGGAGTTTGATTACCCGCCCCTGGATAACATCGACGTGTTTCTGCTTGATCAGCAGGGCGAGATGCTGGTCGTTGAGCATGGCGGGGATCGGCGACCGTTTGCTCAGCGCTTGATCAAAAGCAGGCAGTTCACGGTGGAGTTGCCCTTGCCGCTCGATGAACCGGTCTGGTTGTATGTGGCGGTACAGACCGAGGGTTCCCTGCAGATGCCGGCGGTGCTCTACAGCGCACCCCGCTATGTGTCCAATACCCGCAGTGAGTACTACCTGCTGGGTCTCTATTACGGCGCTCTGCTGTCGATGTTGCTCTACAGTCTGCTGACCTATCTGTCGGTCAGGGATGCCAGCCACCTCTATTACATTGTCTACATTGCCGCCTACGGGCTGTTCCAGTTGACGATCAATGGCCTGGCCTTCGAGTACCTCTGGCCACAGTGGCCGGGCTGGAACAACCGCATGCTCCCCCTGGCGATCTCGGTGGCCACGCTCACCCTGATTTTGCTCACGCGTTCGTTTCTGCAGACCCGCACGCTGGTGCCGCGTATCGATGGACTGTTGCGGCTGGTGCAGTGGCTGTATGTGGCGTTGGCGCTGGCGTGTCTGGTCATGCCCTATAACTGGGCTATCCGCTTGAGCACGGCGTCGGCGGTGATTTCTCCGCTGGTGGTGTTTGCAATAGCGGTGTGGATCTTCTGGGCCGGCTATCGCCAGTCGCGTTTCTTCCTGCTGGCATTCACGGTGCTGCTGCTGGGCATGGTGCTTTATGCACTGAAGACCTTTCATGTGCTCCCGGGGACGTTTCTCACGGAACACGCCCTGCAGATCGGCTCTGCGTTGCAGATGATCCTGTTGATGGTGGCGCTGGCCGATCGCATGCGCCTGTTGAAGCAGGAAAATCTGCGCATCGAACAGGAGGCGAGGGTCTTGCTTGAGCAGCGTGTGCTCGAGCGTACGGAGGAGCTCAACAGTGCCCTGCGCGAGCTGGGCGACAAAAACCGCCAGCTCAGCGAGCTGAGCACGATCGACGGGCTGACCGGTGTGTTTAACCGCGCCCACCAGGAAGAAGTCCTCGCGACAGAGTGGGCGCGCGCCTGCCGGCAGAGAGGCCCGCTGTCCGTGCTGATGGTCGACATCGACCATTTCAAGCGCGTCAATGACAACTATGGGCACCAAGCGGGTGATGCCGTGCTCAAGACGGTCGCGGCGCATATCAAGAATTTTGCCAAGCGCAAGGCCGATGTGGTGTGCCGTTATGGCGGCGAGGAATTCATGGTGATCTTGCCGGATACCAGCAGCGAAGGTGCCTTTACGCTTGCCGAAGGGATTCGCCAGGGCCTGGCTGAGCTGGAGATTCCAGTGGTGGGCAACCTGCTCAGGGTCACCGTCAGCATCGGCCTGGCCTCGGCGATTCCCGGTTCGCCAGCCGAGGATGAACTGGTGGCCCTGGTTGGCGCTGCGGATGCCGCGCTCTATCGGGCCAAACAGGAAGGGCGCAATCAGGTGCGCTTGGGCGCGGTGTAGGCCGCGATCTGCGTGGTGCCGGGCGCGGTTGTCGCGTTGTGACAGCTGGTGAAGGTGCTCGGCGGGGCTTGAGTCGCCGTCCGGCACACTGCAATTGCCCATTTGCGCCTCCTGCTTTTTTCCCCTCGGCACCGCCGATGCCGCTGCGCAGCGTTTAAACTGCGCAATTCCGCTGCTTTCTGTCGCATTGCCGAAAGCCCCGGAAAACCACGGGTTGCCGCTGTAAGAAGTTGTCGCATGGCGGCAATGCGGGCCCGTAACCAGCCCCTACAATCCTTTCATCACCTGCCATTCAGTGCCGGTGCTGCTTATTCAGGAGAGCTCAGATGTCCGTTCAGCACGATCCGGTGCAACGCGCCGATTTCGACCAGGTCATGGTCCCCAACTATGCGCCCGCCGCTTTCGTTCCGGTGCGTGGTCAGGGTTCGCGAGTCTGGGATCAAAGCGGTCGAGAGCTGATCGACTTCGCCGGCGGCATCGCCGTCAACGTGCTGGGTCACTGCCATCCGGCACTGGTCAGCGCGCTGACCGAGCAAGCCAATACCATGTGGCACATCTCCAACGTGTTCACCAACGAGCCGGCCCTGCGCCTGGCGCACAAGCTGGTCGACGCGACCTTCGCCGACCGCGTGTTCTTCTGTAACTCCGGCGCCGAAGCCAACGAGGCCGCCTTCAAGCTGGCCCGTCGCGTGGCCTTCGATAAGTTCGGCGAGGACAAGTGCGAGATCATCGCCGCGACCAACAGCTTCCACGGGCGCACCCTGTTCACCGTCAGTGTCGGTGGCCAGCCGAAGTATTCCGACGGTTTCGGGCCGAAGATCCAGGGCATCAGCCACGTTCCGTACAACGATCTGGACGCGCTGAAAGCGGCGATCTCGGACAAGACCTGCGCCGTGGTACTGGAACCGATTCAGGGCGAGGGCGGCGTGCTGCCGGCCGACCAGGCCTACCTGGAAGGCGCGCGCAAGCTGTGCGACGAGCACAACGCGCTGCTGGTGTTCGATGAAGTACAGACCGGCATG
Organism: Pseudomonas campi; assembly: GCF_013200955.2. Classification (NCBI taxonomy): domain Bacteria; kingdom Pseudomonadati; phylum Pseudomonadota; class Gammaproteobacteria; order Pseudomonadales; family Pseudomonadaceae; genus Aquipseudomonas; species Aquipseudomonas campi. The sequence goes on from NZ_CP053697.2 coordinate 1,677,545, forward strand.
GGTCGCAGCGGCGAGCTGTTCGCCTACATGCACTACGGCGTGACCCCGGACATCCTCTCCAGTGCCAAGAGCCTGGGTGGCGGTTTCCCGATCGGCGCCATGCTCACCACCACCGAGCTGGCCAAGCACCTGGCCGTTGGCACCCACGGCACCACCTACGGCGGCAACCCACTGGCCTGCGCCGTTGGCGAGGCGGTGATCGATGTGATCAATACCCCGGCCGTACTGGCAGGGGTCAAAGCCAAGCACCAGCAGTTCACCAGCCGCCTGCAGGCGATCGGCGAAAAGTACGGCGTATTCAGCGAAGTGCGTGGCCTAGGCCTGCTGCTCGGCTGCGTGCTCTCCGATGCCTGGAAGGGCAAGGCCAAGGCCGTGCTGGATGCCGCCGCAGTCGAAGGGGTGATGGTGCTGCAGGCCAGTCCGGATGTGGTGCGTTTCGCCCCGAGCCTGGTGGTCGAAGACGCCGACATCAACGAAGGTCTGGACCGCTTCGAGCGCGCCGTGGCCAAGCTGGTACAGGGCTGATGCCCTGGCCGCGCCAGCGGGCGCGGCCGGTTGGCGGCACAGGCAGTGCCGCCTGCTTTCTCAGGACGAGCAATTTCATGCGTGATCGGGCCCAGGCCCGGTCTTTCTCCAGTGTCTTCCGTCGAAGTGCCTGGAGCTTTTATTGAAGAAGGAGTGACGCCATGCTGGTGATGCGCCCCGCGCAACTGTCCGACCTTGCCGAAGTGCAGCGTCTGGCTGCGGATAGCCCGGTAGGTGTCACGTCACTGCCGGACGACGCTGCCCGCCTGAGCGACAAGATCGCCGCCTCGGAGGCCTCGTTCGCCGCCGAAGTCAGCTTCAATGGCGAGGAGAGCTACTTCTTCGTCCTTGAAGACACCGCCAGCGGCCGTCTGGTCGGTTGCTCCGGCATTGTTGCCTCGGCCGGCTACTCCGAGCCGTTCTACAGCTTCCGCAACGAGACCTTCGTGCATGCCTCGCGCGAGCTGAAGATCCACAACAAGATCCACGTCCTCTCGCTGTGTCACGACCTCACCGGCAACAGCCTGCTGACCAGCTTCTACGTGCAGCGCGAACTGGTCGATAGCGCCTTCGCCGAGCTCAACTCGCGGGCCCGTCTGTTGTTCGTCGCCAGCCACCCGGAGCGTTTCGCCGACGCCATGGTGGTGGAGATCGTCGGCTCCAGCGACGAGCAGGGCGACTCGCCGTTCTGGGATGCGGTCGGGCGCAACTTCTTCGACATGAGCTACACCGAGGCCGAGCGCCTGTGCGGCCTGAAGAGCCGCACCTTCCTCGCCGAGCTGATGCCGCATTACCCGATCTACGTGCCGCTGCTGCCCGATAGCGCGCAGGAGGCCATGGGTCAGGTCTACAGCCGCGCCCAGGTGACCTTCGACATCCTCATGCGCGAAGGCTTCGAGACCGACCACTACATCGACATCTTCGATGGCGGCCCGACCTTGCATGCGCGCACCTCGGGCATCCGCTCGATCGCCCAGAGCCGCGTGGTGCCGGTGCGCATCGGTGAGCCGGGCAAGGGTGGCCGCCAGTACCTGGTGAGCAACGGTCAGCTGCAGGATTTCCGCGCCATAGTCGCCGACCTCGACTGGGTGCCCGGCAAGCCGGTGACTCTGTCCGCCGAAGCGGCCGAGGCCCTGGGTGTCGGTGAAGGCGTCAGCGTCAGGCTGGTCGCGGTTTAAATACAAGCGGCGTGCTGCATGCAGCACGCCTGGACGCCTTTCAAACTCGTAGCTGGCCGCCGCAGGCAGGTCGCTATCCGGAGGATCTATGATCGTTCGCCCCGTCCGTAGTGCCGATTTGCCGGCGCTGTTCGACCTGGCCCGCAGCACCGGCGCCGGGCTGACCACCTTGCCGGCCAACATGGAGCGGCTGGCGCACCGGGTCAGCTGGGCGGAGAAGACCTTCCGCGGCGAGGCCGAACGCGCCGACGCCGACTACCTGTTCGTGCTCGAAGACGATGACGGCAAGGTCGTCGGCATCTCCGCCGTGGCCGGCGCCGTGGGCATGCGTGAGCCCTGGTACAACTACCGCCTGGGCCTGACCGTGAGCGCCTCGCAGGAGCTGAAGATCTACCGCGAGATCCCCACCCTGTTCCTCGCCAACGACCTCACCGGCAACTCCGAGCTGTGCTCGCTGTTCCTGCATGCTGAGCATCGCAGCGGCCTCAACGGCCGTCTGCTGTCGAAGGCACGCTTCCTGTTCATCGCCGAATTCCGCGAGCTGTTCGGTGACAAGGTGATCGCCGAGATGCGCGGCATGTCCGATGCCGAGGGCCGTTCGCCGTTCTGGGAAAGCCTCGGTCGGCACTTCTTCAAGATGGAATTCAGCCAGGCCGACTACCTCACCGGCGTCGGCAACAAGGCCTTCATCGCCGAGCTGATGCCCAAGTTCCCGCTGTACACCTGCTTCCTCTCCCCGGAGGCGCGCAGCACCATTGGCCGCGTCCACCCGGACACCGAGCCGGCGCTGGCCATGCTCAAGGGCGAGGGCTTCGCCTACCAGGGCTATGTCGACATCTTCGACGCCGGCCCGGCCATCGAGGTGCCCACCGACAAGATCCGTGCGGTGCAGAACAGCCAGACCCTGGTGCTCGCCGTCGGCACGCCCGGCGATGACGCCACGCCTTACCTGATCCACAACCGCAAGCGTGAAGACTGCCGCATCACTGCCGCCCCGGCGCGTGTCGCCGCCGGCACCCTGGTGGTCGATGCGCAGACCGCCAAACGCCTGCAACTCGCCGTCGGTGCCCTGGTGCGCGCGGTACCGCTGTCGGCCAAGGAGACAAAATAATAATGACCACTCACTTCATCGCCGGTAGCTGGCAATCCGGCCAGGGCGAGGCGTTCAGCTCCCTCAATCCGGTGACTCAGGAAAGTATCTGGGCTGGCCAGGGCGCCAGTGCCGCACAGGTCGAGAGCGCCGTGCAGGCCGCCCGTGCCGCCTTCCCGGCCTGGGCGCGGCGCCCGCTGGAAGAGCGCATCGCCGTGCTGGAACAGTTCGCTGCCGCCCTCAAGGCGCACGCTGACGAGCTGGCCCGCACCATCGGCGAGGAAACCGGCAAGCCGCTGTGGGAGTCCGCCACCGAAGTGACCAGCATGGTCAACAAGGTCGCCATCTCCGTGCAGAGCTACCGCGAGCGCACCGGTATCAAGAGTGGCCCGCTGGCTGACGCCACCGCCGTGCTGCGGCACAAGCCGCATGGCGTGGTGGCGGTGTTCGGCCCCTACAACTTCCCTGGCCACCTGCCCAACGGCCATATCGTGCCGGCGCTGCTGGCCGGCAACGCGGTGGTGTTCAAGCCCAGCGAGCTGACGCCGAAAGTCGCCGAGCTGACGGTCAAGTGCTGGATCGAAGCCGGCCTGCCGGCTGGCGTGCTTAACCTGGTGCAGGGCGCCCGCGAAACTGGCGTGGCCCTGGCCGCCAGCGCCGGCATCGATGGCCTGTTCTTCACTGGTTCGAGCCGTACCGGCAATCTGTTGCACAGCCAGTTCGCCGGTCGCCCGGACAAGATCCTCGCCCTGGAAATGGGCGGCAACAACCCGCTGGTGGTTGATCAGGTCGCCGATCTGGATGCCGCCGTGTACACCATCATCCAGTCCGCCTTTATCTCCGCCGGTCAGCGCTGCACCTGTGCGCGGCGCCTGCTGGTGCCGGCCGGCGCGTGGGGCGATGCCCTGCTGGCGCGGCTGGTGGCGGTCAGCTCGACGATCAAGGTCGGCGCCTTCGATGAACAGCCGGCACCTTTCATGGGCTCGGTGATTTCCCTGGCCGCGGCCGAGCACCTGCTCAAGGCCCAGCGCCAACTGGCCGACCAGGGCGCCAGCGTGCTGCTGGAGATGATCCAGCCGTTGCCGAACGCCGCACTGCTGACCCCGGGCATCATCGATGTCACCGCCGTCAGCGAGCGCATCGACGAGGAATTCTTCGGCCCGCTGCTGCAGGTGATTCGCTACGCCAATTTCGACGCTGCCATCGCCGAGGCCAACAACACCCAGTTCGGCCTGGCCGCTGGTCTGCTGTCGGACTCCGCCGAGCGCTACCAGCAGTTCCTCATCGAGAGTCGCGCCGGCATCGTCAACTGGAACAAGCAGCTGACTGGCGCTGCCAGCAGCGCGCCGTTCGGGGGCGTCGGCGCCTCGGGCAACCACCGCGCCAGTGCCTACTACGCAGCCGACTATTGCGCCTACCCGGTCGCCTCGCTGGAAAGTGAAACCCTGAGCCTGCCCGCCACCCTGACCCCGGGAGTGAGTTTGTGATGTCCGCCTATGAGATGAACTTTGACGGCCTGGTTGGCCCGACCCACAACTACGGTGGCCTGTCGTACGGCAACGTGGCGTCGCAGAGCAACAGCCAGGTGGCGTCCAACCCGAAGGAAGCCGCGTTGCAGGGCCTGGGCAAGATGAAGGCGCTGATGGAAATGGGCTTCAAGCAGGGCGTATTCGCCCCGCAGGAACGCCAGGACGTCGCCGCCCTGCGCAGCCTGGGTTTCGCCGGCACTGACGCGCAGGTGATCGCCCAGGCGGCGAAACAGGCGATGCCGCTGCTGGCCGCCGTCAGCTCCGCTTCCAGCATGTGGACGGCCAACTCCTGCACCGTCAGCCCGAGTGCCGACACCGCCGATGGTCGCGTGCACTTCACCGCCGCCAACCTCAACTGCAAGTTCCACCGTAGCATCGAGCACCCGACCACCAGCCGCGTGCTCGGTGCCATGTTCGCCAGCCAGCAGCACTTCGCCCACCACGCCGCGTTGCCGGCAGTCGGCCAGTTCGGCGACGAAGGCGCGGCCAACCACACGCGCTTCTGCAAAGGCTATGGCGATGCCGGGGTGGAGTTCTTCGTCTACGGCCGCAGTGCCTTCGACAGCCGTTACCCGGCGCCGCAACGCTACCCGGCACGGCAGACCCTGGAGGCCTCGCAGGCCATCGCCCGTCTGCATGGCCTGAGCGACGAAGGTGTGGTCTATGCTCAACAGAACCCGGCGGTGATCGATCAGGGTGTGTTCCACAACGACGTGATCGCGGTGGGTAACGGTGAAGTGCTGTTCTACCACCAGGATGCCTTCCTCGACACCGAGCAGGTGCTGGCCGAACTGGCCGCCAAACTCGCTCGTCGTGGCGGCAACTTCCAGGCGGTGTGCGTGCCGCGTGAAGCGGTGACGGTGGACGATGCGGTGCGCTCGTACCTGTTCAACAGCCAGCTGCTGACCCGTGCCGACGGCAACATGCTGCTGATCGTGCCGGAGGAGTGCCGCAACAACAGCAACGTGTGGAACTACCTGCAGCAGCTCACCAGCGGCAGTGGGCCGATTCGCGAGGTCAAGGTATTCGACCTCAAGCAGAGCATGCAGAACGGTGGTGGCCCGGCGTGCCTGCGCTTGCGCGTGGCGCTCAAGGACAACGAACTGGCAGCGGTCAATCCAGGCGTGATCATGACCCCGAGCCTGTACGAAACCCTGACCAGCTGGGTCGGCAAGCACTACCGTGATCGCCTGTCGGAAAGCGACCTGGCCGATCCGCAACTGCTCATCGAATGCCGCACAGCATTGGATGAACTGACGCAGATCCTTAAACTAGGCGCGGTTTATCCTTTCCAATTGGCTTAAAGAGTACTTATTTCATGTCCGACGCCCTGCAACTCATCCTCGAAGACACTGACGGCACCCAGCTGGAAACGTCCTGCACGCGCTTTGCCGTCATCTGGCAGGGCAAGGAAGTGTGGATTCAGACTGCCGGCAACGGTCAGCTGCTGATCGGTGTGGATGTGGAGGAGGGTGACGCCGAATACGCCAACCTGCTGCTGCGCCCGCTGGCTACCAACCTGGTCAGCCTGCAGCTGGAAATGGAACCGGCCGAGGTCGGCGACGAAGACGATGACCATGTGCATGGTCCGGACTGCAACCACTAAGAGCTGATTCAAAGTCTGCTGCGCGTCGGCCCTGCCGCGTTAAAAACAGGCTCGGAATGCTCATTTACAGATCGTAAACTCCGCTTCCTCGCCTGTTTTTGCCTTGCATGGCTCTAGCTCGCGAGACTTTGAACCGGCTCTAAGGGAATCTGCTGCCATGCTCGCCCTCGGCAAACTGCTTGAACTGACCCTGGCCGGCCGCGAGCCGACCGAGAAGATTCAGCTGACTCGCGAGGGCGCGCGCCTGCATTGGCTGGGCCTCGGGGCGCTGGAAGTGACCCCGCCGGCCGGCGTCGACTGTGGTCTCGATCTGCTGCTTTCCGCCGGTATCCACGGCAACGAAACCGCCCCGATCGAATTACTCGACCGCCTGCTGCAACGCATTGCCTCCGGGCAGCTGATTCCGCAGGCGCGCATTCTCTTCCTGTTCGGTAATCCCGAGGCCATGCGCCGCGGCGAGCGCTATATCGAGCAGGACATCAACCGTCTGTTCAGTGGTCGTCACGAGCAGAGCAGTGGCCCCGAGGCCCTGCGTGCCAATGAGCTGGAGCGCCTGGCTGCTGCCTTCTTCAGCAAGGCCGGGCGTGCCCGCCTGCATTACGACCTGCACACCGCCATCCGTGCCTCGAAGATCGAGCAGTTCGCCCTCTATCCCTATGCAGAAGGGCGTGAGCACTCGGCCAGCGAGCTGGCGCGCTTGCGTGCCGCCGGTATCGATGCGGTGCTGCTGCAGAAGAAAGTTGGCATCACCTTCAGTTCCTATACCTACGCACACCTGGATGCCGAAGCCTTTACCCTGGAACTGGGCAAGGCGCGACCGTTCGGGCAGAACCAGGAGGTCAATCTCGACCTGTTGGAAAAGCGCCTGCAGCAACTGATCGAGAACAACGAGCCGGCCGATGCCGGACTCGCTGGACTGCAGCTGTTCAGCGTGGCGCGCGAGGTGATCAAGCACAGCGATGCCTTCAAGTTGAACCTGCCCGGCGACGTGGAGAACTTCAGCGAGCTGCCGGTCGGCTACCTGCTGGCCGAGGACATCGCCGGTACCCGCTGGCTGGTGGAAGAGCAGGGCGCGCGGATCATCTTCCCCAATCCGAAAGTGAAGAACGGCCTGCGCGCCGGGATCCTGATCGTTCCCACTAGTCTCTGAAGTGCTGAAGCAAAACCGGCGCGCCAGTCATTTTCTGCGCGCTTCATCCAGTCGATAGTCGTTTTCTATCCTTTTTCCCTGCAAACGGGCTGTGCCTGCCGCGCAGGGCCGATATAATGCGGCCCTTTGCCGGCTTGCCGTGGCCGTCGTTTGCCTGGAAGAAATACATGAAAAGCGCAGAAATCCGTGAAGCCTTCCTCCGCTTCTTCGAAGAGAAGGGGCACACCCGTGTTGCATCCAGCTCGCTGATCCCGGCGAACGACCCGACCCTGCTGTTCACCAACGCCGGGATGAACCAGTTCAAGGACTGCTTCCTCGGCCTGGAAAAGCGCGCCTACACCCGCGCCACCACCAGCCAGAAGTGTGTGCGTGCCGGCGGCAAGCACAACGACCTGGAAAACGTCGGCTACACCGCGCGCCATCACACCTTCTTCGAAATGCTGGGCAACTTCAGCTTCGGCGACTACTTCAAGCGTGATGCCATCACCTACGCCTGGGAGTTCCTGACTTCCGACAAGTGGCTGAACCTGCCGAAAGAAAAGCTCTGGGTCACCGTCTACGCCACCGATGACGAGGCCTACGACATCTGGCACAAGGAAGTCGGCATCCCGGCCGAGCGCATGATCCGCATCGGCGACAACAAGGGCGCGCCGTACGCCTCCGACAACTTCTGGGCGATGGGCGATACCGGCCCGTGCGGCCCCTGCACCGAAATCTTCTTCGACCATGGCGAGCACATCTGGGGCGGCCCGCCCGGTTCGCCGGAAGAAGACGGCGACCGCTACATCGAGATCTGGAACAACGTGTTCATGCAGTTCAATCGCACCGCGGATGGCGTGCTGCACGCGCTGCCGGCGCCAAGCGTGGACACCGGCATGGGTCTGGAGCGCATCAGTGCGGTGCTGCAGCACGTCAACTCGAACTACGAGATCGACCTGTTCCAGAGCCTGCTGAATGCCGCGGCCAAGGCCATCGGCTGCGCCAACGAGGCCCAGGCTTCGCTGAAAGTGGTGGCCGACCACATCCGTTCCTGCGGCTTCCTGATCGCCGATGGCGTGACTCCGTCCAACGAAGGTCGCGGCTACGTGCTGCGCCGCATCATCCGTCGCGCCTGCCGCCACGGTAACAAGCTGGGCGCCAAGGGCAGCTTCTTCTACCAGATCGTTGCCGCGCTGGTCGGCGAGATGGGCGAAGCCTTCCCCGAACTGAAGCAGCAGCAGGCGCACATCGAGCGCGTGCTGAAGACCGAGGAAGAGCAGTTCGCCAAGACCCTGGAGCAGGGCCTGAAGATCCTCGAGCAGGATCTGGCCGAGCTGAAGGGCAGCGTCATTCCCGGCGAAGTGATCTTCAAGCTGTATGACACCTACGGCTTCCCCATGGACCTGACCGGCGACATCGCCCGTGAGCGTGAGCTGACCCTCGACGAGGCAGGCTTCGAGCGCGAGATGGATGCCCAGCGCGAGCGCGCCCGCTCCGCCAGTGCCTTCGGCCTGGACTACAACAGCCTGGTCAAGGTCGACGTGGATACCGTCTTTACCGGTTACGCGGGTACCCAGGGTGCCGGCAAGGTCGTCGCCCTGTTCAAGGCCGGTGCTGCCGTCGACAGCCTGGGCGAAGGCGAGGAGGGCGTGATCGTCCTCGACCAGACGCCGTTTTACGCCGAATCCGGCGGCCAGGTCGGCGACACCGGTTACCTCACCACCGCGGGCGTGCGCGTCGATGTGCGCGATACCACCAAGGCCGGTGGTGCTTTCCTGCACCACGTCATCGTGGCTCAGGGCGCGATCAACCTTGGCGCCGAGCTGCAGGCCGTGGTCGATGCCTCGGTGCGCCAGGCCACCGCGCTGAACCACTCCGCGACCCACCTGCTGCACGCGGCGCTGCGCCAGATCCTCGGCGAGCACGTGCAGCAGAAGGGTTCGCTGGTCGACAGCCAACGTCTGCGCTTCGACTTCAGCCACTTCGAAGCGATCAAGCCCGAGCAGCTGAAGGCCCTGGAAGAGCTGGTCAACGCCGAAATCCGCAAGAACTCGGCCGTCGAGACCGAAGAGACCGACATCGAAACCGCCAAGCAGAAAGGCGCCATGGCGCTGTTCGGTGAGAAGTACGGTGATGAAGTGCGCGTACTGAGCATGGGTGGCAGCTTCTCCGTTGAGCTGTGCGGCGGTACCCACGTATCGCGTACCGGTGACATCGGCCTGTTCAAGATCACCAGCGAAGGCGGTGTGGCCGCCGGCGTGCGCCGTATCGAGGGCGTCACCGGGGCGGCAGCGCTGGCCTGGCTGAACGGCGCGGAAGAGCAGCTGAAAGAAGCCGCTGCGCTGGTCAAGGGCAGTCGCGACAACGTGCTGGACAAGCTGTCCGGCCTGATCGAACGCAACCGTCAGCTGGAAAAAGAGCTGGAGCAGCTCAAGGCCAAGGCTGCCAGCGCGGCGGGCAATGATCTCGCCGGTTCTGCCGTCGACATCAAAGGCATCAAGGTGCTGGCTTCGCGTCTCGATGGTCTGGACGGCAAGGCGCTGTTGGCGATGGTCGACCAGTTGAAGAACAAACTCGGCAGTGCGGTGATCCTGCTCGGCGGCGTGCAAGACGACAAGGTCGTGCTGGTTGCCGGCGTGACCCAGGACCTGACCGCCAAGCTCAAGGCCGGCGATCTGATGCGTCAGGCTGCTGCGGCTGTCGGCGGCAAGGGCGGTGGTCGCCCGGACATGGCCCAGGGTGGCGGTGTGGATGCCGGCAAACTGGACGAGGCGCTGGCGCTGGCTGCGACCTTCGTCGAACAAGCGCTGTAAAACAGCAAAAACCAGGCCTGCAGTGCGTCCGGCAGGCCTTGGCAGTGTGACCCGATGCGGGTTTAATGGGCGCCCTTCGAGGAATCAGGCGGCTTTTTGACATGGCTTTGATCGTACAGAAGTTTGGGGGCACCTCCGTCGGCACCGTCGAGCGTATTCAGCAGGTGGCCGAGAAGGTGAAGAAGTTCCGCGCAGGTGGCGATGACATCGTCGTCGTGGTTTCCGCCATGAGTGGCGAAACCAACCGCCTGATCGAACTGGCCAAGCAGGTCAGTGACGGTCAGCCGGTGCCGCGCGAGCTCGACGTGATGGTTTCCACCGGTGAGCAGGTGACCATTGCCCTGCTGGCCATGGCCCTGATCAAACTGGGCGTGCCGGCGGTGTCCTACACCGGCAACCAGGTGCGCATCCTCACCGACAGCGCCCACACCAAAGCGCGTATTCTGCAGATCGACGACCAGCGCATTCGCGCCGACCTCAAGGCCGGTCGTGTCGTGGTGGTAGCCGGTTTCCAGGGTGTGGACGAGGAGGGCAATATCACCACCCTCGGTCGTGGCGGTTCCGATACCACCGGTGTGGCACTGGCGGCGGCGCTGAAAGCCGACGAGTGCCAGATCTACACCGACGTCGATGGTGTCTACACCACCGACCCGCGTGTGGTGCCCAAGGCTCAGCGCCTGGACAAGATCACCTTCGAAGAAATGCTGGAAATGGCCAGCCTCGGCTCCAAGGTGCTGCAGATCCGCTCGGTGGAATTCGCCGGCAAATACAACGTCCCGCTGCGCGTGTTGCACAGCTTTCAGGAGGGGCCAGGCACCCTCATTACCCTTGATGAAGAGGAATCCATGGAACAGCCGATCATCTCCGGCATCGCTTTCAACCGCGACGAAGCCAAGCTGACCATCCGTGGCGTGCCGGACATTCCGGGCGTGGCCTTCAAGATCCTCGGTCCGATCAGTGCCGCCAATATCGAAGTGGACATGATCGTGCAGAACGTGGCGCACGATAACACCACCGACTTCACCTTCACCGTGCACCGCAACGACTACCAGAGCGCCATGGGCGTGCTGGAAAACACCGCGCGCGAGCTGGGTGCCCGTGAAGTGATCGGCGACACCAATATCGCCAAGGTCTCCATCGTCGGTGTCGGCATGCGTTCCCATGCCGGTGTTGCCAGTCGCATGTTCGAGGCATTGGCCAAGGAAACCATCAATATCCAGATGATCTCGACCTCGGAAATCAAGGTTTCCGTAGTGATCGAGGAGAAATATCTGGAGCTGGCGGTGCGCGCGCTGCACACTGCCTTCGAACTGGACGCTCCCGCCCGACAGGGCGAGTGATGCGTTGCCCAAAAGGCGCGGACTAGTCCGCGCCTTTTGTCTTTTTGAGTGGTGCGGCGGAACTTTCCTTTTGCCCGCACTGGTCAATACTTGAGTGAAGGTTCCGATTAGAGCTTCGCGGGGCTGCCACTATTTTATTTTCTGCAGACTTGTTGTCCTGAACTAAATCCGTGAGGAGAAAGGAATGCTGATTCTGACTCGCCGGGTCGGAGAGACCCTGATGGTCGGTGATGAAGTGACCGTCACTGTGTTAGGCGTGAAAGGTAATCAGGTGCGCATCGGCGTCAACGCTCCGAAGGAAGTTGCCGTGCACCGTGAGGAAATTTACCAACGTATTCAGAAAGAGAAGGGCGACGAACCAAGCCACTAATTTTTATCGAAATTTTGGCTTTGCAAACGGGGAAAACATGGTTATCATGCGCCCCGTGTTGCGGAGAGGTGGCCGAGTGGCCGAAGGCGCTCCCCTGCTAAGGGAGTACACCTCAAAAGGGTGTCGGGGGTTCGAATCCCCCCTTCTCCGCCATTATTTAGTGCTGTAGGCGTTGATGTTAGATGCCACAGTGCAAGCGTTACATGCACTCATAGCTCAGCTGGATAGAGTACTCGGCTACGAACCGAGCGGTCGGAGGTTCGAATCCTCCTGAGTGCACCAAATTGAAATGGCTTGCAGTGATGCAGGCCATTTTGTTTCAGCCAGCGGTGATCTGGTTAAAAAGCGCCATTTGCACTCATAGCTCAGCTGGATAGAGTACTCGGCTACGAACCGAGCGGTCGGAGGTTCGAATCCTCCTGAGTGCACCAAATTGAAATGGCTTGCAGTGATGCAGGCCATTTTGTTTCAGCCAGCGGTGATCTGGTTAAAAAGCGCCATTTGCACTCATAGCTCAGCTGGATAGAGTACTCGGCTACGAACCGAGCGGTCGGAGGTTCGAATCCTCCTGAGTGCACCAAACACCAAAAAGCCCGCATTTATGCGGGCTTTTTGCTTTTCAGCGTTTGCCCTTCACGCAGCCGCCTTCATCGAACGTCACCTGGCGTCGATTGCCATCCGTATCCGTGTATTGATAACGGGTTTGGCCATCCTGGGTGGTGACCTTGTCCGGCTTACCCAGGCTGCTTTCCACGTCGCTCTGGGTCATGCCGCTGCGCACCTGCTGACGGATGATGGCGTTGCGTCGCTCGCTGCCGATGACCCGATTGCCGCAACCGTCCTGCTTCTCGCCTGTGACAAGCACCTGCATGCTGCTGCTTTTATCACTCTTGCTGCTCTGGCTCTTGCTGGTCTGGCTCTTGCTGGTCTTGGCCAATGGCACCGGCTTGCCTTGGCCTGGGGTTGGATTGTCGGCGCTCTGCAGCGCCTGGCTGGTATCTAGCGGGCAGCCGTTGCGGGTGTAGGTGATATGGCCACTGGCATCCTCGCAGCGAAACACGGTCGAGGCGAGTGAGTCTTGGTTAGGGGAGAGTAGGGCTGCGCAAAATCCTGCGCATATCAGTCGTAGCATAAGGCGTCCTCCTTGACGTTACTGGGCAAGCCTAGTCGCGGTGGTTCAATGCGCCAGTGGTGTCTTGTGACGCACTGCAAACGTCAGAGCCAAGCCTGTAATCGCTACTGAGGTATGTGATGCAAGCGCTTGTTCTTGCCGCGATTTTGTCGCCTGTCGGGCTGGCTGGAGTGCTATCATTGTTGTGTCAGCCCCGCCGGGGCTTGTGGATTCCCACCATGGACTTACCCAGTAGTTACTCAAAACCCCGATTGCCCAATCGCGTATTGACTGATTGATCCCCGTGGCGTGCTCTGCTGCTGGGGTGGAGCGCGCCATATGACTGAAGTAGAAGCCAAAAAGCCGCAAGAGAGCATGCAGGACCGCCTGGCGCAGGTGGTTGAACTGCTGCATCGGCACAAGCTGGTCGAAGGCCTGGCGCATCGCCAGGAAGGCCAGCACCGGGACCTGGTGGAAAACCTGGTTCATCGGCAAAACCTCGCCGAGTTGCAGCGCAAGCTTGATGAGCTGCACTCGGCCGACGTCGCCCATATCCTTGAAGCCCTGCCACTCAATGAGCGCCTGACCGTCTGGCAACTGGTCAAGGCTGAGCGCGACGGCGACATCCTCCTCGAAGTTTCCGATGCTGTCCGTGAGTCGCTGATCGCGGACATGGATGATCACGAGATCCTTGCGGCTGCCCGCGAAATGGATGCGGACGAGCTGGCGGATCTGGCTCCCGAACTGCCGCGTGATGTTGTGCTCGAGCTGATGGAGTCCCTCGATGCGCAACAGCGCGAGCGCGTGCGCTCGGCGTTGTCCTACGAGGAGGATCAGGTCGGCGCCCTGATGGACTTCGAGATGGTCACCATTCGCGAGGATGTCAGTCTCGAAGTGGTGCTGCGTTATCTGCGGCGCCTCAAGGAGCTGCCAGGCCATACCGACAAATTATTCGTGGTCGACTATGACGGCATCCTCAAGGGTGTGTTGCCGATCAAGCGCCTGCTGGTCAATGACCCGGAAAAGCAGGTCGGCGAGATCATGGCCAGCGACCCGGTCAGCTTCGGTCCGGATGAGGATGCCTATGATGCTGCGCAGGCTTTCGAGCGTTACGACCTGGTTTCTGCTCCCGTAGTCGATGGCTCTGGCAAGTTGATCGGTCGTCTGACCATCGACGAGATGGTCGACCTTATCCGTGAGGAGAGTGAGACCGAAGTGCTCAACATGGCCGGTCTGCGCGAGGAGGAAGACCTGTTCGCGTCGGTGTGGAAGTCGCTTGGCAACCGCTGGTCCTGGCTGGCGATCAACCTGATCACCGCTTTTTTTGCCTCACGGGTGATCGGTCTGTTCGAGGGTTCGATCGAGAAGTTGGTGGCGCTCGCGGCGCTGATGCCGATTGTGGCGGGTATCGGGGGGAACTCGGGTAATCAGACCATCACCATGATCGTGCGCGCCATGGCGCTGGATCAGGTGGGCACCGGCAATACCTCCCGCCTGGTGCGCAAGGAGCTCGGGGTGGCGCTGGTTAATGGCCTGGTCTGGGGCGGTGTTATCGGCGTGGTGGCTTTCCTGCTGTATGACAGCTGGTCTCTGGGCGTGGTGATGACTGGGGCGATGACGCTGAATCTGCTCCTGGCTGCGCTGATGGGTGTGCTGATTCCGATGACGCTGGTGCGCCTGGGGCGTGATCCGGCGATAGGTGCCAGTGTGATGATCACAGCGATGACCGACAGCGGCGGTTTCTTCATCTTCCTGGGCTTGGCCACGATTTTCCTGCTGTAGTCCGCCGCAATAGAAAAGCCGCCTGCGGGCGGCTTTTTCATGGGCATGAAAAAGCCGGCGATCAAGCCGGCTTTTTCGGTTTATGGCTTATGCCTGTTCGGCAGCCAACTCAGCATCGTGGGCGATCAGGGCAACCAGGGCATTCTGCTGACGGTGCGATAGCTGACGGAAACGCTGCAGCAGTTCGCGCTCGTGCAGGGAAAGCTCCGGGCTGTCCAGGCGCAGGCCTTGGTCATCTCCCAGTACGCCTTCCTGCAGCAGGGTCTGCTCCAGGCGGGCGATGATTTCCGAGTTCATGCTGCGATGATGGTTGCGTGCCACGTCAGCGATGCGCTCGCGCATGCCGTCGGGGAGACGAACCACAAACTTGTCAGCCGTGCGGCTGGAATAGAGAGCTTGTTTCATAGGGCGCATACATTAAACCGGTTAGTTCAGGAAAGCGATGCTGGCATTGGGCTATGCGATTGTTACTGCTCTGACTGCGTTTGGCACTAGCCGTTCACCGTCTCATCGACATTTCGTTAGTGGGTCGATTATTTGACGCCAATTGCGTGTCAGATTTTGCCTCCGGATGCAGGCTCATTGCCAGCACCAGTTGTCTGAAATGCGTGCCACTATGCAAAACGATCGTACCAGTATCTCCCGGGTGCCGAGCTAGAGCGGCGCTTTCAGATTGAGGGCAAGGCTTATGCCGTGTTCCGCGAAGCCCAGGTCCTGATAGAAATGATGGGCGGCCTGGCGCGATGCCGCGCTCGATAATCCGACTTTGTAGCAACCCCAGAGGGTTGCCTGGTCGATCGCATTGAGCATCAGAGCTCTGCCTATCCCGCGACCGCGTTGTTCACTGTCTACGACCATGTCCTCGATGATTGCCGAGCGGGCGAAGCCATGGGCGAGGTGCTCGATCAGGTGCAGTGTGCAGGTCCCCAGCAGCAGGTTGTCCCGTTCTGCCACCAGGACTTCGCGGTTGGCTCTTGGGTTCAGGTGCTGTGCAAGCCTGATGCTGTCTGCCGCCGGCTCATCGTGGCCGAGCTGCTTGAGCAAACTGACCAGTCGGCTGGCGTCGCTGGGTCGGGCGCGGCGAATTTTAAGATCGCAGTCCGTGGTTTTGCTGTGGGAGGAATGACTCGGCATGCTGGGTACCTGCTGATGAGTAAAACAGGGTCTACGGCATGACAAATCCAGGCATGCCCGTTAACATGCGGGCCCGTCAAAGGTGGCTCAGCTTGCCGCTTCTTACAGGTCCCAGTAGCTCAATTGGATAGAGCATCCCCCTCCTAAGGGGAAGGTTGGTGGTTCGAACCCACTCTGGGACGCCATTTGACTCAACGGCTGCAGAATCTGTGTTGATGATTCTGGCCTGTCGTGCCAATCCCTTCTTTTCGTTAAGTGCGCTGTTCCAGCGTCTACCGGGCATTCGTCTGTTCGACTGCCTCAGGCATCCCGCAAGAGGTCGTGGGCGTTGAGCAGTTCGTAGGCAATCTCCGGGTGTTTCTCCAGCCCGCGCCGAATTGCAGCCGGGATCGATTGGCGGGTTTTGCGGCACAGTCCGGGCAGTTCATCGAGCTTGATTGCGATGCCACGCATGCTGCGGACTTCGTTGAAGCCAGGGGCGACTTCCAGGTGGATGCCTAGCTGTTCATGGAGGCGCCGCTGCAGATGCTCGAGATCATTGAGGTCGGCAATGTTTTCCAGCCGATCGAGCAGGCGCTTCTCCTCAGTACGGGTCAGGAGGAGGATGCGCAGATCGGCGCCGGGCGTATCCAGCAGATCGTCACGTCCACAGTTACAGGCACCGGGCGGACAAGGTTGGCGAACTTGGACAGGGGAGGTCATGGTGTTCGATCATAGCCATGCGGCGGCCCGCTTGCCTATCGGTTGGGCGCCGCTGCTCGTCAGGTATTACGGGCGGTATCGCCATTAATTGCAATCAAGTGCCCGACAGCATGAGGCCCTATGCCGAGAACAACTGATCAGGAAGCGGTCTGCGGCGATCTGCTCGATTCCCCGCTGGGGCCGATGCTGGCTTTGCTGAATGAGCAGGGCGCGTTGCTGCGTCTGGATTTTTTGCCTGACAATCAGGTGCCCGCGCAGTGGCACGGTTATACCTGGCAGCGTGATACGGCCGCCGTGGCGCCAGTGGCCCGGCAACTTGACGAATACTTCGCCGGTCAGCGGCGGGTCTTCGATCTGCCTCTGGCGCCGCGTGGTACGCCTTATCAGCATGAGGCCTGGCGCCATCTGCGCCAGGTGCCTTACGGCGTGACCCTGACCTACGCCGAGCTGGGCATGCGCTTGTTGCCACACAAGACCTCGGCTCGGGCCATCGGTCGGGCCAACGCGCTCAACCCGATCTCGATCATCGTGCCGTGCCACCGCATCATAGGTGCCGATGGCAGTTTGACCGGCTATGCCGGCGGACTGCAGCGCAAGCTGGCCTTGCTGGAGTTGGAAGGTGTGCACACGGCTGCGCGTCAGCAGGTGCTGCTCTGAGAGCCTGTCTCGCAAAGATCTGAAGTGCTCATAAGGTGCTCTGATGCACCCCGACTCGCCCTTCGTGATTGGCGCGCCACGCAGTTTTACCATTCCGCTCTTAACGGGTTAAGCGGGGGCTGGCGTTGGGCTTGCTGGTTGCCCGGGTGCTGGTAGATGCCCGCTAAGCGCGCCTGGGGTTCAGTGGGTAAGTGCGGCGCAGCCTGTGCGGCAGAAACAACAAAGCCCGCACTAGGCGGGCTTTGTTGTGAGGTTTATAGACTGCTTTAGGCAGCTATAAATCGGGATTTGGTCGGAGCGACAGGATTCGAACCTGCGACCTTCTCGTCCCGAACGAGACGCGCTACCAAGCTGCGCTACGCTCCGTTCAATGGCGCGCATTGTACCGAAAAGGTTTTGCTGCACAAGGGGTTAGCGCGAAGATTTTTGTTCCCACAGTGGCTGCTCAGGTCCTTGGGCAGCCGCCGTGGGAACGGGGTGAAGGCTCACAGTTCCTTAACGCTGAGTACCTCGTCCTTGTTGATTCTGGCCGGTTTGCCGTCGAGCTGTTCGAACTCGTAGAAACCCGCCTCGTCGTCATATTCCGGTACGTCCACGGTCTGGATTTCGCTGCCGTCATTCAGGGTGATCACGCTGGGCGTGGCGCAGCCGGCCAAGGTGCTGAGGCCAAGGGCGATAAACAGGCTGGCAAGGGTTTGTCGAGTCATGGGGTTCTCCCGTCTTATCCGGTGGGTACCCGGTTTCTGACGGGGTAGCGCTGGGCAAGTTCCGCAAAAAAGTGCCCGTCAGCCTCGCTGTGCACTCGCCGCCAGCAGCTCGGGGGTGTTCAGGTTGGCCAGACGCGGGTCGTCTGCGGCGCAGGCGATAGACTGGGCGCCGAGCTGCAGCAACAGGCGCCGGGGGCTGCGCTCGCCGGCTTGCCAGGCCTGCTCGACGGCGCCAGCAAGGCTGCGTGGCAGCAGGCAGAACAGTGGCTCCCACTGCTCGCCGCGACGAATCAGCAGCGGCTTGTCCGGCTCCTCGGCGGCGCGGGCGCGCATGGCCTGCAGCAAGGCCGCATCAATCAGTGGGGCATCGCAGGGCAGAACCAGCAGCCAGGGGTGGCGGGCGGCCTTGAGACCGGCACGGATGCCGGCCAGCGGGCCGGGGAATTCACCGTCGTCATCCTGCACCAACTGATCGGCGAAGGCCGCGTAGCGCTCGGCGTTGCGGTTGCAGGAGATGATCAGGTCGTCGCTCAGCGGGCGCACCACGGCGTGCAGATGGGCGATCAGCGGTTGTCCGCGCCATTCCAGCAGGCCCTTGTCCTGGCCGCCCATGCGCTGCCCGCGACCGCCGGCGAGGAGCAGGATGGAGCAGGCAGGAAGGGGGCTGGAGTCGGTCATGGCGGTGCTCTGGCTGGGGCCTGTGATATAACACCGGCCTGTTTTCGCCACAACCGGATTGCGCCATGAGCCACAAGGCCGAGGCGGCATTCGTGCCGCTGAATATCGCCGTTTTAACCGTCAGTGATACCCGCAGCCTGGACACCGATACCTCGGGCCAGCTGTTCGTCGATCGCCTCAGTGCCGCCGGACACAGCCTGGCCGCGCGGGTGCTGCTGAAGGACGATCTGTACAAGATCCGCGCCCAGGTCGCCAGCTGGATTGCCGAAGACCAGGTGCAGGTGGTGCTGATCACCGGCGGCACCGGTTTCACCGGCCGCGACAGCACCCCGGAAGCCGTGCGCTGCCTGCTGGACAAACAGGTGGATGGTTTCGGCGAGCTGTTCCGGCAGATTTCTGTGGCCGATATCGGCACCTCCACCATCCAGTCGCGCGCCCTGGCCGGCCTGGCCAATGGCACCCTGGTGTGCTGCCTGCCGGGTTCGACCAATGCCTGTCGCACGGCCTGGGACGGCATCCTTGCCGAGCAACTGGACAACCGTCACCGGCCCTGCAATTTCGTGCCACACCTCAAGGCGGTCGGGGCCTGCGAGAGCCGCGGATGAGCCTGCTGCCGGTCGAGGAGGCCCTGGCGCGCCTGCTGGCCCAGGCCGCTGCGGCGCCGATTGACGAGTGCGAGAACGTGCCCTTGGCCGATGCCGATGGCCGCGTACTGGCCGCAGCGCTGATCGCCGATCTGGACCTGCCGCCCTGGCCGAACAGTGCCATGGACGGCTACGCGCTGTGCCTGGCCGACTACAGCGGTGAGCCTTTGCCGGTCAGCCAGCGCATCCTCGCCGGCCAGGCGCCCGCGCCGCTGCAGCCGGGCACCTGCGCGCGGATCTTCACCGGCGCGCCAATGCCGGCCGGCGCCGACTGCGTGGAAATGCAGGAAAACGCCGAAGTGCTGGCCGATGGCCGGGTGCGCTTCAACGAGCCACTGCGGGTGGGGCAGAACGTGCGCCCGCAGGGCCAGGAAACCCGATCCGGCGAGCAGGTGCTGGCCGCCGGCACGCGCCTGGGCCCGGTCGAGCTGGGCCTGGCCGCCTCCCTGGGTCGTGCCGAGTTGTCGGTGCGGCGCCGACCGCGGGTTGCGGTGCTGTCCACCGGTGACGAGCTGATCGAGCCCGGTCTGCCGCTGGGCCCGGGGCAGATCTACAACAGCAACCGCAGCCTGTTGTGCGCCTGGTTGCGTCGCCTGGGTTGCGCGGTGGTGGATGCTGGCATCCTCGCCGACGACCTGCAGCGCACCCGTGATGCCCTGACGGCGCTGGCCGATGTCGACCTGATCCTGTCCACCGGCGGGGTCTCGGTGGGTGAGGCGGATTTCCTCGGCCAGGTATTGCAGGAGGACGGCGAGCTGACCCTGTGGAAGCTGGCGATCAAGCCGGGCAAGCCGCTGACCTGTGGCCACTACCGCGGTGTGCCGGTGATCGGCCTGCCGGGTAATCCGGCCTCCACCCTGGTCACTTTCGGCCTGCTGGCGCGGCCCTATCTGCTGCGACGCCTGGGTGTGGTCGAGGTCGAGCCGCTGGCCATTCAGGTGCCGGCCGGTTTCGCCTGGAGCAAGGCCGGCAAACGCCGCGAGTACCTGCGCGCACGCCTCGAAGGCGGCCGCGCGGTGCTCTATCCGAACCAGAGCTCCGGCGTGCTGCGCAGCGCCGCCTGGGCCGATGGCCTGGTGGAAGTGCTGGAAGACAGGACCTATGCCGAAGGTGAGCTGCTGCGCTTTATTCCGCTGAGCGAGCTGCTGGGGTAGGGCAAAGCACAGCTCGCCACCTACCCTGCGCTACAGCAGATTGCCCTTGTGCCGTTCGCGGTATTCGCCCGGGGTCATGCCGGTGCGTGCCTTGAAGCTGCGGTGCAGCGAACGCGCTTCGGTGAAGCCCAGGTAGCTGGCGATATCTTCGATCGCCAGGTCACTGCGTAGCAGGTAGTGCTCGGCCAGTTCCTGGCGCAGCTGGTCGAGGATTTCCTGGTAGCTGGTACCGGCGTTCTGCAGGTGGCGCTGCAGGGTGCGCACGGTCATGTGGAACTTCTCGGCGACCTTCTCCTTGCGCGGCAGGCCGTCCTTGAGCAGCAGGCGCAGGGCGTTCTTCACCCGTTGCGGCAACGGCTCGTTGTCGTCGAGGCCGGCCATCAGGGTCAGCGCGTGTTCTTCCAGGGTGCGCAGCAGGTTGGCGTCGGCCTGGCGCAAGGGGATGGCCAGGTAGTCCATGGGCACCAGCAGGGCGTTGCAGGGCTGCTCGAACAGCACCGGGCAGCCAAACACGGCTTCGTAATCGGCCTGGGTGGTGCCATCGGGGCGGGCATGTTGCATCCACACCTCACGCGGCGACTTGTCCATGTCGGCGATCCAGCGCGCATAGAGCATCCACGAAGCGAGGACGCCCTCGACCATGTGCCGGCGTATGTCGGGGCGTTCGTGGCGGCAGTTCCAGACCAGCTTGACGTGGTCGCCTGCGGCCAGCAGCTGGCTGGTGCCCATGTCGCCGACCAGTTTCTCGTAGGGCACGATGCGGCTCATGGCTTCGCCCAGGGTGGCGCAGTTCATGGTGATGTAGCCGAGCACGCTCCAGTAGCCGGGCTGCACGAACTGCGCCGAACGCATGCCGAACAGCGGGTCTCCGGAAATTTCCAGCAGATGGCTGAGCAGGCGCTCGTGCAGCTCGCTGGGGATGCGCTTGCCGTTGTCGGCGAGGTCTTCTGCGCTGATGCCGACCGCTGTGCGCACGGCTTCCACGTCCAGGCCGAGGCGTTCGGCATGGCGCAGGTATTTGATCAGGGCGGGAACCGAGGTATAGCCAAGGGTCAGCATGGTTCTTGTTGTTCTGCTTGTCTTGATTGGCGATAACCGCTGTCCCGATCTGACAGTGACCGGATGACGCGGCCGGCTAGTATAGGCACCCATCGATGGTCAGCGGAACACACAGGGGAGCGGCAGATGCGACGTTGGAACGGATGGGGTGACGAGGCCACGCAGGTGGTGCTGCCGGCCAATGGCGGCGCCTTCCTCGAGGCGCGGGTCGGTACGGGGCAGGCGCTGGCCGATGCCAGCCTGGCGCAGGTGCTGGCCCAGGTGCCGGCGTCGCGCCTGCTCGTACGTCATCCGCTGATCAGCCTGGACGCCGAGGTGCGTGTGCGGCATGCCCGCGGGCAGAGCCTGCCGGACTGGCTGGCCATGCGCTCCGGCGACTTCGGCGTATTCCCCGATGGCGTGGCCCTGCCGGAAACGCCGGCGCAGATCCGCGAGCTGCTGGCCTGGGCCCGCCAGCACGACGTGATCCTGATTCCCTACGGTGGCGGCACCTCGGTGGCCGGGCACATCAACCCGGTCGAGTCCGAGAAACCGGTGCTGACCCTGTCGCTGGAGCGCATGACCCAGCTGCTCGACCTCGACGAGAGCAGCCTGATCGCCACTTTCGCTCCCGGAGCCAACGGCCCGCAGGTGGAAGCGCAGCTGCGCGCCCGCGGCTACACCCTCGGCCACTTCCCGCAGTCCTGGGAGCTGTCGACCCTCGGCGGCTGGGTGGCCAGTCGTTCCAGCGGCCAGCAGTCGCTGCGCTACGGGCGCATCGAGCAGCTGTTCGCCGGCGGTAAGGTGGAGACCTTCGCCGGCACCCTGGAGATCCCGACCTTCCCGGCCTCGGCCGCCGGCCCCGACCTGCGCGAGCTGATCCTCGGTTCGGAAGGGCGCTTCGGGGTGATTTCCGAGGTCAAGGTGCGGGTGACCAAGCTGGCCGAGCAGGAGAAGTTCTTCGCCGTGTTCCTGCCCAGCTGGCAGCAGGCCCTGGCCGGCATTCGTGCCCTGGTGCAGGCGCGCGTGCCACTGTCGATGCTGCGCCTGTCCAACGCCATCGAGACCGAGACCCAGCTGGCCCTGGCCGGCCACCCCGAGCAGATCGCCTGGCTGGAAAAATACCTGGCCTTGCGCGGCGCCCGTGCCGGCAAGTGCATGCTGACCTTCGGTGTCACCGGCAACCGCGCGCAGAACGCGCTCTCGGTGAAACAGGCCAAGCGCATCCTGCGCACTCAAGGTGGGGTCTTTACCGGCACCCTGCTGGGCAAGAAGTGGGCGGAAAACCGCTTCCGCTTCCCCTACCTGCGCCACGGTCTATGGGAGGCTGGTTACGCGGTGGACACCCTGGAAACTGCCACCGACTGGAGCAATGTTGACAACCTGCTGAACAAGGTCGAGGACAGTCTGCGTCATGGCCTGAGCGAGGAGGGCGAGCGCGTGCATGTGTTCACCCACCTGTCGCATGTCTATGGCCAGGGTTCGAGCATCTACACCACCTACGTGTTCCGCCCCGGCAGCAGCTACGGCGAGACCCTGGCGCGCTGGAGCAAGCTCAAGCAGGCGGCCAGCCGGACGATTGCCGACAACCGCGGCACCATCAGCCACCAACACGGTGTCGGTCGTGACCATGCACCGTACCTACAGGCGGAGAAGGGCGCGCTGGGTATCGCCGCGCTGAGGAGCATGGCGCAGCATTTCGACCCCGAGGGTCGTTTAGCCCCTGGCGTCCTGTTGGAAGACTGAATATGGCCTGGAACGCCGCCTGGCGTGAGGCGGCGCTGCCCGAGCTGGCGGCGCGCGACTGGGATCTGATCGTGGTTGGTGGCGGCATCAGCGGTGCCGGCATCCTGCGTGAGGCGGCGCGGCGCGGCTGGAAATGCCTGCTGCTGGAACAGCGCGACTTCGCTTGGGGCACCTCCAGTCGTTCCTCGAAGATGGTGCATGGCGGCCTGCGCTATATCGCCAAGGGCCAGCTCGGCCTGACCCGTGATTCGGTGCGCGAGCGTCAGCGCCTGCTCGGCGAGGCGCCGGGGCTGGTGGATGCTCTGCCGTTCCTGTTTCCCCATTACGGCGGGCAGTTTCCCGGGCCCAAGGTCTTCGGCGGGCTGCTCGGCGTGTATGACGCCCTGGCCGGCCAGCGTCTGCACCGTTATCAGCCACTGCGCGAACTGCGTTTTCTCGCCCCCGGTTTGCAGGACGAGCAACTGCTCGGTGCCACCCAGTTCACCGATGCGGTGACCGACGATGCCCGCCTGGTCATGCGCGTTTTGGGCGAGGCGCGCGCCGAGGGCGGCGAAGCGCTCAACGGCCTGCGCGTGCTAGAACTGACGCGAGAGAACGGCCGGGTCGTCGGGTTGCAGGCTGAAGACAGCGAGTCCGGTCAGCGTTACGCCTTCCATGCCCGCGTGGTGGCCCAGGCCACCGGTGCCTGGGCCGATGAGCTGCGCCAGCGGGAGGGCCTGGAACATATCCGCCCGCTGCGCGGCAGCCACCTGCTGCTACCGGCCTGGCGCCTGCCGGTGGCCCAGGCGATCAGCTTTATGCATGGGCAGGACAAGCGCCCGGTATTCGTCTTCCCCTGGGAAGGCGCCACGGTGATCGGCACCACCGACCTCGACCATGGCGAAGCGCTGGACCGCGATGCGCGTATCACCGGCGATGAGGTCGACTATCTGCTGGCCGCCTGCGCCCAGGTATTTCCCGCCGCCGGCGTCACCCGTGGCGATGTGCTGTCGAGCTGGGCTGGCGTGCGGCCGGTGGTCAGCACGGACGCGGCGTCCACGAGCAAACCATCGGACGAGAAGCGCGAACACGCCCTGTGGGTCGAGCCCGGCTGCGTGACCCTGGCCGGCGGCAAGCTGACCACCTTCCGCCTGCTGGCCCTGGAAGTGCTGCGCGCCTGTGCGCCCTTTGCCGACAAGACGGTCGAGGATGTCGGGCAGCCGGTTTTCCACGGCGTAGCACCGCTGCCGCTGCCGGGCCTGAGTGCCACGCAGCAGCGCCGCCTGGCCGGTCGCCATGGTTTGGCGCTGCCGCGTCTGGCGGTATTGCTGGACGAGTTGGGTGGCGAGCGCATTGGCGCCAGCGATACCCTGTGGGCCGAGCTGGCTCAGGCCTGTGACGATGAGCTGGTGCTGCACCTGGACGACCTGTTGCTGCGCCGCACGCGCATCGGCCTGCTCCTGGCTGACGGTGCCGCCGCCGAGCTGCCACGCATCCGTGCCCTGTGCCAGGCGCGCCTGGGCTGGAGTGATGCGCGCTGGGAACAAGAACAACAACGCTATCTGGAGCTGTGGCGCCGTTGCTACAGCCTGCCGTGACCTGCCGTGGAAACCGACGTGACCGAACAACGCTACCTGCTGGCCATCGACAACGGTACCCAGAGCGTGCGCGCGCTGCTCTTCGACCTGGCCGGCAACCTGCTCGGCAAGGGCAAGGTCGAGCTGGAGCCCTATTACTCGGAGCACCCCGGCTGGGCCGAGCAGGACCCCGAGTACTACTGGGCCAGCCTCGGCGAGGCCTGCCGGCGCCTGTGGGCCAGTGTCGATATCGACAAGCGCCTGATCGCCGGTGTTTCGGTCACTACCCAGCGCGGCACCCTGATCAATGTGGATGCCGAGGGCCAGCCGCTACGCCCGGCGATTCTCTGGCTGGATCAGCGCCGTGCCGAGGTGGCCGGTCATATCAAGGGGCCTTGGGGCTGGCTGTTCAAGCTGATCCGCGAAGAGGAAACCATCGACTATTTCCGCGCCCAGGCCGAGGCCAACTGGATCGCCCAGCAGCAGCCGCAGATCTGGGCCAATACGCACAAGTTCCTGTTGCTGTCGGGCTTTCTCACCCATCGCCTGAGCGGCCGCTTTGCCGACTCGGTGGGCAGTTGCGTGGCCTACCTGCCGTTCGACTACAAGCGCCTGTGCTGGGCCAAGCCCAGCGACTGGAAGTGGCAGGCCATTCCGATCCAGCCGTCGATGCTGCCGGAGCTGGTCAAGCCGGGTGAGCGTCTGGGCTCCATCACGGCCGAGGCCAGCCGGCATACCGGCATTCCCGAAGGCCTGCCGTTGATCGCCGCCGCGTCGGACAAGGCCTGCGAGGTGATCGGCGCCGGCGGTGTGGAGCCGAGCACGGCGTGCCTGTCCTACGGCACCACGGCGACCATCAACACCACGCGCTCGACGTACCTGGAAACCATCCCGCTGATCCCGCCGTACCCGGCGGCGATTCCCGACCACTACAACACCGAGGTCATGATCTTCCGCGGCTTCTGGATGGTCAGCTGGTTCAAGGAGCAGTTCGGCCACGCCGAGCGCCAGCGTGGCCTGGAGCTGGGGGTGGAGGCGGAAACCCTGTTCGACGAGCTGGTCAACAGCGTGCCGCCCGGCTCCATGGGCCTGACCCTGCAGCCGTTCTGGTCGCCAGGCATCCGCGAGCCGGGCCTGGAGGCCAAGGGCTCGATCATCGGTTTCGGCGACGTGCACACCCGCGCGCACCTGTATCGCGCCATCCTCGAAGGCCTGGCCTACGCCCTGCGCCAGGGCAAGGAGAAGATCGAGAAACGCTCGGGCACCCGCATCAGTCGCCTGCGCATCTCCGGCGGCGGCTCGCAGAGCGATGCGGCCATGCAGCTGACCGCCGACATCTTCAACCTGCCGGCCGAGCGTCCGCACCTGTACGAGACCTCCGGCCTCGGTGCGGCCATCGACTGCGCCGTCGGCCTCGGTCTGCACCCGGACTTCCCCACGGCCATCGCCGCCATGACCCGGGTGGGCAAGGTGTTCCAGCCCAATCCTCAGG
This sequence comes from Pseudomonas campi, assembly GCF_013200955.2. Classification (NCBI taxonomy): domain Bacteria; kingdom Pseudomonadati; phylum Pseudomonadota; class Gammaproteobacteria; order Pseudomonadales; family Pseudomonadaceae; genus Aquipseudomonas; species Aquipseudomonas campi. The sequence goes on from NZ_CP053697.2 coordinate 1,703,526, forward strand.
CGGTGCAGGTCTACGAGCGGCTGTACCGCGAGGTCTACCTGCGCATGTACCAGCAGTTGCGTCCGCTGTACCGCAGCATCCGCGAGATCACCGGCTATCCGGCCTGATTGCGCCACTCCAGGGACTTCCGCGCCGAACGGGCTGTCTGCATATACTCGGGTGCATTCTGCACAAGGAGTAGGGCATGAGCGAACGCAAGGCACTGCTGATCCTGCATGGTAAGCAGGCACTCAACGAAGAAGTGCGCGCCGCCGTGCTGGCGCAGCGTGAGGCCGGCTGGGAGTTGGCCGTGCGCCTGACCTGGGAAGCCGGCGATGCCGCGCGCCTGGTCGACGAGGCGCTGGCCGCCGGTTATTCGACCCTGATTGCCGGTGGCGGTGATGGCACCCTGCGCGATGTCGCCGAGGCCATGGCCCTCAGCGCTGCGCACGCTTCTCTGGTGCTGCTGCCATTGGGCACGGCCAATGATTTTGCCCGGGCGGCGGGCGTTCCCCTGCTGCCTAGCGAGGCCCTGGCCCTGCTGGATGAGCCACCCAGGCCCATCGATCTGGGCGAGGTGGACGGCCAGTTGTTCCTCAATATGGCCACCGGCGGCTTCGGTTCGAAGATCACCGCCAACACCTCGGAAGACCTGAAGAAGCTGCTCGGTGGCGCCGCCTATTTCCTCACCGGGCTGACGCGCTTCTCCGAGGTGCATTCGGCGTTCGGGCGTTTCCAGGGGCCGGGTTTCAGTTGGGAGGGTGAATTTCTCGCCCTCGGTATCGGCAACGGGCGCCAGGCCGGTGGCGGGCATGTGCTGTGCCCGCAGGCGCGGGTGGACGACGGTCTGCTGGATATCTGCATCGTGCCGGCGCCGCAGGATCTGGTCGGCACCCTGGGCACCTTGTTGTCCGGGGGGATTCTCGGTCTCGAATCGGTGTCGGTGAGTGCGCGCTTGCCCTGGGTCGAGGTCGAGGCGGCAGAGGGGCTGGATATCAACCTTGATGGCGAGCCCCTGGAGAGCCGCCACCTGCGTTTTGCCGTACGCCCAGGCGCATTGCGCGTGCACCTGCCGGCGGGCTCGCCACTGCTGCTTGGCTAAGAACCTGTTTACGATCTTTTGGACTAGAGCCAGGCAAGGCAAAAACAAGCGAGGAAGCGGAGTTTACGAGCTGTAAATGAGCATTCCGAGCCTGTTTTTAACGCGGTATGGCCGACGGCCAGGAGATCGTAAACAGGTTCTAAGGCATGATGGTGCCTGGCCATCTGCTTTCATTTAGCCCGCAACTGGCCGATACACTGGCTAGACTCGATTTAGTTAACAGGAGCGCGTAATGGCCGGCATTCTCGATTCAGTGGATCAACGCACCCAGCTGGTGGGTGAGAACCGCCTGGAAATCCTTATGTTCCGTCTGGCCGGCAGGCAACTGTTCGCCATCAACGTGTTCAAGGTCCAGGAAGTCCTGCAGCTGCCCAAGCTGACCTTGATGCCACAGCGCCATCCGCACGTCTGTGGCGTGGTCAACCTGCGCGGGCAGACCCTGCCGGTGATCGACCTGTCCCAGGCCATTGGCATGCGGCCGATTACGCCGAGCGAGAACAGCACCATTATTGTCACCGAGTACAACCGCTCGGTGCAGGCCTTCCTGGTGGGTGGCGTGGATCGCATCCTCAACCTTAACTGGGAGTCCATCCTGCCGCCGCCCGGTGGGGCTGGCCGCCAGCATTACCTGACTGCGATCACCAAGGTCGATGAGCAGATCGTCGAGATCATCGACGTGGAAAAGGTCTTGTCGGAAATCGCGCCGATGAGCACCAAGGTTTCCGACGAAAAACTGGCCGATCCGCTACTGGCCAAGGCCGTGGGCCGCGAAGTGCTGCTGGTGGATGACTCCACCGTGGCCCTCAATCAGCTGCGCGAAACCATGTCCCAGCTGGGCCTGCGTACGCATTCAGCCAGCGACGGCCTCAAGGCCCTGCAGCTGTTGAAGAAGTGGGCCGACACCGGTGAGGTGATGACCGACAAGCTGCTGATGATCTTCACCGATGCGGAAATGCCGGAAATGGACGGCTATCGCCTGACCACCGAGATCCGCAACGATCCGCGCCTGAAAGACCTCTATGTGGTGCTGCACACCTCGCTGTCCGGCAGCTTCAACGAGGCCATGGTGAAGAAGGTCGGCTGCGACAACTTCCTCTCCAAGTTCCAGCCGGACAAGCTGGTCGATGTGATTCGCGAGCGCCTGCAGCTCGACGAATAAGCCGCCACTAACGCGACGGGCTTGAGCTGGTCGCGTGCTCGCCGTATAACCGGCATCTTTCCCCCAAGGATAAGGATGCCGGTCATGCAACTCGCTGCCCTCTATCGCTACCCACTCAAGTCAGGCAAGGCCGAAAGCCTGGCCAGTGCGCGTCTGGACGCCCTGGGCGTGGTGGGTGATCGGCGCTGGATGCTGGTGGAGGAGGGCAATGGCCGTTTCCTCACCCAGCGCCTGCTGCCGCAGATGAGCCAGCTCTCGGCGCTGTGGAATGCGGCGGGCGGGCTGACCCTCAGCGCGCCGGGGCGTGACAGCCTGGATGTGCCGCTGCCGGATGCCGACAGTGAGCTGCGCGGGGTGACCGTATGGCGCGACAGCCTGCGCGTGCCGGATGCCGGCGATGCCGCAGCCGAGTGGCTGAGCGCCTTTATCGGTCGCGCCTGCCGCTTGGTGCAAGTGCCCGAGAGTCGTGCGCGGCAGGTCGATACCGGTTATGCCCAGCCCGGCGACAAGGTGGCCTTTGCCGACGGTTTCCCGCTGCTACTGATCGGCCAGGCCTCGCTGGATGATCTGTCCGCACGCGTCGGCCGGCCGCTGGAGATGCTGCGTTTTCGCCCCAACCTGGTGGTGCAGGGCAGCGCGGCCTTTGCCGAGGACAGCTGGAAGCGGATCCGCATCGGTACGCTGGAGTTCGAGGTGGCCAAAGGTTGCAGTCGCTGCGTGCTGACTACCATCGACCCGCAGACCGGCGAGCGCAGCGCCGACCGCGAACCGCTGACCACCCTGAAGACCTACCGCGAGCGCGATGGCGAGGTGTATTTCGGCCAGAACCTGTTGCCGCGCGGCATCGGCGAGTTGCAGGTCGGCATGCCCGTGGAAGTGCTGGCGTAGCCCGGATGTAATCCGGGGGCTTTCTCTGTAGCCATTCCCGGATTGCATCCGGGCTACGGTTTGTTGAGATAGGACGCGGATTTTCCTAGAGGCAGTAGCAGCGGCAAAGTCCGGCGCTCAGGGGCGCAGGATGCAAACGAAACGGGCGCCCTCGGGCGCCCGTTGTGCATTTCACTGATCGTCGAAGAAGCGCTCATGCCAGTCCACCAGCGGCGTCGGGGCGTTGAGCTTCTGCCCGTAGATCACCGAGTAGGACAGCACGTTCTGCACGTACTGGCGGGTTTCGTCGAACGGGATGTTCTCCACCCACACGTCGAAGGCCAGGTGGTCGGCACCACGCAGCCACTGGCGCACGCGTCCCGGACCGGCGTTGTAGGCGGCCGAGGCGAGCACGCGGTTACCGTTGAACTGGCCATGCACCTGGCTCAGGTAGGCAGCGCCGAGCTGAATGTTCTTCTCCGGCACCAGTGCCTGCTGCGGGTTGGCCAGGGGAATACCGAACTTGCGCGCGGTTTCCTTGGCAGTGGCCGGCATCAGCTGCATCAGGCCCATGGCGCCGACCGGTGAACGCGCGTCGGCCATGAAGGCGCTTTCCTGGCGGGTGACGGCGAACACCCAGCTGGAGTGCAGGCCGCGCAGCTTGGCCTGTTGGGTCAGGCTGGTCTTGTGCGCCATCGGGAAGCGGATATCCAGGTCGTCCCAGTACTGCGCCTGGCTGATGGTGCGGATGGCCGGGAAGTACCACTCTTTGTCGAAAGCCAGGCGGGCCTGGGCGACCAGTTCGTCGCGGCTGAACAGGCGGCTGACGTGGTACCACTCGCGGCGACCGTCGACGATCTGGCCACGGTCGTGGAATTCCAGGGCGCGGCGGATACCGGCGGTGTTGCGTACCTTCTGCACCAGTTGCGGGTCGAGGGCCAGCGGTTTGTTGTTCAGGCTGTAAGGCGCCTCGATGCGGTCGGCGGCGAGGAAGCCGTAGAAGTCACGCTCCTTGGCCAGCGGCTGATACAGGGCCTGTACCTGCGGGTTTTGCGGCTGTGCCAGTTGCAGGCTGCGTGCTTGCCAGTAGCGCCAGCGGGGAGTCGCGGCCAGGTCGGCCGGTAGGCGGCTGGTCAGCTGGTAGGCATCGTCCCAGCGCCCGTGGCGCAGGAGCAGGCGGGCGCGCCATTCGGAGACGGTGTTGTCGCGCAGCTGCGGGTCATACTTGCTCATCACGTCCAGGCCGCGCATGTCGAAGCGCTTGGCCAGGGTCAGGCCGATCTCGCGGGCGATGGCGACTTTCTCTTCGTCGGAGAAGCTCATCTTGCTGGCGTAGACCTCGAGCAGGCTCAGGGCCTTCTCCGGGTCCTGGCGTGCCAGACGGCGCAGACCCAGACCAACCACATCGGCCATGGCCCGGTCGGCCGGGGTGAAGCGGGCGCTCTGGGTCAGCAGCAGCGGCTTCTGCGCCACTTCGACCAGCAGCTTGCCTTGCTTGTCGAGGCTCGGCAGGCCTTTGATCAGGTGGCTGGCGAGGCCATAGTTGCGTGCTTCGGCGGCCAGCTTGGCGCGTTTCCAGCGCAGATCCTCGGTCAACTTGCCGTCGGCGCGCCAGATGTTGAACAGCACGTCGCAGGCTGCCGGCTGCGATTTGCCGACCAGCCAGAGCTTCTCGGCGGTGACATTGCCTTCGGCCTTCATGCCGTGCTTGAGCTGGTACTGGCCGTAGAGGCAGTCCAGTTCGGTGAAATTCAGCTTGGGATCGTAGTAATTGATGAAGGTTTGCCATTCGCCGCGGTCGGCCAGCCAGCGCAACCAGCGCAGCTTCATCCAGCCGGCTTGTGGCAGGTCGCCATGCTCGGTGAGAAATTTCTCGATTTCTTCATTGCTGGCCCATTTCAGCCGAGCGGTCAGCTCGTCATAGGCCAGATAAGGTTCCAGCGGGTAGTCGCGCAGGGCATTGGCATAGCGCAGGTAGGGGCCCTTGTCGCCTTTGGCCAGGGCGCGCTTGGCTTCGTCGTACATCTGGCGTTGTTGCGCCAGGCTGGCCGCATGGGCGCTGGGAAGGCTGAAGGTGCATAGAAGCAGGCAGGAACACAGGCTGAGCAGAGAACGGCGCATGACACTTCCGGGCAGACGACAGTAGGGTGCAGGCTTCGCCGAGCACCAAATATGTCTAGCTTAGCCTTTTGCGCGATGTTGGTGAAAGCGCGCCGCGTTAGCGTGAAGTGTGATGCATAAATGCCAGCATGGATTGCCGGCAACTCAGTTAGAATGCGTCCCCGGTTTTTTGGAAGTTGCTCGTCATGACCCTGCTCAAGTTCACCGAAGTTTCCCTGGCCTACGGCGCTATGCCGCTGCTGGACAAGGTGTCCTGGCAAATTGCCCGTGGCGAGCGCGCCTGCATCATCGGTCGTAACGGCACCGGCAAGTCGAGCATGCTGCGTCTGGTCAAGGGCGATCAGATGCCCGATGACGGCGAAATCTGGCGCGCGCCAGGACTGAAAATCGGCGAATTGCCCCAGGAATTGCCGCGCGCCGACGAGCGGACGGTATTTGATGTGGTAGCCGAGGGCCTGGCCGGCGTCGGCGAGTTGCTGGCCCGTTATCACCACCTGAGCCAGAACATCCACACCGACGAAGACCTCAACCAGCTCATGCATGTACAGCAGGAACTGGAAGCGAAGGATGGCTGGCGTCTGCAGCAACTGGTGGACAGCACCCTGAGCCGCCTGCAGCTGCCGGCCGACAAGACCCTGGCCGAGCTGTCGGGGGGCTGGCGTCGTCGTGTGCTGCTGGCCCAGGCGCTGGTCTCCGAGCCGGATCTGCTGCTGCTCGACGAACCAACCAACCACCTGGATATCGGCGCCATCGCCTGGCTCGAAGAGGCGCTGCTGGGCTTCAACGGTGCGGTTCTGTTTATTACCCACGATCGCTCCTTCCTGCAGAACCTGGCCACGCGCATCCTCGAGCTGGATCGTGGCGGCCTGATCGACTGGAACGGCGACTACGCCAGCTTCCTGGTGCACAAGGAGCAGCAACTGGCGGCGGAAGAAACCGCCAATGCCCTGTTCGACAAGCGTCTGGCCCAGGAAGAAGTGTGGATTCGCCAGGGCATCAAGGCCCGCCGCACCCGTAACGAAGGGCGCGTGCGCGCCCTCAAGGAGATGCGCCAGGAGCGCAGCGAGCGTCGTGAGCGGCAGGGCAAGGCCAATATCCAGCTGGAAACTGCGGACAAGTCCGGCAAACAGGTGATGGTGGTGGAGAGCGTCAGCTTCGCCCATCCAGGCGGCCCCAAGCTGGTCGACGATTTCTCCTTCGTCCTGCAGCGCTCCGACCGCATCGGTCTGCTCGGCGCCAACGGCACGGGCAAGACCACGCTGCTGAAGATGTTGCTCGGCGATCTGCAGCCGACCAGCGGCAAGATCGAGGTGGGTACCAAGCTGGAAGTGGCGTATTTCGACCAATTGCGTCACCAGCTGGAGCCGGAAAAGACGGTGATCGACAACGTCGCCGAGGGTCGCGACTTCATTACCATCGATGGCCAGAACCGCCATGTGCTTAGCTATCTGGGCGACTTCCTGTTCAGCCCGCAACGTGCCCGTACCCCGGTCAAGGCGCTATCGGGTGGCGAGCGGGCACGACTGTTGCTGGCCAAGCTGTTCAGCAAACCGGCCAACCTGCTGGTGCTGGACGAACCGACCAACGACCTCGACGTGGAAACCCTCGAGTTGCTCGAAGAAGTGCTGCTGAGTTTCCCTGGCACCGTGCTGATGGTCAGCCACGACCGGGCCTTCCTCGACAACGTGGTGACCAGCACCCTGGTGTTCGAGGGCGAAGGGCGCGTACGCGAGTACGTCGGCGGTTACCAGGACTGGCTGCGCCAGGGCGGTTCGCCGCGCTTGCTCGGTGTTGGCGAGAGCAAATCAGGTAAAGCAGAACTGAGCGCGGTGGCACCCGCTGCGCCGGTAGTGGAACCCGCGGCGGAAGTGCCGGCGGCGGCCAAGAAAAAGCTCAGCTACAAGCTGCAGCGTGAGCTGGAAGCGATTCCCGGGCAGATCGATACCCTGGAAAAACAGCTCGCAGAGCTCCAGGCGCAGATCGCCGCTCCGGCGTTCTATCAGCAGCCGGCGGTTACCACCGCGGCCGCGCTGGATCGCCTGCAGAGCCTGCAAGAAGAACTGGACCAGCTCTTGGAGCGTTGGGCCGAACTGGAAGCCTGAAGAGCCTGTCGGAGAGACGCATGGCGATTGAGTACCGCATCACCCTGGATGACAACCATCAGTTCAGCTACAGGATCGAGCTGGACCGGCCGTACGATGCCCAGAGTGCTGAAACGATGCCCAAATGGACGCGCCTGGAACATAACCAGTGCAGCAACTGCCCATTGAATAAGGGCGAGTTCAGTCATTGTCCGGCTGCTGTCGATCTGCATCGAGTGATCGAGGATTTCCAAGGCTTGCCGGCCGTGAAGAAGGCGCAGGTCTGGGTGCGTACCCCGGAGCGCGAGTACAACAAGCTGGTTGGCTTGGAAGAGGGCTTGCGCTCGTTGCTCGGGGTGATCATGGCGACCAGTGCCTGCCCGGTGCTGGGTCGCCTGAAGCCGATGGCGCAGAACCACCTGCCGTTCGCCAGCAGCCAGGAGTTCATCCTGCGCACCATTTCCCTGTACCTGACTCGCCAGTATTTCAACTTCCGTGAAGGGCGTCGTCCGGATTGGGAGCTGAAAGGGCTGGTCAAGCAGTTCCAGCAATTGCAGCTGGTCAATCAGGCCTTCTGGCAGCGGATTCTGGATGTCTGTGAAGGTGATTCCAACCTCAAGGCCTTCCTCACCTTCTTCTCCATGTCGTCGAGCATGACCGTGTCGCTGGAGACTCAGCTACAGAAAATCCGCCCGCTGGTCATGAGTGCCGGCGACGCCATCGAATAGGGCGCCTTGGCGCCTCTTTCTCAGCTTGGCTTCTTCAGGCGCACGGCCAGTACGTCGCATGGTGCGCCATGCAGCACGTCATTGGCCGTTGAGCCGAGCAGCAGGGCCAGGCCGTGCCGGCCATGGCTGCCGACCACGATCAGGTCGCAGCCCTGTTCTGTCGCCAGGCGGTGAATCTCCTGACGCGGTTGGCCATAAACCAAGTGGCGCTGTTCGCTGACCAGTTGTGGATAACGTCCGGCAAAGCTTTGCAGGCGCTCACGGGCCTGGTCGAATTGCTGCTGTTGCAGCAGTGACAGATCCATCGGGACGTCCCCGCCAAACGCCATCGCCATCGGTTCGATGATATGCACCAGCGACGCCTTGGCAGTGCTGCTGGTCGCCAGCTCCAGGGCGCGAACCACCACCGGGTGGCATTCTTCGGTCAGGTCGACGGCAATCAGAATGTGCTGATAGGGCATGAGCGTTTCCTCCTTGGTTGAGGCAGCCTTTTATAAACAGTATGGCTTGCCTGCTTCATAACACAGGCTTTTGCCGCAGGGTGACAGATATGACCGGGTGGATCGTGGTTTTGCTGGTTGCTATGGCGCTCAGTCCGCTGGTCTGGCTGCGCCCTTCGCGCCGGCAGAGTGGGCAGATGGCGCAGCGTCTGGCGGCGCGTCGTCTGGGGTTGGGCATGCAGTTGACGCAACCGGAGTGGCCGCATTGGCTGGAGTCCAGCCCGCCGGGCAGCTGTGCCCAGTACCATCGGCCTCGGCGCCGTGGTCGTGATGACTGCTGGAGCTATTGGCAGAGCGCTCCGGGGCTGTGGCTCAACCAGTGGCGCGAACCCTGTGGCGATCCCGTGTTGCAGGAATGTCTGCGCGAATTGCCAGCGGATGTCTACAAGGTAGAGGCCGGGGCGCAAATGATTGCGTTGTACTGGGGCGAGCGTGGCGGCGAGGTCGAGCTGAGCGCAATTGCCGGTGCATTGGCGAAGCTGGCCTGATAGGTTTAGCGCCACTGTTCGCAGCATTATTTGTCCGGTGAATGTCGGTCATCAGAGCTGTGAAGTGCTCTGGAATGCGGGTGTAGCTCGTTTTTTGTGGCTGCAAGATCGATTCTGGTCATTGCGTGACGCTGTGCTCATTTGCTGCGCCAGTGACGGGCAATTGACAATTGTCGGGTTTTCACAGAATGTGTGCTCACCCAAATCAAACGGGCGTATGAATTGTGCGTTTGCCGACCTCGGCAGCGCCTATACAGCCCGATTATCGCATCGGTGGGTGTACCTGGCCGATTGCGGCTATGCTCGACGGCTGCGCCGCGGGCAAGCCTGCTAGTTGGCTCCGATGTGTACTGTTCAGCTTCCATACCGTGGAGATCAGTTGATGATTTACGAAGGTAAAGCCATCACGGTTAAGGCTCTTGAGAGCGGCATCGTCGAATTGAATTTCGACCTCAAGGGTGAGTCCGTTAACAAGTTCAACCGTCTCACTCTGAGCGAGCTGCGCCAGTCCGTGGATGCCATTAAGGCCGACGGTTCGATCAAGGGCGTAATCGTTACCAGCGGCAAAGACGTGTTCATCGTCGGCGCCGACATCACCGAGTTCGTCGATAACTTCAAGTTGCCCGACGAAGAGCTGGTAGCCGGCAACCTCGAAGCCAACAAGATCTTCAGCGACTTCGAAGACCTCAATGTGCCGACCGTAGTGGCCATCAACGGCATCGCCCTGGGTGGCGGTTTCGAAATGTGCCTGGCCGCTGACTACCGCGTTGCTGCAGAGACCGCCAAGGTCGGCCTGCCTGAAGTCAAACTGGGTATCTACCCGGGCTTCGGTGGCACCGTGCGTCTGCCGCGCGTGATCGGTACCGACAACGCCATCGAGTGGATCGCTTCCAGCAAGGAAGCCAAAGCTGCCGACGCCCTGAAAGTAGGCGCGGTCGACGCTGTCGTCGCTCCGGCCAAACTGCAGGAAGCGGCTCTGGACCTGGTCAAGCGCGCCATCTCCGGCGAGCTGGACTACAAGGCCAAGCGTCAGCCCAAGCTGGAAAAGATCAAGCTCAACGCCATTGAGCAGATGATGTCCTTCGAAACCGCCAAAGGTTTCGTTGCTGGCCAGGCCGGCCCGAACTACCCGGCTCCGGTCGAAGCCATCAAGACCATCCAGAAAGCTGCCAACTTCGGTCGCGACAAAGCGCTGGAAGTGGAAGCCGCTGGCTTCGTCAAGCTGGCCAAGACTTCGGTTGCGGAAAGCCTGATCGGTCTGTTCCTGAATGACCAGGAACTGAAGAAGAAAGCCAAGCAGCACGACGAAATCGCGCGTGACGTGAAACTGGCTGCCGTACTGGGCGCGGGCATCATGGGTGGCGGTATCGCCTACCAGTCCGCTTCCAAGGGCACCCCGATCCTGATGAAGGATATCCGCGAAGAGGGTATCCAGATGGGTCTGGCCGAGGCTTCCAAGCTGCTCGGCAATCGCGTTGCCAAAGGCCGCATGACGCCAGCGAAGATGGCTGAAGCCCTGACCGGCATTCGTCCGACCATGTCCTACGGTGATTTCGGTAACGTCGACATCGTCGTCGAAGCCGTAGTCGAGAACCCGAAGGTCAAGCAGATCGTTCTGGCCGAAGTGGAAGGTGTGGTTCGCGAAGACGCGATCCTGGCTTCCAACACTTCGACCATTTCCATCAACTTGCTGGCCAAGGCCCTCAAGCGTCCGGAAAACTTCGTCGGCATGCACTTCTTCAACCCGGTGCACATGATGCCGCTGGTTGAAGTCATCCGTGGCGAGAAGTCCAGCGATGTAGCCGTGGCTACTACCGTTGCCTACGCCAAGAAGATGGGCAAGAGCCCGATCGTGGTCAACGATTGCCCGGGCTTCCTGGTCAACCGCGTGCTGTTCCCGTACTTCGGTGGCTTCTCCAAGCTGCTGGCTTTCGGTGTCGACTTCGTGCGTATCGACAAGGTCATGGAGAAGTTCGGCTGGCCCATGGGCCCGGCGTACCTGTCCGACGTGGTCGGTATCGACACTGGCCACCACGGCCGTGACGTGATGGCTGAAGGCTTCCCGGATCGCATGGCTGTTGAAGGCCGTACTGCGGTTGACGTGATGTATGAAGCAGATCGCCTGGGCCAGAAGAACGGCAAAGGCTTCTACTCCTACGAAATGGACAAGCGCGGCAAGCCGAAGAAGGTTTCTGATCCGGTTGCCTACGACCTGCTCAAGTCCATCGTGACCGAGCAGCGTGAGCTGACTGACGAAGACATCATCAATTTCATGATGATCCCGCTGTGCCTGGAAACCGTTCGTTGCCTGGAAGACGGCATCGTTGAAACCGCTGCCGAGGCCGATATGGGCCTGATCTACGGCATCGGCTTCCCGCCCTTCCGTGGTGGTGCACTGCGTTACATCGACTCCATCGGTGTAGCCGAATTCGTGGCCCTGGCTGACAAATATGCCGACCTGGGCGCGCTGTACTACCCGACCGCCAAACTTCGCGAAATGGCCAAAAACGGCCAGAAGTTTTTCGGTTAATCGCGCAACGATCAGAGCGAGAGTAGAGATATGAGCCTGAATCCGAGAGACGCAGTCATTGTCGACTTCGGCCGTACCCCGATGGGTCGTTCCAAAGGTGGCATGCACCGCAACACCCGTGCCGAGACTATGTCGGCACACCTGATCAGTGGCGTGCTGGCACGCAACACCAAGCTGGACCCGGCTGAAGTCGAAGACGTGATCTGGGGCTGCGTCAACCAGACCCTGGAGCAGGGCTGGAACATCGCGCGCATGGCGTCGCTGATGACCCCGATCCCGCACACCAGTGCTGCGCAAACCGTGAGCCGCCTGTGTGGTTCCTCCATGAGCGCCCTGCACACTGCCGTGCAGGCGATCCAGACCGGCAACGGCGACGTGTTCGTGGTTGGTGGCGTGGAGCACATGGGCCACGTCAGCATGATGCACGGCGTTGATCCGAACCCGCACCTGTCCCTGTACGCCGCCAAGGCGTCGGGCATGATGGGTCTGACCGCGGAAATGCTCGGCAAGATGCACGGCATCAGCCGTGAGCAGCAAGATGCGTTCGGTGAGCGTTCGCACCGCCTGGCCCACAAAGCCACCGTCGAAGGCAAGTTCAAGGATGAAATCATCCCGATGCAAGGCTACGACGAGAACGGCTTCCTGAAGGTGTTCGACTTCGACGAAACCATTCGTCCGGAAACCACCCTGGAAAGCCTGGCTGCGCTGAAGCCGGCGTTCAACCCGAAAGGCGGCACCGTGACTGCGGGTACTTCCTCGCAGATCACCGACGGCGCTTCCTGCATGATCGTCATGTCCGCCCAGCGCGCCCAGGACCTCGGCATCCAGCCGCTGGCCGTGGTACGTGGCATGGCCGTACACGGTGTCGATCCGGCGATCATGGGTTACGGTCCGGTGCCGTCGACTCAGAAAGCCCTCAAGCGTGCCGGCCTGACCATGGACGACATCGACTTCGTTGAACTCAACGAAGCCTTCGCCGCCCAGGCTCTGCCAGTGCTGAAAGACCTGAAACTCCTCGACAAGATGGAGCAGAAGGTTAACCTGCACGGCGGCGCCATCGCTCTGGGTCACCCGTTCGGCTGCTCCGGTGCGCGTATCTCCGGTACCCTGCTGAACGTGATGAAGCAGAATGGCGGCACCCTCGGTGTGTCGACCATGTGCATTGGCCTCGGCCAGGGCATCACCACCGTCTTCGAACGCGTCTAAGCGTTTCGAGATGGAAAAACCGGGGCCCTGTGCCCCGGTTTTTGTTTTTGGGTAACCCGCTTCGGGAGTCGAATCATGCAGCTGCAACCCGGCTTGTACCGTCACTACAAAGGCCCGCAATACCGTGTGTTCGGTGTTGCCCGGCATTCCGAGACGGAAGAGGATGTGGTGGTCTACCAGGCCCTGTACGGCGAGTTTGGCCTGTGGGTCAGGCCGCTGGAGATGTTCTGCAGCACGGTCGAGGTGGACGGCGAGACAGTCCCGCGCTTTGCTTTGATCGAGGCCGAACCGGCACGTTTCGCCAAGGAGTGAGCAAGCAGCACGCTTGACCTCACCTCGACGGCCACTATATATAGCGGTGCCTTTAGCGGCGCCGCCCGCTTTTACTCTCAGAATTCAGGAATTTTCCAATCCATGGGCAAATCGCTGGTCATCGTGGAATCCCCGGCCAAGGCCAAGACCATCAACAAGTACCTGGGCAACCAGTACGTGGTGAAGTCGAGCATCGGCCATATCCGTGACCTGCCTACCAGCGGTTCGGCCAGTAGCGCCAAGGAGCCCGTCAAGCGTGGCAAGGCTGCCGCTGGCGAAGCGCCGGCGCTGTCGCCCAAGGAAAAGGCCAAGCGCCAGCTGGTGTCGCGCATGGGCGTCGATCCGGAGCATGGCTGGAAGGCCAAGTACGAGATTCTGCCCGGCAAGGAAAAGGTGATCGAGGAACTGCGCCGCCTGGCCAAGGATGCCGACACCATCTATCTCGCAACTGACTTGGATCGCGAGGGGGAAGCCATTGCCTGGCACCTGCGCGAAGCCATTGGTGGTGATGACAGCCGCTACAAGCGCGTGGTGTTCAACGAAATCACCAAGAAGGCCATCCAGGAGGCCTTCTCCAAGCCCGGCGAGCTGGACATCAACCGGGTCAACGCCCAGCAGGCGCGGCGCTTCCTCGATCGCGTGGTCGGCTACATGGTCTCGCCGCTGCTGTGGCAGAAGATCGCCCGTGGCCTGTCCGCCGGCCGTGTGCAGTCGGTGGCAGTGAAACTGGTGGTCGAGCGCGAGAAAGAGATCCGCGCCTTCGTCCCGGAAGAATACTGGGAAGTGCACGCCGACCTCGGCACCGCCAAGGCCGCCACCGTGCGTTTCGAAGTGGTGCGCGAGAAGGGCGAGGCTTTCAAGCCGGTCAACGAAGCCCAGGCCATGGCCGCGCTGGAGAAGCTCAAGGCGTCCGCCTACAGCATCGCCAAGCGTGAAGACCGGCCGACCAGCAGCAAGCCGTCGGCACCCTACATCACGTCGACCCTGCAGCAGGCGGCGAGCAATCGTCTCGGTTTCGGCGTGAAGAAGACCATGATGATGGCCCAACGCCTGTATGAGGCTGGCTACATCACCTATATGCGTACCGACTCGACCAACCTCTCGGCCGATGCCGTGGAGATGGTGCGTGGCTTCATCGAAAGCGAGTACGGCAAGAAGTACCTGCCGGCCAAGCCGACTGTCTATTCGAGCAAGGAGGGCGCCCAGGAGGCGCATGAGGCGATCCGTCCGTCCGACGTCAACCTGCGTCCGACTCAGATCTCCGGCATGGAGCGCGACGCTGAGCGCCTCTACGAGCTGATCTGGCGCCAGTTCGTCGCCTGCCAGATGCCGCCAGCCGAATACCTGTCGACCAGCGTCACCGTGGCCTCCGGCACCTTCGAGCTGCGCGCCAAGGGCCGTATCCTCAAGTTCGACGGTTACACCAAGGCACAGCCGCAGCAGAGCAAGCCGGGCGAAGACGACGTACTACCGGATATGAACGAAGGCGAGGCGCTCAAGCTGATCAAGCTTGACCCCAGCCAGCACTTCACCAAGCCGCCGGCGCGTTTCTCCGAAGCCAGTCTGGTCAAGGAGCTGGAGAAGCGCGGTATCGGTCGTCCGTCGACCTACGCGGCGATCATCTCGACCATCCAGGAGCGTGGCTATGTGGCGGTGCAGAACCGTCGCTTCTACGCCGAGAAGATGGGTGACATCGTCACCGAGCGCCTCAACGAAAGCTTCTCCAACCTGATGGACTACGGCTTCACCGCCGGCATGGAAGAGCATCTGGATGACGTCGCTCAGGGCGAGCGCGACTGGAAGCACGTGCTCGACGAGTTCTACGGCGACTTCAAGAAGAAGCTGGAAGTGGCTGGAGAAGCCGACAGCGGCATGCGTGCCAACCAGCCGACCCTGACCGATATCGCCTGCCGCGATTGCGGGCGGCCGATGATGATCCGTACCGCCTCCACCGGCGTGTTCCTCGGCTGCTCCGGCTACGCCCTGCCGCCGAAAGAACGCTGCAAGGCCACCATCAACCTGATTCCGGGTGACGAAATCGCCGCCGATGACGAAGGCGAGTCTGAATCCCGCGTGCTGCTGAACAAGCACCGCTGCCCGATCTGCGCCACGGCGATGGATGCCTATCTGCTGGACGAAACCCGCAAGCTGCATATCTGCGGCAACAACCCGGATTGCTCGGGCTACGAGATCGAACAGGGCCAGTACCGCATCAAGGGCTACGAAGGGCCGAGCCTGGAGTGCGACAAGTGCGGCAGCGAGATGCAGCTGAAGACCGGCCGCTTCGGCAAGTTCTTCGGTTGCACCAACAGCACCTGCAAGAACACCCGCAAGCTGCTGCGCAGCGGCGAGGCGGCGCCGCCGAAGATGGACGCGGTGCAGATGCCCGAGCTCAAGTGCGAGAAAGTCAACGACACCTACGTGCTGCGTGACGGCGCTTCCGGTCTGTTCCTGGCTGCCAGCCAGTTCCCGAAGAACCGCGAAACCCGTGCGCCACTGGTGCTGGAGCTGATCCCGCATAAAGACGAGATCGATCCCAAATACCACTTCCTGCTGGATGCACCGAAGAAAGATCCGGAAGGCCGTCCGGCGGTTATCCGCTACAGCCGCAAGACCAAGGAGCAGTATGTGCAGAGCGAGGTGGACGGCAAACCCACCGGCTGGCGCGCCTTCTTTTCGGGCGGCAAGTGGAAAGTGGAAAGCAAGGGCTGAGTGACCGAGTCCGGCGCGCCTGGCGCGCCGGCCGGTAATCGGCTTCGCATGAAGTCTGGAGGGCCTTGCCATGGCGCATGAGCTGTATACCCGTACCAATCAGAAGATCTATTTCGCCGGTCTGGCGCTGGAGAACCTGCGCAAGGCTGAGGCAGGCACCTCCATGCATGGTCAGGGGCAGGTGCAGGCCGAGCGTGAGGCTGCGCTGTTCCATCTGTACGGCGCGTTGCTCGGGCTGTGCCATGAGATTGCTGGCTACTACCGTCTGCCGGAAGCCAATGTGCCGCGTGCCGAGTTGCTGCTGAATCAGGCTGTGTTGCAGGCAGCGCCGAGTCCTGAATTAGCCGAGCTGGTCGAGTTGGCGCAGCAGTCGGAGACCTGGCTGGCGCAACTGCTGCAGGCTTACGCCAAGCTGTTCCAGCCGCCACAGGCGCCGAAGACGGCCAAGGTCGATCCGACTTTGCCGCTGATCCAGGCGGTCAGTGTCGAAGAGGAAGTGCCGCAATTGGGGCGCGAAGAGCTGGAAGCCTGGCGCCAGCAGCTCAAGCAGCTGGCCCTGCGGTTTCGCGAGTCGCTCAGCGAGTGCTGAGTGCTAAGAGCCTGTTCAAAGTCTCGCGAGCTAGAGTCAGGCAAGGCGAAGTCGGGCGAAGAAGCGCAGTTTACGAGTTGTAAATGAGCATGACTCGTTTCACTCGCCCTTCGGGTCGCGCTAAAGCGCGTTAGCGGCAAGCCGCTTGCTGAGCCCGATTTCAACGCAACATGGCCGACGCGCAGCAGACTTTGAACAGATTCTAAGGGATGGGTGGGCTAGGGCGGTTATCTCTTGGCTGGTACACTGCCCGTCTGATTGGAGAATTTTGCTATGCCTACATCCTTCCTGGAAATCGTCGAGCTTCCTGACGGCCGCATTGCCCTGCGCCGTGCCGAGGATGAGGAAACCCTGGTGACCCTGGATTTCTCCGCCGATGCCAAAGCCTTTCTGCAGGGGCAGCACGTCGAGGTGGCCAAGGCCATGCTGAACGTTGGTGTGCAAATGGCTGGTCGCCTCGCCGAAGGCGATATGGAGCATGACGATCAGCCGCGGGTGCTGCACTGATCCAGCCCGCATGAGTGCTACCTGATCACTTCAGGCAAGCGTTAGCGCAATACCCTCTTTCTACAGAAACATCTTCCGCAGACTTCAGGCGGGGCAGTTGCTGCCTCTGGCCAGTCAGTCCAGGCGAATATTCAGACTCTGTGCGCTGCCCAGTCGGGCCGAGCAGCTCAGGCTCAGGCGTTGTGCTGGCTGCAGTTTGATCCAGCTGATCACGGTGTGGCTGCGGCCCAGGCGTAGCGCTTCACTGGCGAGATCGAAGCTGTTCTGTCCAGAGCGCGGCTGCAGCACCAGCAAGCGATCCAGATTGAGTCCGGCGCTGCGCAGCCAGGCATTGGTCAGGCCGGCGGGTGGGGCGATAAGGGTCAGCCAGCGGGCGTCCTGATTCTGGCTCAGTTCGCGCAGTACCGGGCCCAGCAGGTGGCGGCAGTGATTCATCGAGCCAGACAGCGACAGCTCGCTGAAGGGCTCCGATTCTTCTGCCCAGGAGGGCAGTTCAACGCTATCGGTGAGTTGAGGGGTCAGGCTCTGGCCCAGGAAAGCTTCGAACAGCGGAAGTTGCGAACGATTCAGCGACTGCGGGAACTGCATGAAGCTCTCCTTACGACTTAGTGGCGTAGCACGTTAACGACGGATCACGCCGACACTCAAACCTTCGATGATCAGATCCTGTTCTTCCAGATTCACTTCGATTGGGGCGAACTCGGGGTTTTCGGCAATCAGAAGCACCTTGTTGCCGCTGCGCTGAAAGCGCTTGACCGTGACCTCGTCGTCGATGCGGGCGACTACTATCTGGCCGTTGCGGGCTTCGCGGGTGGTGTGTACGGCGAGCAGGTCGCCGTCGAAAATGCCGATGTCCTTCATGCTCATTCCGCGTACCCGTAGCAGGTAGTCGGCACGTGGATGGAAGAAGCCTGGATTGATTTGGCAGGACTCTTCGACATGCTGCTGGGCCAGGATCGGCGCACCGGCGGCAACCCGGCCAATGATGGGCAGGCCTTCTTCTTCCTGGGCCTCCGGCTCGTAGCCAGGGATGCGGATGCCACGCGAAGCGCCCGGGGTCATCTCGATGGCGCCTTTGCGGGCCAGGGCCTTGAGGTGCTCCTCGGCGGCGTTGGGCGACTTGAAACCCAGCTCCTGGGCGATTTCGGCGCGGGTAGGCGGGTAACCGTTTGCTTCCAGGCAGCGCTTGATGAAGGCGAGGATTTCAGCTTGGCGAGGCGTGAGCTTGAGCATGATGGTCGTCTGTCTGTTTATACAGTTGCTGTGATTATATACAGTGATATTGGCCTGGCAACAGTTCTTTTCGGTCAGGGCCTTGTGGCTGTTTCTGCGGCTTGCCGGCATTGCGCAAGGTTTTGCCAATCTGCTCTATGGTTAAATGCGTGACTGGTCAGCCATGAATGGGCCTGCGAGGCTTGACAGGGCATCGGCCTGAAACGTATGTTTCAAACAAGTGTTTGTCAGGTGGATAATTCATGGCTCAGTCAGAAACTGTCGAGCGCATTCTCGATGCTGCAGAGCAGTTGTTTGCGGAAAAAGGCTTCGCCGAGACTTCTCTGCGCCTGATCACCAGCAAGGCTGGGGTCAATCTGGCAGCGGTCAACTACCACTTCGGCTCAAAGAAGGCGCTGATCCAGGCGGTGTTCTCGCGTTTCCTCGGCCCGTTCTGCGCCAGCCTGGAAAAGGAACTGGATCGCCGTCAGGGCAAGCCGGAGAACAAGGCCAGCCTCGAAGAGTTGCTGGAAATCCTTGTAGAGCAGGCGCTGGCAGTCAAACCGCGCAGCGGTAACGACTTGTCCATTTTCATGCGCCTGCTGGGCCTGGCATTCAGTCAGAGCCAGGGGCACCTGCGGCGTTACCTGGAAGACATGTACGGCAAGGTGTTCCGTCGCTACTTGGTGCTGTTGCACGATGCCGCGCCGCGCATACCGCCGCTGGAGTTGTTCTGGCGCGTGCATTTCATGCTGGGTGCCGCGGCGTTCAGCATGTCCGGGATCAAGGCGTTGCGGGCGATTGCCGAGAACGATTTTGGCGTGGATACCTCGATCGAGCAGGTCATGCGCCTGATGGTGCCGTTCCTCGCCGCAGGCATGCGCTCGGAGACCGGGGTCAACGATGAGGCGCTGGCCAGTGCTCAGCTCAAGCCGAGAGCCAAGGTAGCAGTCGCCGCGAAAGGCTGATTGCGGCTGTGCCCGAGCGGGCTGATCGGCTAAGCTAGCCGCCCATGTGCCCGCTCGATTTCCTGCATATTTCCATTGCTGATCAATGCCTGTACGGCTTCGCCGACGGGCGATTGGTGCTGCGCCTGGCCGTCTCCACGGCTCTGAATGGGGCGGGGGAGCGCAGTGGTTCTAACTGCACGCCACGCGGCCGTCATCAGGTGCGGGCGAAGATCGGCGAGGACTTGCCGCTCGGTGCGGTTTTGCGCGGGCGGCGCTGGACCGGTGAGGTCTGGTCCAGTGAGTTGCACCAGCAGTTTCCCGGTCGCGACTGGATCCTTACCCGCATTCTCTGGCTCAGTGGTTGCGAACCGGGCATCAACCGCCTGGGCGCCGTCGATACCTTTCGCCGCTACATCTACCTGCACGGCACGCCGGACACCGAGCCGCTGGGTGTGCCGCTGTCCCATGGCTGCGTGCGCCTGCGCAACGCCGACCTGCTGCAACTTTTCCCCCGTGTGCCGCTGCACTGCGCGGTACTGATCGATGAGGCGCCGTGTCCCGCATGGGCAGCCGCCGATCTCGTTTAAGGACTATTCGTGAAGACTCCCCTGTATGGCTCCCTGATGCTGGACGTGCATGGCACCTGGCTGACCGCCGAGGACCGGCAGATCCTGCGCCAGCCTCAAGTGGGTGGGCTGATCCTGTTCGCCCGCAATATCGAAGACCCGCGCCAGGTGCGCGAGCTGAGTGCGGCGATCCGCGCCGTACGCCCGGATCTGTTGCTGGCGGTAGACCAGGAAGGCGGTCGCGTGCAGCGCTTGCGCCAGGGCTTCGTGCGCCTGCCGGCGATGCGTGCGCTGGCTGATAATGCCAACGCCGAATACCTGGCCGAGCAATGCGGCTGGCTGATGGCCACGGAAGTGCTGGCGGTCGGTCTCGACTTGAGCTTCGCCCCGGTGCTGGATCTCGATTACCAGCGCAGCGCGGTGGTGGGTAGCCGCAGCTTCGAGGGTAATCCCGAGCTGGCGACTACGCTGGCCGGTGCCTTCATCCGTGGCATGGCGGCGGCAGGCATGGCCGCTACCGGCAAACACTTCCCCGGCCATGGCTGGGCCGAGGCTGACTCCCATGTGGCCATTCCGGTGGACGAGCGCAGTCTGGACGAGATTCGTGGCAACGACCTGATCCCCTTCCTGCGTCTCAGCCAGCAGCTGGCGGCGGTGATGCCGGCCCATGTCATCTATCCGCAGGTCGACAGCCAACCGGCCGGGTTCTCGCGGCGCTGGCTGCAGGACATCCTGCGTGGCGAGCTGGGCTTCCAGGGCGTGATCTTCAGCGACGACCTGTCCATGGCTGGCGCCCATGTGGTCGGCGACGCGGCCAGCCGCATCGAGGCGGCGCTGAGTGCCGGCTGCGACATGGGCCTGGTGTGCAACGACCGCGGCGCCGCCGAGCTGGCCCTCAGCGCCCTGCAGCGCATGCAAGTGCAGCCGCCCAAGGGCCTGGCGCGCATGCGCGGGCAGGGCTTTGCCAGTACCGAATACCGCCAGCAGCCGCGCTGGCTGGCTGCTGTGGCTGCACTGCGCGCCGCGCAACTGATCGATTAAAGGATAAGCGCATGACTGTCTACGCCATTATCGGCGGCACCGGCCTGACCCAACTGGAAGGCCTGACCCTGAGCGAAGAGCTGTCGCTCGATACGCCCTACGGCGCCCCTTCGGCTGCGATCCAGCGCGGCGAATATGCCGGGCGCGAGGTGTTGTTTCTCGCCCGCCATGGCCATCCGCACCGTATTCCGCCGCATCAGGTGAACTACCGCGCCAACCTCTGGGCACTGCAGCAGGCCGGTGCCGAGGCGATCATCGCGGTCAACGCGGTCGGTGGCATTCATGCCGCCATGGGCAGTGGTCACCTCTGTGTGGCGCACCAGATCATCGATTACACCTGGGGCCGCGAGCACACCTATTTCGCCGGCGACATTGAGCACGTCACCCATATCGATTTCAGCTACCCCTATGACGAACCGCTGCGCGGCAAGCTGATCGCCGCCCTGCAGGCGCTGGGCCATGCATACAGCAGTCACGGCGTGTACGGCGCCACCCAGGGCCCGCGCCTGGAAAGCGTGGCGGAAATCGCCCGCATGGAGCGCGACGGCTGCGATATCGTCGGCATGACCGGCATGCCCGAGGCAGCCCTGGCCCGTGAGCTGGAGCTGCCCTATGCCTGCCTGGCGTTGGTGGTCAACCCGGCGGCCGGCAAGTCCAGCGGCATCATCACCATGGCTGAGATCGAGCAGGCCCTGGCCGACGGCATCGGCAAGGTCAAGGCAGTGCTGGCGCGGGTGCTGAGCGAGTAGTTTTTCGCGGGTACAAAAAAAGCCCCGCACTGCGGGGCTTTTGCTTTCTCGGTCGGGATTACTGTGGCGTGACTTTCACCAGCATGCCCAGGCTGCCGTGATCCAGGTAGGTCAGCTCGCCGTTCTTCAGACGAGTGCGCTGTTTGATGCGCTCGCTACCGGTCAGCAGGGCGTCGGCGTCGAACTGGTTGACCCAGATGTCGGCGTCGATATCGACCAGGCGCTCCAGCAGGGTGAGGGCGATGGTGCCTTCCACCGGGTAGTGGCCGAACTGCTCGTTGCCGGTGCTCAGTGCCGACTTGCCTGGGATCGCGCCGAGGGTCTGGGCCCAGGCCTTGTGCAGCAGCACCTGATAGCCGCTGCCCGGGTTGAGCTTGGCCGCTACGTCTTCCAGGGCAATGCCGCGCTCGTTGCCGGCAATCGATTGGGCGCCTGTGGCCCAGTCGTCTGGTGCCGGCTGGCTGGCGACCACCGGCTGGCCGGCCTGGCGGAACACGATGACCTCGATCTGGTACAGCGCATCGGCGAAAGCCGACGGTGCCAGCAGGCAGAGCAGCAGGGTGAAGTGGCGGAATGCGCGCATGGGGTCAGTCCTTTAAGCAGATTGCGGTAGTAAGAACCTGTTTAGTATCTCTTGATCGTCGGCCATGCTGCGTTGAAATTGGCCTCAGACTGCTCATTTACACCTCGTAAACTCCGCGTCCTCGGCCAATTTCGCCTTGCCTGGCTCTAGCTCAAAAGATCCTAAACAGATTCCAAGCGCTCGAGCAGGGCCTCGAGGGTATTGAATCGTTCTTCCGGGCGCTCCATCGGCACCTGGAACTTGAACATGGTGGCGCCTTCGAACTTGTAGCGCTTGGGTTGGCTCTGGATCAGCTTGATCAGCGTCAGCGGATCGACGCAGGTGGTGGCGGCGAACTCGATGCGTCCGCCTTGCGGGCCGGCGTCGATCTTCTTGATCCCGAGCTTTTCCGCCTGCAGCTTGAGCAGGGTGATGCGTACCAGATTTTTGGTCGGCTCCGGCAGCAGGCCGAAGCGGTCGATCATCTCCACTTGCAGCTCTTTCAGGCCATCCTCGTCGGCGGCGTTGGCGATGCGCTTGTAGAGAATCAGCCGCGCGTGCACATCCGGCAGATAGTCCTCGGGGATCAGCGCCGGCACTCGCAGGTTGATCTCCGGGCCGCCACCCAGCGGCTGGTCGAGGTTGGGCTGCTCGCCCTTGCGGATGGCCTTTACCGCGCGCTCGAGCATTTCCATATAGAGGGTGAAACCGACCGCCTGGATCTGCCCGCTCTGGCCGTCGCCGAGCAGTTCGCCGGCGCCGCGGATTTCCAGGTCATGGGTGGCCAGGAGGAAACCGGCGCCGAGGTCCTGGGCACCGGAGATGGCTTCCAGGCGCTTCTGCGCATCATCAGTCATCTGCTTGCGTGGTGGCGTCAACAGGTAAGCGTAGGCCTGGTGGTGGCTACGGCCGACGCGGCCGCGCAGTTGGTGCAGCTGGGCCAGGCCGAACTTGTCGGCGCGCTCGATGATGATGGTGTTGGCGCTGGGCACGTCGATGCCGGTCTCGATAATGGTCGAGGCGATCAGCACGTTGAAACGCTTGTGGTAGAAGTCGCCCATCACCTGTTCCAGCTCGCGCTCGCGCATCTGCCCATGGCCGATGCCGATGCGCGCCTCGGGCACCAGTTCTGCGAGGTCGGCGGCGCATTTCTCGATGGTCTTCACATCGTTGTGCAGGTAGTACACCTGGCCACCGCGCAGCAGCTCGCGCAGCAGCGCTTCCTTGATGGTCGGGTTGTTCTGTTCCATGACGAAGGTGCGCACCGACAGGCGCCGCGCCGGCGGGGTGGCGATGATCGACAGGTCGCGCATGCCGGCCACCGCCATATTCAGGGTGCGCGGAATAGGCGTGGCGGTGAGGGTGAGGATATCCACCTCGCTGCGCAGGGCCTTGAGCTGTTCCTTCTGGCGCACGCCGAAACGATGCTCTTCGTCGATGATCACCAGGCCCAGGTTGCTGAACTTGACGTCTTCCTGCAGCAGCTTGTGGGTGCCGATAACGATATCCACCTTGCCTTCGGCCAGTTGCTGGACGGCCTCGCCGACTTCCTTGGCGCTCTTGAAGCGGCTCATCACCTCGACCTTGACCGGCCAGTCGGCGAAGCGGTCGCGGAAGCTGTTGTAGTGCTGCTGGGCGAGCAAGGTAGTGGGCACCAGCACCGCCACCTGCTTGCCGCCATGCACGGCGATAAAGGCCGCGCGCATCGCCACTTCGGTCTTGCCGAAGCCGACATCGCCGCAGACCAGGCGGTCCATGGATTTGGCGGCAAGCATGTCCTCGCGCACCGCCTCGATGGCGGTCTGCTGATCCGGGGTTTCCTCGAAGGGGAAGCCGGCGCTGAAGGTGGCGTAATCCACAGTAGGGTCGGCAAAGGCATAGCCTTCGCGGGCGGCGCGGCGGGCGTAGATGTCGAGCAGCTCGGCGGCGACATCGCGCACCTGTTCGGCGGCCTTGCGCTTGGCCTTCTGCCAGGTTTCCGAGCCTAAGCGGTGCAGCGGCGCCAGGGCGTCGTCGCTGCCGGTGTAGCGGGCGATCAGGTGCAGGCTGGCCACCGGCACATAGAGCTTGGCTTCTTCGGCGTACATCAGGGCGAGGAATTCGGCGGCCTGGCCTTCGATTTCCAGAGTGATCAGCCCCAGATAGCGGCCAACGCCATGGTCGATGTGCACCACCGGCGAGCCTTCGCGCAGCTCGGTGAGGTTCTTGATCACGTTGTCGCCGCCATCGCGCGACTTCTCGCGGCGGCGGCGCTGCATCACGCGCTGGCCGAACAGCGGGCTCTCGGCGATCAGGGCGATATTGTCGAGCAGCAGGCCTTCATCCAGCGGGGCGATGCAGATGCCCAGGCGCGACTTGCTCTCGGCGAACTCCGGCCAGCCAGCGACTTCCACGGGTTTCAGCTTGAGGCGGGCGAGCAGTTCCAGCAGCACTTCGCGGCGGCCCGCCGATTCGGCGCAGAACAGCACGCGGCCCGGGTATTCCTCGATAAAACGCCGTAGCGCCGCCAGCGGCTCGCTGGCCTTGGCCTGGATCGCCAGGTCGGGCAGGGCGCGCGCGTCGAAGCGCTCGCGGCCGACGCCGGTTTCGATATCGGCCTGGTCGGCGACCACCCGTGGCCAGTTCTTCAGGCGGCCGAAGCAGTCGTCCACCGGCAGGAACAGATCGGCCGGCGGCAGCAGCGGGCGCTCGGGGTCGACCTTGCGCTCTTCATAGCGGTTGCGTGCGTCGTTCCAGAACTGCTCGGCGGCCTTCTCGATGCCCGGCAGGGAAAACACCTGGGTGTCGGCCGGCAGGTAGTCGAACAGGGTGGCGTTGTCCTCGAAGAACAGCGGCAGGTAGTACTCGATGCCGGCTGGGGTGATGCCGGTGGAGAGGTCCTGATAGATCGGGCAACGGCGGAAATCCACGTCGAAACGCTCGCGGAAGCGGCCGCGGAAGTCGGTGACGGATTTCTTGTCCAGCGGGAACTCGCGCGCCGGCAGCAGTCGGATCGACTCGACCTTGTCCACCGAACGCTGGGTTTCCGGGTCGAAGGTGCGCAGGGTCTCGATCTCGTCGTCGAACAGGTCGATGCGAAATGGCGTGTCGCTGCCCATCGGGAACAGGTCGATCAGCGCGCCGCGCACGGCGAATTCGCCATGTTCATAGACGGTATCCACGCAGCGGTAGCCGGCGGCTTCCAGGCGTGCGCGCATTTCCTCGACATCCAGCTTCTGGCCGACATCCAGCACCAGGCCCGAGCCGAGCAGGAAGCGCGTCGGCGCCAGGCGGTGCAGGGCGGTACTTATCGGCACCACCAGCACGCCGTGCTTGAGCTGCGGCAGGCGGTAGAGCGCGGCGATGCGCTGGGAAATGATGTCCTGGTGCGGCGAAAACACGTCGTAAGGCAGGGTTTCCCAGTCGGGAAAGTGCAGTACCGGTAGTTCCGGGGCGAAAAACGCCAGCTCTTCCTGCAGGCGCTCGGCGCTCTGGCTGTCGGCAGTCAGCAGCAGGGTGAAGCGCTTGGCGGCGCTGGCGGCTTCGGCAATCGCCAGCGACAGCGCAGCACCGGGCAGGTTGCCCCAGTGTTGCTTGCCAGTGGCGGCGGGTAGTTTCGGTAGGCGCAGGACGGACACGGGTGGCACTACGGCTGGGGGACAGGGTCGCGATTGTAACCAAGTGCAGGGTGGTGGGCGAGCCAGTAGAGCGGCTGTGCGCTTGTGCCGTTGCATTGCCCTGCGTGGGTCGGCTTACACTGCAGGTAACCGACTCAAGGAGTGCGTCCATGGCTGTCCAGCAATCCACTGCTTCTTCCGCCAAGGGCCTCGGCCTGATGGCCTGCACCGCCTTGGTGGTGGGCAACATGATCGGCTCGGGGATTTTCCTGCTGCCGGCCTCGCTGGCGGCTTACGGTCCCATCTCCCTTGCTGGCTGGCTGCTGACCTCTTGTGGCGCGCTGGTGCTGGCGATCCTGTTCGGGCGGTTGTCGCAGCTGGTGCACAAGACGGGGGGACCCTACGCCTATACCGAGGCCGGTTATGGCGAATTCGCCGGCTTCCTGATTGCCTGGGGCTACTGGATCACCCTCTGGACCGGCAATGCCGCGGTGGCGGTGGCGCTGGCCGGCTATGTCGGCTACCTGTTTCCGCTGATTGGTGATTCGTCGACCTACAGTCTGTTGACGGCATTGGCGGCCATCTGGTTGCTGACACTGATCAATGTGCGCGGGGTGAAAGAGGCGGGGGCCGTGCAGGTGCTGACCACGGTCCTCAAGCTGGTGCCGCTGCTGCTGATCGGCGTGCTGGGCTGGTGGTGGGTGGAGCCGGATCACTTCGCCGTGCTCAATCGCTCGGGTCAATCCGACCTGGCGGCGATTTCCGCTGCCGCGGCGGTGACCCTGTGGGCCTTCCTCGGCCTGGAGTCAGCCACGGTACCGGCTGGCGAGGTCGTTGAGCCGGCCAAAACCATCCCGCGCGCCACCCTGTTCGGCGTGCTGCTGGCGGCCAGTGTATACATGGCCGTGTCGGCGGTGGCCATGGGGGTGCTGCCGGCCGAGCAGCTGGCGGCTTCCAGCGCACCGCTGGCGGATGTGGCGCGCTCGATGTGGGGCGAGCTCGGTGGCGTGCTGGTGGCTGTCGGGGCGGTGATCGCCACCTTCGGCACCCTCAACGGCTTTACCCTGCTGACCGGTCAGGTGCCCTATGGCGCGGCATTGGATCGGGTTTTTCCGCCTAGCCTGGGGCGGTTGTCGCGCTTCGGTACGCCGGCCAATGCGCTGGTGTTTTCCAATGTGCTGGCCTCGATTCTGGTAGTGATGAACTTCGCCCACGGCCTGGTCGGTGCGTTCAATGCCATTATCATGCTGGCCGTCATGGCCAGCCTGGTGCCGTATGCCTTCTGTGCACTGGCCGAATTGATGATTCGTCTCAAGGGCAAGGAGGGCCTGCAGGGGGCCGCCTTGTTCAAGGTCAGCCTGCTCGGTGGGCTGGGTTTTCTCTACAGCGGCTGGGCCATCTACGGAGCGGGTGCCGACACGGTCTATCTGGGCACTCTGTTGCTGATTGCCGGCATCCCGGTGCATGTCTGGATCAAGTGGCGCAACGATCGCGCCGACCGTCGTGGGGCCTCTGCTTGAAGCCAGGTCTGGCGCCTGCCGATGCGGCCGTGACGGTTCAGCTGCCGGCTGTTTGAGCTTTTACCCGCCTGGCTCGGCGCAGTGGCCAGTCAATGACTCCGGGATGATCTGCCCCGGTGCGGCGACAGGTGCGCATTGCTCAGGCGCGCGTGCGCCGTCATAATGTAGCCCCTTTTTTCAGCCCCTACATGTGGAAGGTATTGCCCGTGACCCAGAAGCCCGACCAGTGTCTCGGTGAGTGGATCGATCGTGAAGCCCTCGCAGAAGCGATGATCCCGATGATCGGCCAGCTCTACCGCAACAACAGCGTGGTGACCTCGATCTACGGCCGTGGTCTGATCAATCGTTCGGTGATCGACATTCTCAAAGCCCACCGCTTTGCCCGTCACCGCCTGGCGGACGACAGCGAACTGTCGGTGCACGATACCTTCCCGATCCTCAAGGCCATGGGCGAGCTCAAACTGGGCGCCGCTTCCGTGGACCTGGGCAAAATGGCCAGCAAGTTCAAGAGCGAAGGCAAAGGCCGCAGCGTCGAGCAGTTCGTCAAGGACGAGCTGGCTGATGTAGTGGGCAAGCAGAATGGCGGCGGCCGCGAAGGCACCGACGTGGTGCTGTATGGCTTCGGTCGTATCGGCCGCCTGCTGGCGCGCATCCTGATCGAGAAAACCGGTGGTGGCGACGGCCTGCGTCTGCGCGCCATCGTCGTCCGCAAGGGCGCCAGCAATGACCTGGTCAAGCGCGCCAGCCTGCTGCGTCGCGACTCGGTACACGGCAAGTTCGACGGCACCATCACCATCGACGAAGCCAACAACACCCTGACGGCCAACGGCAACCTGATCCAGGTGATCTACGCCAAGTCGCCGACCGAAGTCGACTACACCCAGTACGGCATCAAGAACGCTCTACTGGTCGACAACACCGGTGTGTGGCGTGACGCCGAGGGCCTGGGCCAGCACCTGGCCTGCCCGGGTGTTGATCGCGTGGTGCTGACCGCACCGGGCAAAGGCGCGCTGAAGAACATCGTGCATGGCATCAACCATGGCGAAATCACCGCCGACGACAAGATCATCTCGGCTGCTTCCTGCACCACCAACGCCATCGTGCCGGTGCTGAAAGCGGTGAATGACCAGTACGGCATCGTCAACGGTCACGTTGAAACCGTGCACTCGTACACCAACGACCAGAACTTGATCGACAACTTCCACAAGGGCGATCGCCGTGGTCGTAGCGCGCCGCTGAACATGGTGATCACCGAGACCGGTGCCGCCACTGCAGCCGCCAAGGCCCTGCCGGTACTGAAAGGCAAGCTGACCGGCAACGCCATTCGCGTACCGACGCCGAACGTGTCGATGGCCATTCTCAACCTCAACCTTGAGAAAGCCACCACCCGCGAAGAGATCAACGAGTACCTGCGCCAGATGGCCATGCACTCGGACCTGCAGAAGCAGATCGACTTCGTGCAGTCGCAGGAAGTGGTCTCCACCGACTTCGTCGGTTCGCGCCACGCTGGCGTGGTCGATGCCGAAGCCACCATCTGCAACGACAACCGTGTCGTGCTGTACGTGTGGTACGACAACGAGTTTGGTTACAGCTGCCAGGTGGTTCGCGTGATGGAAGATATGGCCGGGGTCAACCCGCCAGCCTTCCCGCGCTAAGCGGCGAGAGCGTCAAACAAAACGGGAGCCTAGGCTCCCGTTTTGCATTTCAGTAACCGCTGATTTGGCGTTCACCCTTTGCTGGTCTTGAACAACAGATCCAGCAAGCGATTGGTGAAGCCATAGTTCACGTTGCCGAGTGTGTGGTGGAAACGGTGATAGGTCGGATGGTTGATCAGTTTTTTGAGCCAGTGATGATCACCAAGACTAGGCATCAGATCGTAATTGCAGTGGATACAGGTGGTGTAGACCATGCCCACGGCATGTAGCACCAGTGCGGTGCCAAGCCCCAGAGGAATCAGCAACATGAACAGCGGCAGCGTACCGGCAATGATCATTGCCTCGATGGGGTGCACGCTGTAGCTAGAGTAGGGGGTCACTCTGACCGATAGGTGATGCACGCGATGAAAGCGGGACAGTGCGCGCGTATGCAGCAGTCTGTGGGTCGCATAGGAATATATGTTGTTGAACACCACGAAGCTGCTGATCTGGAAGGCTGCCTGCAGCCAGCTTTCAGGCCAGATACCATCGCATAACCTACGGTAACTGAGGGATGCCAAGCCTAGAATCAGGCAGGCGATCAGGCCATTACGGATTTCTCTCTGCAATTGGCCTGGCTTGGCGGGTCGTTGATCCAATGGCCGGCCAATGCCCAGCGCGGGCATGAGTTTTTCTGTCAGCAAAATACCGATGCCACCGCCAAGCAGGTAGATAAGGCAATGCACGGCAATGGCAACGAGCAATGCAGCTAGCAGGTTGGCCTGCAGCCATGTGCTGATAAGCGTGTCAAAAGACTCCAGCATCCATTGCATTATGTCTTCTCGGGTTAGAAAGGCAGCTTGCCTGACAGCATATGGGCAAACATTCGCAGATTGGCGCGGGCAGTAAGGATAGGGTGCTTGAACTCGATCTCATCAGTAGGCTCCACCCATCGGTGCCCGAGCCATATTGCCAGTAGCCCTACTGCAGGGGCCAGGCCAAGGATTACGAAGTGCCGGGTAATCAATGCCCACACCACTATGCCGGCGGCGATACTCCAGCCTAGTAAATGGATTCGCCGGTTCCAGAGTTTCTGGTGGGACTCCATATAGAGTGAGTAGAACTCATCAAATGAGCGGAAGGGCGGCATGCTTTTCCTGCTGTGGCTGTGCTATCGCGGAGTCTGCTCTCAGGATAGAGCTACTCGCTAGAAAAGTGATGTACACCAGTACTTCACTTTTCGCTCAGTAGTTCTTCCCTGAGTTTGTCCGACAGGCCCTCGGGGGCCAGCCAGATGCCCAGGTAGGCGCGGGCCAGCTCGCTATTGCTGCTGCGGAAAACCTCGCTGCCGTTGCGCTCCAGGGTCAGTCCCTGCTGGGCCGAGTAGTTCAGGGCGTAACGGTCGCCGGGGCGGATATCGCGGAACGTGGCGTGCAGGGCATCCACTTCAGGTTTCAGTTTTTCCAGCTGGGCGGCGCTGTGCTGGCGCTCCAGGGTTACCCAGGCGGCCTTGAGCACATCTTCCTTGGCGATCTCTCGGTAGTAATACAGCTCTAGTCGCTGCGCCACGGGTTGGCTGACGGCCTGGCTCGGGTTGATGCTGGCTTCGGTGTAGAAGGCGGCGGAATAGACATCGGCCCATAAATAGGTGAGCAGTGCCTGGTTCTTGCGCTCCAGTGGCGTGCCGGCCAGCACATAGGTGCCGCTGAAACCAGCCTGGTCAAGAATGAGGTTGTCGCTCTTGGCCAGCAGATTGCCGTTGCCGATGAGCAATAGGGTCAGTATAAGCAGGTAGCGCACGGTGCAAGCTCCTCGGAGTTTCAGTGGTTTTCGCTGCCGCTGACCAGGGCGTCAAGTATCCCGCTGTTGCTTGGTGTTACGACTTACGGGTCGAAACAGGAACCAGCAGGTGGGCAGTACGAGGTTATCTCCTTATAATTCCAAGGCTTTTCACTTCGGGGCGACTTTTTGGCCGTTATTGGCTTTGGCTGTGCTAACTGCAGCTGAAGTGTCCCGGTTGTGTTCCAACTCTGCAAAAGCACTGGTTTCAGTGTTTGGACCACTCAATGATCAAAATAAAATGTGGGCTGGATTTGCCCATCAGTGGCGCCCCCGAGCAGCGCATCGATGATGCCCGTGCCGTGCGCAGCGTTGCCTTGATGGGTTGTGATTATCACGGGATGAAGCCGACCATGGCCGTGCAGGTCGGCGACCGGGTCAAGCTTGGCCAGGTGCTGTTCTCCGACAAGAAGAATCCGGGTGTGCATTTCACTGCGCCGGGTGCCGGCGTGGTCAGTGCCATCCATCGCGGCGAGCAGCGCGTGCTGCAATCGGTGGTGGTCGACCTGGAGGGTGATGACGCCATCGCGTTTGCCCGCTACGAGGCGGCCCAGTTGGCCAGCCTGGAGCCCCAGGCGGTGCGTGACAATCTGCAGCAGTCCGGTCTGTGGACTGCGCTGCGTGCACGCCCGTTCAGCAAGGTGCCGGCCGTGGATGCCGTGCCCAGCTCGATCTTCGTCACGGCCATCGATACCCAGCCTTTGGCGGCGGATCCTGCAGTGATCATCGCCGAACAGGCTGCCGACTTCGAAAACGGTCTGAAAGTTCTGGCCCGTCTGGCCAAGGTATTCCTGTGCAAGGCCGAAGGCGTGCAGTTGCCGGGCGAAAGTCTGCCGGGCGTGCACTGCGAGGCCTTCAGTGGCCCGCATCCGGCCGGTCTGCCGGGTACCCACATTCATTTCCTCGATCCGGCCAGCGCGACCAAGAGCGTGTGGCAGATCGGCTGTCAGGACGTGATTGCCATCGGCCAGCTGTTCACCACCGGCCAGCTCAGCGTGGCACGTGTGGTGTCGCTGGCTGGGCCAATGGTCGACAAGCCGCGTCTGCTGCGCACCCGTCTCGGCGCCAGCCTGGACGAGCTGACCGCTGGCGAGCTGCAACCGGGCCACAACCGGGTAATTTCCGGTTCGGTGCTGGGCGGTCGTACCGCGCGCGGCGCATTCGCTTTCCTGGGGCGTTACCACAGCCTGGTTTCCTGTTTGCACGAAGGCCGCGAGCGCGAGTTCCTGCATTACCTGCGTGCCGGGGTAAACAAGCACTCGCTGCTGAATATCTTCGTGTCCAAGCTGCTCGGCGGTAAAGCGCTGCCCATGGACACCAGCACCAACGGCAGCCCGCGCGCCATGGTGCCGGTGGGCAACTACGAGGCGGTGATGCCGCTGGATATCCTGCCCACCCAGTTGCTGCGCTACCTGATCGTCGGTGACACCGAGATGGCGCAGAAACTTGGCTGCCTGGAGCTGGACGAGGAAGACCTGGCGTTGTGCACCTATGTCTGCGCCGGCAAGTACGAATACGGTCCGATCCTGCGGGACAACCTGACCCGCATCGAGAAGGAGGGCTGATCTATGTCTTTGCGTAAATTCCTCGACAAGATCGAGCACAACTTCGAGCAGGGCGGCAAGTACGAGAAGTGGTATGCGCTTTACGAAGCCATCGATACCTTCTTCTATCGTCCGGGCAGCGTGACCAAGACCACCGCCCACGTGCGTGACGGCATCGACCTCAAGCGCATGATGATCACCGTTTGGGCCTGTACCTTCCCGGCGATGTTCTTCGGCATGTGGAACATCGGTTTCCAGGCCAACAGCATCATGGCCGGCAACCCCGAGCTGCTGGCGGCCCAGGATGGCTGGCGTTTCGGCCTGATCGGCCTGTTGGCCGGCTTTGATCCGAACAGCCTGTGGGACTGCTTCATCCAGGGCGCGGCGTATTTCCTGCCGGTGTACCTGGTCACCTTTATCGTCGGTGGTTTCTGGGAGGTGCTGTTCGCTTCCATCCGCCGTCACGAGGTCAACGAAGGTTTCTTCGTCACCTCTGTGCTGTTTGCCCTGACCCTGCCGCCGGATATTCCGCTGTGGCAGGTGGCCCTGGGCATCAGCTTCGGCGTGGTGATCGGCAAGGAAGTGTTTGGCGGTACCGGCAAGAACTTCCTCAACCCGGCCCTGGTCGGGCGTGCCTTCCTGTTCTTCGCCTATCCGGCGCAGATGTCCGGTGATGCGGTATGGACCGCGGTAGACGGCTATGCCGGCGCCACCGCACTGTCCGTTGCTGCTGCTGGCGGCATCGAGCAGGTAACCGCGAATGGCCTGAGCTGGTGGAATGCCTTCGTCGGCTTCGAGCCCGGCTCGATGGGCGAGACCAGCACGCTGGCGATCTTCATCGGTGGTGCGGTGCTGCTGATCAGCAAGATCGCTTCCTGGCGCATCGTCAGTGGCGTGATGCTGGGCATGATCGCCATGAGCTACCTGTTCAACGCCATCGGCTCGGACAGCAACTCAATGTTCTCGATGCCCTGGCACTGGCACCTGGTGGTGGGTGGCTTCGCCTTCGGCATGATCTTCATGGCCACCGACCCGGTGTCGGCCTCCATGACCAATACCGGCAAGTGGCTGTTCGGCGCGCTGATCGGGGTAATGGTGGTGCTGATCCGTGTGGTCAACCCGGCCTTCCCGGAAGGCATGATGCTGGCGATCCTGTTCGCCAACCTCTGTGCTCCGCTGATCGACCACTTCGTCGTACAGGCCAACATCAAGCGGAGGATTGCGCGCAATGGCTAAGCAAGAATCTACTGCGCGCACCCTTACCGTTGCGCTGCTGGTGTGCCTGGTGTGCTCGGTGTTTGTCGCCGGCGCAGCCGTGGCGCTGAAGCCGACCCAGGTGGAAAACCGCCAGCTGGACAAACAACGCAGCATCCTGGCGATTGCCGGTTTGGGTGCGGCCGACATGTCGGCCAAGCAGATCAAGGCGCTGTACGCCGAACGCATCAAGGCGCGGGTGGTTGACCTGCAGACTGGTGCCTTCAGCGACGCTCAGGATGCGGCCAGCTTCGACCCGCTCAAGGCGGCCAAGGATCCGGCATTGTCCGATGCGCTCCAAGGCGAGCAGGACATCGCTTCGATCAAGCGCCGCGAGCGTTTCTCCACCGTGTATATGGTGGAAACCGACGGTAAGCTCGACACCCTCATCCTGCCGGTGCGTGGTTATGGCCTGTGGTCGACCCTGTACGGCTTCATGGCGCTCAAGGGCGATCTGAACACCGTGGTCGGCTTCGGCTTCTACCAGCACGGCGAGACCCCGGGTCTCGGTGGCGAGGTGGACAATCCGAAGTGGAAGGCCCTCTGGCAAGGCAAGACTCTGTTCGATGAGCAGGGCGCACTGGCCGTGGAAATCATCAAGGGCAGCGTCGATCCGCAGTCCGCCAAGGCCACGCACCAGGTCGATGGCCTGGCGGGTGCGACCTTGACCAGTCAGGGCGTCAACAACCTGCTGCATTTCTGGCTGGGTGAGAGCGGCTTCGGTCCGTTCCTGACCAAACTGCACAAAGGGGAGGCATAAGCATGTCGCAACCCACGATCAAGAGCGTGTTGCTCGACCCGATCTTTCACAACAACCCCATCGGCCTGCAGATTCTCGGGATCTGCTCGGCGCTGGCGGTCACCTCCAACCTCAAGACCGCACTGGTGATGTCGATTGCGCTGACCCTGGTGACCGGGTTCTCCAACCTGTTCATCTCGATGATTCGCAGCCAGATCCCCAGCTCGATCCGCATGATCGTGCAGATGGTGATCATCGCCTCGCTGGTGATCGTGGTCGATCAGGTGCTCAAGGCCTATGCCTTCAGCCTGGCCAAGCAGCTGTCGGTGTTCGTCGGCCTGATCATCACCAACTGCATCGTCATGGGACGTGCCGAGGCGTTTGCCATGCAGAACCCGCCGCTGCTGTCGTTCTTCGACGGTATCGGCAACGGCCTGGGCTACAGCGCCATGCTGATTGTGCTGGGCATCGTTCGCGAACTGTTCGGTGCCGGCAAACTGCTCGGCTACAGCATTCTGCCGACGGTCAGTGACGGTGGCTGGTACCAGCCCAATGGCATGCTGCTGCTGCCGCCTTCGGCATTCTTCCTGATCGGCCTGATCATCTGGGCGCTGCGCAGCTGGAAGCCGGAACAGAAAGAAGCCCCGTCCTTCCGCATGGCGCCGCAGGTTTCGGATAAGGAGGCCTACTGATGGAGCATTACCTCAGCCTGTTCGTTAAGGCGGTGTTCATCGAGAACATGGCCCTGGCCTTCTTCCTCGGCATGTGCACCTTCATCGCCATCTCCAAGAAGGTGGAAACCGCCATCGGCCTGGGTGTTGCAGTCATTGTGGTGCAGGCCATCACCGTGCCGGCCAACAACCTGCTGTACACCTACCTGCTCAAGGAAGGCGCCCTGGCCTGGGCCGGCCTGCCGGACGTCGACCTGAGCTTCCTCGGCCTGCTCAGCTACATCGGGGTGATCGCTGCCATCGTGCAGATCCTCGAGATGCTCCTGGATAAGTACGTGCCCTCGCTGTACAACGCGCTCGGTGTGTTCCTGCCGTTGATCACGGTGAACTGCGCCATCATGGCCGGTTCGCTGTTCATGGTGGAGCGCGACTACAACCTGGCCGAGAGCGTGACCTACGGCATCGGCTCCGGCTTCTCCTGGGCCCTGGCCATTGCGCTGCTGGCTGGCATCCGCGAGAAGCTCAAGTACAGCGATGTACCGGATGGCCTGCAGGGCCTGGGCATCA
This sequence comes from Pseudomonas campi, assembly GCF_013200955.2. Lineage (NCBI taxonomy): Bacteria > Pseudomonadati > Pseudomonadota > Gammaproteobacteria > Pseudomonadales > Pseudomonadaceae > Aquipseudomonas > Aquipseudomonas campi. The sequence continues at coordinate 1,738,851 of NZ_CP053697.2, forward strand.
CCTTCATCACCATCGGTCTGATGTCGTTGGGCTTTATGTCCTTCGGCGGCATTCAGCTCTAAGGAGAACCAGATGGGTTTTGAAATCTCTCTGGCCATCGGCATGTTCACCGCCATCGTCCTGGCACTGGTGGTGATCATCCTGGCTGCGCGCGCCAAGCTGGTCTCCAGCGGCGACGTCAACATCGTCATCAATGGCGAGAAAACCATCACCGTTCCGGCCGGCGGCAAGCTGTTGCAGACCCTGGCGGCGAACAATGTGTTCCTGTCCTCGGCCTGTGGTGGCGGCGGTACCTGTGCCCAGTGCAAGTGCGTGGTCGAGTCGGGCGGTGGCGAAATGCTGCCGACCGAGGAGTCGCACTTCACCAAGCGCGAGGCCAAGGCTGGCTGGCGCCTGTCGTGCCAGACTCCGGTCAAGCAGGACATGCACATCGAAGTCTCGGAAGAAGTGTTCGGCGTGAAGAAGTGGGAATGTACGGTGGAGTCCAACCCCAACGTCGCCACCTTCATCAAGGAACTGACCCTGCGTCTGCCGGACGGCGAGAGCGTCGACTTCCGCGCCGGTGGCTACGTGCAGCTGGAGTGTCCGCCGCACGAGGTGCACTACAAGGACTTCGACATCCAGCCCGAGTACCGTGGCGACTGGGACAAGTTCAACCAGTGGAAGTACGTGTCCAAGGTCGACGAGACGGTGATCCGTGCCTACTCCATGGCCAACTACCCGGACGAGAAGGGCCTGGTCAAGTTCAACATCCGTATCGCCTCGCCGCCACCGGGCAAGGATCATCTGCCACCAGGCCAGATGTCGTCTTGGGTGTTCAACCTCAAGCCGGGCGACAAGGTCACCGTGTACGGCCCGTTCGGCGAATTCTTCGCCAAGGAAACCGATGCCGAGATGATCTTCATCGGTGGCGGTGCTGGTATGGCGCCAATGCGTTCGCACATCTTCGACCAGCTCAAGCGCCTCGGTTCCAAGCGCAAGATCAGCTTCTGGTACGGTGCGCGCTCGCTGCGCGAAGCCTTCTATGTCGAGGAATACGACAAGCTGCAGGCGGAAAACCCGAACTTCCAGTGGCATCTGGCGCTGTCCGATCCCCAGCCGGAAGACAACTGGACTGGCCTCAAGGGCTTCATCCACAACGTGCTGTTCGAACAGTACCTGAAGGAGCATCCGGCGCCGGAAGACTGCGAGTTCTACATGTGCGGCCCGCCCATGATGAACGCCGCGGTGATCAAGATGCTGCTGGATCTGGGCGTCGAGCGCGAGAACATTCTGCTGGACGATTTTGGTGGTTAAACCTTCGTTGTTCGCCCTGCTGGCCAGCTTTCTGCTGGCCGGTTGTGGCGAGAAGATCGAGGAGTTCGGCGGCCCGACCATGGGCAGTCACTACTCGCTGAAATACCTGGCGGGTGAGGGGAGTCCCGAACCCGCTGCTCTCAAGGCCGAGGTAGAGGCTTTGCTGGCGCAAGTCGACCAGCAGATGTCCACCTGGCGCAGTGATTCCGAGCTTTCCGAATTCAATCGCCTACCGGCCGGCAGCTGCCGCGTCATGCCCGATGCGGTGCTGGCGTTGGTGCGTAGCGGCGAGCAGTTGTCCCGTGACAGCGATGGCGCTTTCGATCTGACTGTGTCGCCCTTGCTCGAACTCTGGGGTTTCGGCCCGCAGTCGCGCGGCGAGCGGGTGCCCACGGCCGACGAGATTGCTGCGGTGCAGGCCAGTGTGGGTCACCGGCACCTGCGTATCGAGGGGCAGCAGCTGTGCAAGTCTGCTGCCGTACACCTGGACTTCAACAGTATTGCGGCTGGCTACACAGTCGATCTGGTCGCGGCACGCCTGGCCGAGCGGGCTGTGTCCAGCTATCTGCTGGATGTCACCGGCGAGATCCGCGCGGCCGGGCACAAACCCGATGGCTCGCCCTGGCGCATTGCCATCGAGGCGCCGCGCGATGATCAGCAGGTTGCGCAGAAGGTGCTGAGCCTGGATGGCCTCGGCGTTTCCACCTCCGGCGATTACCGCAATTATTTCGAGCGTGATGGCCAGCGCTACTCGCATACCCTCGATCCGCAGACGGGCGCGCCGATCACCCATCGCCTGGCGGCGGTGAGCGTGGTTGATCCATCGACCTTGCGCGCCGATGGGCTGTCTACTCTATTGATGGTACTGGGGCCGGAGCGCGGCTTTGCCTATGCCGAGCAGGCAGGCATCGCGGCGTTCTTCGTCACTCGTACCGACAAGGGCTTCGCCACACGGGCGACGCCTGCCTTCGAGCGCCGTTTTGGCGAAGGAGTGAAACCATGACCTGGTTACTGGTGTTTGTCGTCATGCTGCTGGTGGTGCTGGGCATGGCCGTAGGCGTGATCATGGGGCGCAAGCCGATTGCCGGCTCCTGTGGCGGCATCGCGGCCCTGGGTATCGAGAAAGAGTGCTCGATCTGTGGCGGCAGCCGCGAGAAGTGTGAAGAAGTGAATCGCGACAAGTCGGACGATGTAGTGGATACAAAGCTCGCCTACGACGCGACCAAGCGCTAATGTGCAGCGCAAATCGGCATGGCTAAGCTGTGTCGTTGATCAAGAGTGCCGTGGCCATGGGGTGCCACGCTACCTTCAGGGCGCCGCTGGCGCCCTGAGCAGTTCTGAAAGGAGTAAGCATGGCGGTCTACAACTACGATGTGGTGGTGTTGGGTTCCGGCCCGGCGGGTGAAGGCGCGGCAATGAACGCAGCCAAGGCCGGGCGCAAGGTGGCGGTGGTCGACAACCGCCCGCTGGTCGGCGGCAACTGCACCCACCTCGGCACCATCCCGTCCAAGGCCCTGCGCCACTCGGTGCGGCAGATCATGCAGTACAACACCAACCCGCTGTTCCGCCAGATCGGCGAGCCGCGCTGGTTCTCCTTCCCCGACGTGCTGAAAAGCGCCGAGCGGGTGATCTCCAAACAGGTCGCCTCGCGTACCGGTTATTACGCGCGCAACCGTACCGACGTGTTTTTCGGTACGGCCAGTTTCGCCGACGAGCAGACGGTTGAAGTGGTCTGCCCGAGTGGCGTGGTGGAGAAACTGGTCGCCAAGCAGATCGTCATCGCCACCGGCTCGCGCCCCTATCGCCCGGCGGACGTGGACTTCCATCACCCGCGTATCTACGACAGCGACACCATCCTCAGCCTCACCCACACGCCGCGCCGCATCATCATCTACGGCGCCGGGGTGATTGGCTCCGAGTACGCCTCGATCTTCAGTGGCCTGGGTGTGCTGGTCGACCTGATCGACAACCGCGATCAGTTGCTTAGCTTCCTCGATGACGAGATTTCCGACGCCCTCAGCTACCACCTGCGCACCAACAACGTACTGATTCGTCACAATGAGGAGTACGAGCGGGTCGAGGGGCTGGAGCATGGGGTGATCCTGCACCTCAAGTCCGGCAAGAAGATCAAGGCCGACGCCTTCCTCTGGTGCAACGGCCGTACCGGTAACACCGACAAGCTGGGCCTGGAGAACATCGGCATCAAGGTCAACGGCCGTGGCCAGATCGAGGTGGATCAGTTCTACCGTACCGAAATCAGCAATATCTTCGCCGCTGGCGACGTGATCGGCTGGCCGAGCCTGGCCAGCGCCGCCTATGACCAGGGCCGTTCGGCTGCTGGCAGCGCGGTGGAGAATGACAGCTGGCGCTTCGTCGACGACGTGCCGACCGGCATCTACACCATTCCCGAGATCAGCTCGATCGGCAAGAACGAGAAGGAGCTGACCCAGGCCAAGATTCCCTACGAAGTGGGCAAGGCCTTCTTCAAGGGCATGGCGCGGGCGCAGATTTCCCACGAGCCGGTGGGTATGCTGAAGATCCTGTTCCACCGCGAAACCCTGGAAATCCTCGGCGTGCACTGCTTCGGCTATCAGGCCTCGGAGATCGTCCACATCGGTCAGGCGATCATGAACCAGAAGGGTGAGGCGAACAGCATCAAGTACTTCGTCAACACCACCTTCAACTACCCGACCATGGCCGAAGCCTATCGGGTGGCGGCGTTCGACGGTCTCAACCGGCTTTTTTGAGCGACTCCGACCGGTGGCCTGAGCCGGTCGGGGTAGATCCCTTCAGCGATTCCCGCGGGTGGCGCTGGCCGAACCGGGAGAGCTTCTGACCAGGCGTGACGCATAAACAAAAACCGGCCCAAGGGCCGGTTTTTTGTTGCGCTGTTTTCTCCCCTCTCCCGCTTGCGGGAGAGGGGCCGGGGGAGAGGGGCCTCTAACTCGCCCTCTCCCTAACCCTCTCCCATAAATGGGAGAGGGACATATACCGAGCGCAGTCCGTAGCCCGGATGCAATCCGGGATGGTAGGCGGCTCCGCCCCGGATTGCATCCGGGCTAGCGTTTCAGCGTATTGACCGCCAGCCCAGGGAAGTCGGTGATGATGCTGTCCACGCCGAAGTCGGCCAGGCGGCGCATCAGCGCGGCATCGTTGACCGTCCATACGGTCACGTGCAACCCGGCTTTCTGTGCCTTGGCCAGGCGCTCCGGGGTGCACAGCGTCCAGTTCAGCGCGAGCATCGAGCAGCCATGGTGGGCCGCGACCTTGAGCGGGTCGAGCCAGTTGTATTCGGCTACCAGCCCGCGCGACAGTTCCGGGGCCAGGCGCTTGAGTGCCCGCAGCACTTCGCGCGAGCTGCTGGTCACGGTGATGCGTTCGCTGATGGCGAAGCGCTCGGCCAGGGCCTGGATCGCCAGTACCGTGCGTGCTGCACGTACCCGCGAGGCGCTTTTGACTTCCAGTTGCCAGTGCTCGAAGTCGCACTGCTCGAACAGCTGCTCCAGGGTCGGGATCGGGCAGGGGGTCTTCCAGCCCGGACCACCCTGGCGCGCGTCGTAGCCGAGCAGTTCGGCGGCGTCGTGCTCGACCACCTTGCCGCGGCGGCCGGTGGTGCGCTTCAGGGTCGGGTCGTGAATCACCATCAGCTGGCCATCGCGCGACAGGTGCAAGTCCAGTTCGCAGCGTTTCACCCCGTGCCCGAGGCAACGCTGGAAGCTGGCGAGGGTGTTTTCCGGTGCTTCGCCCTTGGCGCCGCGGTGGCCGTAGATAAGGGTCACTGTTATTCCTTGGGAAGGGGATGGCGGGGCTGGTGATGAGTCACGCTGTTGACCACGTGATCGTATTCGAAATACACGCTGAACTCGCGGTAGTCCCAGCGTGTGATCGGCGGTTGGCCGACTGGCGCGTGCTCCTCGTCAGCCAGGCCGAAACGCTCCAGTACCGCGCGCTGCGACTGGCCACGCTGGGGCAGTTCGATAGCGCTCGGGCCTTGCTGGCCAAGCGGGATTTCAATGGTTTCGGCGGCGGCTGGCAAAGCCAGACTGAAGGTAAACAGACCAATGAGGCGGAGCAGGTGTGGCCTCATCGGGGCAGCTCGCGGGCCAGGCGGCGCTGTTGCGCCTGTTTCTGCAGAATGTGCCGGGCCAGCAGCTGGCGCTGGGCATCGGTCAGGGCCTCGAACTCGGTGCCGATTTCGAACTGACCATCGTCGCGGGTCCGGCAATGCATGACCTGGGCTCGCAGCAGCAGGCCGAGGGCTTGCGGCATCAGCACCATCTTGATCGCCAGGTGGCTGCCCGCTGCGACGGCCTGCGGGTGCAGAAAACTCAGCCCACCTTCCGACAGCGAAACCTGCCGGGGCGCGCCGATATCGCGCAGCAGACTCTGTGCCAGGGCCTGGCCGAGCAGGTCGATGCGCTTGTTCATCACTTTCAGGTAGTTGGCCAGGGTGCGATCGCGTTCGCTGATATGCCGCAGCAGGTGCTGCGATTCGAAGTCCATCAGGTGCAGATCGCTGAGCAGATTGAACAGCGGTGACGGGTCATGCAGGGTATCGGTGGCCTGCGCTGCAGGCCCGGACAGCAGGCTGAAATCCAGTGCGATCGTGTCATCGATACGGTAGTATTCGCGGCGATCATCAGCGTCTTGATACGACATGGCGAACCCATGGCAGCAGTGGTGGTCTGAGTGTAAAGCTGCTCGCCAAGCCCCGCCACAAGGACGTTCCTTCTTTCGCCAGCGAACCCATACATGTTCAGACCCTTGCCGTTCTTTATCGGCTTGCGTTACACGCGGGCCAAACGTCGTAATCTTTTTGTTTCCTTCATCTCCCTCACTTCAATCATTGGTCTCGCCCTGGGCGTACTGGTGATGATCGTCGTGCTGTCGGTGATGAATGGCTTCGACCGCGAGATGCGTGACCGCGTGCTGGGCATGGTGCCGCATGCCACGCTCGAGAGCGGCCAGCCCCTGCCGGACTGGCAGCGGATCGCCACCCAGGTGGCCGAGAACCCGCAGGTGCTGGCGACGGCGCCCTTCACCCAGATGCAAGGCCTGCTGACCAATAAGGGGCAGGTGCAGAAGGTACTGATCAACGCCATTGACCCGCGCGAAGAGCACAAGGTCTCGATCATCGGCAACTTCTTCCTCAAAGACCAAGGCTCGCTGGCAGCCCTGAAACCCGGTGAGTTCGGCATCACCATTGGTGATCTGGCGGCGAAGAAGCTCGGTCTGGCGCTTGGCGACAAGGTCACTTTCGTTGCCCCCGAGGTCGCGGTCACTCCGGCCGGCATGTTCCCACGCATGAAACGCTTCACCGTGGTCGGCATCTTCCATGTCGGCGCCGGTGAGATCGATGGCCATGTGGCCATGGCGCATGTCCAGGATGCCGGTCGCCTGCTGCGCTTGAAGCCGGGCGAGGTGCAGGGCATCCGTCTCAAGCTGCGCGACCTGTTCGAGGCGCCGCGGGTGGCCTGGGAGTTGTCCCAGTCCCTGCGCGAGGAGAACTTCTATGCGCGCGACTGGACCGCAACCCACGGCAATCTGTATCAGGCGATTCGCATGGAGAAGGCCATGATCGGCCTGCTGCTGTTGCTGATCGTTGCGGTCGCTGCCTTCAACATCGTCTCCACCCTGGTCATGGTGGTCACCGACAAACAGTCGGATATCGCCATTCTGCGCACCCTTGGCGCCACGCCGCGGCAGATCATGCTGACCTTCATGGTGCAGGGCACCGTGATCGGCGTGGTCGGCACCCTGGTCGGTGGTGTACTGGGTGTGCTCGCCGCGCTCAATGTCAGTGCGGCGATCAAGTGGCTGGAGGGCGTGCTGGGCATGCAGTTCCTCAATGCCGAGGTGTATTTCATCGACTATCTGCCCTCGCAGGTGCAGGTCGAGGACGTGGTGCTGGTGTGCGCCGCGGCGTTGCTTCTGAGTTTCTTTGCCACCCTTTACCCGGCTCGGCGTGCGGCGCGCACCCAGCCCGCGGAGGCTTTGCGTTATGAGTGATAAGGCAGTCCTGAGTTGCCGCAACCTGGGCAAGAGTTATGAGGAAGGGCCGCAGACGGTCGACGTGCTGACCAACGTTGCGCTGGAGCTGTTGCCGGGGGAGCGCGTGGCCATCGTCGGCAGTTCCGGTTCTGGCAAAAGCACCCTGCTGAACATGCTTGGCGGTCTGGATACCCCGAGCCAGGGCAGCGTCTGGCTGGCAGGCGAGGAGCTGTCCGCGCTGAACGAGAAGGCGCGCGGCCTGCTGCGCAACCGGGCGCTGGGCTTCGTCTATCAGTTCCACCATCTGCTGCCGGAGTTCACTGCGCTGGAGAACGTGTGCATGCCGCTGCTGATTGGCAAGACGCCGATCGCCGAGGCCCGTCAGCGCGCCACGGCGCTGCTGGAGCGGGTCGGCCTGGGCCATCGCCTGAGCCACAAGCCGGCCGAGCTGTCCGGTGGCGAGCGTCAGCGCGTGGCGATCGCCCGTGCCCTGGTCAATCGTCCGGCGCTGGTTTTGCTCGACGAGCCTACTGGCAACCTCGACCAGCACACCGCCCACGGCATCCAGGAGCTGATGCGCGAACTCAGCGCCTCGTCGCAGACCGCCTTCCTGGTGGTGACCCACGACCTGCAGCTGGCCCAGCAGATGGACCGGGTGCTGCGTCTGGAAGACGGTAAGCTGGTGGCCGCCTGATATGTTCCGGCCTATCGCACTCTTCATCGGTACCCGTTACACCCGCGCCAAGCGGCGCAATCACTACATCTCCTTCATCTCGCTGACCTCGATGATCGGTCTCGGTCTCGGCGTGCTGGCGATGATAGTCGTACTCTCGGTGATGAACGGTTTCCAGAAGGAAATGAGCACGCGCATCCTCGGTATGGTGCCGCACGCCACCCTCAGCGCCGAGCAGCCGCTGGCTGACTGGAATGCCGTGGCCGAGGTGGCCAAGCGCAACCCGCAGGTTACCGGTGCGGCGCCTTTTGCCGAGCTGGAGGGGATGTTCTCCTACCGCGGCATCATGCAGCCGATCCAGATCAACGGCGTCGATCCGGCCCAGGAACAGCAGGTCTCGATCATCGGCCAGCATATGGTCCAGGGGCGCCTGGACGACCTGCGTCCCGGCGAGTTCGGCGTGATCATCGGCGAGGTGACGGCGCGGCGCTTCCGCCTCAATGTCGGTGACAAACTGACCCTGATCGTGCCCGAAGTGAGCAGTGCGGCCGGTGGCATCACGCCGCGCATGCAGCGCCTTAATGTGGTCGGCGTGTTCAAGGTGGGCGCCGAGCTGGATGGCAGCCTGGCGCTGATCAGCATCGCCGATGCCTCGAGCATCCAGCGCTTCGCCCCGCAACAGGTGCAGAGCGTGCGTGTCGCGCTCAAGGACCTGTACCAGGCGCCGCAGGTTTCCGCTGCCATCGCCGCCAGCCTGGGCACGGGCTACAAGGCCAATGACTGGACCCACACCCAGGGCAGCCTGTTCAGTGCGATGAAGATGGAGAAGACCATGATCGGTCTGCTCCTGCTGCTGATCATCGCGGTCGCCGCGTTCAATATCATCGCCACCCTGGTCATGGTGGTGGCCGACAAGCGATCCGATATCGCCATCCTGCGCACCCTCGGCGCCACGCCGTGGCAGATCATGAGCACCTTCATGGTTCAGGGCACGGTGATTGGCAGCATCGGCACGCTGATTGGCGGTGTGCTGGGGGTGGTTGTCGCCCTCAACGTGAGTGGCTGGGTGGCTTGGCTGGAGCGGGTCAGTGGCACCCATATCCTCAGTTCGGATGTTTACTACATCAACAATCTGCCCTCCGATCTGCAGGCCGGTGATGTCCTGCTGATCTGTGGTGCGGCGTTGCTGATGAGCTTCCTGGCCACCCTGTACCCGGCCTGGCGCGCTTCCCGCACCCAACCGGCGGAAGCGCTGCGTTACGATTGAAGTGCAGATGTGAGCCATAGAAAACGCCGCTATCAGCGGCGTTTTTTTATTCTGGCGTGGCCTGTTGCAGGCGCCGTTCCTGGCGCTTGCGCCAGTTGTGCCGTACCCACCAGCGCCAGTAGAGCATGGTCAGGTTGTAGGCCAGTACGGCAAAGGTCAGCCCGGCAATCAGCGAGCCAAGCAGGAATGGCTGCCAGAGTAGGGCCAGTTCCCCGGTGATCCACGCCCAGGTCAGTTCGTCGGGCAGCAGCATCGGCGGAATACCCATGATCCAGGCCCCCAGCTTGTAGGTGCAGTAGAACACCGGCGGCATGGTGATCGGGTTGGTCAGCCAGACCAGACCCACGGAGATTGGCAGGTTGGCCCGCAGCGGTACGGCAAAGCTGGCAGCAATCAGCATCTGCATGGGCAGTGGCACAAAAGCACAGAACAAACCAACGGCCATGGCCCGCGCCACCGAATGACGGTTGAGGTGCCAGAGGTTGGGGTCGTGCAGCAGGGCGCCGAGGAAGCGCAGTGATTTGTTGGTCCGGATGCTCTCCGGATCGGGCATGTAGCGCTTGAATAAACGACGCGGCATGAAAACTCTCGGGTGGCTGAAGCGCGGCTATTATGCACCGATTGTCGGTGACTGGCTTGTGACAGGCCGGTAACGCGAGATAAGCGGTGCCCCAGGATGGTGGCGCCCACTGGGAGAACGGAATGCGCACAGGGATGTTGGCGCTGGCCGCCGGATTGGCCAGCCTGACCGTATTGCCGGCGTTGCCGCCGACCTGGCTGCTATGGCTGGTGCTGCCGGTCGGGCTGATGCTGTTGCCCTATCGCAGCTATCCGCTGGCTTTGTTCCTCTTCGGTTTGGGCTGGGCCTGCGTTTCTGCACAGTGGGCGCTGGGCGAGCGTCTGCCTGCCGAACTGGATGGGCAAACCCTGTGGCTGGAAGGGCAGGTGGTCGGCCTGCCGGAGCAGCGCGCGGGTGTGGTGCGCTTCCATCTCGTTGATGCGGTGGCGCGGCGCCATGCCTTGCCGGACAAGCTGCGCCTGGCCTGGTATGACGGCCCCACACTGCAGGCCGGCGAGCGCTGGCGTCTGGCGGTGCGTCTCAAACGCCCGCAGGGGCTGGTCAATCCACAGGGCTTCGACTACGAAGCCTGGCTGCTGGCGCAGCGGATCGGTGCGACGGGCACGGTCAAACAGGGTGAGTTGCTGGCTCCGGCGAGCGGCATGACTGCCTGGCGCGATAGGCTGCGTCAGCGTCTGCTGCATGTCGATGCCCAGGGGCGGGCCGGGGCGCTGGCTGCCCTGGTGCTGGGCGATGACTCGGGTCTGACGCTGGCGGACTGGCGTCTGCTGCAGGACACCGGCACCGTGCACCTGTTGGTGATCTCCGGCCAGCATGTGGCGTTGCTGGCGGCCTTGCTCTATGGCCTGGTCGCCGGTTTGGCACGCCTTGGCTTTTGGCCGCGCTGCCTGCCCTGGTTGCCGGCGGCTTGCACCTTGGCCTTTGTCGGCGCCCTGGCTTATGGCCTGCTGGCGGGCTTCGAGGTGCCGGTGCGGCGGGCCTGCGTGATGATCGCAGTGGTGCTGCTCTGGCGCTTGCGCTTTCGTCATCTGGGCGTGTGGACGCCATTGCTGCTGGCCTGGATCGCCGTGCTGCTGATCGAGCCGTTGGCGGTGCTGCAGGCGGGTTTCTGGTTGTCGTTCGGCGCGGTGGCACTGTTGGCCCTGGTCTTCAGCGGGCGCCTCGGCGCCTGGCCCTGGTGGCTGGTGTGGTGGCGCGCGCAGTGGACGCTAGCCCTCGGCCTGTTGCCGCTGTTTCTTGCTCTGAGCCTGCCGATCAGTGCCAGCGGGCCATTGGCCAACCTGTTCGCGGTGCCCTGGGTGAGCTTTCTGGTGGTGCCGCTGGCTTTGCTGGGCACCCTGTTGTTGCCAGTGCCTGGGGTGGGCGAGGGGCTGTTGTGGCTGGCCGGTGGCCTGCTCGAACTGTTGTTCCAGCTGCTGGGACTGTTGGCCGCGGCGCTGCCGGCCTGGCTGCCCATGCAGTTGCCCGTCTGGGCCTGGGTGCTGGTCAGCCTCGGCGTCTGCCTGCTTCTGTTACCGGCGGGTGTGCCGTTACGGATCCTGGGGCTGCCGTTGCTCTTGCCGCTGCTGTTTCCACCGCAGCAGCTGCCGGCACAGGGGCAGGCGCAAGTCTGGCAGCTGGATGTGGGGCAGGGCCTGGCAGTGCTGGTGCGTACCCGCGAGCATGCCTTGTTGTATGACGCCGGGCCGCGCTACGGCGATTTTGACCTGGGCGAGCGGGTGGTCGTGCCATCCCTGCGTGCCCTGGGGGTTAGCAGGCTGGATGTCATGCTGCTCAGTCACGCCGACAGCGACCACGCCGGGGGTGCGCTGGCCGTGCAGCAACGCTTGCCGGTGGCGCGGGTGCTGAGCGGCGAGGCGACTGTGTTGCCGCAGCAACTGGCGGCTGAGTCCTGCGTGGATGGCGCCAGTTGGCTGTGGGATGGCGTGCGCTTCACCACCTGGCGCTGGGCGCAGGCGGCGGAGGGTAATCAGGCGTCCTGCGTACTCAAGGTCGAAGCGGCGGGGGAGAACCTGCTGCTCACTGGCGATATCGATATGGCGGCCGAGCGTGCGCTGTTGGCCGAGGGGCGCGAGTTGCGCGCGGACTGGCTGCAGATTCCCCATCACGGCAGTCGCACTTCGTCCTCGGCGGCGTTTATCGAGGCGGTAGCACCCTCTGCGGCGCTGCTGTCGCGGGGCAACAACAATCCTTTCGGCCACCCCCATCCGCTGGTCGTGGCGAGCTACCGAGCGCGCGGGATCACGCTCTACGACAACGTGGCCACAGGTGCCCTGCGTATTCGCCTGGGCGCGCGCGAGGCACCCTATGGCTGGCGCGAACGCCGGGTCTTCTGGCGGGAAAAATGAGAACCGGGGAGGTCTGTTCGGCGACATCCCTATGCTAGAGTGGCGCCACTTTTCCGAGGGGGATGCACTACCGTGTGGGAACTGGTCAAAGCAGGCGGCTGGATGATGCTGCCGATCATTCTGTGTTCCATCGCAGCCGCCGGCATCATTGCCGAACGCCTGTGGACCCTGCGGCCCAGCCGCATCACCCCACCCCATCTGCTGGGTCAGGTGTGGCGCTGGATCAAGGACAAGAAGCTCAACAACGACAAACTCAAGGAGCTGCGCGCCGACTCGCCGCTGGGGCAGATCCTCGCCGCCGGCCTGGCCAACTCCAAGCATGGTCGCGAGATCATGAAGGAGTGCATTCAGGAAGCTGCGGCCCGGGTCATTCATGAGCTGGAGCGCTACCTCAATGCCCTCGGCACCATTGCCGGCATCGCGCCGTTGCTGGGCCTGCTGGGTACCGTACTGGGCATGATCGATATCTTCAGCGCCTTCATCGGCGCCAATATGGCCAATGCCGCTGTGCTGGCCGGCGGTATTTCCAAGGCGTTGATCACCACCGCAGCGGGTCTGATGGTGGCGATCCCGGCACTGTTCTTCCACCGTTTCCTGCAGCGTCGGGTCGACGAGCTGGTGGTGGGCATGGAACAGGAAGCGATCAAGCTGGTGGAAGTGGTGCAGGGCGATCGTGAGGTCGACCTGACCGAGGCGCCTGCTGTGGCGACCAAGGCGGAAACCCGCAAAGAGGGCAAGAAGGCGTGAAGTTCCGGCGCAAACCGCGGGAAAACGTCGAGATCAACCTGGCTTCGTTGATCGACGTGGTGTTCATCCTGCTGCTGTTCTTCGTGGTCACCACCACCTTCACCCGCGAGACCCAGCTCAAGGTCGATCTGCCGGAAGCGGCCAGCGGCACGCCGCCGGAAGAAACCGCACTGAAGCAGATGGAAGTCTTGATCAGTGCCGAAGGCAGCTACTCGCTGAATGGCCAGGCCCTGCTGAAAAGCGACCTGGAAAGCCTGATGGCGGCCCTGGGCAAGGAATCCGCGGGTGACAACAGCCTGCCGCTGGTGATCAGCGCCGATGCGCAGACACCGCACCAGGCGGTGATCACTGCCATGGATGCCGCCGGCAAGCTGGGCTTTGCCCACCTGCGCATCACCACGGTCGAGGCCGAAGCGGCCAAGCCCTGATGGCGCTCTCCGACCGCCTGCTCGATGCCTGGTACCGCGGCCATCCGCTGCTGACCCTGCTGCGCCCGCTGGAGTGGTTGTACCGGCGGGTGGTGCAGGGCAAGCGCCAGGCGTTCGTTGCCGGGCGTGGCGAGATCTATCGCGCACCGGTGCCGGTCATAGTCGTCGGCAATATCACCGTCGGCGGTACCGGCAAGACCCCCCTGATTCTCTGGTTGATCGAGCACTGCCGCCGTCGTGACCTGCGCGTCGGCGTGGTCAGTCGTGGCTACGGCGCCCAGCCGCCGCAGCTGCCCTGGCGGGTACGCGCCGAGCATTCGGCGGCCGAGGCAGGTGACGAACCGCTGCTGCTGGTGCAGCGCAGCGGTGTGCCGCTGGTGATCGATCCGCAGCGCTCGCGCGCCGTGCAGGCGCTGCTGGAGCAGGAAGCGCTGGACCTGATCCTGTGCGACGACGGTCTGCAGCACTACCGTCTGGCCCGCGACCTGGAGCTGGTGCTGATCGACGCCGCCCGTGGCCTGGGCAATCGCCGCTGCCTGCCTGCCGGGCCGCTGCGCGAGCCGGTCGAACGCCTGACTGAGGTGGATGCCGTGCTGTTCAATGGCGCCAGCGCCGACAGCGCGCAGGGTTATGCCTTCCGTCTGCAGCCGACGGCCCTGGTCAACCTGCGCAGTGGCGCGCGCGCCGCGCTCGATCACTTCCCGCCTGGCCAGGCCGTGCATGCGGTGGCCGGCATCGGCAATCCGCAGCGTTTCTTCAACACCCTCGAGGCGTTAAACTGGCGGCCAATCGCGCATGCTTTCGCCGACCACGCCAGTTACAGCCCGCAGCTGCTGAGCTTCAGCCCGCCACTGCCGCTGCTGATGACCGAGAAGGACGCGGTGAAATGCCGGGCCTTTGCCGCCGATGACTGGTGGTACCTGGCGGTGGATGCCGTGCCGTCGGAGGCGTTCGTCGCCTGGCTGGATGGCGAGCTGAGCCGCCTGGTGCCGCTCAAGCGCTGACTCTTTCTGCTGTTTTCACTCTTTCCAAGGACATCCCCATGGATCCCAAACTGCTCGATATCCTGGCCTGCCCGGTCTGCAAGGGCCCGCTGCAACTGAGCGAAGACAAGACCGAGCTGATCAGCAAGGGCGCCGGTCTGGCCTACCCGATTCGCGACGGCATCCCGGTGATGCTGGAAAGCGAGGCACGCACCCTCAACGTCGACGAACGCCTGGACAAGTAAATGACTGCCGCCTTTATCGTTGTCATCCCCGCGCGTTTCTCCTCCAGCCGCCTGCCGGGCAAGCCGCTGCAGGACATTGCCGGCAAACCGATGGTCCAGCATGTCTGGGAACAGGCCAAGAAAAGCAGCGCGGCGCGGGTGGTCGTGGCCACCGACGATGCACGCATCTTCGAGGTGTGCCAGGGCTTTGGTGCCGAGGTGCTGATGACTGATGCCGCGCACAATTCTGGCACCGACCGTCTGGCCGAAGTGGCGACCCAGCTGGGTCTGGCTTCTGATGCCATCGTGGTCAACGTGCAGGGCGACGAGCCGCTGATTCCGCCGAGCATCATCGATCAGGTGGCTGCCAACCTGGCCGCCAATCCGCAGGCTGGCATCGCCACCCTGGCCGAGCCGATCGAGGATGTGCAGGCGCTGTTCAATCCCAACGTGGTCAAGGTGGTCAGCGACAAGAGCGGCCTGGCCCTGACCTTTAGCCGTGCGCCGCTGGCCTGGGCCCGCGATGCCTTCGCCAAGAGCCGCGACGAGCTGCCGGCTGGGGTGCCCTATCGTCGCCATATCGGCATCTACGCCTACCGCGCCGGCTTCCTGCATGACTTCGTGGCCTGGGGCCCGTGCTGGCTGGAAGACACCGAGTGCCTGGAACAGCTGCGCGCCCTGTGGCACGGCGTGCGTATCCATGTTGCCGATGCCTTGGAAGCACCGCCGGCCGGGGTCGATACCCCGGAAGACCTGGAGCGGGTACGCCGTTTGCTGGGGGCCTGATGAAGGTTCTGTTCGTCTGCCTGGGCAACATCTGCCGCTCACCGACTGCCGAGGGCGTGCTGCGTCAGCGCCTGCAGGCGGCCGGTCTGGGCGAGCGGGTGCAGGTGGACTCCGCCGGCACCGGTGACTGGCATGTCGGCAAGGCGCCGGACCAGCGCACTCGGCTGGCGGCGCAGCGCCGTGGCTATGACCTGGCGCCGCTGCGCGCACGCCAGGTGGCGGTCGAGGACTTCCAGCGCTTCGACCTGATCCTGGCGATGGACCACAGCAATCTCAAGCATCTGCAGGCACTGCGCCCAGGCGTTGCGGCGGCCGAGCTGGACTTGTTCCTGCGCCGCTACCAGCTGGCCCTGGATGAAGTGCCGGACCCTTATTACGGCGGTGACGACGGCTTCGAACAGGTGCTCGACCTGATCGAGCAGGCCAGCGATGCCCTGCTCAATGAAATCAGGGGGCGCCTGTGAGCCTGTCGTTGCATGAAAATCTCTCGCTCAAGCCTTTCAACACCTTCGGCGTCGATGTACCGGCACGCCTGTTCGCCGAAGCCAGCAATGACCGGCAGGTGCGCGAGGCGCTGACCCTGGCCGCGCAACGCGAGCTGCCGCTGCTGGTGATCGGCGGCGGTAGCAACCTGTTGCTGACCGGCGCTGTCGAGGCCCTGGTGCTGCGCATGGCCAGTCGCGGCCTGCGCATCCTCAGCGATGACGGCGAGCGTGTGCTGGTCGAGGCCGAGGCCGGTGAGCCCTGGCATCCCTTCGTGCAGTGGAGCCTGGCGCAGGGCCTGGCCGGCCTGGAAAACCTCAGCCTGATCCCCGGCACGGTCGGTGCGGCGCCGATGCAGAACATCGGTGCCTACGGCGTGGAGATCAAGGATGTGTTCGCCGGCCTCACCGCCCTGGATCGCCAGACTGGCGAGCTGCGCGAGTTCGCTCTGGAGGAGTGCGCCTTCGCCTACCGTGACAGCCTGTTCAAGCAGCAGCCGGGGCGCTGGCTGATCCTGCGGGTGCGTTTTGCGCTCAGTCGCCAGACCACGCTGCACCTGGATTACGGCCCGGTGCGCCAGCGCCTGCAGGCCGAAGGCATCGAGCAGCCGACGGCCAGCGATGTCAGTCGCGCCATCTGCGCCATCCGCAGCGAGAAACTGCCGGACCCGGCGCTGCTGGGCAATGCCGGCAGCTTCTTCAAGAACCCGCTGGTACCTACTGAGCTGGCCGAGCGGATCCGCACCGAGCAGGCCGATCTGGTCAGCTACCCGGCGGCTGATGGTCAGGTCAAACTGGCGGCCGGCTGGCTGATCGAGCGGGCAGGCTGGAAGGGCTTTCGTGAGGGTGATGCCGGCGTGCATCGCCTGCAGGCGCTGGTGCTGGTCAACTATGGCGCAGCCAGCGGCGCGCAGTTGCTGGCCCTGGCGCGGCGTATCCAGGCGGATATCCTGGCGCGTTTTGGCGTAGAGCTGGAAATCGAGCCGAACATCCTTTGAATTAAGCCTGCGTCTGTCGGAGTCGCTTCAGTCACGAGTTTCGCGAATTAGTTCGCTCCGACAACATCACTCACTTTATTCCGGACATAAAAAAGCCCCGCACCAGGCGGGGCTTTTTATTGCAGCTAACGCTTAGACCTGAATAGCAGGGATCTTGGCGTTGGCAGCGGCTTCGCGGAACTCGGCGATCTGATCGAAGCTCAGGTAGCGGTAAACGTCGGCAGCCATGCTGTCGATGTCAGCCGCGTACGCCATGTACTCCTCGACGGTCGGCAGTTTGCCGGTGATCGAGGCCACCGCTGCCAGTTCGGCAGAGGCCAGGTACACGTTGGTCGCGTCACCCAGGCGGTTCGGGAAGTTACGGGTCGAAGTGGAAACCACGGTCGAACCGGTCTGTACGCGTGCCTGGTTACCCATGCACAGCGAGCAGCCCGGCATTTCCATGCGTGCGCCAGCCTTGCCGTAGATGCCGTAGTAGCCTTCTTCGGTCAGCTGGTGGGCGTCCATCTTGGTTGGCGGTGCCAGCCACAGACGGGTTGGCAGGCCACCTTTGACCTTGTCCAGCAGTTTGCCGGCGGCGCGGAAGTGACCGATGTTGGTCATGCACGAACCGATGAACACTTCGTCGATCTTCTCACCGGCGACGGTGGACAGCAGACGGGCGTCGTCCGGGTCGTTCGGCGCGCAGAGCACAGGCTCTTTGACGTCGGCCAGGTCGATCTCGATGATCTCGGCGTATTCGGCGTCCTTGTCGGCTTCCAGCAGTTGCGGGTTGGCCAGCCAGGCTTCCATGGCTTTGGCACGACGTTCCAGGGTACGGGCATCGCCGTAACCTTCGCCGATCATCCAGCGCAGCATGGTGATGTTGGAGCGCAGGTACTCGGCGATGGCCTTTTCCGGCAGCTTGATGGTGCAACCTGCAGCGGAACGTTCGGCCGAGGCGTCGGACAGCTCGAAAGCCTGTTCAACGGTCAGCTCGTCCAGACCTTCGATCTCGAGGATGCGGCCGGAGAAGGCGTTGATCTTGCCCTTCTTCTCGACGGTCAGCAGGCCAGCCTTGATTGCGTAGTAAGGGATGGCATGGACCAGGTCACGCAGGGTAATGCCCGGTTGCAGCTTGCCCTTGAAGCGCACCAGTACCGACTCCGGCATGTCCAGCGGCATCACACCGGTGGCAGCGGCGAAGGCGACCAGGCCGGAACCGGCCGGGAAGGAGATGCCCATCGGGAAGCGGGTGTGCGAGTCGCCACCGGTACCGACGGTGTCCGGCAGCAGCATGCGGTTCAGCCAGCTGTGGATGATGCCGTCGCCCGGACGCAGGGACACGCCGCCGCGGGTCATGATGAAGTCCGGCAGGGTGTGGTGGGTGGTGACGTCGATCGGCTTCGGATAGGCCGCGGTGTGGCAGAAGGACTGCATCACCAGGTCAGCGGAGAAGCCCAGGCACGCCAGGTCTTTCAGCTCGTCGCGGGTCATCGGGCCAGTGGTGTCCTGGGAGCCGACGGTGGTCATCTTCGGTTCGCAGTAGGTGCCCGGACGGACGCCTTTGCCTTCCGCCAGACCGCAGGCGCGGCCAACCATCTTCTGCGCCAGGGTGAAGCCCTTGCCGCTATCAACCGGGGATTCCGGCTTCTTGAACAGGGTGGACGGAGCCAGACCCAGCTCGGCGCGGGCTTTCTCGGTCAGGCCACGGCCGACGATCAGCGGAATACGGCCGCCGGCGCGAACTTCGTCGAGCAGTACGTCAGTCTTCAGCTGGAAGCTGGTGACCAGCTCGTCGCTGCCATGGCGGCGCACTTCGCCTTTGATCGGGTACACGTCGATGACGTCGCCCATGGCCAGGTTGCTGCAATCGAATTCGATCGGCAGGGCACCGGCGTCTTCCATGGTGTTGTAGAAGATCGGAGCGATCTTGGTGCCGAAGCAGAAACCGCCAGCGCGCTTGTTCGGCACGTTGGGGATGTCGTCGCCGAAGAACCACAGTACCGAGTTGGTAGCGGATTTACGGGAAGAACCGGTACCGACCACGTCACCGACGTAGGCAACTGGGAAGCCTTTGGCTTTCAGGGCTTCCATCTGCTTGATCGGACCAACGGTGCCCGGAGCGTCCGGGTTGATGCCGTCGCGGGCCATTTTCAGCATGGCCAGGGCGTGCAGCGGGATGTCCGGGCGGGACCAGGCGTCCGGAGCCGGCGACAGGTCGTCGGTGTTGGTTTCGCCGGTGACCTTGAACACGGTCAGGGTGACTTTTTCCGGAACGGCAGGGCGGTTCTGGAACCACTCGCCTTCGGCCCAGGAGGCCAGCACGGCTTTGGCGTTGGCATTGCCGGCCTTGGCTTTTTCGGCGACGTCGTGGAAGGCGTCGAACATCAGCAGGGTGTGCTTCAGTTGCTCGGCGGCAACGGCGGACAGCTCGGCGTCGTCCAGCAGCTCAACCATGGTGGTGATGTTGTAGCCACCTTGCATAGTGCCCAGCAGCTCGACGGCGCGGGTCTTGCTCAGCAGCGGGGAGCTGACTTCGCCCTTGGCCAGGGCAGAGAGGAAACCGGCCTTGACGTAGGCAGCTTCGTCCACGCCAGCAGGTACGCGGTTGGTGATCAGGTCGACCAGGAAGGCTTCTTCGCCGGCCGGAGGATTCTTCAGCAGCTCGACCAGGCCTGCGGTTTGTTCGGCGTTTAGCGGCTGGGGCACGATACCCTGAGCGGCACGCTCTGCTACGTGGTTGCGATAGGCTTCAAGCACAGTTTTTACCCTCATCAGTGGTTGCGAGGTGGCTCGCAACGCTCATCCAGAAAACCATCGCACACTGCGCTTCAGCGCTTTTTGAGCGCCTTGGCCGGTGTGTCGATAGCCTCATACAAGAAGCTGTTTTCAAAGTTTTACGCCGCAGGAACAAGGGCGATGAGGGCTGGCGCAGGTCGTGAGGAGGGCTCGCAAACCTGGCGCCAACGTCGTTCCTGGCGGATTAACTGTGCTCGTGACGCTTTGAAAACAGCTTCTGACGGACATCGACGCCTAAAATGGCGGTCCGATTCTACTGGAACAAGACGTTAAAGTTAAGCGCAAAGCCCGATGCGACTGGCCTGCTGACCTGCGACCAAGGTCTGGCTGCACAAGTCGATAAACGTCTGGCCGGTCAGGGTGACCCACTCAGGCTAAGCGGCTAATATGACCTGCCTGTTTCAGCGTCCAACTCTACTCGTCATGTCCAATCAGCGCATCAAGACGCCCTGCGTCGGCCTCTGTTCCACGGTTTACGGTGACCTCGTGTGCCGCGGCTGCAAGCGCTTCCATCATGAGGTGGTGAACTGGAACCTGTACGCCGAGGATGAGAAACGCGCCGTCTGGCGCCGCCTGGAGATCCTTCTGGTGCAGGTGATGCAGGGCAAGCTGGAGGTTTTCGATCCCCAGCGCCTGCGCGCGCAGCTGGAACAGCATCAGGTGCGCTTCGTTCCGGATCAGTCGGTCTACTGCTGGGCCTATCAGCTGATTGCCCGGGGCTCGCGGGTGATCAACCGGCTGGATGCCTATGGCGTGGTGCTGATGCCGGAATTTCGTGACTGGGCGCTGCCAGAGCTGCGCGAGGCCATCGATCGGGAGTTCTTTCTGCTTTCCGAGGCGCATTACGAGCGCTACATCGCCCCCAGGTTTCTCCTCGAAGGCATGGAAATCCGCGTCTGATCGATCCGATTGCATGAAAAAGCCGCCCGAGGGCGGCTTTTTTGTCACAGCAGTCTTTGAGCTGGCTCCTAGTGCTGGGCGACCAGCTCTTCCAGGTGGGCGATGATTTCGTCCGGCTTGAGTACCAGCACATCGCTTTCCAGGGTATCCAGCACCACTTCCGCAGTATTGCCGATCAGGGCGCCCGATAGGCCGGTGCGCGCCACGGTGCCGATCACTGTGACCACTGCCTTGAGCTTCTCGGCGGTGTAGGGGATCAGTACGTCGGCTGGGCCTTCCTCGACATGCAGGCGGTCATTGCTCACGTCGAACTCGGCCTGGAAGGCCTTGCACTGCTCGCGGTAGCGCGCTTCGATGGTTTCCTTGAGCTGGAAGGTCGGGTCGGCGGCCGAGAGCATGGGCGAGGGGTGTGCGCTGATCACATGCAGCGTACCTTTGGCCAGGGTGGCGATGTCGTAGCCGTGGCTGACAATGCCCGAATGCAGGGTGCGGTGTGCGGCATCGCTGTTGCCCACGTCCACTGCGGCGAGGATGATGCCGCCGGTCCAGGGAGTGTCGGTCTTGACCATCAGTACCGGGCCGGGGCAGTAGCGCAGCAGTTTCCAGTCGTCCGGGGTGAGGATGGCTTTTTTCAGCGGGTTGTCCGGGAAGTGCTGCTTGATCACCAGGCCGCAGCCTTCGGCCTGCTGCACGGTGATGATGGTCTGGTAGCTGTTTTCGTGCCAGGCCTGCTGGCTGCTGACGCTGTAGCCTTCCTTGAGCAGGCTGGCCTGGATGTTTTCGAGATGGGCTGCATGCTCCTGCTTCTTGTCGCAGATCAGCAGGTGCAGGTGGGATTGCGTGACCCCGGCAATCAGTTTGGCGCGTTTCAGTGCCAGGCACTCGGCCTGTTGTGGATCCATGACTACCAGAATGCTGCGAATAGCTTGCATGAGCGTCTCCCTGAACATGAATGCTTATCTCTGACGTCACTATAGTCGCGTGATGCGCCTGCGGTCTTGACCCGCGTCACGACATCGCTGGCTCTGGGCGCCGCCGCTCGTATAATGGCGCGCCCTTGGCAAGCCTGCCAGAGTTGCAGGCTTGCGTAGTGGAATTGCCGGTGATGACTGAAAAACCAATCCTTCCTGTTGACCTGATTTCTGCCTGGCCATTCGCTGGCGTGGTGGTGGAGGGCGTTGCGCCATGATTTTTCCCGAGATTCATGACTTTCTCGGCTGTGTTACGCCGGATGCCTGGGTGCGTGCGGCGCTGGCTGATCAGGAGATCCTGCTGATCGATCACAAGAACTGCGAGTTCAAGGCGGCTTCCACGGCGCTCAGCCTGATGGCCAAGTACAGCTCCCATGTCGATTTGCTCAACGCCATGTCGCGCCTGGCGCGCGAGGAGTTGGTGCATCACGAGCAGGTGCTGCGCATCATGAAGCGGCGCAAGATCGGCCTGCGCCCGGTTTCGGCGGCACGCTATGCCTCAGGCCTGCGCGCCTTGGTGCGCACCCATGAGCCGCACAAGCTGGTGGATACCCTGGTGGTGGGGGCGTTTATCGAGGCGCGCTCCTGTGAGCGGTTTGCGGCCCTGGTGCCGCATCTCGATGAAGAGCTGGGCAAGTTCTATGGCGGTTTGCTGAAGTCCGAGGCGCGGCACTTTCAGGGCTATCTGAAGCTGGCCTATCAGTACGGCGAGGAGGCGGATGTGACTCGTACGGTGGAGCGGGTGAGGGCGGCTGAGTGCGAACTGATCGAGTCGCCGGATAGCGAGTTCCGTTTTCACAGCGGAGTACCGCTCGACTGCTAGGTTCTGATCTGTCTTGAGGTCGGCCTGCAGGCTGAATCGCAGGCATAAAAAAGCCGGACACTAGGTCCGGCTTTTTATTGCCTCAGTTTCAGGCTTGCGGCTTGGCTTCTTCCGCGTCCTGTTGCTGAGCGGTCTCGACGAGCAGGGCCGGAACTTCTTCCGCTGCTGCCTCGGTCTCGCTTTGCTCAATGGCCGGAGTTTGCGCCACGGCAGCTTCGGCAGGTGCCTCGGCTTCGACGGGGGCGGCTTCAGCCACTTCGGCTACCGGTGTCTCAACCGCGACTGGTGCTTGCGGCGCAGCGGCGGCTTCGGCAGCCAGGCGCTCGGCTTCGCGCTGACGACGACGCACTTCACGCGGGTCGTTCGGCGCGCGGCCACCGCTGACAACCGGGGCGGCTGCCTCGACAATCACTTCGGCAGCGGCAGGGGCCGCTTCTTCAGTGCTGACGTTGACCGGTGCAGCTTCAGCAACCACCGGGGCGGCTTCCACGACAGCGATTTCTACCGCAGCAACTTCGGCCGGGGCTTCGGTCTGGAAGGGGGCTTCAACCACCACGGCCGGTGCTTCCACTGCTACGGCAGTTTCAACGACGGCTTCGGCGGTCTCAGTAGCTTCGTTGCGGCTGTCGCTGACCGGAGCGCTTTCCACGACTTCGTTCGGTTGCTCGCTGGTCGGTGCAGCTTCTGCGCTGATCAGTGCGGTGCCGGCAACGGCAGCGGTCACGACGACGGCGCCTTCAGTGCCTTCTTCTTCGGCACCTTCTTCGCTGCCTTCGATCAGGTTGCCATCAGCATCACGCTGACGCTCGCGACGGTTGCTGCGACGACGCTGACCGCGGGAGCGACGACGCGGACGATCGCCACCTTCACCACCTTCCTGGCCATCATCGAGCTGCTCGCCGTTTTCCAGTACTTCTTCTTCGGCTACGGCAGCGGCCTGTTCGGCACGCGGCTGACGCTCTTCACGCGGCGGGCGCGGTTGGCGCTCTTCACGTGGCTTGCGCTCGGCGCGTTCTTCGTTGCGCGGTTGCTCGCTACGGACTTCGTCAGTGGCGGTGGCATCCAGCGGTTCGCGCAGTTCGCGTGGGCGACGCTCTTCGCGCGGCTCACGGGCTTCGCGTGGCGGACGCTCGCGGCGTGGCTCCTGGCCCTCGCGGGCTTCGCGCGGCTGACGCTCTTCACGGGGCTCGCGTGGCTCGCGGACTTCACGAGCTTCACGGGGCTGGCGCTCTTCGCGTGGCTCACGCGGTTCACGGGCTTCGCGCGGCTGGCGTTCTTCACGCGGCTTACGCTCTTCGTCACGGCTGCCGCGGTTGCCACGGTTGCCGTCGCGACGGTTCTGCGGACGGCCACCACGACGCTGTTCATCGCTGCGTGGTTTACGTTCGGCCGGCTTCTCTTCGGCTGCCGGGGCGGCGGCCTCTTCCTTGCTGGCGAACAGGCTGACCAGCGACTTGACCAGGCCCTTGAACAGGCTCGGTTCCGCGGTCGCTGCGGCTGGGGCCAGCGGGGCCGGCGCTGCAGCCGGGGTCGGAGCAGCAGCGCGTGGCGGAGTGGTTTTCAGCGCAGCTTCCTGACGCACCAGGGTGCGGGTGGCGGCTGCCGGCTGGACGTCTTCGACTTCGGCCGGGGTCATCTCGTAGCTGGATTGACCGGTCATCACTTCCGGGCTGTCATCGCGCAGACGCTGCACTTCGAAGTGCGGGGTCTCCAGATGATCGTTCGGCAGGATGATGATGCGTGCGCGGGTGCGCAGCTCGATCTTGGTGATGCTGTTGCGCTTCTCGTTGAGCAGGAAGGCGGCAACCGGGATCGGCACCTGGGCGCGGACTTCGGCGGTACGGTCCTTCAGGGCTTCTTCTTCGATCAGGCGCAGGATTGCCAGCGACAGCGATTCGACGTCGCGGATGATGCCTTGGCCGTTGCAGCGCGGGCAGACGATGCCGCTGCTTTCACCCAGGGACGGGCGCAGGCGCTGACGGGACATTTCCAGCAGGCCGAAGCGCGAGATGCGACCGACTTGCACGCGGGCGCGGTCGGCTTCCAGGGCTTCGCGGACTTTCTCTTCCACGGCGCGCTGGTTCTTGGCCGGGGTCATGTCGATGAAGTCGATCACGATCAGGCCGCCGATGTCACGCAGGCGCAGCTGGCGGGCGATTTCTTCAGCCGCTTCCAGGTTGGTCTGCAGGGCGGTTTCTTCGATGTCGCCGCCTTTGGTCGCACGCGCCGAGTTGATGTCGATGGACACCAGGGCTTCGGTCGGGTCGATGACGATGGAGCCGCCGGACGGCAGTTTCACTTCGCGCTGGAAGGCGGTTTCGATCTGGCTTTCGATCTGGAAGCGGTTGAACAGCGGCACGCTGTCTTCGTACAGCTTGATCTTGCTGGCGTACTGCGGCATGACCTGCTGGATAAAGGACAGGGCTTCTTCCTGGGCTTCGACGCTATCGACCAGGACTTCGCCGATGTCCTGGCGCAGGTAGTCGCGGATAGCGCGGATGATCACGTTGGATTCCTGATAGATCAGGAACGGCGCGGCGCGATCCAGCGAGGCTTCCTTGATCGCGGTCCACAGTTGCACCAAGTAATCGAGGTCGAGCTGCAGTTCGTCGCTGGAGCGGCCGAGGCCGGCGGTGCGCACGATCAGGCCCATGTCGCCCGGGGCGTCGAGGCCGTTCAGCGCTTCACGCAGTTCGTTGCGCTCTTCGCCTTCGATGCGGCGGGAGATGCCGCCTGCACGTGGGTTGTTCGGCATCAGCACCAGATAACGACCGGCCAGGCTGATGAAGGTGGTGAGGGCGGCGCCTTTGTTGCCGCGCTCTTCCTTCTCGACCTGGACGATGACTTCCTGGCCTTCCTTGAGGACTTCCTTGATGTTGACGCGACCGCCTTCCGGGGACTTGCTGAAGTACTCGCGGGAGATTTCTTTCAGCGGCAGGAAGCCGTGGCGCTCGGCGCCGAAGTCGACAAAAGCCGCTTCGAGGCTGGGCTCGACGCGGGTAATGCGGCCTTTATAGATGTTGGCCTTTTTCTGCTCACGGGCGCCGGACTCGATGTCCAGGTCGTAGAGTTTCTGGCCGTCTACCAGGGCTACACGCAACTCTTCGGGCTGAGTGGCGTTGATCAGCATTCTTTTCATGTTGTACCAATGGTTTCCGGAGCTGCCGGAAACGGCGGTTGGCACACACGACTCTCACGGTCGGTGTCAGGGCGCGTCAGGAATGGGCGTAAATCATTCCAGTGTCTAGCAACCGTTGGCCTGTGGCGTTTGGGTTGCGACGACGCTCCTGCTTGCTGTGGTGACAGAAGCACTCAGTCAGGGGAGGAATCAACCAGTCGCTGCGGACGATAGTGAAGCGTCTTGATAAAGCTTGTTGCTACGCAGTCCGACGGTTGTGCATCTCCACCCTACACGTATCGCTAAAATCGGGTGCCGCTCGCAGAATCCGCAGCGGGTTAGCATTTTCCGCAAGCTCCCAAAGGGAAGGCTTGCGCGTCTATGGCTCAAGGCGTTATTTCCGGGATCTTCGCGCTCTTGTGCGGCGAAAGCCCCGTCGGACGGCCTCACGTCCTGAATGGGTTGCGCTCGGCAGGGATGGCAGTGTGGCGATCATCCGCTGACCGGGCCGCTTTTGGCGGCGCTCCCGAGCATATCAGCAATGATTAAGTGCTTCAATTCAATAAAAAATTGTTATGATCGCGGGCATGACTACTCCTGCCTCTCCAACCTCCGGCGTCCAGCTGCTTGAGGTTGCGCCGGATCATGCCGGCCAACGAATCGATAATTTCCTGCTCGCCCGCCTCAAAGGTGTGCCGAAGACGCTTATCTACCGCATTCTGCGCAAAGGCGAAGTGCGGGTTAATAAAGGTCGGATCAAGCCCGAATACAAGTTGCAGGCTGGCGATATCGTGCGGGTTCCACCGCTGCGTTTGCCTGAGCGTGACGAGCCAGTGCCGCTTGCTCAGGGGTTGCTTGAGCGCCTGGAGGCGGCCATCGTCTATGAGGACAAGGCGCTGATCGTGCTGAATAAGCCGACCGGGATTGCCGTGCATGGTGGTAGTGGCCTGAATTACGGGGTCATCGAAGCTTTTCGTCAGTTGCGCCCGGACGCCAAGGATATTGAGCTGGTCCATCGCCTGGATCGCGACACCTCTGGTCTGCTGATGATTGCCAAGAAGCGCAGCATGTTGCGTCACCTGCACGAGGCCTTGCGTGGTGATGGTGTCGACAAGCGCTACATGGCGCTGGTGCGTGGCAGTTGGCCGACGGCAAAGAAGAAGATCAGCGCGCCGCTGCTGAAGAGCAACTTGCGTTCGGGTGAACGCATGGTCGAGGTCAATCCTGAGGGTAAGGAGGCTTTGACCGTATTCCGCGTGCTGCGCCGCTTCGGCGAGTTCGCCACGCTGGTCGAGGCCAGTCCAATTACCGGGCGCACCCACCAGATTCGCGTGCATGCCCAGTATGCCGGGCATTCGATTGCTGGTGACCCCAAGTACGGCGACGACGACTTTTCCCACGAAGTGCGCGACCTGGGTGGCAAGCGCCTGTTCCTGCATGCCTATGCACTGAAGATCACCCTGCCGGAAGGGCAGGTGCTTGAGGTGGAGGCGCCCGTCGATGAAATGTGGGTGCGTACCCTGGAGCGGCTCGGTGCGTGACTATCGGCTGTTGATCTTCGATTGGGACGGCACGCTGGTGGATTCCATCGGTCGTATCGTGGCGGCCATGCGTCTGGCGGCCGAGCAGTGCGGCTTGCCGCAGCTTGATGATGCGGCGATCAAGGGCATTATCGGCTTGGGTTTGCCCGAGGCTATTCGCAGTCTGTATCCGCAGCTTGAGGATTACGCCTTGGTCGAGCGCTTTCGCGCTGCTTACAGCGATCAATATCTGCTGCTGGAGAGTGAGCCTTCGGCGCTGTTTCCTGGCGTAGCCGAGTCGCTTGAGGCGTTTCGTGCGCAGGGCTATCGCCTGGCGGTGGCGACTGGCAAGAGTCGCCATGGCCTGCAGCGGGTGCTGCAGGGGCGTGGCTGGCTGGATTATTTCGATGTCACTCGCTGCGCCGACGAGACGGCCAGCAAGCCGCATCCGCTGATGCTGCAGGAAATCCTCACCCATTGCCGCATGGCGCCCGAGCAGGCGCTGATGGTGGGGGATTCGGTATTCGATCTGCAGATGGCCAGCAATGCCGGTATCGATTCGGTGGCGGTGGGTTTCGGCGCGCAGCCGCTGGACAGTTTGCGGGTTCACGGGCCGCGCCTGGCAATCAATGAGTTTTCCGAGTTGCGCACCTGGTTGGGTGCGCACATACATGAAAAGACGCTTGGGGTGGGTGAATATGTCGGATGAATGGAAAGCATCGGCCGCCGCTGGTGGTGACGATAAAAGCTGGAAGTTGCTGGAGAAAACCCTGCTGGCCGGTGTGCAGGAGCAGCGTCGTGCGCGGCGCTGGGGGATTTTCTTCAAGGCACTGACCTTTATTTACCTGTTCGGTGCGCTGGCACTGTTTATTCCCAAGCTGGATCTGCAGCAGAGTGCGGGGGTTGGCAAGGAACACACCGCGCTGATCGAGGTGCGCGGGATGATCATGGCGGATGAGGAGGCCAGTGCCGACAATGTGGTCAGCAGTCTGCGTGCCGCCTTCGAGGATACAAAGACCAAGGGCATCGTGCTGCGCATCAACAGTCCGGGCGGTAGTCCGGTGCAGTCCGGCTATATCTACGACGAGATCAAGCGCCTGCGTGGCGAGTATCCGGATACCAAGGTGTATGCGGTGATCAGCGATCTGGGGGCTTCCGGCGCCTATTACATTGCCAGTGCTGCCGATCAGATCTATGCCGACAAGGCCAGTCTGGTGGGCTCCATTGGCGTTACGGCGGCCACTTTCGGTTTTGTCGGGGTAATGGAGAAGGTTGGTGTGGATCGTCGCGTCTATACCTCGGGTGAGCACAAGGCTTTCCTCGATCCGTTCCAGCCGCAGAAGGCCGAGGAAACCCAGTTCTGGCAGGGTGTGCTGGAAACCACGCACAAGCAGTTTATCGAGAGCGTGAAGAAGGGTCGTGGTGAGCGCCTGAAAACAGCGGAGCATCCGGAGCTGTTCTCCGGGTTGATCTGGTCGGGTGAGCAGGCGCTTGAGCTGGGGCTGGTCGACGCGCTGGGTAGCAGTAGTTTCGTCGCGCGCGAAGTGATCAAAGCGAAAGACCTGGTCGATTACACCCGTGAGGAGACTCCGTTCGATCGCTTTGCCAAGAAGCTGGGTGCCAGCGTGGCGGAGCGTCTGGCCATCGTAATGGGCTTCCAGGGGGCGTCTCTGCGCTGAGCTGTTGCTGTCGAAGAGGCCCGGCTTGCCGGGCTTTTTCATTTATGGGCTCAGGGAATGCTCAGGCCTTCGTTGTGCAGCATGCTGACCAGGCGGATCAGTGGCAGGCCGACCAGGCTGGTGGTGTCCGTGCCTTCGGTGGTGCGAAACAGGCTGACGCCGAGTCCTTCGGCCTTGAAGCTGCCGGCACAGTCGTAGGGTTGCTCGGCTTGCAGGTAGCGGGTGATCTGCGCTTCGTCGAGTGAGCGAAAATGTACGGTGAAAGGTACGGCGTCGACCTGGCAGTGTCCCGTGCTGCTGTTGAGCAGGGCCAGGCTGGTGAGGAAAGTAACGCTGTTGCCGCTGGCTGCCAGTAGTTGATGCTTGGCGCGGGCAAAGTCATGGGGCTTGCCGATGATGTGCTCGCCCAGTACGGCGACCTGATCCGAACCGATGATCAGGTGGTGCGGGTATTGCCCGCTCAGGGCGCGCGCCTTGGCTTCGGCGAGGCGGCGTACCAGTGCTGTGGCGCTTTCGCCGGGTGTCGGCGTTTCGTCGATGTCTGGGCTGCTCCATATAAAAGGATGGCGCAGGCGGGTCAATAATTCGCGGCGGTAAGCTGAGCTTGAGGCGAGTACCAGGGGTAGCATGGGCTTCTCCTGAAAAAAGCGAATTTTAGCCAGTGCGCTGCCTGGCGCACAGGGCTGAATTTCCTTTGACAGGGTGGGGGTGCGTCCCTAGAATGTCGCGCCTATGTTGAATGGACCGATTCCACCCCACGTTGATCCGCGCAAACTCGCTGATCGCGGCGTTACCCTCGAAGGGTCGATGCCGCTGGCAAGTTTCGAGCGTCTCTGCGACCCGCTGGTCGATAACGCCGGTATGGTGCACGCGAAGCTAGCCTTCGTGCGTGGTGAGCGACGTGCTGTGAGTATTCACAGTGAGCTCAAGGTTGAGGTCAAGATGATTTGCCAGCGTTGTCTGGAACTGGTCGTCCTGCCGATCCAAAGCGAGTGTGATTACGCGGTGGTGAAGGAAGGTGCGGATACCCAGTCGCTGCCTCAGGGCTATGACGCGCTTGAAGTGGGTGAGGATCCTCTGGATCTGCTGGCGTTGGTCGAAGATGAGCTGTTGCTCGCTCTGCCCATCATTCCGGCCCATGCTCATGAAGATTGCCAGCAGCCGGCCGGTCTCGAAGAGCCCGAGTCGAGCGAGGACGAGGTACCGCGGTCCAACCCGTTCAGTGTTTTGGCGCAGTTAAAGCGTGACCCAAACGTTTAGGAGTTAATCAGTTATGGCTGTTCAGCAGAACAAAAAATCCCGCTCTGCCCGCGACATGCGTCGTTCCCACGATGCTCTCGAGGCCAGCACTCTGTCCGTCGAGAAGAGCACCGGTGAAGTTCACCTGCGCCACCACGTATCTCCGGAAGGCGTATACCGTGGTCGCAAAGTGATCGACAAGGGCGCTGACGAGTAATCCTTGTCCGCTCCGCTGATCGCGATTGATGCAATGGGTGGGGACTTCGGTCCCCACTGCATTGTTCCAGCCAGCATCGCCTGTCTGGTTGAGTTTCCCTCGTTACATCTGGTCCTCGTCGGCCAAGCCCCCATTCTTGAAGAACTGATCGCCCGGCATCCTGCTGTGGATCGCGCACGCCTGCACGTCGAACATGCCAGCGAAGTGATCGGCATGGACGAGCGTCCTTCCCAGGCGCTGCGTGGCAAGCCCGATGCTTCCATGCGTGTGGCGCTGGAACTGGTGCGCAGTGGGCGCGCGCAGGCCTGCGTCAGTGCCGGTAATACCGGGGCCTTGATGGCGCTGTCGCGCTACGTGCTGAAAACCCTGCCGGGCATTGATCGCCCGGCGATGGTCAGCCCGGTGCCGACCGCTACGGGCAGCTGTCAGTTGCTCGATCTGGGGGCGAACGTCGATTGCAGTGCCGAGCACCTCTACCAGTTTGCCGTAATGGGCTCGGTAGCGGCCGAAGCATTGGGCGTCGCCAATCCTCGAGTGGCGCTGCTGAACGTCGGTACCGAAGAGGTGAAGGGCAACCAGCAGGTCAAGCTGGCGGCGAGTCTGTTGCAGCAGGCTCATGGCTTGAATTACACCGGTTTTATCGAGGGTGACGGCCTCTATCGTGGTGAGGCGGATGTGGTGGTGTGCGACGGTTTCGTCGGCAACATCCTGCTCAAGTCCAGCGAAGGTCTGGCAGCCATGATCTCGGCGCGGATCGAGAACCTGTTTACCGCCAATATCGCTGCGCGACTGGTGGGCAGCATGGCCTTGCCGCTGCTGCGCCGCTTGCAGGGCGATTTGACGCCGGCGCGGCACAACGGTGCGAGCTTTCTCGGTCTGCAGGGGATTGTGGTGAAAAGCCATGGCGCTGCGGGGGTAGAGGGCTTCCAGAGTGCCATTCGTCGCGCCTTGATCGAAGTCCGCGAGAACCTGCCACAGCGCCTGCATGGGCGTCTCGAAGATCTGTTGCTCTAGCCGATTCCACGGCGCGCATTCGAACATCTGAGAAAACCTGCGGTCTGGTCTGTGACCGCAGGTTTTTCCGTGTCATCCAATCTGCAGTCCTGTGCCTGGCTCTGCCGGGTATGCAATCCCCCAAACGATCAGTAAATAAGGGAAAGTTTTGATGTCTACCTCCCTCGCATTTGTCTTTCCTGGCCAAGGCTCGCAGTCGCTCGGCATGCTGGCCGAGATTGGCGCACAGCGGTCGCTGATCCGCGATGCGTTCAACGAGGCAGCCGATGCCCTCGGTTATGACCTGTGGGCACTGACCCAGCAAGGGCCGGAAGAGCGACTCAACCAGACCGACAAGACCCAGCCGGCCATCCTGGCGGCTTCCATTGCCCTGTGGCGTCTGTGGCAGGCTGAAGGTGGCGCGCAGCCCGCTTTCGTCGCCGGGCATAGCCTGGGTGAGTATTCGGCGCTGGTGGCGGCTGGCAGCATCGGCTTTGCCGAGGCGCTCAAGCTGGTCGAGCTGCGTGGCCAGCTGATGCAGCAGGCCGTGCCGGCCGGGCAGGGCGGCATGGCGGCGATTCTCGGTCTGGACGATGCCGATGTGCTGGCGGCCTGCGCCGAAGCAGCCAATGGTGAAGTGGTCAGTGCGGTGAACTTCAACGCTCCCGGTCAGGTGGTGATTGCCGGTGGCGCGGCCGCTGTCGAGCGTGCCATCGAAGCTTGCAAGGCGCGTGGCGCCAAGCGTGCCATGCCGCTGCCGGTCAGCGTGCCGTCGCACTGTGCGCTGATGCGCCCGGCGGCAGAGAAATTCGCCGAGGCGGTCGCCGCCCTGAACTGGCAGGCGCCGCAGATTGCCCTGGTGCAGAACGTCACGGCGGCGGTGCCGGCCGATCTGGATAGCCTCAAGCGTGATCTGCTGGCGCAGCTCTACAGTCCGGTCCGCTGGGTGGAAACTATCGTGCTGCTGGCTGAGCAAGGCGTCACCGACCTGGTCGAGTGTGGCCCCGGCAAGGTCCTTGCAGGCTTGAACAAGCGTTGCGTCAAAGGCATCAATACTCACAATCTGGAAACCCCGGACGCTTTCGCAGCGGTTCGCGCGGCGCTGGTTTGATTAAGCAAGGAGAGACCTCTATGAGTCTGCAAGGCAAGGTTGCATTGGTAACGGGCGCGAGCCGTGGCATCGGCCAGGCTATCGCTTTCGAGCTGGGTCGCCAGGGCGCCGTGGTCGTCGGTACCGCCACCTCCGCTGCGGGTGCCGAGCGTATTGGTGAAGCGTTCAAGGCCGAGGGTATTCAGGGCGCTGGCCTGGTTCTGGATGTCGGTAGCGATGAGTCGGTAGCCGCTGTTCTCGAGCAGATCCAGAAGGATTTCGGTGCCGTGGCCATTCTGGTCAACAATGCCGGCATCACCCGCGACAACCTGATGCTGCGGATGAAGGATGACGAATGGTTCGATGTCATCAACACCAACCTCAACAGCCTGTTCCGCCTGTCCAAGGCCGTGCTGCGCGGCATGACCAAGGCCCGCTGGGGGCGCATCATCAGCATCGGCTCGGTGGTCGGTGCCATGGGCAATGCCGGGCAGGTCAACTACGCTGCTGCCAAGGCTGGTCTGGAAGGTTTTGGTCGCGCCCTGGCGCGTGAGGTGGGTTCGCGTGCTATCACCGTCAACTCGGTGGCGCCGGGCTTTATCGATACCGATATGACTCGAGAGCTGCCGGAAGCCCAGCGCGAAGCGTTGTTGACCCAGATTCCCCTGGGCCGTCTGGGCCAGGCCGAGGAAATCGCCAAGGTGGTCGGTTTCCTCGCCTCCGACGGCGCAGCCTATGTCACTGGCGCCACTGTGCCGGTGAATGGCGGCATGTACATGAGCTGAATGTGACTCGGCGCTTCAGGAAATTGTCATAAAAGCTGTCTAAAGTCCGTTACAAAAGTGCAATCAGCGGCAGACAGCGCTGTGAACTGTTCTGGAAGGGCTTGGCGTTTGGCTTGAAAGTTAGAAAACCCTTTCTATACACTGCGGCTCAGCTGCACGGATCTTTTTCCATAGGAGTGAAAACTAGACATGAGCACCATCGAAGAACGCGTCAAGAAAATCGTCGCCGAGCAACTGGGCGTTAAAGAAGACGAAGTCACCAACAGTGCTTCCTTCGTCGAAGACCTGGGTGCCGACTCCCTTGACACCGTTGAGCTGGTGATGGCTCTGGAAGAGGAATTCGAGACTGAAATCCCGGACGAGCAAGCTGAGAAAATCACCACCGTTCAGGAAGCCATCGACTACATCAACGCCCACGGCTGATTGATCGTAATCGACGGTTTTCGGACCAGGAAAAGCCGCACTGCCCCTCACGAGGCGTGCGGTTTTTCTTTAATGGGCCGCTTAGTGGCAAACAGAACAAGAGGATTTCGCAGTGTCGCGTAGACGCGTAGTGGTTACCGGTATGGGCATGCTGTCGCCTTTGGGCGTCGATGTAGCGAGCAGTTGGCAGGGAATTCTGGCCGGCCGCAGTGGCATCGGCCTGATCGAGCATATGGACCTGTCCGCTTACTCCACTCGTTTCGGCGGCTCGGTCAGGGGCTTCAATGTCGAGGAGTACCTGAGCGCCAAGGAGTCCCGCAAGCTTGACCTGTTCATCCAGTACGGCCTGGCAGCCAGCTTCCAGGCGATGCGTGATTCCGGTCTGGAAGTCACCGACGCCAATCGCGAACGCATCGGTGTGGCCATGGGCTCCGGTATCGGCGGCCTGACCAACATCGAGAGCAACTGCAAGTCGCTGTTCGAGCAGGGGCCGCGGCGCATTTCGCCGTTCTTCGTGCCTGGCTCGATCATCAACATGATTTCCGGCTTCCTGTCGATCCACCTGGGTCTGCAGGGGCCCAACTATGCCATTGCCACGGCGTGCACCACGGGCACCCACTGCATTGGCATGGCCGCACGCAATATCGCCTATGGCGAAGCTGATGTGATGGTCGCCGGTGGTGCCGAGATGGCCACCAGTGGCCTGGGCATGGGCGGTTTTGGTGCTGCACGCGCGCTGTCGACCCGCAATGACGATCCGACCAAGGCTAGCCGCCCGTGGGACAAGGGGCGCGATGGTTTCGTCCTGTCCGACGGCGCCGGCGCCCTGGTTCTGGAAGAGCTGGAGCACGCCAAGGCGCGCGGCGCGACCATCCATGCCGAGCTGGTCGGTTTCGGCATGAGTGGCGATGCCTACCACATGACCTCGCCGCCGGAAGATGGCGCCGGCGCGGCGCGCTGCATGAAGAATGCGCTGCGTGATGCCGGTTTGAATGCCGATCAGGTGCAGTACATCAACGCCCACGGCACCTCGACCTCGGCAGGCGACAAGGCCGAGGCGGCGGCGGTCAAGTCGGTATTTGGCGATAACGCCTACAAGCTGTCGGTCAGCTCGACCAAGTCGATGACCGGCCACCTGCTCGGCGCTGCCGGTGCGGTTGAGGCGATCTTCAGCGTGCTGGCCCTGCGTGATCAGGTGGCGCCGCCGACCATCAACCTGGATGAGCCGGACGAAGGTTGCGACCTGGACTTCGTCGCCCATCAGGCCAAGGCCCTGCCGATCGACGCGGTACTGTCCAACTCCTTCGGTTTTGGCGGCACCAACGGCTCGCTGGTGTTCCGCCGGTTCGCCGGCTGATGCTGAGCTGGGTCGACGGCCAGCCGGCCACGCAGCTTTCCATCCTTGATCGCGGCCTGGCCTATGGCGATGGTCTGTTCGAGACCATCGCCGTGCAGCGCGGCCAGCCGCGCTTGCTGGCGCGGCACCTGGCGCGCTTGCAGCAGGGCGCGCAACGCCTGTCCCTGGCGCTTGATCTGCAAGTCGTGCAGGCCGAGTTACTGGCCTTCTGTGCCGAGCTGGGCGAAGGCGTGGCCAAGTTGATCGTCACCCGTGGCGAAGGCTTGCGCGGTTATGCGCCGCCGCAACCAACCCGGCCCTGCCGTGTTCTGTTGGGTAATCCCGCGCCGGTCTATCCGCCTGTGCATGCCGAGCAGGGCGTGTGCCTGTTCCCCTGTGTCACCCGCCTGGCCGAGCAGCCGCTGCTGGCAGGTCTCAAGCACCTCAATCGCCTCGAGCAGGTTTTGGCCCGTGCCGAATGGCAGGACCCGGCCTATGCCGAGGGCTTGATGTGCGACAGCTCGGGGCGGGTGATCGAAGGTGTCTACAGCAACCTGTTCCTGTGCCGGGATGGTCAATTGCTGACGGCCGATCTATCGCGCTGCGGCGTGGCGGGGGTGATGCGTGCCGAGGTGCTGGCCCAGGCCGAAGCGCTCGGGATAGTCGTGCACATCCGCGATATCAGCCGCGCAGAACTGCTCGCCGCCGATGAGGTGTTTCTCTGCAACAGCCTCTACGGCATCTGGCCGGTGCGCGAATTGCAGGGCCACGACTGGCCGGTAGGCCCGCTCACCCGTAAACTGCAGGCCATTATCCGCAGTCTTCTGGATTCCTGATTCGTGATTCGCAAGTTTTTGCTGCTGCTCGCCGCAGGTGTGCTGCTGCTCGTGTTGTCTTTGGCACTGGCGGCCTGGCGTATGCATTCGGTGTTGCAGCAACCGCTGCAGCTAAGTGAGGAACGCCTGCTGATTGTTGAGCCCGGTGCTACGCCTGGCGGCCTGCTCAATCAGCTGGAGGGCGAAGGCGTGCTGGATGGCGCCTTCTGGTTGCGCCTGTACTGGCGCTTCAACCTGACCGGGCAGCCGCTGCACAGCGGCGAATACCGCCTGCTGCCAGCCCAGACTGCCCAGGACCTGCTCGGCATCTGGCAGCGTGGCGAGGTGGTGCAATACAGCCTGACCCTTGTCGAAGGCTGGAGCTTTCGCCAGGTACGCGCGGCCCTGCACAAGCAGGTTGCCCTGAAGCAGACCCTGGCCGGGCTCGACGATGCCGCCTTGATGACCAGGCTCGGTCAGCCGGGTGCCAACCCCGAGGGGCGCTTCTTCCCGGATACCTATCGCTATGTGCGCGGCATGAGCGACTTCGATCTGCTCAAGCAGGCCCATGCTCGCCTGACCGAGGTGCTGGAAGAGGAGTGGCAGCAGCGCGCCGAGGGTCTGCCCTATCGCAAGCCTTACGATGCGTTGATCATGGCTTCCATGGTGGAGAAGGAGACCGGTGTGCCGGCCGAGCGTGGCCAGATCGCCGGTGTGTTCGTCCGCCGTCTGCGTATGGGCATGCGCCTGCAGACCGATCCGACAGTGATCTTCGGCCTCGGCGAGCGTTATAACGGCAACCTCACGCGCGCCCATCTGCGTGAGCCGACGCCGTATAACACCTACACCATCGATGGCATGCCACCGACGCCGATTGCCCTGGTCGGCCGCGAGGCGATCCATGCTGCATTGCACCCGGTGGCGGGCAAGAGCCTGTATTTCGTCGCGCGCGGCGACGGCAGCCATGTATTCTCCGACTCCCTGGAGCAGCACAACCGCGCGGTGAGCGAGTATCAGCTCAAGCGTCGTGCCGACTACCGTTCCAGTCCAGCACCCCAATAAGGATCATCCGTGAGCGGTCTGTTCATCACCCTCGAAGGCCCGGAAGGGGCCGGCAAAAGCACCAACCGCGAGTACCTCGCCGAGCGCCTGCGCGAGCAGGGCATCGAGGTGCTGCTGACTCGCGAGCCGGGCGGTACACCGCTGGCCGAGCGTATCCGCGAGTTGCTGCTGGCGCCGAGCGCTGAGCAGATGGCCGCCGATACCGAGCTGCTGCTGGTATTTGCCGCCCGCGCTCAGCATCTGGCGCAGGTCATAGTGCCGGCACTGGGCCGTGGTACGGTGGTGCTCTGTGACCGTTTCACCGATGCCACCTATGCCTACCAGGGCGGCGGGCGTGGCCTGTCCACGGCGCGTATCGCCCAGCTGGAAAGTTTCGTGCAGGGCGAGCTGCGTCCCGACCTGACCCTGGTGTTCGACCTGCCGGTGGAAGTCGGCCTGTCTCGTGCGGCTGCCCGTGGTCGTCTGGATCGCTTCGAGCAGGAAGGCCAGAACTTCT
The DNA here is from genome assembly GCF_013200955.2 of Pseudomonas campi. Lineage (NCBI taxonomy): Bacteria > Pseudomonadati > Pseudomonadota > Gammaproteobacteria > Pseudomonadales > Pseudomonadaceae > Aquipseudomonas > Aquipseudomonas campi. The sequence continues at coordinate 1,775,902 of NZ_CP053697.2, forward strand.
TCGAAGCGGTGCGGCAGACCTATCTGCAGCGTGCTGCCGCCGCGCCGGCACGCTACCGCGTGCTGGACGCCGCGCAGTCGCTGGCTGGCGTGCAGCAGTCCATCGATCGACTGCTGCCGGAAATCCTGGAGCGTTGCCGTGGCTGAAGCCTACCCCTGGCAGCAGGGCCTGTGGCAGCAGCTGGCCGGTCGCCAGCAGCATGCCCATGCCTACCTGCTGCATGGTCCGGCCGGCATCGGCAAGCGTGCCCTGGCCGAGCGCCTGATGGCGCTGCTGCTGTGTCACAAGCCGGTGGGCCTGGAGGCCTGCGGGCAGTGCAAGGGCTGTTATCTGCTGGCCGCCGGGACTCACCCGGATAACTATGTGCTGGAGCCGGAAGAGGCGGACAAGGCGATCAAGGTCGACCAGGTCCGCGATCTGGTCAGCTTCGTGGTGCAGACCGCCCAGCTCGGCGGACGCAAGGTCGTCCTGCTGGAACCGGTAGAGGCGATGAACATCAATGCCGCCAACGCCCTGCTGAAGAGTTTGGAAGAGCCGGCCGGCAACACCGTGCTGCTGCTGGTCAGCCATCAGCCCAGCCGCCTGTTGCCGACCGTGAAGAGCCGCTGTGTGCAGCAGGCCTGCCCGCTGCCAGACCAGGCCAGCAGCCTGGCCTGGCTGGCCGAGGCACTGCCGGAGTGCGGCGAGGACGAGCGTCGCGAGCTGCTCACCCTGGCTGCCGGTTCGCCACTGGCCGCTCGCCGTCTGCATCAGCAGGGCGTGCGTGAACAGCGTGCCCTGGTGGTCGATGGAGTGAAGAAGCTGCTCAAGCAGCAGGCCAGTGCCAGTCAACTGGCCGAGGCATGGAAGGCCATGCCGATGATCATGCTGTTCGACTGGTTCTGCGACTGGAGCCAGGCCATGCTGCGCTACCAGCTGACCCGCGACGAAACGGGGCTGGGCCTGGCCGATATGCACAAGGTGGTGCAGTATCTGGCGGACAAGACCCCGCAGCCGAAGTTGCTGGCCATGCAGGATTGGCTGCTGCAACAGCGGCAGAAAGTGCTCGGCAAGGCCAACCTGAACAGTGTCTTGCTTCTCGAAGCATTGCTGGTGCAGTGGGCAAGCCTGCCTGGACCGGGCTAGAATCGAAAATTGGATAGTCTGCTAGGAATGTCGCATGAGCTTGCCACCCAATCTTGGCCCGCGTAACGGAATCCTGTCCCTGACTATCAAGGACAAGTCCGTGCTCTACGCCGCCTATATGCCGTTCATCAAGAATGGCGGCTTGTTCATTCCCACTGCCAAGAGCTACAAGCTCGGTGATGAAGTGTTCATGTTGCTCAATCTGATGGACGAACCGGAGAAGATCCCGGTCGCCGGCAAGGTCGTCTGGATCACCCCGAAAGGTGCCCAGGGCAACCGCGCCGCTGGCGTTGGTGTGCAGTTCAACGATGGCGACAACACCGCGCGGAACAAGATCGAGACCTACCTGGCCGGTGCGCTGAAATCGGATCGTCCGACTCACACCATGTAATTCGTCCCAAGTGACTCTGCGCCACCTGTGAAGGTGGCGTTTTCGTTTAAGTGGTATGCCCATGCTGATCGACTCCCATTGCCACCTCGACCGCCTCGACCTGGCTCTCCATAACGGTTCCCTGGATGCCGCCCTCGACGCGGCGCGCGCTCGTGGCGTGGCGCATTTCCTCTGCATCGGTGTGAGTGCTGCCAACGCCGCGGCAGTCAAAGGCCTGGCCGAGCAGTACGCCGATGTCGATTGCTCGGTGGGGGTGCATCCGCTGGATCTGCAGCCGGGCGCCGCTCCGGTACTGGACTGGCTGCTGGCCGAGTTGAACCATCCGCATGTGGTGGCCATCGGCGAAACCGGCCTGGATTATCACTACGAACCGGAAGCGGCGGAGCTGCAGCAGCAGTCCTTCCGCCTGCACCTGGACGCCGCGCGAATCACCGGCAAACCAGTGATCGTGCATACCCGCGAGGCGCGTGCCGATACCCTGGCCCTGCTGCGCGAAGCCGCCTTGCCCCAGGCCGGCGTGCTGCACTGTTTCACCGAAGACTGGGACATGGCCAAGGCCGCGCTGGATCTAGGCTTCTATATTTCCCTGTCCGGCATCGTCACCTTCCGCAATGCCGACGCCCTGCGTGAAGTGGCGCGCAAGGTGCCGGCCGATCGCCTGCTGGTAGAAACCGACTCGCCTTACCTGGCGCCGATTCCCTACCGCGGCAAGGCCAACCTGCCGCAGTACGTGCGTGAGGTGGCGGAGTTCCTGGCGCTGGTGCGCGGCGAGCGTTTCGAGGATCTGGCCGCGCAGACCACGGCCAACTTCAAGCGTTTGTTTCCGCTGGCCCGCGTAGCCTGAGATATTGCCCGTAAGGAGTGAGCCCGCCGTTTTCGACGGAGCGCTGTCGCGCCGCAAACTCTGTAGGAGCCAGCTTGCTGGCGATGCTTTTGAGCTGCCCAGATCGCCAGCAAGCTGGCTCCTACAGGTCTCCGTGCAGATTTAATTTTTACATGTAAAACAAAGAGTTATTTTTAGTTTGATGAGAGTGAGCCCGCTAGCGGATGGATGATCTTGCCAAATCGCAGGCAAAAAAAACCCGGATTCTGGGGGATGAATCCGGGTTAAGACCATTAGGAGTAAATCAAGATACGCGGTCCACGGTACCTTGACTGGCGGGGCACTTGGGGGGATATGCCGCACACCAGTAAGCTCAAGTATTGGTCATGTTTCCCCATCGTCCAGGCAGGTTGCCGCGGTTTTTTAAACAGATTTGGAATACCGCGATGGCTGCTGAGCACTCAGCCATGTGCCATCTGGCCCAGTAGCGCCAACGTCTGCTCGATCACAGCAAAATCCGTGTAGAAATGTGGCGAAAGGCGCACACCTTTACCCCGTTGCGCGCAAATCACCTGCTTCTCCCGCAGCTGGGTAAACAGCTGTTGGTTATCCCAGCCGGCCAGGCTGAAGGTGATGATGCCGGCCCGGCGTGCCGCCTCCAGCGGGCTGTGCAGGCTGGCGCCGGGTAGGCGTTGCAGGCCCTCCTGCAAGTACTGCATGCGTTCTTCCAGCAGCGCGCCGACCTTGCTCATGCCGACCTCTTCCAGTAGCGACAGGCTTGCTTCCAGGGCCATGGCGCCGAGCATGTTCGGGCTGCCGCATTCGAAGCGGCGGGCGCTGCGGGCCGGTTGCCAGTCGGTGCGGTCGTAATCGCCGGCATGTTCCAGCATGTGCCAGCCGTATTCATGCAGGGTCAGTTGCTCGCGCAGATCGCTGCGGCAATAGAACACGCCCAGGCCTTCCGGGCCGAGCAGCCACTTGTGCCCGTCGGCCATGGCGAAGGCGCAGCCGCTGGCCTGTACATCGAAGGGCAGGGCGCCGAGTTGCTGGATGGCATCGACGCAGAACAGCACGCCCTTGCCCGCGCAACCGGCACCGAGGCGTTCGAGATCCAGGCGCAGGCCGCTGGCATATTGCACCGCGCTGATCGACAGCAGTCGCGTGCGCGGCCCACAGGCGGCCAGCAGATCCGCTTCTGGATCGCGGCCTTGTAGGCTGACCTGAACCACTTCGACTCCGCGTGGCTTGAGTGCCTCCCAGGCGATGCGATTGGACGGAAACTCCTCGTCGCTGATGACGACCTGGTCGCCGGGGCGCCAGTCTAGGCCGAAGGCGACGAACGACAGGGCCTCCGAAGTATTCTTGACCAGGGCGATGTCGGCGCGGCTCGGTGCATTGAGCAGACGCTGCAGGCGTTCACGCAGGCGCTGTTCGACTTTCAGCCACTGCGGGTAGTCGCGGGCGCCGAGCCGGGTGTTCTGCTCGGCAAACTGGCGCACGGCCTCTGCGGCGCGCTTCGGCCAGGGAGCCACGGCGGCATGGTTGAGATAGAACAGGCCGGGTTCCTGGGGAAACTCATCGGAAAACACTGACATGGGCGATGATCCGTGCAATTTGACGTTGAACAGGCATAATATCGCGCCTTGATTTTTCATCCTGTAGTCACTTTATGAACAAAGAACCTCGCAAAGTCCGTGAATTCCGCCGTCGCGAACAGGAAATTCTCGATACCGCGCTGAAGCTCTTCCTCGAGCAGGGTGAAGACAGCGTAACCGTCGAGATGATCGCCGACGCGGTGGGCATCGGCAAAGGCACCATCTACAAGCACTTCAAGTCGAAGGCGGAGGTCTACCTGCGCCTGATGCTCGACTACGAGCGCGACCTCAACGAGCTGCTGCACTCGGCCGATGTCGACCGCGACAAGGAAGCCCTGTCGCGTGCCTACTTCGAGTTCCGCATGCGTGACCCGCAACGCTACCGTCTGTTCGACCGCCTGGAAGAGAAGGTGGTCAAGGGCAATCAGGTACCGGAGATGGTCGAGCAGCTGCACAAGATCCGTGCCTCCAACTTCGAGCGCCTGACCCTGCTGATCAAGGGTCGCATCGCCGAAGGCAAGCTCGAAGACGTGCCGCCGTACTTCCACTACTGTGCAGCCTGGGCCCTGGTGCACGGCGCCGTGGCGCTGTACCACTCGCCGTTCTGGAGCAACGTGCTGGAAGACCAGGACGGCTTCTTCCAGTTCCTCATGGATATCGGCGTGCGCATGGGCAACAAGCGCAAACGCGACGGCGAAGCGCCGGCGGTCTGATGCTATTCAGCCCGCCTATGATGCGTTCTTTGCAGTCGACGGCGGGCATATACTCCGGCTCATACCCAGTCGGAGTTGCCCATGATCGTTGACCGCCAGGGCAGACGCTTTCGTAATCTGCGCATTAGCCTGACCGCCGCCTGCAACTATGCCTGCACCTACTGCGTGCCGGACGGCAAGCGTCTGGTCGCGGCCCAGGACGAGTTGTCCGCCGAGGCCATGGTGCGCGGTGTTGCCTACCTGATCGAAGCTGCCGGCATCGAGCGTCTGCGCATTACCGGTGGCGAGCCGCTGGTCAGTCCCAAGCTCGACCTGTTCCTGCGTGAAGTCAGCCAACTCGGCCTCAGCGACATCAGTCTGACCAGCAATGGCCAGTTGCTCAGTCGCAAGCTGCCGCTGCTGCTGGAAAGCGGCATGCGCCGGCTGAATATCTCCCTGGATACCCTCGACCCCGATGCGTTCAAGCGCATTGCCCGTGGCGGCGATCTGGCCAGCGTGCTGCAGGGCCTGGAAGAGGCGCGCGCGGCGGGCATGCAGATCAAGATCAACATGGTGCCGCTGCGCGGGCAGAACCACGAGCAGGTCTTGCCGATGCTCGATTACTGCCTGGAGCGCGGCTTCGAGCTGCGTTTCATCGAACTGATGCGCATGGGCCATCTGGCCCGTGATGGCAATGCGTTCCTGCAGCAGTTCTATGGCATGGACGAGTTGCTGCTGCGCATCGGCGAGCAGCATGAGTTCGTCCAGGCCGACGCGCCGCTGGATGCCACCGCCTTGCGCTACCAGATTCCCGGGCAGGGCTACTTCGGCGTCATCGCCAACGAAAGCGTGCCGTTCTGCCGCACTTGCTCGCGCCTGCGCCTGTCGTCCACCGGCTGGCTGCACGGCTGCCTGTCGTCGAGCAACCGCCACTATGTCGGTGACCTGCTCGACAAGCCGCGTCACCAGGCCTTGCCGGCGCTACAGCGGCTGCTGGTGCGGGCGCTGGGCGACAAACAGGACATTGCCTTTGCGGGCGGTGTTACCGTGATGAAAATTATCGGCGGCTGATGATCTGCTGCGCGTCGGCCATGCGTCGTTGAAAACACGCTCGGAAAGCTCATTTACTGCAGTAAACTCCGCTTCCTCGCGTCTTTTCGCCTAGCCTGGCTCTAGCTCGCGAGATCATCAATTATTCGTGTATCTCAAAAATGTCTGCCGAATTTCCCATCGCCTATATCGAACCGGTCTTCCGTCCGCCGAGCGAAGCCCACTCGCTGATCCTGCCGGTGACTAACGGCTGCTCGTGGAACCACTGCACCTTCTGCGAGATGTATACCCAGCCGCAGAAGAAATTCCGCGCCCGCGACGAAGCCGAAGTGCTGGAAGAGATCCGTCGTGCCGGTCAGCAGCTGATCGTCCAGCGCGTGTTTCTCGCCGACGGCGATGCCCTGGTGCTGCCGACGCGGCGCCTGCTGAGCATCCTCACCGCCATCCGCGAGCACATGCCCGAGGTGACGCGGGTTTCCAGCTACTGCCTGCCGCGCAACCTGCGCAAAAAGTCGGTGAGTGAGCTCAAGGAGCTGGCTGACGCCGGGTTGAAGATGGCCTATGTCGGGTGCGAGTCCGGCGACGATGAGGTGCTGGCGCGGGTCAACAAGGGCGAGACCTACGAGTCCAGCCTGAGTGCTCTGGAAAAGCTCGGCGAGGCGGGCATCACCCGCTCGGTGATGATCCTCAATGGCCTCGGTGGCACCGCGCTCAGCGCCCAGCACGCCGACAATTCGGCACGCCTGATGAACGCGGCCCAGCCCGAGTTTCTCTCGACTCTGGTGGTCAGCTTCCCCACTGGTGAGGCGCGTTTTCGCGAAGGTTTTGCCGACTTCGAGCCGCTCGGCCAGCATGAGCTGTTCGTCGAAGTCGAGCGCCTGCTGCAGGGGCTGGAGCTGCGTGACACGGTATTCCGCAGCGACCACGCCTCCAATTACCTGGTACTCAAGGGCAATCTGGGCGCCGACAAGGCCCGCCTGCTGGCCCAGGTGCGTCAGGCCATCGAGCAGCCTCAACAAGCCCGGTTGCGCCAGGAGTGGCAACGCGGCCTGTGAGTGATTGGCTGCTGAGCTGGCGCGGAAGCTGCAGTGGTCGTCTATCCGCCGGTTTTCCGTCACCGGCTCGGGAGGATTTGCGATGCGAAGCTTGATTCTGCTGCTGGCCCTGTTCGGCCTTACCGGCTGCATGAAGGTCAGCGATATGGCCGCCGGTACCGAGTACCACCTGCGCGATGCCGGGGTGCTGGAACACAGCGACACCCGCCGCGCCAACACCTGGCGTCTGCAGGCCGATTCGTTCGTGTTCATCGCCCAGAGCCATTTCGTGCCGCCGGGCAAGGCCTATCCGCGGCCCAATGTGGTGGCCGAGGAGGCCTTCAAGGCCTTCGTCGAGTACTTCCCGCTGGTGCGCCGTGCCGCTCAGCCGCGGGGCCTGGAAGAGGCGATGAACGACGCCCGCAGCGCCGGCGCCCATTACCTGCTGTACACCCGCTTTGCCGGCGCCGATGACCGTATCGGCACCGTGGTGGAGTTGGAAGATCAAGAAGCCCTGGATCGTCTGGGGATCGATAGCGGCGTGATCCAACTGATGCTGATCGAGACCAATACCCGCTACCTGGTGGATACCGCCAGTATCCGCAATCGTGGCGGTTTCCTGACGTTCTATGACAACCAGCCCGAAGACATGCTGCGGCAGCCTTTCGAGCAGTATGCTCGTAGCCTGCTCGGTGTGAGTGAGCAATAAGCGCTGGCCGCTGCATACTGCATAACGGGGCGACGAGGAGTACGTGATGAGTGATCCGGGCAAGGCCGGCGACCTGCTGGCGCAGATTCCCAAGGGCGAAGGCAAGAGCCTGCCGCCGGTGCACCTGTGGAATCCGGATTTCTGCGGCGACATCGACATGCGCATCGCCCGCGATGGCACCTGGTTCTACCTGGGCACGCCGATCGGCCGCAAGCCGATGGTCAAGCTGTTCTCCACCATCATTCGCCGCGACGGCGACGATTACTTCCTGATCACCCCGGTGGAGAAGGTCGGCATCAAGGTCGACGATGCACCGTTCGTGGCCGTGACCCTGCAGGTCGAAGGCGAGGGCGAGCAGCAGGTGCTGCGCTTCACCAGCAATGTCGACGACGAGATCGAGGCCGGTGCCGAGCACCCGCTGCGGGTCGAGATAGACCCCGCGACCGAGGAGCCGGCGCCTTACCTGCACGTGCGCACCAACCTGGAAGCACTGGTGCACCGCAACGTGTTCTATCAGCTGGTCGAACTGGCCGTGCCCCGTCAGATCGACGGGCAGACCTGGCTGGGCGTCTGGAGCGGCGGTGAGTTCTTCCCCATCGGCCCACAGCCCTGAAGGCCGCCCCGCAAGCAAAAAAACGCGGCATGGCCGCGTTTTTTGTTTGTGGCATCCAGTGCGCTCAGCGCTTGCCGGGGATGCGGATTCGCTTGCCGGTTTCGATCGGCGCTCTACCGAAACCTACGCTCTCCCGATCATGGCCGATACGGATGCTGAACGGTCGTAGCACCTCGAATTCGCAATGCTCGACCTGGGTGAAGTGGTGTACCTGCAGTTGGCTCTGGTCAATCCTGGCGACCTGGTCGAAGCGGCGGCGAATCTGGAACTGCTGTGCGCCACGGCTGCGCTGAATGTAGGCCTGCGGCTCGCTGGCTGGCTGCACGGTAGGCGCGGGAAGTGGGCGAATAAAATCCTGCTCGGCGGTCAGGGTTAGCCAGGTGCTGTTGCCGGGGGCCAGGGATGGCACCTTGCCGAGCGCCTGAATCGAACCCACTGCGGTGGGTTGGCCGGCGACCGGATCCTCATACACCGTCAGGGTGACCAGCTCTTCCATGGAGGGTGCATCCCCCATGTTCTTGATCCGCACCTGCACATCACGCAGCGAGTCGGGTTTGGCGGCCGTGTCGATGATCTTCCAGTTCTGATCGGCTGGCGGTGCCGGGTTGTAGATCTCGCCGCTGGAAAAGATGGCCGCTTGCGGCACAGTGCCTTTTTCCCAGGTGAAGATATTGTTGTTCTCTTCGCTTTCAGTGACCTCGCTGCCACTGTCGACGGTGATACGAAAGGCGTATTTGCTGCCGAAGTCGGCCTTCTTCACCTGTACCGGCAGTTTTATCGACAGGCCGAGGATGTGCGGGTTGGTGTCCGAGCTGCCGGGATATCCGCTCAGGGCGTCGACGTCGACCGCTACGCTGTAGGCGGTGCCGCTACTGAGCTTGTCGCCCTTCATGATGTCAAGGCGCACCTTGCACGGAGCGCTGGGACCTGTCGGATTCTTCGTGTCCGCAATGCCTTTCTCTTTATCGATGAACTTGCAGTTGTTGATAAGGACATAGGCGAACCAGGGTTGTGCCGGGTCATAGCAAGCCTGGCCAGGTTTGGCCTCTTCCATGCCTTTGAAGGTAACGGTCAGGTCGGGTTGGCTCATGGGTCATTCATCCGTGCTGAAGGGAAAGTCCGTCCGAAGAGCGGAATCAGCCTGCGGGGAGCAGGGCGGTCAGTACGGCTGAACTACATCTGACGGGGCGCCAGCAGTATTAGCGCAAATTCACGCAGATGCCTGGTCGTTGGCCACGGATATTTCCTGCGCCAGGCATTTCCAGTGTTGGCTGCTGGGGTCTGTACAGCTGTCAGATGTTCTGCGCAATGTGCGGCAGCCTGGCGATCACCTTGATCTCGAAGTCGAAGCCAGACAGCCAGGTCACGCCGATAGCGGTCACCGTTGGGTAAGGTGCTTCGCCCCAGAACTCGGCGGCTACTTCCCAGATGGTCTCGAATTTCGAGTCCGGGTCGACCATGAAGATGGTCGTATCGACCACATCAGCGAAGCTACAGCCTGCTTCGGCCAGGATCGCATTGAGGTTGGCAAAGGTAAGGCGCACCTGCGCGCCCAGGTCCGGCTCGGGCGAGCCATCCTTGCGGCTGCCGACTTGACCGGACACGAACAGAAAGCCGTTGGAGCGAATCGCCGGCGAGTAGCGATGCAGCTCGTACAGCGCATGGCGGTCAGGTGGGAATACCACATCACGTCTACAGGTCATTGCATGCCTCCATCGCGGCCATTGCGGCCGGTTGTTTACGATGGAGTCACTGTAAGAAGACGGCCGGCATCGATAAACCAGCAATACTCTCCAGCACTGTTTGTAGAATCCAAACAATCCCGATCAGTCTGGAGCCGCGATGGACCGTTTCGATGCGATGCAGGCATTCGCCCGCGTAGTGGAAACCGGCAGCTTCACCAAGGCCGCCGACACCCTGCACATGAGCAAGACCAGCGTGACCCAGCTGGTGCAGCAGCTGGAGGCGCGACTGCGCGTGCGCCTGCTCAACCGCACCACGCGCAAGGTCAACGTCACCGCCGACGGCGCCGCCTACTACGAGCGGGTGATCCGCCTGCTGGCCGACATGGACGATGCCGAAACCAGCCTGTCCGCCGCCTCGGCCGTGCCCAGGGGCAGGCTGCGGGTGGACGTACCCAGCCCGCTGGCCAGCATGATCCTCATCCCGGCGCTACCGGCCTTTCACCAGCGCTACCCCGAAATCCAGCTCGACCTGGGTGTCAGCGACCGCTACGTCGACCTGATCGGCGACAACGTCGACTGCGTGGTGCGCGGCGGCACCATCAGCGACCAGTCGCTGGTGGCCAGGCACCTGGGCGATCTGCAGCTAGGCATGTACGCAGCGCCCGGCTACCTGGCGCGCGCCGCCGTGCCCGCACACCCGAGCGAACTGGCGACGCACCACATCGTCAGCTTCCTCGGCGCGCGCAGCCGCAAGGCCTTTGCCGGCATCATGCAACGCGGCGAGGAACGTATCGGCCTGCAGGGCCGCCCGGCTCTGGCGGTGGACGACGGCAACGCCTACCTCGCCGCAGGCCTCGCGGGCCTGGGCATCCTCTGGCTACCGCACTACATGGCCAAGGCCCACCGGGCGAGCGGGGCGCTGGTGCCTTTGCTCGAAGACTGGCAATTGGACCCCATGCCGCTCTATCTGGCTTACCCACCCAACCGACATGTCAGCGCCAAATTGCGGGTGTTTATCGATTGGGTGGTGGAGCTGATGGCAGAGCATGCGGGGCGCTGAATGTGAGCTGTGTGCGGCGCGGATAGGTGATGCGGCGTTGCTTGGCCAGGTTTAAGGTTTGGTGGGACTGCTTTCAGCCAAAAGCGCCCCATCTGCCTGTTTAATAAATCTGCCCCCTTTTCCTGTTCTGGGACACTCCTCTTTTCATTCCAGAATCTGGATGTATAGTTATAACTCTCTACATTCTTTCCTTGCTTGAAGAGTAGATATTCAATAAATAGATAAGCATAAATAATCTGGGGGTCGGAATTATGAGTGAACTGGCAGACCGGGTGAGGAGTTGGGTTGGTGAGCAGGGTTATCCGTTAGAAATGTTAGTGGCGAAGGGATTCCGGGAGGGTGGGTTTGTAGCTAGGCAGTCGGAATATTTTCTCGATCACGAAAGCGGAGATAGTCGGGAAATTGATGTGGTTGCTTCAACTCAAAAAATGATAGGTAATGTGCTTGTCAGAATTACCGTATGTGTTGAGTGTAAGTCGGCTAAGAAACATCCATGGGTTTTGTTTTCATCTAAAGATACGCGAATTTCTAGCCCGGCTGCAGTTGTTCAGCGTCCTGCAAACTTGTTAGGGTATGAGTTGCTTAAAAGCATTTCTCATAATAAGTATGCGCATAATACTCCGTTCTTTAAATTGAGTGGTCGAAACGGGTATGCAATGACTGAGGCGTTTACAAGTGGTAAGGATAATGCATACTCGTCCTGTGTCAGCGTTGCAAAGTGCGCTAGATCACTGACAACAGGTGCGCTGGAGGTGAGCGAGGAACAGGTGCCTCTTTGTGAGATAGTTTTCCCGGTAATATTTTTACAGGGCGCACTATTTGAATGTCATCAGGATGATGTTGAATTGGAGGTGGCTGAGGTAGGTAGTGCGACTTTAATCTGGCGAAATCAGATATCTAATGTAGGTCACTCGATAATATCAATTTATACGGAGAAAACTTTGGGGAAGTTGGTTAGAGAGGCCTCTAGGCTGGCTAGCTTCATCTTTGATCAGGTCGATAGTTTTGAGAGAATAGAGAGGGATTTTCTGAGTAAATATGAAAATCGCTGGAGTATTAAAAACTCTCGGCTTAGCAAGGATAGGAGAGAATAGGTGGAGGTCATTTTTAAGAGCTTCATTATGCTTGCCAATGCAAGTGTTAAGGGTTCATTTAAGTACAAGAATTTGTTCCAGATTATTCCGGCTCCAGATGACTTTCCACGAGCACCCTGTTTAGAGGCTCATCATCCATGTTTGTTAGAGCTGAAGTACGAATTTGAATTCGATCCCGATTTAAAGATGCCAGATGGCGAGTTTGTTCCTGACTGGATACAGCAAAAAGACCGGGAAGGGAAAATTATTCACGAGATTTCTTCCCTCTTCGGTGTGTACTCATTGTCAAATTTTGTTTTCCCGTCGGGTGGGCATAGCTGGAGTATCAATACGGAGGATGGGTCTGATTTGGATTTGCAGTGGCGCCAGCTTTCATATTTTGTTGAGGATGGAAGGCATCAACATAAAATAAGCAAATTTACAGATACTGGGTGCCTTCCCATGGAGCAGGTTGAGACGTCCAAGGTTTATAATTTTGGCGCTCGATTTATTGGGGACGACTTTTCCATTCCTGACTTTCTGCCGGGAATTTTAGACTCCTATTACATTCTTGAGCAGGATGATAGGGATGCTATTTTAAGAGCGGCAAGCATCTTTAATAGCGCTATAAAAATTAAAACGATATCATCCTCTATATCATTTGCTACATTCGTATCTTCAATCGAGTCCCTTGTGGACTATCAATATAGAGGGAGTAAGGTTGAGAGTTGTAAGGAATGCAATACGCCCAGATACTCTGTGACTAGAAAGTTTACCGACTTTCTTAAGCGTTACAGTTCGGATTCTAATGAGCTAGTAAAGTTTTACAAAAGTGCATACGGTCATCGCTCAAAGATTCTTCATGCTGGAGCCCTTTTTCTAGGTGAGCACATTCCTTTGAGTTGGGCAGAAAGCGACTGGAGTGCATATCACATGCGCTCTGGGATTGAGCGTATATGCAGAATAGCCTTCGCTAACTGGTTGCTTGAGCGGGCTCAGATGAGAAGGTGTGCAGAATTTTGTGTGCCTGGGGCAGAATACTAAAGGAAAAGCACAACTTTCATGCATCTCTGAGTGACTGCTTTTGGCCGATTTTGTTGAAAAAGTCGCTTTGCCAAAACGGCCCCAGTCGTGACCGATGAAAACGCCTTTTCCGCGCGTCGCTACGTGAAATCTGAGCCCGCAAATCTCTGCCGACTTTTAATATTTCAGTGTCAGGCGTTAACTTTTCCGCTGCGGTAACCAGGGCCGACTTTTTCAACAGAGTCGGCCGACTCCTGCCCCTCGATTTTGGCTCCTTGAGCCTCTCGACAACCTCTGCGCAAATCGAGAAGCGGACAACCGCTAAGTATTCTGCGCGATATGCCAGAGCACGCCGCTCGGGTCGAACAGTACGAATTCCCGCATCCCCCAGGGTTGATCGACAAGGTCGCCCATGCGCACGGCAAAGCGTTCGGCCAGGCCCGATTCGCTCAGGTGGCGGTGCCAGGCGTCGACATCTTCTACCAGCAGGTGCATAACGAAGTTCTCCGCCTGTTCGCGCACATAGAAGTTCTGCAGCAGGAAGCTGCAGTTGCTGAGGCGCATATAGGCCAGGTTGTCGTCGCTCCAGGCCATGCTGAAGCCCAGGGCCTGGTAGAAGTCCTGGGAGCGGGCGAAGTCTCTGGCGGGCACCAGGGTCTTGAGTTCCACGCTGTTGAGGTTGCTCATCGGCGGTCTTCCTTGCGGTCAGTACAGGTCGTTGCGTTTGGCTGGCTTGATCACCTGGAAGAAGCTGTAGCCCAGACCGATATCGGTCACCACGCGGGTGCAGACGGCGGGGATGGCGATCAGCGCGTGGATCAGCATGGCCGTGGCCGCGTAGGCGCCGAATTCGATAGCGCGCAGGGGCAGCGGCAGAGGATCGCGGCGGCTCTCCAGCAGCTCCTGGCGCAGGGCGGGCAGGTCGGGCCAGTGCTCGCTGTCGATCTGCGTGCGCATGCCTTGCGGGTAGAGGTTGCGGCTGCGGCAGCCGCGGCGGAAGGCGCGCCACATGCGTTTGGGTTCGAGCACCAGGCCGGTGGAGAGGGCGATCAGGTTCATGGTGCCGAGCAGTGGTGAATGGAACATCGAGCCGGTGCCCAGTTCCCAGGCGCTGACTTCGCCCTCGCCGATGCGCCCGGTGCTGTAGCCGGTCGCGACGTGGTGCAGGTCGTGGTACTTGAGGTAGCGGTGGCGGGTTTCGATATTCGGCAGCGGCACCAGCAGGCAGCCGGTGTAGACCGGCACGGTGCAGGCTTGGCGGTCGGCGGTGTCGGCAAAGCCGCAGCGGCGGTAGAAGGCCGCCAGTTCTTCCTTGAGCGTCATGGGTTCTTCCTTGTGTTTGTAGGAGCCAGGGGGACGCCTAGTCCTTGCTGGCGATCTTGGCAAGTCAAAAGCATCGCCAGCAAGCTGGCTCCTACAGGGTTAGCGGGCAATCCCCGAGGGGGTTAGCGGGGGTAGAGCGGCGGTAGCGGGCTGGGTTCCTGCTGGCTGCTTGGGGCTTCCAGGGCTGGCAGGCTGCGGATGGCCTTCCACAGGCTTTCGCCTTGCCAGTGCTGGCCGCTCTCGCTGTACAGCGCGCCGTTGAGGCCATCCAGCGCATCGGACAGCGGCACGAAGCGGGCGGCCATATCGGCCAGGGTTTCCGGTTGCTGGCGCGCCCAGGCGTCGAGGGCCTGGCGGGTGGCCTGGCTGTCGTTGGCCAGGCAGGCGCGCTTGAGGTCGTCGAGCAGGGTGCGTGGGCTGGGGCCGGTTTGCGCCGTCGGCAGGATCGCCGGTTGGCGCCGAGCGCGCCACCACAGGCCGAAGCCGAGCAGGGTGGTGCAGGCGAGCAGGGCGCTGCTCAGTTGCCAGAGCCACAGCAGCGGCACCTCGCCAACCCCGAGGGGCGCCGGGCTGTCGACCGGAGTGTCCACTTCCAGGGCCGGGTTGATCGCGACTTCCAGGGTGCGGGCCGGCAGGCTGGTGCGTTCCAGGCGGTCCTCGTGGGTGTTCCACCACACCACCTCGACGGGCGCCAGGTCGATCCGTCCGCTGCGGCTGGCGACCAGGGCTTCGCGCTCCTCGCGGCTGCCGATCATGCCGCGTTCGCCGCTCTCGTTATTCAGCAATGGCTGGTCCGGATAGCGGCGCAGGCCGTCGCTCTGGCTGGGGGGGAGCGGCGGCAACTGGGCGCTGGACAGGCCCTCGGCGCGCAGCATGATGTTGCGCGTCAGTGAGTCGCCAGCGCGCACCTTGTTCGGCTCCGGGCTCCAGGCTTCGGCCAGGCTGAGGGCGCGGGCGGGCAGCCACGGCGCATCCTTGGGATAGCTGGCGGGCTTGGCCTTGACCGTCAGCGGGATTTCCGGCGATTTCACCCGGGTCTGCCGGCCGGGGCGCGGGCCGAAGGGGTTGAAGTCGCCATCGGCGGAACGGTCCACCGGCGTGGCGCTGAACAGCTGCGCGGGGATGCTCAGCTCGCCGCTTTTCTGCGGGAAGATCGCATAACGCACTTCGATCACGCCGTGGCGCACGCCATTGATGGTCTTCTCGTAGGTGCGCGGCTCACCCAGCTGCTCGACCAGGGCGTCGGCGACCTGCAACTGGGTCAGGCTGCTGTCGTCATACAGCGATACCGAGTGGTAGATGCGCAGGGTCAGTACCGCCTGGGCCTGCACGTAGACGCTTTCCTGATCCAGGCTGGAGTCGATGAAGATCGGCGCCAGCTTGCCGCCACTGTCGCTGCCGTCGGCCTTGAGGATTTGCAGGGTGATGGCCTGGCTGCTGGCATCGCCCATCTGCAACGGTGGAATCACCACATAGCCGCTTTGCTTGGGCAGCAGGGTGACGATCCAGCGGGTGGTGGCCTGGGTCTTGCCATCGAAGGTGGCCAGGCGGTTTTCCTGGCGCGTGCTGATGACCTCGAACAATGGCTCCAGCGGCGCCAGGTCGGGTTTGCCAAACACCGTGACATCATCCGATTCGAGGATCAGGTCGAGGCTTTCCCCCTCGCTCAGGCGGGCGCGGTCGACCGTGGCGGTCAGGCTGGCGGCGCTGGCCTGCAGGGCGAAGAGGCTGAGAAAGAGGACGCAAAGCAGGCGGCTCATCGAGACTGTTCCTGACGCTGTTGCTGTTCATAGAGAAATTTACGCCGCAGCAGCTCGCCGGGTTCGTCCGGGATCTGCCGCAGCCATTGTTCCAGGGCATCGCGCTGCTCGTCGCCGAGGGCCTGGCCGCTGCCGCCCTGGGCCTCGGCTGCATCACCGTCCTGCGCGGCCTGGGCCTGGTTTTCACTGCTGCCTTCGTCGGGCTTCTGCGCCGAGCCTTCACTCTGTTGCTCGCCCGGCTTGGCGGGTTTTTCGGCAGTCGGCTGCTCGGCAGCGTCTTCTCCGCTCGGCTGCGACTGTGGTTCGCCGGAGGAGGGTTGCTGCTGGCCAGGGCTGCCCGACTGCGGCTGTTCGTTGCCTGGCTGCTGCGGCTCACCCTCTTGCCCGGATTGCTGCTGTTGTTGCTGTTGCTGTTTTTGCTGCTGCAGCAATTGCTCGACCAGGGTCTTGTTCTGCTGCGCGGCATGCAGGTCCGGCTGTTGCTCCAGGGCCTGTTCATAGGCATCGAGGGCCGCTTCCAGTTCGTTGCTCCGAGCCAGGGCATTGCCGCGGTTGTAGTGGGCGCTGGCGCTGTCGCTCTGGGCGAAGCGCTCGGCCGCGGCGGGGTAGTCGCCGGCGCGATAGAGGGCTTCGCCCTGCCACTGCGGATCGGCAAAACGCTCGGCGGCTTCCTTGGGTTTCTCCGCCTGCAGCAGGCGCTGGCCTTGCTGGTCCGGGCGCAGCCACAGGTCGCGGAATTCGAAGGCGTAGCTGGGCTGTGGCAGGGCCAGCAGCAGCGGCAAGCAGAACAGCCAGCCACGGCGTCCGGCACAGGCGGCCAGCAACAGCAGCGGCAGCAACAGCCAGTGGCCCTGGTCGGCCCAGGTGGTCAGCTGGGTTGGTTCGCCGTCTTCGCGCAGGCTCTGCGGGCCGTCGAACAGGCCGAGGCCGCGCAGGTCGCGGTCATCCAGGCTGGCCTGGCGATACTGACCGCCCAGCTCGCTGGCGAAGCGTTTGAGGCCGGCGGCATCCAGGCGCGGCACCAGGATCGCGCCCTGGGCATCCTTGAGGAAGCTGCCGTCTTCGCCGAGGATCGGCGCGCCCTGCGGCGTACCGATGCCGAGGATGCGCAGCTGCGCGCTGCGCTTGCCCAGCACGCGCTGAATGCCGCTGCGCTCGTCCGGGCTCAGTTCGCTGGTGATCAGCAGCAGGCGGCCGCGGCCCTGGGCGCCCTGTTCGAGCAGGCTGATGGCCTTGCTCATGGCCACGTCGGCGCGTCGCCCCGGCTCCGGCATGATCGACGGCTTGAGTGCATCCAGCAGGTTGCTGGCGGTGGCCAGGTCATCGGACAGCGGCACCAGGGTATGCGCGCTGCCGGCATACACCAGGATCGCGGTCTGCGCATCCTGGCGCGCGTGCAGCAGGTCGAGCAGCTTGCGCTTGGCCTGGCTCAGGCGGTCTGGCGCGGCATCGCCGGCGAGCATCGCCGGGGTCAGTTCGAGCATCACCACCAGCGGGTCGGCGCGTTTCTGGCTGGCCTGCTCCATGCGCTGCCAGCTGGGGCCGAGCAGGGCCAGGATGGCCAGCAGCCAGCCCAGGCCAAGGGCGATCCACGGCAGGCGATTCTGCCGCGTGCGCCCGCCGGTGAGCAGGGCGCTCTGGAACAGCGCCGGCAGCAGCAGTTGCCAGCGCCCGCTGCGCCGCTCGCGGTGCCACAGCTGCCAGAGCAGCCAGGCGCACAGGGGCAGCAGAACCAGGCTCCAGGGGCGCAGCCAGTGTGGCCAGAGTGCGGCGAAATCCATCAGCTGTTTCTCCGCAGGCGCTGGCTGAGGGTCTGCAGGCTGTGCGGCCACAATTCATGGGCCACCAGCAGCAGGCTGAGCAGCAGCGCCGCGCCGAGCGACCAGCCGTACAGCGCCAGGGCAGGGCGCGCGCGGGTCGGCAGTTGGGCGGCCGGTTCCAGGTGGTCGAGGGCGGCCTCGATATCCTGCAATTCCTCGCTGGTGCGCGCGCGGAAGTAGCTGCCGCCGGTCTGTTCGGCGATGTCGATGAGGGTCGCTTCGTCCAGGTCGATACCGGGGCTGAGGCCGAGCATGCCCATGATCCCGCTTTGCTCGGGGTCGGCACCGACACCGATGGTGTAGATCTTCACCCTTTCCTCGGCGGCCAGGCGCGCGGCGGTACGTGGCTCGATCTCGCCGCCGTTGTTGGCGCCGTCGGTGATCAGCACCAGCACGCGGCTGTCGGCCGGGCGCTGGCGCAGGCGTTTGACCGCCAGGCCGATGGCGTCGCCGATGGCGGTCTGCGGGCCGGCGATATTGATCAGCGCCTCATCCAGCCAGACCCGCACGGTGTGGCGGTCGAAGGTCAGCGGCGATTGCAGGTAGGCACGGCTGCCGAACAGGATCAGGCCGACGCGATCGCCCTGGCGATCTTCGATAAAGTCGCCGAACAGCTGCTTGACCAGCTCCAGGCGCGAGACTTCCTCGCCGTCCCACTGCATGTCGCGCTGTTCCATGGAGCCGGACACGTCCACCGCCAGCAGCAGGTCGCGGCCGCTGGCCGGCAAGGGCAGCGGCTCGCCGACCCATTCCGGGCGTGCCGTGGCGAGCAGCAGCAACAGCCAGAGCAGGGCGAACGGTGCCTGCTGACGCCAGGCTGGCAGGCTGGCACGGGCGCGGCGGCCGCTGAGGCCTTCCAGCTCGTGGAGGAAGCTGATCTTCAGCGCCGCTTCGCCGCTGTCCGCCACCGGCAGCAGCAGGCGCAGCAGCCAGGGCAGCGGGGCGAGGAGAAAGGCCCAGGGCCAGGCGAACTCAAACATGCTTGCGAATCCAGGTGTCGACGGCCTGGCTGAGGCCGGCGATTGCCTTGTCATCCAGGGTGCAGCCGGCGCGGTAACCACCTTCCACCAGCACCATGTAGCGCGTCAGTCCGGCGGCCGGGCAGCGACTGTCGAGGAAGGCCAGCCAGGCGCGGCCGCTCAGGGTGTGGCTGTGATCCTGCGGGTAGTGGGCACGGCACAGGCGCTTGAGCAGGGCATTCAATTGCTGCAGCCAGGGGCCGGCAGGCACGCCGTCGTAGGGTTTGCTCAGGCGCTCCAGCTCGGCCAGGGCGGCCAGGCGCAGCGGGTCGAGCTGTATTTCGGTCTGTTTCGCCTGTTTCTTCTTGGGCAGGTAGCGGCGCAGGTACCACAGGCCCCAGAGCAACAGCGGCAGCAACACGACGAGCAGCCACCAGCCGGGCGCCGGCGGCCACCAGGCCACAGGCGGCGGGGCGATGGTCGGTTGCAGCTGGTCGAGCGGGTTCACGGGCGTTTCCCCCCGCGCTGCTGGTTGGTCAGGTGCTCACGCAGTTGCTCGACCAGGTCGCTGCCGGTGGACAGCGGCAGCAGCGGCACGCCGAGCTTCTGTGCCAGACGCTGCCAGCGCGCACGGCGCTGTTCGCCGAGGGCGTGGTAGGCGGCGCGCAGGTCGGGGTTGTGGGTGTCCAGTTCGAGCTGCGCGCCGTGCTCGAAGAAACGCAGCAGGCCGGCGGCCGGCAGGGCATGGTCGAGCGGGTCGGAGACCGGCAGCAGGAGCAGGTCGGTGTGCCGGGCGAGCAGGGTCAGTTGCTGCTCGGCGGCATCACCGAGGGTGCGCTCATCGCACAGGATGATCGCCAGGCTGCCGGGCCGCAGCACCTCGCGGGCGCGGCGCAGGGCCAGGCCGAAGGTGTCACGGCCGTTCTGCGCTTCGCCGTGCAGGGCCTGGTTGGCGCGCGCCAGGCGGTTGAGCAGTTGCAGCAGGCTCTGCTTGCTGCGCCGTGGCTTGATCTCGTGGTGCTCGTGATCGCCGAATACCAGGCCGCCGATGCGGTCGTTGTGGGTCAGCGCGGCCCAGCCGAACAGGCTGGCGGCCTGGGCGGCGAGTACCGACTTGAACTGCAGACCGGAGCCGAAGAACAGCCGCCGGCTCTGCTCGACCATGATGAAGATCGGTCGCTCGCGCTCTTCATGGAACAGCTTGGTGTGCGGTTCCTGGGTGCGCGCGGTGACGCGCCAGTCGATGGTGCGCACGTCGTCGCCGGGCTGGTAGACACGCACCTGGTCGAAGTCGACGCCACGCCCGCGCAGCTTGGAGTGGTGCAGGCCGATCAGCGGGCTGCGCTTGGCCGGGGTGGAGAACAGCTGCACCTCGCGCACGCGATGACGCATCTCGATCAGCTCGGCGAGGCTGACGCGGATACCGGGTTGCGTGGGTTGGCTGTGCATGGGGTTAGCGCGTAGCCCGGATGCAATCCGGGAACGAAGTGTGGAAATTCCCGGATTGCATCCGGGCTACGGGGCGATGTTGCGCGCTCTCCCCGTCTCTTTTTATCAAGAGCGGGGAGAGGGCTGGGGAGAGGGCAGTTGGGCTAATTGCCCTCTCCCCCGGCCCCTCTCCCATGAATGGGAGAGGGGAGAAAAGAATCGCGGCGCGCTGCATCACGCCACTGCCACCACATCGAGGATGCGCTGGATCACCCGGTCCTGGTCGATGCCGGCGGCTTCCGCCTCGAACGACAGGATGATG
Organism: Pseudomonas campi; assembly: GCF_013200955.2. NCBI lineage: Bacteria > Pseudomonadati > Pseudomonadota > Gammaproteobacteria > Pseudomonadales > Pseudomonadaceae > Aquipseudomonas > Aquipseudomonas campi. Next base: position 1,796,387 of record NZ_CP053697.2, read on the forward strand.
CGGTGGCGCAGCACGTCGAACAGCACCGCCTGGATATCTTCCGGGCTGACGAAGTCTCGCCCGGCCAGCCAGGCATGCGCGCGCGCGCAGCGGTCGAGGGCGATCGAGCCGCGCGGGCTGGCGCCGTAGGCGATCCACTCGGCCATCTCGGGGTCGAACTTGCCCGGGGTGCGCGTGGCCATCACCAGCTGCACCAGGTATTCCTCCACCGCATCGGCCATATACAGGCCGAGGATTTCCTTGCGCGCGGCGAAGATCGCCTGCTGGGTCACCCGGTGTTCCGGCTTGGCTTCGCCGTTGAGCGCATCGCCGCGGGCCTGGGCGAGGATCTTGCGTTCCACGCTGGCATCCGGGAAACCGATCTTGACGTGCATGAGGAAGCGGTCGAGCTGGGCTTCGGGCAGCGGGTAGGTGCCTTCCTGTTCGATCGGGTTCTGCGTGGCCATCACCAGGAACAGCGGCGACAGATCATAGGTGCAGCGCCCGACGCTGACCTGGCGCTCGGCCATGGCTTCGAGCAGTGCCGACTGCACCTTGGCCGGGGCGCGGTTGATCTCGTCGGCCAGCACCAGGTTGTGGAAGATCGGCCCCTGCTGGAACACGAAGCTGCCGGTTTCCGGACGGTAGATCTCGGTGCCGGTGATGTCGGCGGGGAGCAGGTCGGGGGTGAACTGGATGCGGTGGAATTCGGCTTCGATGCCTTCGGCCAGTTCCTTGATCGCCTTGGTCTTGGCCAGGCCGGGAGCGCCTTCGACCAGCAGGTGGCCGTCCGCCAACAGGGCGATCAGCAGGCGCTCGATGAGTTTTTCCTGGCCGAGAATCTGGGTTGCAAGAAAGTGTCGCAGCGCGAGTAGCGCCTCACGATGTTCCATCGAAAATCTTCCTGGAAAGGGACTGACGGGTAGCCGAACACACCCGATCGGGGTGGTAACTCTACTGCATTGCGCGGCGATCTGGCATAGCCGCGGTGGTGCAGTGCCGGCCAGTTCCGTTTTCGCGTGGAAAGGTCGCGGCTCAAGCAGACCCTGGCAGGTCGACTAAGTTCTCTGGCGTTGCCGGCGTGCTGTGCGGCAAGGCGCTGATGCAGCGCAGCGTGCTGTTGGCGCGCGCCGGTCCACGGATATCCGGGGCGCCGAACAGGCGCACGCTGAGGTAATAGGCGAACGCCAGCGGCCAGGCCATGCCGGCCTCGCGCAGCATGCGCATGAATAGCCGGTCGGCCTCGTGCTTGGCCAGCGGGGCGACGTTGAGGTACTGGTACAGCGCGTCATGCACCAGGCTGGCGGGGTGGGCCAGCGGCCAGAACACCTGGCTTTCCTGCACCTGGCCCTGCTGCAGGCGCTGGATGCGATGGAGCTTTTCCCACCAGTCGGGAATGCCGAGGATGGCCACCCAGTAGAACGGCACCTTGGGCGTGCAGCCGTCCCAGGCGTAGGTGTTGCTGCACGTGAAGTCATAGCGGACTTCGCCGTGTTCCAGGTCGACCCGCGAAGGGCCTGGATTGACGATCAGCAGGCCGTCGTGGATCACCAGCCACTCGCTATAGAAGAAGCGCCCGGCCAGGCAGGGCTCATGGCGCAGCAGGGGATAGTCGATGTAGTTGAGCCAGGGGCCGGCATGATCGCGGCAGTGGAAACCCCACTTGGCCACCCCGGCCTGGCGCGCGGCTTCGGCGCGGCGCAGGCGTTCGCTGCGGCCGATCCAGCGCGGCAGCAAGACGCCCAGGTAGACCAGCACGCCACAGGCCAGCAGCAGGGGGATCAGCTGCGGCGCCAGCCACCAGGCCAGGGCCAGCAACAACAGGCCGATGGCGCTGACCAGCAGGTTGCCGAAGTTGCGCACGAGGGAGCGCGTGAGGGGACGGTACTGCATGGTTTCCCTACCAGACTGCGAGGAAGCCGGCACCTTAGCAGCTCAGTTGTGACGCGTGTAGGCGCGCGTTGTGCTGGTTCAGCTGATTAGTCAAAAGCTTCGCGAGCAGAGCTCGCTCCTACAAAGGCCAGCCTTGGCCTGCATGGCGATGAACGAATATGTCGCAGGGCTGCAAGCGTGGTTTCACACGCACTCGCTAAGCTTGCCGTGACCTATGGGTCGCTGTGCGCACTGCTGAGTTTCCATCATGGCCTAGACTTGCCTGGAGCCGGCGGTGCAGCTCTCCTGCCTGGAAGCACGCGCGGCGCCTCCACGAATAACAAGTCCAGCGGAGCATCACCATGGCGTTTTTCACTGCGGCCAGCAAAGCCGACTTCCAGCACCAACTGCAAGCGGCCCTGGCCCAGCACGTCAGCGATCAGGCGTTGCCACAAGTGGCGCTGTTCGCCGAGCAATTCTTCGGCATCGTCGCCCTCGACGAACTCACCCAACGCCGCCTCGGCGATCTGGCCGGCTGCACTCTGTCGTCCTGGCGCCTGCTTGAGCGCTTCGACGCGGCCAAGCCGCTGGTGCGGGTGTACAACCCGGATTACGAGAAACACGGCTGGCAGTCCACCCACACCGCGGTGGAAGTGCTGCACGTCGATCTGCCCTTTCTGGTCGACTCGGTACGGATGGAACTGAACCGCCGCGGCTACAGCATTCATACCCTGCAGAACAGCGTGTTCAGCGTGCGCCGTGAGAAGAACGGCGTACTGCAGGAACTGCTCGCCAAGGGCAGCAGTGCCAAGGGCGTGCAGCAAGAAGCGCTGATGTACCTGGAAATCGACCGCTGCGCCAATGTTGGCGAGCTGCGCACCCTGGAAAAGGCCCTGCAGGAAGTGCTGGAAGAAGTGCGCCTGGCCGTGGCCGATTTTGCGCCGATGAAGGCCCGTGCCGAAGAACTGCTGGCCTGGCTGGACAAGGCCAAGCTCAAGGTCGACGGCGCCGAGCTGGCCGAGATCAAGGTGTTCCTCGGCTGGCTGCTGGATAACCACTTCACCTTCCTCGGCTACGAAGAATTCACCGTGGCCGAAGAGAAGGATGGCGGCCATCTGCTGTATGACGAAAAATCCCTGCTCGGCTTGTCGCGCGGCCTGCGCAAGGGCCTGAAGAAGGACGAGTTGCATATCGAGAAGGAGGCCGTGGAGTACCTGCGCGAGCCGCGTCTGCTGTCCTTCGCCAAGGCCGCTACGCCGAGCCGCGTGCATCGCCCGGCTTATCCGGACTTCGTCTCGATCCGCGAGCTGGATGCCAAGGGCAAGGTGATCAAGGAATGCCGCTTCATGGGCCTGTACACCTCGTCGGTGTACGCCGAAAGCGTCAGCCGCATTCCTTATATCCGCCACAAGGTGGCGGAAATCTCCGAACGTTCCGGTTTCGACCGCAAGGCGCACCTGGGCAAGGAGCTGGAGCAGGTTCTGGAAGTGCTGCCGCGCGACGACCTGTTCCAGACCCCGGTCGATGAGCTGTTCAACACCGCCATCGCCATCGTGCAGATCCAGGAACGCAACAAGCTGCGCCTGTTCATTCGCCGCGACCCCTACGGTCGTTTCGCCTACTGCCTGGCCTATGTGCCGCGCGACGTGTACTCCACCGAGACGCGGGTGAAGATCCAGCAGATCCTCATGGAGCGCCTGGGCGCCAGTGACTGCGAGTTCTGGACCTACTTCTCCGAGTCGGTACTGGCGCGGGTGCAGTTCATCCTCAAGGTCGACCCGAAGAACCGCGTGCAGATCGACCCGGTACGCCTGGAGAAGGAAGTCATCCAGGCCTGCCGTTCGTGGAAGGACGACTACGCCAGTCTGGTCGTGGAAAGCTTTGGCGAGGCCCAGGGCACTCAGGTGCTGGCGGATTTCCCGAAAGGCTTCCCGGCCGGCTATTGCGAGCGCTTCGCCCCGCATTCGGCGGTGGTCGACATGCAGCACCTGCTCAGCCTGTCCGAAGAGCGCCCGCTGGTGATGAGCTTCTACCAGCCGCTGGCCCAGGGCGAGCAGGAGCTGCACTGCAAGCTGTACCACGCCGACACGCCGCTGCCGCTGTCGGACGTCTTGCCGATTCTGGAAAACCTCGGCCTGCGCGTGCTCGGCGAGTTCCCCTACAAGCTGCGCCGCGCCGATGGCCGCGAGTTCTGGATTCACGACTTCGCCTTCACCAGTGCCGAGGGTACGGCGGTCGATATCCAGCAGCTCAATGACACCCTGCAGGACGCCTTCGTGCAGATCGTCGGTGGCGCGGCGGAGAACGACGGCTTCAACCGCCTGGTGCTGACCGCCTCCATGCCCTGGCGCGACGTGGCGCTGCTGCGCGCCTATGCGCGCTACCTCAAGCAGATCCGCCTGGGCTTCGACCTGAGCTACATTGCCGCCACGCTGGTCAACCACGCGGATATCGCCAAGGAGCTGGTGCGCCTGTTCAAGACGCGCTTCTACCTGGCGCGCAAACTGGTCGGCGAAGACCTGGAAGACAAGCAGCAGAAGCTCGAGCAGGCCATTCTCGCCGCCCTCGACAATGTCGCGGTGCTCAACGAAGACCGCATCCTGCGGCGCTACCTGGACCTGATCAAGGCCACCCTGCGCACCAACTTCTACCAGCCGGACGCCGATGGTCAGCCGAAGCATTACTTCAGCTTCAAGCTCAGCCCGCGGCTGATTCCGGACATCCCGCGGCCGGTGCCGAAGTTCGAGATCTTCGTCTACTGCCCACGTGTCGAAGGTGTGCACCTACGCTTCGGCGACGTGGCCCGTGGCGGCCTGCGCTGGTCCGACCGTGAGGAGGATTTCCGCACCGAAGTGCTGGGCCTGGTCAAGGCGCAGCAGGTGAAGAACGCGGTGATCGTGCCGATGGGCGCCAAGGGCGGTTTCATCCCGCGCAAGATGCCGGTGGGCGCCAACCGCGACGAGGTGCTGGCCGAGGGCATTGCCTGCTACCGCATCTTCATCAGCGGCCTGCTGGACATCACCGACAACCTCAAGGACGGCGCCGTGGTGCCGCCGCAGAACGTGGTGCGCCACGATAACGACGACCCCTACCTGGTAGTGGCGGCGGACAAGGGCACCGCGACCTTCTCCGACATCGCCAACGGCATCGCCATCGACTACGGCTTCTGGCTGGGCGACGCCTTCGCCTCCGGCGGCTCGGCTGGCTACGACCACAAGGGCATGGGCATCACCGCCAAGGGCGGCTGGGTCTCGGTGCAGCGCCACTTCCGCGAGCGCGGCATCGACGTGCAAAAGGACAACGTCACCGTCATCGGTATCGGCGACATGGCCGGCGACGTGTTCGGCAACGGCCTGCTGCTGTCGGAGACGCTGCAGATGGTGGCGGCTTTCAACCATATGCACATCTTCATCGACCCTAATCCGGATGCCGCGAAGAGTTTCGTCGAGCGCCAGCGTCTGTTCGACCTGCCGCGCTCCAGTTGGGCCGACTACGACGCCAAGCTGATCTCCGAGGGCGGCGGAATCTTCCTGCGCAGTGCCAAAAGCATCGCTATCAGCCCGCAGATGAAGGCGCGCTTCGACATCAGCGCCGACAAGCTGGCGCCCACCGAGCTGCTCAATGCCTTGCTCAAGGCACCGGTCGACCTGCTGTGGAACGGCGGCATCGGCACCTACGTGAAGTCGAGCAAGGAAAGCCACGCCGACGTCGGCGACAAGGCCAACGACGGCCTGCGCGTCAACGGCAACGAGCTGCGCGCCAAGGTGGTGGGCGAGGGCGGCAACCTCGGCATGACCCAGCTCGGCCGCGTCGAGTACGGCCTGAGCGGCGGCGCCAGCAACACCGACTTCATCGACAACGCCGGCGGCGTGGACTGCTCCGACCACGAGGTCAATATCAAGATCCTGCTCGGCGAGATTGTCGGCGCCGGCGACATGACCGGCAAGCAGCGCAACAAGCTGCTGGCCGAGATGACCGATGCGGTGGGCAGCCTGGTGCTGGGCAACAACTACAAGCAGACCCAGGCCCTGTCGCTGGCCGAGCGCCGCGCCCGCGAACGCCTGCCCGAGTACAAACGCCTGATGGCGGCGCTGGAAGCGGCCGGCAAGCTGGACCGTGCCCTGGAGTTTCTGCCCAGCGACGACGAGCTCAACGAACGCGCTGCCAATGGCCAGGGCCTGACCCGGCCGGAGCTGTCGGTGCTGATCTCCTACAGCAAGATCGACCTCAAGGAAGCCCTGCTGAAATCCCTGGTGCCGGACGACGACTATCTGGCTCGCGAGATGGAGACCGCCTTCCCGGCGCAGCTGAGCAAGAAGTTCGCCGAACCGATGCGCCGTCATCGCCTGAAGCGCGAGATCGTCAGCACGCAGATCGCCAACGACCTGGTCAACCACATGGGCATCACCTTCGTGCAGCGCCTGAAGGAGTCCACCGGCATGAGCGCGGCCAACGTCGCCGGCGCCTATGTCATCGTGCGTGACGTGTTCCGCCTGCCGCACTGGTGGAAGCAGATCGAGGCGCTGGACTACCAGGTGCCGGCCGAGCTGCAGCTGCAGTTGATGGACGAGCTGATGCGCCTCGGCCGCCGGGCTACCCGCTGGTTCCTGCGCAGCCGCCGCAACGAGCTGGATGCGGCGCGCGATGTCGGCCACTTCGGCCCGCGCGTGGCCGAGCTGGCCGGGCGTCTGGACGAACTGCTGGAAGGCCCGGCCCGCGAGCAGTGGCTGGCGCGCTACCAGGGCTTCGTCGAAGCCGGTACGCCGGAGGAGCTGGCCCGCGTGGTCGCCGGTACCAGTCATCTGTATACCCTGCTGCCGATCATCGAAGCGGCGGATGTCACCGGCAAGCCGGCCTCGGAAGTGGCCACCGCCTACTTCGCCGTGGGCGGGGCGCTGGAGTTGTCCTGGTACCTGCAGCAGATCACCAGCCTGCCGGTGGAGAACAACTGGCAGGCCCTGGCCCGCGAGGCGTTCCGCGACGACCTGGACTGGCAGCAACGCGCCATCACCATCGCCGTGCTGCAGATGGCCGACGGCCCGGTTGATGTGGAAGAGCGCGTAGGCTTCTGGCTGGAACAGCACAAGGCACTGGTGCAGCGCTGGCTGGCGATGCTCGCTGAACTGCGGGCGGCCACCGGCACCGACTACGCCATGTATGCGGTGGCCAACCGCGAGCTGATGGATCTGGCGCGTAGCGATCAGCAGGCGGTCAGCATTGCCTGATGCTGCAGGTTTGTCCGTGCCGGCACTGGCCGGTCACGGACGACTCGGTTAGCCTCCGTAAAAAAGTTCGCAGAATCGCCGCAGAGTTCCGTGTTTCGGCACGGGGCTTGCCTTTTCCAGCGGACACCGGAGAAGTAGTCATGACCGACATTCTAATTCTAACGCACGTCGATTATTGTCCTCCGGGCCACCTGGCAGCAGTGCTGGAGGCCCATCAGCTCGACTACACCGTGGTGCGCAGCGACCTCGGTGAACTCGACGGCTACGACCTTGACCGCCCGCATGCCGTGGCGGTGATGGGCGGGCCGATGAGCGTCAACGACGATCTGCCCTGGATCGGTGCAGAAGTTGCCGCTTTGCAGCACATCATCCAGCGCGATATTCCCCTGATCGGCCACTGTCTGGGTGGGCAGATGATTGCCCGTGCCCTCGGCGCGCCGGTGCATCGCATGCCCTATACCGAAGTCGGCTGGCAACCGCTGGTACGCCGCGACAAGGCCAGCCCCAATCCCTGGCTGACCCATCTGCCGAGCGAGTTCCCGGTCTATCAGTGGCACAGCGACACCTTCGGACTGCCGGCCGGTGCCGAGTGGCTGCTCTCCAGCCCCTGGTGCCCGAACCAGGCTTTCGCCTGGGGTGACAAGGTGCTGGCCCTGCAGGGTCACCCGGAAATGACCGAGGCGCTGGTAACCGACTGGTTGCGTGACTGGGCGCACCTGCTCGACGAAACCCAGGCCAGCCAGCAGGGCCTGCGGCAGATGCTGGTCGACCTGCCGGCACGGGTGGCGGCGCTCAATCGGGTGGCGGAGGGCTTCTATCGGCACTGGCTGCAACTGGCGTTCGGCGACTTGCGCCAACCGGCGTGCCCGGCGGCCTAGTTTCGCTGAGTACGGCCCAAGGTGGATAAGCAAAGCGTTATCCACCCTACAGAGCTGAAACAATGCGGGTAATACCGTGCACTTAAGCGCTTTGCTCCCCTCTCCCGTTCACGGGAGAGGGGCCGGGGGAGAGGGGGCAGGCCACTCGTAGTTCGTAGGGCGGGTGAAACCCGCGGGTTTCACCCGCCCTACAGTGCTGGCAGGTTCGCGTAGGGTGGATGGCCACCCCGTGGAAAACTGCGAAGCAGTTTCCTCCGCCGGGCATCACCTACTGGGCATGCAGGTTCTGGTCTAAACAAAAACGCCCCGCTCAGTGCGGGGCGTTTTCAGTTCTGCCTGAAGCTTATTCCTTGACCTTCATGTCCAGCGACAGGTCGCGGGCGGCCTTGGTGGCGAGGATGCCCATCAGCTGGCCGATCTCGTCCTGGCGGCTGGCGCTGGCGCCAGTGCCCGAGCCACCCATCATCACACCGGGTACCGGCGCTTGTGCGGCGGCTTCGGCCCAGACCTTGTTGATCGAGATCAGCGCCTCCAGTTTCGGTTGCAGGGCGCCGTCCGCCTCGATTACCGCTTTGCGTGCATAGGCTTCGGCATCGGCGGTGATCTTGGTGGCGTCGGCGGTGATCGCTGCCTTGTCGCGCAGCAGTTCGGCGGTCTGCTTCTCGATCTCGGCGCGGCCTTTTTCGCGCTCGGCGTTGATCCGCGCTAGCTGCTTCTCGGTCTCGGCCTGGGTGGTGCGCTCGATCTGGTCGCGCAGGGTTTCCTGGCGGCGGGCTTCCACTTCCTTCTCACCGCGGGCGGTGACCAGCAGCTTCTCTTCTTCTTCTTTCAGGCGGTTCTGCCGGGCCACGGCCAGCTCGGCCAGGGCCTGCTGAACCTTGACCATGCGCTGCTTGTACTGCGGGTTGGGGTCGACGTTGGTGATCCGCGCCTCGACCACTTCCACGCCGTATTTGCGGAACTGCTGCTGCTTGCGTACCGGGATGCCCTTGTTGTCCATGACCTTCTCGGTCACGAACTGGCTGGCATTGTTGTCGCCGAAGCTGCCCTGTTCGGTGCCGGCCTGGAGGATCGCGGTCTGGCTCGGCTGGTGGCCGCGCGGGCCACGCACTTCCTTGCGCTTGATCAGGTACAGGCCGTCGTTGAGCTGGTTCTCGAACTCGGCGGCAAACTCGCTGCGCGCGCCGGCGTAGAAATCGTCGGCGCTCATCAGCGAGGCGGTGGCCTGCAGGGTTTCCTTGATCGCCGGAACCAGGGCGGTCTTGATGAAGTTTTCCGGGTTGCGGTACTCCTGGGCGATCTTCAGGAACTGCTCGCCAGCCGGCAGGCGGAAGCGCGCCGAGGATTCGACCTTGGCGTCGACGTTGCCGAGAAACACGATGGGGAAGGCTTCGATGGTGGCGCCGAGCGAGTCGTTGTCGCTGCTGTCGTCGATGGCCAGGGCCTCGGTGAGTACCGATTGCACGCTGAGGGCCTTCTTCCACGCGGTGGCGCGGCCGAACCACTTGGTGGCGTAGCCGACGTCATCGACCACTTTCTCTTCGCCGAAGATGGTCCGCACATGGGTGGCGAAACCGGCCTCGTTATAGAAGAACACCCCGTTGAAGGTGACGAAGCCGATGGCGGCGACCAGTACGGGCACGCCGACGTACTTGATGAGGGAGAGTTTTGCTGAGGCTCCGTTGGAGATTTCCATGATCTGTCCTTGACTGCGGGAAGAGAACGCGAATGCTGCTGAGCCGTCGCGGGGGCGTCAAGTGGCGGCTGGCCAGTATGTGGCGTGCCTCGCGCAGATTGTTTAGAACCTGTTTACGATCTCCTGACTCGCGGCCAGACCGCGTTAAAAACGGCCTCGGAATGCTCATTTACAGTTCGTAAACTGCGCTTCCTCGGCCGTTTTTGCCTTGTCTGGCTCTAATTCAGAAGATCGTAAACAGGTTCTCAGGCGAGCGGGAAGGGCGCTTGCTGGTAGCCGTTTTCGTCGATTTGCAAGGCCCAGCCCTGCTTGTCCCAGTCACCGAGGACGATGCGCCGGGCGGCCTGGCCAGCGACCTGCAGCTCATGCACCGCCGGGCGATGGGTGTGACCGTGGATCAGGGTGCGCACGCCGTACTCGGTCATGATCTGCGGCACTTCGGTCGGGGTCACGTCGACGATCTCGCTGGCTTTCATGGAGGTCTGCGCGCGGCTTTCGTTGCGCAGCTTGCGCGCCAGCTTGTGGCGGGTGGCGAGCGGCAGGTTGCGTAGGATGAACAGGCTAAGCGGGTTGCGCAGCCAGCGGCGCAGCTTCATATAGGCCAGGTCCTGGGTGCACAGGCTGTCACCGTGCATCAGCAGCACCGGCTCGCCATCGAAACGCACCAGGCTTGGGTCTTTCAGCAGGGTACAGCCGGCTTCGCGGCAAAAGGCTTTGCCGATCAGGAAGTCGCGGTTGCCATGCATGAGGAAAATTTGCGTGCCGCTGTCACTCAGCTGGCGCAGGGCACGGGCGATCTCGTGCTGGAAGGGCGTCATGCCATCATCGCCGATCCATACCTCGAAGAAGTCACCGAGGATGTACAGGGCTTCGGCCGCTCTGGCGCGGCCGGCGAGGAAATGCACAAACGCCCGGGTCAGGTCCGGGCGTTGCTCTTCCAGGTGCAGATCGGAGATCAGCAGGATCATCGACTTACTCGACGATTTCGGCTTTCTCGATGATCACGTCGTCTACCGGTACGTCCTGGTGGCCGGATTTCATGGTTGTGGCCACGCCCTTGATCTTGTTGACCACGTCCATGCCGTCGACCACTTCACCGAACACCGCGTAGCCCCAGCCCTGTACGGTCGGCGCGCTGTGGTTGAGGAAGCTGTTGTCGGCAACGTTGATGAAGAACTGCGCGGAAGCCGAGTGCGGCTCCATGGTGCGGGCCATGGCCACGGTGCCGACCTTGTTGGCCACGCCGTTGTTGGCTTCGTTCTTGATGGTGGCGCGGGTGGCTTTCTGCTTCATGCCCGGCTCGAAACCGCCGCCCTGGATCATGAAGTTGCTGATCACGCGGTGGAAAACGGTGCCGTCGTAATGACCGCTCTTCACATATTCCTTGAAGTTGGCCACGGTTTCCGGGGCCTTGTCTTCGAAGAGTTCCAGGGTGATGACGCCGTGGTTGGTGTGCAGCTTGATCATGGGATTCACTCTTGAGTTACGGGCAAAACGGCCAGAATGGTGCGGCAGCGGAGCAGGCGGGGCCTGTTTTCGCGCCATAGGGTCACGCCCGGTCGCTTTGCGGCTGTCAGGGGGTTGACGGGTTGGGTATCATACGGGCTTTGTTTTGACCGGCCTACCCTGAGAGCCCGTCTCGGATCTGCTGCGCGTCGGCGATACGGCGTTAAAAGCAGCCTCGGAATGCTCATTTACAACTTGTAAACTGCGCTTCCTCGGCTGCTTTTGCCTTGTCTCGCTCTAGCTCGCGAGATCCGAAACAGGCTCTGAGCCGCGCATTCGCACCTAAGGACATCATGAGCAAGCCCACCGTCGAAAAAGCTGCCAACTTCCTGCTGCCCATCGTCCAGGCTGACCTGGACAGCGGCAAGCACGCCAAGATCATCACGCGCTTCCCGCCGGAGCCCAACGGCTACCTGCACATCGGCCACGCCAAGTCGATCTGCCTGAACTTCGGCCTGGCCCAGGCCCTCGGCGGCGAGTGCAACCTGCGCTTCGACGACACCAACCCGGCCAAGGAAGACCAGGAATACATCGACGCGATCAAGAGCGACGTCGAGTGGCTGGGCTTCAAATGGGCCGGCGAGGAGCGCTACGCCTCCAACTATTTCGACCAGTTGCATGCCTGGGCCATCGAGCTGATCAAGGCCGGCAAGGCCTTCGTCTGCGACCTGAATGCCGAGGAAATGCGCGCCTACCGCGGCAGCCTGACCGAGCCGGGCAAGAACAGCCCGTTCCGCGAGCGTTCGGTGGAAGAGAACCTCGACCTGTTCGCCCGCATGAAGGCCGGCGAGTTCGCCGATGGCGCCCGTTCGCTGCGCGCCAAGATCGACATGACCTCGCCGAACATCAATCTACGCGACCCGATCCTCTACCGCATCCGCCACGCCCATCACCACCAGACCGGTGACAAGTGGTGCATCTACCCGAGCTACGACTTCACCCACGGCCAGTCGGACGCCATCGAGGGCATCACCCACTCCATCTGCACCCTGGAGTTCGAGGATCACCGCCCGCTGTACGAGTGGTTCCTCGAACAACTGCCGGTGCCGGCGCAACCGCGCCAGTACGAATTCGCCCGCCTCAACCTGAACTACACCATCACCAGCAAGCGCAAGCTCAAGCAGCTGGTCGATGAAAAGCATGTGAATGGTTGGGACGATCCGCGCATGTCGACCCTGTCCGGCTTCCGTCGCCGCGGCTACACGCCGGCGTCGATCCGCAACTTCTGCGACATGATCGGCGTCAATCGCGCCGGCGGCGTGGTCGATGTCGGCATGCTCGAATTCGCCATCCGTGACGACCTCGATGCCAACGCTGCGCGCGCCATGTGCGTGTTGAAGCCGCTGAAAGTGGTCATCAGCAACTATCCAGAAGGCCAGGTCGAGAACCTCGAACTGCCGCGCCATCCCAAGCAGGACATGGGCGTGCGCGTGCTGCCGTTCAGCCGCGAGATCTACATCGACGCCAGCGACTTCGAGGAAACCCCGCCGGACGGCTTCAAGCGCCTGATCCCCGGTGGCGAAGTGCGCCTGCGTGGCAGCTACGTGATTCGCGCCGACGAGGCGATCAAGGATGCCGCCGGTAATATCGTCGAGCTGCGCTGCTCCTACGACGAGAACACCCTGGGCAAGAACCCGGAAGGCCGCAAGGTCAAGGGCGTGATCCACTGGGTGCCGGCCGCCGAGAGCGTGGAATGCGAAGTGCGCCTCTACGACCGCCTGTTCCGCTCCGCCAACCCGGAGAAGGACGAGGAGGGCGGCAGCTTCCTCGATAACATCAACCCGGATTCGCTGGTGGTGCTGCAAGGCTGCCGCGCCGAGCCGTCGCTGGCTAACGCCGCGGCGGAAGAGCGCTTCCAGTTCGAGCGCGAAGGCTACTTCGTTGCCGATCTGAAGGATTCCAAGCCTGGCGCCCCGGTATTCAACCGCACCGTCACTTTGCGCGACTCCTGGGGAGCCTGATCTATGGCGTTGTCCATCTACAACACCCTGAGCAAGACCAAGGACATCTTCCAGCCGCTGGAAGGCAACCAGGTACGTATGTACGTGTGCGGCATGACCGTGTACGACTTCTGCCACATTGGCCACGCCCGCGTGATGGTGGCGTTCGATGTGGTCACCCGCTGGCTGCGTCAGCGCGGCTATGACGTGACCTACGTGCGCAACATTACCGACATCGACGACAAGATCATCAAGCGCGCCCAAGAGAACGGCGAGCCGTTCGAAGCCCTGGTTGAGCGCATGATCGCCGCCATGCACGAGGACGAAGGTCGTCTCAACGTGCTGCGCCCGGATATCGAGCCGCGTGCCACCGGGCATATCGCCGGCATGCACCAGATGATCCAGACCCTGATCGACAAGGGCTTCGCCTACGCCCCGGGCAATGGCGACGTGTACTACCGCGTCACCAAGTTCGAAGGCTACGGCAAATTGTCCCGCCGCAAGATCGACGAGCTGAAGATCGGCGCACGCATCGAGGTCGACGAGATCAAGGAAGATCCGCTGGACTTCGTCCTGTGGAAAGGCGCCAAGCCGGGCGAGCCGAGCTGGGATTCGCCCTGGGGCAAGGGCCGTCCGGGCTGGCACATCGAGTGCTCGGTGATGTCCACCTGCTGCCTGGGCGAGACCTTCGACATCCATGGCGGCGGCCCGGACCTGGTGTTCCCGCACCACGAAAACGAGATCGCGCAGAGCGAGGCGGCCACCGGCAAGCTCTACGCCAACGCCTGGATGCACGCCGGCGCGGTGCGCGTGGATGGCGAGAAGATGTCCAAGAGCCTGGGCAACTTCTTCACCATCCGCGAGGTACTGGAGAAGTACCACCCGGAGGTGGTGCGCTACCTGCTGGTGTCCAGTCACTACCGCAGCCCGATCAACTATTCCGAAGACAGCCTCAAGGAAGCCAAGGGCGCCCTGGAGCGCTTCTACAATGGCCTGAAAGGTCTGCCCGAGGCTGCGCCGGCCGGTGGTGAGGAGTTCGTCGAGCGCTTCGCCGTGGCCATGGACGACGACTTCAACTCGCCGGAAGCCTGCGCCGTGCTGTTCGAGATGATTCGCGAGGTCAACCGCCTGCGCGAGTCGGATCTGCCTGCCGCCGAAGGCCTGGCCGCTCAGCTCAAGCAGTTGGCGGGTGTGCTCGGTGTGTTGCAGCTGGAGCCGGATGTTTTCCTCCAGGCCGGTGCCACGGGTAAGGTCGACGCCGCCGAAGTCGAGGTACTGATCGCTGCGCGCCTGCAGGCGCGTGCCGAGAAGAACTGGGCAGAAAGCGACCGCATTCGCGACCAGATCACCGCCATGGGTGTGGTGCTTGAAGACGGCAAGGGCGGCACCACTTGGCGCCTGGCCGAGTAAGCTGTTCGCTGTAATGAGCAAGGCCGCTCTAGAGCGGCCTTTTTCTTTTCTACATGGTGGCTCAGTCGAGCCGGTAGCGGGCCAGTTCCTGGGGCGAGAGCACGCGCATCTTGCTCGGTTCAATGCGGCTCATGTCTTCGGCCAGGCTGGTCGGGATGTTCATCTCACGCCAGTAGGCGCTCGGGCTGTAGCGTGCAGCGCTGCTGCTGCGCTCGGATAGGGCCGAGTCGCCGCTCGGGTAGTAGGGGCGGTGCAAGCCGACATAGCCACGTACGTTCTTGTCGCGCCCGGCAGCCAGTAGGTAGACGCAGGTGCCCTGGCAGATGCCATTGCTGGGCACCAGTGCATCGAAACCGGTTTCCCGCAGCAGGCGGCCCATGCGGATGGCTTCCTGCACGCTGCCGCCTATGCTGTCTAGCACCACGATCTTCTTGGCGAACTTGCCCGGATTCTGCCGGAGCCCCTTGAGCAGGGTCTCGTAGTCGTTCGGGGCGATCTCCTCGAAGATCTTGACCGCCAGGATCCGGCCGACAGTCGTGTGCTGCACGGGCTGGACTTCGACTTGTGCGAACGTGGCTGTCGAGTAGAGCGTGGCAGTGGCGAGCAGGGCGCTGCGGAGGGTGGTGCTGATCAAAAGCGTGTCTCGGCTGAAGGTGAGTACAGGTCGCTGAAGATACCTGCAAGCGCGCGTAACGCCCAGATTGGAATGCATCCAGTAATCGTGTGGCATTCGCAGGGGCCCCTGCCGCAGCCTTTTGCCGCAGCACAAAAACTTGCCGCTGGCGCGCGGTTTTCGTTAGCTTGCAATCTTTTCGCCGAGCTACGACCGTTTCGCAGTAGTCGCATCATGGAAGAGAAGTAGAGATGACGTGCCCGCAAGATTCGCAAGCCCTGTACGAGCAAAACGATCCACTGGATCGGCGTTTGCAGGCGCGGCGCCTCGGCCAGATCGCCAATGTGCAGTGCGTCGTGCTGCTGCTGATCGGCCTGCAGACCGTGTTGGCGCAGAGCTGGCTGAACACCGTGCTGGTGCTGCTGGCGCTGATCCTGGTGCTGGTTGGCCAACAGCTGAACCGGCGCGGGGCAACCGCGGCGGCCATCGTGCTGGTGCTGGTCTCACTGACGGGGTTGGTCACGGTGTCCCTGTGGTTCAGTCAGGGGCTCTATAGTGGAGTGCTGCTGGCCTATCCGGCCATCCTCATCGTGGCCGGCATGGTGGCGTCGCTGCGGCTGTTCATCGGTCTGCTGCTGAGCATGTTGGCTTCGGTGGCCGGCATGACCTACGCCTCACTCAGCGGTCTGCTGGTGTTCGAGCCCTGGCCGATCGGGGTCGGGCGGATGATCAATGTCAGCTGCATCCTGGTGATGTGCGCGATGGCGGTGTGGCTGCTGGCCAATGACCTGCGCCGCACCTTGCTGCGCCTGCAGCAGGAAATTGTGCGGGTGAAAGATTCCCAGGCCAGCTTCACCCATCTGGCCCGGCACGATGCGCTGACCAATCTACCCAATCGCCTGTTGATCAGTGACCGCATGGAGCAGGCCATCGGTCAGGCGAGGCGCTACAAGAAGCGCGTGGCCTTGCTGTTTCTCGATCTGGACAACTTCAAAACCATCAATGATTCGCTGGGGCATGCCGCCGGCGACGAGCTGCTTAAGGAAGTGGCGCTACGCCTGCAAGGGGTGATGCGTGACACGGATACGGTCAGTCGCCAGGGTGGTGATGAGTTCCTCATGGCGCTGGCCGATGTGGATGACCCGGCAACGATTTCTGCCATGACGACGCAGGTGCAGGCCGAGCTGGCGCGCCCCTTTGCTTTGAAGGGGATGCAGATCGTCACCTCGATCTCCATCGGTATCGCTCTGTTTCCCGAGGATGGCGACGACTTCGATACGCTGCTCAAGCATGCGGACATGGCCATGTACCAGGCCAAGTCGGCGGGACGTAACGGTTTCTGCTTCTTCGATGCGCAAATGAACGCCGACACCCGTGAGCGCCTGAGTCTGGAGCTGGATCTACGCCAGGCGCTGGTGCGCGGTGAGTTCGTCTTGCACTACCAGCCCATCGTCGACATCCACAACGGGCGTCTGCTGGCGGCCGAGGCGCTGGTCCGCTGGCAGCACCCGGTGCTGGGGATGATCGCGCCGGATCGGTTCATTCGGGTGGCCGAACAGTCGGGGTTGATCGTCGAGATTGGCGAGTGGGTGCTGAACGAGGCCTGTCGCCAGATGATGCTTTGGCAAGCTGCCGGTCTGCCGCGCTTTGTGGTCTCGGTGAATCTTTCTGCGGTGCAGTTTCGCCGGGGCAATCTGGAGGCGTTGATCGGTTCGGCCTTGAGCCGCTTCGGTTTGAATCCCAGCTGTCTCGAGCTGGAGTTGACCGAGTCGATCCTGCTGCAGGATTCGGCGGCGTTCATCGACATGCTCTACCGCCTCAAAACGCTAGGCGTGAAGCTGTCGATCGATGATTTCGGTACGGGCTATTCCAACCTGGCCTATTTGCAGCGGTTTCGCGTGGACAAGCTGAAGATCGATCAGTCTTTCGTGCGCACGTTGCTGGGCAATACACAGGATCAGGCCATCGTCACGGCGATCATCCAGATGGCCAAGAGCCTTAACCTACTGACCACGGCCGAAGGCATCGAGGATGACTCGATTCGGCGGCTGCTGGCCGAGCTGGGTTGTGATCAGGGGCAGGGCTACCTGTTTGCCAGGCCGCTGCCTGCCCAGGAGTTCATGGCGTTTGCCCAGAGGACGCAGTTGCCGGCGTAGCCTGCCTCGCTCGACAACTGAAAAGAAAACGGCACCCGCGGGTGCCGTTTTTTTGGATATCACCTGTTCAGGCAGGCGATGCCCTTACACGTGCAGGTGTTCTGCCGCGTAGAGGGTGTTTTCCAGCAGGCAGGCGCGGGTCATCGGGCCCACGCCGCCTGGTACTGGGGTGATCCAGCCGGCGCGTTCGGCGGCGACGTCGAACTCCACGTCACCGACTAGCTTGCCGTCGGCCTGGCGGTTGATGCCGACGTCGATGACGATGGCGCCCGGCTTGATCCATTCGCCTTTGACCAGTCCTGGCTTGCCGGCCGCCACGACTACCAGGTCGGCATTGGCCAGGTGGCCCGGCAGATCCTTGGTGAAGCGGTGGGTGACGGTCACGGTGCAGCCGGCCAGCAACAGTTCCAGGGCCATCGGTCGGCCGACGATGTTGGAGGCGCCGACGATCACTGCATTCAGTCCGTGCGGGTCGACACCGGTGCTTTGCAGCAGGGTCATGATGCCTTTCGGCGTACAGGGGCGCAGCAGGGGGATGCGCTGGGCCAGGCGGCCGACGTTGAAGGGATGGAAACCGTCCACGTCCTTGTCCGGGCTGATCCGCTCGAGCAGTTGCGAGGCGTCCAGGTGGGCCGGCAGCGGCAGTTGCACGAGGATGCCGTCGATGGCCTGGTCGTCGTTCAGGTGATCGATCAGGGCCAGCAGCTCGCCCTGGCTGGTGCTGGCGGGCAGGTCGTGGGCCACGGAGACGAAGCCGACTTCCTCACAGTCCTTGCGCTTGTGCGAGACATAAACCTGGGAGGCGGGGTCGCTACCGACCAGGATCACGGCCAGGCCTGGGGCGCGCAGGCCTTGCTGGCGGCGTTCGACAACGCGTTGGGCAATTTGCTGGCGCAGGCTGGCGGCTATGGCTTTGCCGTCGATCAGTTGTGCGGTCATGGCGCGTGGTTAACCATCAGGAAGGATTGAAAAAGGGCGTGCATTCTCGCACGGCGGGGCGGTTGGGCAAAGGCGCCACCCGGCGAATTTCCTGTAACTCCTTTATCTCGCTGAATTTTTTTAACTTTTAGTGTTGACGCTATGGCGGCGCCTCTATAAGATTCGCCCCGCTTGTCGAGCACAGCCAGTCGCTGGGTAAGACGGCAAAAGCGAAGCCTCCGGGCCTAGCCGAAGCCGAAGCTTCAAGTCTGCGCTAGCAGATGAACAAGCGCCCGTAGCTCAGCTGGATAGAGCATCCGCCTTCTAAGCGGATGGTCGCAGGTTCGAGTCCTGCCGGGCGTGCCATCTGGCAGTCAGGCACAAGCATCGCAATATGGTGGGCGTAGCTCAGTTGGTAGAGCACAGGATTGTGGCTCCTGGTGTCGAGGGTTCGATTCCCTTCGTCCACCCCATATTCGAGAAAACGCCAGGCCACTAGGCCTGGCGTTTTTGTTTCAGCGCTATACCACGCGGACGTGGTGAAATTGGTAGACACACCAGATTTAGGTTCTGGCGCCGCAAGGTGTGAGAGTTCGAGTCTCTCCGTCCGCACCATCTTTTCTTCCTTATATATACCTCGCCGTTCCTGCGTCTTTTCCGCAGGTGACTTCTGCTATTCGACCCACTAGAATGCATGCCCTTGATTCTGGGCCGGAACGGCCGGCTTACGTCTGTGCAACGAGGAATACCCATGCAAGTTTCTGTTGAAAGCACCTCCGCTCTTGAGCGCCGCATGACCATCGGTGTCCCGGCCGAGCGCATCGAGACCGAAGTGACCAAGCGTCTGCAACAGACTGCCCGTCGTGCCAAGGTCGCTGGTTTCCGCCCCGGCAAGGTGCCGATGAGCGTGATCCGTCAGCGTTACGAAGACTCCGCTCGTCAGGAAGCCCTGGGCGACCTGATCCAGGCCACCTTCTACGAAGCCATCGTTGAGCAGAAGCTGAACCCGGCTGGTGCTCCGGCTGTAGAGCCGAAGTCCTTCGAGAAGGGCAAGGATCTGGAATACGTTGCGATCTTCGAGGTCATCCCTGAAATCCAGGTTGCCGGCCTCGACAGCATCGCCATCGAGCGCCTGCAGGCTGAAGTCGCTGACGCCGATGTCGACAACATGCTGGAAATCCTGCGCAAGCAGAACACCCGTTTCGAGGCCAGCGATCGTGCTGCCGAGAATGGCGACCAGCTGACCATCGATTTCGTTGGCAAGGTTGACGGTGAAGTCTTCGCCGGTGGTTCCGCCAAGGGCACGCAGCTGGTGCTGGGTTCCGGTCGCATGATCCCGGGCTTCGAAGATGCTCTGGTTGGCGTCAAGGCTGGCGAAGAGCGCGTGATCACCCCGACTTTCCCGGCTGACTACCAGAACCTCGATCTGGCCGGCAAAGCTGCCGAGTTCACTGTTACCGTGACTGCCGTTGCTGCCCCGCAACTGCCGGAGCTGAATGACGAGTTCTTCACCCTGTTCGGTGTGAAGGAAGGCGGTCTGGAAGGCTTCCGTGCCGAAGTGCGCAAGAACATGGAGCGCGAACTGCGCCAGGCCATCAAGTCCAAGGTCAAGAACCAGGTAATGGAAGGCCTGCTGGCCGCCAACCCGGTTGAAGTGCCGAAGGCGCTGATCGGCAACGAAGTGAATCGTCTGCGCGTGCAGGCTGTTCAGCAGTTCGGTGGCAACATCAAGCCTGATCAGCTGCCGGCCGAGCTGTTCGAAGAGCAGGCCAAGCGCCGCGTTTCTCTCGGTCTGCTGGTTGCCGAAGTGGTCAAGCAGTTCGAACTGAAGCCGGACGACGCCCGCGTACGCGAAGTGATCGAAGAAATGGCCTCGGCCTATCAGGAGCCGCAGCAGGTTGTGGCCTGGTACTACAAGAACGACCAGCAGCTGAACGAAGTGCGTTCGGTTGTACTGGAAGAACAAGTTGTAGATACTGTTCTGCAGAAGGCCAAAGTGACCGATAAAGCGGTCTCCTACGAAGAAGCGGTCAAGCCGGCGGAAGCTCCGCAAGCAGCCTGATCCCTCGCCTCGTTTGAGCACACCATAAGCCAGCCTTCGAGCTGGCTTATGCGTCTTTGGGATATGAACATTTATGGAGAGATCGCTGGATATGTCGCGTAATCAATTTATGCAGCAAATGCCTGATATCCAGGCCGCCGGTGGCCTGGTGCCGATGGTGGTGGAGCAGTCCGCCCGCGGCGAACGTGCCTACGATATCTACTCGCGCCTGTTGAAGGAGCGGGTGATCTTCCTGGTCGGTCCGGTCGAGGACTACATGGCCAACCTGGTGGTAGCCCAGTTGCTGTTCCTTGAAGCGGAAAATCCGGACAAGGACATCCACCTCTACATCAACTCCCCAGGTGGTTCGGTGACCGCTGGCATGTCGATCTACGACACCATGCAGTTCATCAAGCCAAACGTGTCGACCACCTGTATTGGTCAGGCTTGCAGCATGGGCGCCTTCCTGCTGACCGCTGGCGCTGAGGGTAAGCGTTACTGCCTGCCGAACTCGCGCGTGATGATTCACCAGCCGCTGGGCGGTTTCCAAGGTCAGGCGTCGGACATTGAAATTCACGCCAAGGAAATCCTCTTCATCCGTGAGCGTCTCAACATACTGATGGCTAAGCACAGTGGACGCACTTTGGAAGAAATCGAGCGCGATACCAATCGTGATAATTTCATGAGCGCCGAAGCCGCTCGTGAGTATGGGTTGATCGACGCAGTGATTGAACAGCGCCCCGCTTAATATAGGCAGCTCAAAATAGGGCGGTTTGGCGTGTCCGGCCGTCATGCAGGCTTGAAAATGCCTGCAATTGCCTCCATCTTGTGTTTCATGCCTATCGGATTTGGATTGATCGAATGACTGACACCCGCAATGGCGAGGACAACGGCAAGCTGCTTTATTGCTCCTTCTGCGGCAAAAGCCAGCATGAAGTGCGCAAATTGATTGCCGGCCCCTCGGTCTTTATCTGCGACGAGTGCGTCGACCTGTGCAACGACATCATCCGCGAGGAGGTGCAGGAAGCACAGGCCGAAAGCAGCGCGCACAAGTTGCCCGCGCCGAAAGAGATCAGCGGCATTCTGGATCAGTACGTCATCGGTCAGGAGCGCGCCAAGAAGGTGCTCTCCGTCGCGGTGTACAACCATTACAAGCGTTTGAATCAGCGTGACAAGAAAGACGATGTCGAACTGGGCAAGAGCAACATTCTGCTGATCGGTCCGACTGGCTCGGGTAAAACCCTGCTGGCCGAAACCCTGGCGCGTCTGCTCAATGTGCCGTTCACCATCGCCGATGCCACCACCCTGACCGAAGCTGGTTATGTGGGTGAGGACGTCGAGAACATCATTCAGAAGCTGCTGCAGAAGTGCGACTACGATGTCGAGAAGGCCCAGATGGGCATCGTCTACATCGACGAAATCGACAAGATTTCGCGCAAGTCGGACAACCCGTCGATCACCCGTGACGTTTCGGGCGAGGGCGTGCAGCAGGCGCTGTTGAAGCTGATCGAAGGTACCGTGGCTTCGGTTCCGCCGCAGGGCGGGCGCAAGCATCCCCAGCAGGAGTTCCTGCAGGTGGACACGCGCAACATCCTGTTCATCTGTGGCGGTGCGTTCTCTGGTCTGGAGAAGGTCATCCATGGTCGTTCGACCAAGGGTGGCATCGGCTTCAATGCCGAAGTGCGTAGCCAGGAGCTGGGCAAGAAGGTTGGCGAGGCGCTGCGTGAGGTTGAGCCGGATGATCTGGTCAAGTTCGGCCTGATTCCTGAGTTCGTTGGTCGTCTGCCGGTCATCGCGACTCTCGACGAGCTCGACGAGGCGGCGCTGATGCAGATCCTCACCGAACCGAAGAACGCGCTGACCAAGCAGTACGGCAAGCTCTTCGAAATGGAAGGCGTGGATCTGGAGTTCCGTCCGGACGCCCTGAAAGCCGTGGCTCATCGTGCGCTGGAGCGCAAGACCGGTGCCCGTGGCCTGCGTTCCATCCTCGAAGGTGTGCTGCTCGACACCATGTACGAGATCCCCTCGCAGAATGAAGTCAGCAAGGTGGTGATCGACGAAAGCGTGATCGAGGGTAATTCCAAGCCGCTGCTCATCTACGAAAACAGCGAGCCGCCCGCCAAGGCAGCTCCTGACGCGTGATGTCAGATACTTGATGAAATAAAGGGCCCTGCGGGGCCCTTTGTTTTTCCGGTGTCCTTGCTTGTTTTTTCCGGAGGCTGGCCCCATCTTAGGTTCAAGGGTCTCCCGTTCGTTTACGGCCAAATGGCCGCCGTAGAGCTGAAATCATGAAGACAACCATCGAACTGCCTCTCCTGCCCCTGCGTGATGTTGTGGTCTACCCACACATGGTCATCCCGCTCTTTGTCGGGCGTGAGAAATCCATTGAGGCCCTCGAGGCTGCAATGACCGGCGACAAGCAGATTCTCCTGCTGGCGCAACGCAATCCTGCCGATGACGATCCGGGCGAAGATGCCCTGTATCGCGTGGGTACCGTGGCTACGGTGCTGCAACTGCTGAAATTGCCGGACGGTACGGTCAAGGTACTGGTCGAAGGCGAACAGCGCGGCAGCATCGAACGCTTCATCGAGGTGGACGGCCATTGCCGCGCCGAAGTGCAGCTAATCGACGAGATGGAAGTCGCCGAGCGCGAGTCGGAAGTCTTCTCGCGCAGCCTGCTCAGCCAGTTCGAACAGTATGTGCAGCTGGGCAAGAAGGTTCCTGCTGAGGTGCTGTCTTCGCTGAACAGCATCGATGAGCCGGGCCGCCTGGTCGACACCATGGCCGCGCACATGGTGCTGAAGATCGAGCAGAAGCAGGAAATTCTCGAAATTACCGAGCTACCGGCCCGCGTTGAGCATGTGCTGGCGCTGCTGGATGCGGAAATCGACCTGTTGCAGGTGGAAAAACGTATCCGTGGTCGGGTCAAGAAGCAGATGGAGCGCAGCCAGCGCGAGTACTACCTGAATGAGCAGATGAAGGCCATTCAGAAGGAGCTGGGCGACATCGACGAAGGCCACAATGAAATCGATGAGCTGAAAAAGCGCATCGACAACGCCGGCCTGACCAAGGAAGCCCTGACCAAAGCCAATGCTGAGCTGAACAAGCTCAAGCAGATGTCACCGATGTCGGCCGAGGCCACGGTGGTGCGCTCCTACATCGACTGGCTGGTGAATGTGCCGTGGAAGGCCGAGAGCAAGGTCCGTCTGGACCTGGCCAAAGCCGAAGACATCCTCGATGCCGATCACTATGGTCTGGATGAGGTCAAGGATCGCATCCTCGAGTATCTCGCCGTGCAGAAGCGGGTGAAGAAGCTCAAGGGGCCCGTGCTGTGCCTGGTTGGCCCGCCTGGTGTGGGCAAGACGTCCCTGGCCGAGTCCATCGCCCGTGCGACCAACCGCAAGTTCGTGCGCATGGCGCTGGGTGGCGTGCGTGACGAAGCCGAGATTCGTGGGCATCGGCGGACCTACATCGGCTCCATGCCGGGTCGCTTGATCCAGAAGATGACCAAGGTTGCCGTGCGCAACCCGCTGTTCCTGCTCGACGAAATCGACAAGATGGGCCAGGACATGCGTGGCGATCCGGCTTCGGCGCTGCTGGAAGTGCTCGATCCGGAACAGAACCACAACTTCAATGACCATTACCTGGAGGTCGATTACGACCTGTCGGATGTGATGTTCATCTGTACCGCCAACTCCATGAATATCCCCGGCCCGCTGCTGGACCGCATGGAGGTGATTCGTCTGCCCGGTTATACCGAGGACGAGAAGATCAATATCGCGGTCAAGTACCTGGCACCCAAGCAGATCGAGGCCAATGGCCTGAAGAAAGGCGAGATCGAGTTCGCGGAAGCGGCGATTCGCGACATCATTCGTTACTACACCCGCGAGGCTGGTGTGCGCAGCCTGGAGCGACAGATCGCCAAGGTCTGCCGCAAGGCGGTGAAGGAGCACTCCAAGGAAAAACGTTTCAAGGTGTTGGTGACCGACGAGTTGCTCGAGCATTTCCTCGGCGTGCGTCGTTATCGCTATGGTCTGGCCGAGCAGCAGGATCAGATCGGTCAGGTCACAGGTCTGGCGTGGACCCAGGTGGGTGGTGAGTTGCTGACCATCGAGACCGCTGTGGTGCCCGGCAAGGGGCAATTGATCAAGACCGGCTCGCTGGGTGACGTGATGGCCGAGTCGATGACTGCCGCGCTCACCGTAGTGCGTAGCCGGGCCAAAAGCCTGGGGATTGCGCTGGACTTCCACGAGAAGCGTGATGTGCACATTCACATGCCGGAAGGTGCAACGCCGAAGGATGGCCCGAGTGCCGGTATCGGTTTGTGCACGGCTCTGGTGTCGGCGCTGACGCAAATTCCGGTGCGTGCCGATGTGGCCATGACCGGCGAGATTACCCTGCGTGGTCAGGTACTGGCGATTGGCGGCTTGAAGGAGAAGTTGCTGGCTGCTCACCGTGGTGGAATCAAGACGGTGATCATTCCTGAGGAAAATGTGCGCGATTTGAAGGAAATTCCCGAAAATATTAAGCAAGACCTGACCATTAAGCCGGTTAAATGGATTGACGAGGTCCTGCAAATTGCGCTGCAATACGCCCCGGAGCCCTTGCCCGATGCGGCTCCCGAGATGGTTGCAAAGGATGACAAGCGCGAGTCTGATTCCAAGGAGCGAATCAGCACGCATTAGCCGTAGGGCTTCCTTGACACATTTTTCGAGCCCTTGCTATAAAGCGGCTCTTACGTGTCAGCCAGGCCCTTCAGCACCCGCTTTGCTTACACCAAACAATTAAGAAACAACTCAACAGAGATAAGGGGACTTAGAGTGAACAAGTCGGAACTGATCGATGCCATCGCCGCATCTGCTGATATCCCGAAAGCTGTTGCTGGCCGCGCGCTGGACGCAGTGATCGAATCCGTCACTGGCGCCCTGAAGGCTGGTGATTCCGTGGTGCTGGTTGGCTTCGGTACTTTCGCTGTCAAAGAGCGTGCTGCTCGCACTGGCCGTAACCCGCAGACCGGCAAGCCGATCAGCATTGCTGCTGCCAAGATCCCTGGCTTCAAAGCTGGTAAAGCCCTGAAAGACGCCGTCAACTAAGCGTCTCTCTGGCCTTGCCCTTCCAGGTCGGGCTGGTCCCGACCTGGTCGGAGTGGTGGTTCAGTCGAGCCAGAGCCACTCCACCAGTTACCGAGAAGGCGCATCCTAGGATGCGCCTTTCTTTTATCCGGATTTTACCCACGCTGCATGGCTGCTTGTTCAGCGCAGCCGTTTCGGGGGATGCATGCTGCAGAACATCAGGGACAATTCACAGGGGTGGATTGCCAAGACCATCGTCGGCGTTATCGTCGCGCTGATGGCTTTCACCGGATTCGACGCCATCGTCAACTCCGCCAGCAACAGCAAGAATGCTGCCGACGTCAACGGTGAGAAAATCACCCAGGACACGCTTAGTCGTGCTGTTGATATGCAGCGCCGCCAGTACATTCAGCAGTTCGGCAAAGACTTCGATGTCTCGATGCTGGACGACAAGCTGCTGCGCGAATCGGCGCTGAATGCCTTGATCGAGCGCAACCTGCTGCTGCAGGGCGCCAAAGATTCCGGCATGGCCTTTTCCCAGGCTGCACTCGATCAGTTGATCCTCGGCATGCCGCTGTTTCAGCAAGACGGCAAGTTCGATGCCGCCCGCTTTGACCAGGTCATTCGACAGGAGGGCTTTACCCGGATGCAGTTCCGCGAGCGCCTGGAGCAGGATGTGCTGGTCAGCCAGCTGCAAGCCGGTCTGGTGGGCAGCAGTTTCCTCACCGACGCCGAGCTCAGCGCTT
Source organism: Pseudomonas campi (assembly GCF_013200955.2). NCBI lineage: Bacteria > Pseudomonadati > Pseudomonadota > Gammaproteobacteria > Pseudomonadales > Pseudomonadaceae > Aquipseudomonas > Aquipseudomonas campi. The sequence continues at coordinate 1,822,439 of NZ_CP053697.2, forward strand.
TCGTCCGTCTGGACAAGCAGACTCGCGATTTCGCCACGCTGACCCTGAAGGCTGACACCGGCGCTGTGCAGCTCCAGGATGAAGAGCTCAAGAAGTTCTACGAAGAGCATGCCGATCAGTTCATGAGCCCTGAACAGGTGGTTCTGGACTACGTCGAATTGAAGAAAGAAGCCTTCTTCGACCGCGTCGAAATCAAGGACGACGAGCTGCAGGAGCTGTACCAGAAGGAAATCGCCGGTTTGGCCGAACAGCGCCAGGCGGCGCATATCCTGCTGGAGGTCAACGACAAGCTCAGCGACGAGCAGGCCAAGGCCAAGCTCGAGGACGTGAAGAAGCGGCTGCAGCAGGGTGAAGACTTTGCCGCCCTGGCCAAGGAGCTGTCGCAGGATCCGGGTTCGGCTGCCAATGGCGGTGATCTGGGTTACGCCGGTCCGGGTGTCTACGACCCGGCCTTCGAGGAGGCGCTCTACAGCCTCAAAGAGGGCGAAGTCTCCGCTCCGGTACGCAGCCAGTTTGGCTGGCACCTGGTCAAGCTGCTCGGTGTGCAAGCGGCCGATGTGCCGAGCTTTGACAGCCTGAAAGACAAGCTGATTGCCGACAACAAGGCGCCGCGTGTCGAGCAGCTGTTCGTCGAAGCGGCCAAGGCCCTGGAAGATGCCGCCTATGAGGCCTCTGACCTGGCCCAGCCGGCTCAGGAGCAGGGGCTTACCGTGCAAACCACGGCAGCCTTTGGCCGCGAGGGTGGCAGCGAAGGTCTGGCGGCCAATCGTCAGGTGATCCAGGCGGCTTTCAGTGAGGACCTTCTGGAAGGCGGCGCCAACAGCACTGCCATCGAGCTGGATCCGGCCACCGTGGTGGTCATCCGAGTCAAGGAGCACAAAAAGTCCGAACTGCTGCCCTTCGATCAGGTGCAGAACAGCATTCGTGACACCCTGACCTTGCAACGCGCCAATGAGGCGGTCAAGGCCAAGGGCGAGGCGCTACTGGTCAGCCTGCGTGAAGGCAAGACGCCGGTCGAGCAGGCTGAGGACGGGCAGAGCTGGAAGGTCGTCGAGGCGGCTACCCGCAGTCAGGAGGGCATCGAGCCCGTGCTGCTGCAGGCGCTGTTCCGTATGCCAAAACCTGCTGAAGATGGTACGCCGACTTTCGCAGGCGTCAGCCAGGGCAACGGTGACTACGTGCTGCTGCGCCTGAACGGCGTCGGTCAGCCGCAAGCCGAGCTGAGCGAAGAAGAGAAGAGCATGTACCGCCGCTTCCTGGCTTCGCGCCTGGGGCAGCAGGACTTCAATGCCTTCCGTGCGGAACTGAAAGAACAGGCTGATATCGAGCGGTACTGATCGAGGTGCTGCCCTGCGGGGCAGCTAGCCAGCCACAAAAAAGGCCGCTATCAGCGGCCTTTTTTGTGGCTGGGTGAAACTCAGTCTTCCATGGCGCCCATGGCGGTGGTGTTGAAACCGCCGTCGACATAGAGGATTTCGCCACTGATGCCCGAGGCCAGGTCGGAGCAGAGGAAGGCACCGGCGTTGCCGACTTCGTCGATGGTGACGTTGCGGCGCAGGGGGGTCTGCTTCTCGTTGGCGGCGAGCATCTTGCGGAAGCTCTTGATGCCCGAGGCGGCGAGGGTACGGATCGGCCCGGCGGAGATGGCGTTGACGCGGGTACCTTCCGGGCCGAGGCTGCCGGCCAGGTAGCGTACGCCGGCTTCCAGACTGGCCTTGGCCATGCCCATCACGTTGTAGTTGGGCATGGTGCGTTCGGCGCCCAGGTAGGACAGGGTCAGCAGGCTGCCGTTGCGGCCCTGCATCAGCTCGCGACCGGCCTTGGCCAGGGCGACGAAGCTGTAGGCGCTGATGTCATGGGCGATCTTGAAGCCTTCACGGGTGGTGACCGCAGTGAAGTCGCCATCCAGCTGGTCGCCGGGGGCGAAACCGACCGAGTGGACGATGCAGTCCAGGCTGTCCCATTTCTGGCTGAGGGCGGCAAAGGCGCTGGCGATCTCTTCATCGCTGGCGACGTCGCAGGGGAAGCACAGCTCGGCGCTGGAGCCCCAGCCGGCGGCGAATTCCTCGACGCGGCCTTTCAGCTTTTCGTTCTGATAAGTGAAGGCGAGCTCGGCGCCTTCGCGGTGCATGGCGGCGGCGATGCCCGAGGCAATCGACAGCTTGCTGGCCACGCCAACAATCAGTACGCGCTTACCGGTGAGAAAACCCATGTGCGTTGTTCCTCTTCTGGTTAGTCAGGAGTTGCGGGAGCCAGGAAGGCGGCTTCCAGCAACTGCCGGGTATAAGTGTGCTGCGGTGCGGCGAAGATCGCGTCAGCCTGGCCTTGCTCCACTACCTTGCCCTGTTTGACCACCATCAGCTGGTGGCTCAGGGCCCTGACCACCGCCAGATCATGGCTGATGAACAGGTAGGTCAGGTTGTACTTGGCCTGCAACGAGCGCAGTAGCTCCACCACTTGGCGCTGTACCGTGCGGTCGAGCGCCGACGTGGGCTCGTCCAACAGAATCAGCGCCGGTTTCAGCACCAGTGCCCGGGCAATGGCAATTCGCTGCCGCTGCCCGCCGGAAAACTCATGGGGGTAGCGATGCCGGGTTTCCGGATCCAGACCTACTTCCACGAGCGCGTCGATGACTGCCTGTTCCTGCTCCGCCTGCGTACCCATGCGATGGATGCGCAAGCCTTCGCCAACGATCTGCCCGACTGACATGCGCGGGCTGAGGCTGCCGAAGGGGTCCTGAAAGACCACCTGCATCTGCCGTCGCCATGGCCTCACGGCCTGCTGCGACAACCCGTTCAATGCCTGGCCCTGGAAGCGAATGGCGCCCTGGCTGCCAAGCAGGCGCAGGATCGCCAGACCGAGGGTGGACTTGCCGGAACCACTTTCGCCGACGATGCCCAGAGTCTGGCCCTGGGGCAGGCTGAAGTTGATGCCGTCCACCGCCTTCACATGGTCGACCGTGCGCCGCAGCAACCCTTTCTTGATCGGGAACCACACTCGCAGGTCGTCCACTTCCAACAGCGGTACGCCGGCGGGGTTATCCGCCGGTTCGCCGCTGGGCTCGGCACCGAGCAGTTCCTGGGTATAGGGATGCTGCGGCGCATGGAACAATTCTTCACACGACGCCTGTTCGACGATGCGACCGCGCTGCATGACACATACGCGATGGGCGATTCTTCGTACCAGGTTTAGATCGTGGCTGATCAGCAGCAGGGCCATGCCTAGGCGGGCTTGCAGCTCCTTGAGCAATTCGAGGATTTTCAGCTGGACGGTGACGTCCAGGGCGGTGGTCGGTTCGTCGGCGATCAGCAGTTCCGGCTCGTTGGCCAGCGCCATGGCAATCACCACGCGCTGGCGCTGGCCGCCGGATAACTCATGGGGATAGGCATGCAGGCGCTTGTGCGGCTCGGGAATGCCGACCAGCTCCAGCAGCTCCAGGGTGCGTGCGGTGGCGGCCTTGCCGGTGAGGCCCTTGTGCAGGCCGAGCACTTCGTTGATCTGCTTGCCGATGCTGTGCAGCGGGTTGAGCGAGGTCATCGGCTCCTGGAACACCATGGCGATGCGGTTGCCACGGATGCCGCGCAGCTTGGCCTCGTCGAGCTTGAGCAGGTCCTGCCCCTGGAACAGGATGCTGCCGGCCGGGTGTTGTGCCAGCGGATAGGGCAGCAGGCGCAGGATCGAGTGCGCCGTGACCGATTTGCCGGAGCCGCTTTCGCCGACCAGAGCCAGGGTTTCGCCCTTGCGGATGTCGAAGCTGACGCCTTCGACTACACGCTGTTTGAGGTCGCCGGTGACGAACTCGACGGCGAGGTCGCGCACTTCGATCAGGTTGTTCGATTCGCTCATCTTATTTCCTCGGATCGAAGGCATCGCGAGCCGCTTCGCCGATGAAGACCAGCAGGCTCAGCATCAACCCCAGTACGACGAAGGCGCTGATGCCCAGCCAGGGGGCCTGCAGGTTGGACTTGCCCTGGGCCACCAGTTCACCGAGCGAGGGCTCGCCGGCGGGCAGGCCGAAGCCGAGGAAGTCCAGCGAGGTCAGGGTGCCGATCGCGCTGGTGATGATGAAGGGCATGAAAGTCAGGGTCGAGACCATGGCGTTGGGCAGGATGTGGCGGAACATGATGGCGCCGTTCTGCATGCCCAGGGCGCGGGCGGCGCGCACGTATTCCAGGTTGCGCCCACGGAGGAATTCGGCACGTACCAGGTCGACCAAGGTCATCCAGGAGAACAGCAGCATGATCCCCAGCAGCCACCAGAAGCTCGGTTGCACGAAGCTGGAGAGGATGATCAGCATGAACAGCATCGGCAGGCCCGACCAGATTTCCAGGAAGCGTTGCCCGACCAGGTCGATCCAGCCGCCATAGAAGCCCTGCAGGGCGCCGGCGATCACACCGATGATCGAGCTGAGTACGGTCAGCACCAGGGCGAACAGGATCGAGATGCGGAAGCCGTAGATGATTCGCGCCAGCACGTCACGGCCCTGGTCATCGGTGCCCAGCCAGTTCTGCGCCGAGGGCGGGGCGGGCGAGGGCACCTGCAGGTCGTAGTTGATGCTGCTGTAGTCGAAGGGGATCAGCGGCCAGAGCATCCAGCCGTCCTTGGCGGCGACCAGTTCGCGGATATAGGGGCTCTTGTAGTTGGCCTGCAGCGGGAATTCGCCGCCAAAGGTGGTTTCCGCATAGCGTTTGAACACCGGGAAGTACCACTCGCCGTCGTAACGCACCGCCAGTGGCTTGTCGTTGGCGATCAGTTCGGCGCCGAGGCTGAGGGTGAACAGGGCGAGAAACAGCCACAGCGACCACCAGCCGCGCTTGTTGGCCTTGAAGCGGGCAAAGCGCCGCTGATTGAGAGGGGAGAGCGTCATCATCAATTCTCCCGGCTATCGAAGTCGATGCGCGGGTCGACCAGGGTGTAGGACACGTCGCTGAGCAGCTTGGCCAGCAGACCGAACAGGGAAAAGATGAACAAGGTGCCGAACACCACCGGGTAGTCACGATTGACGATCGACTCGAAGCCGAGCAGGCCCAGGCCGTCGAGGGAGAACACCACCTCGATGAGCATCGAGCCGGTGAAGAAAATGCCGAGGAAGGCGCTGGGGAAACCGGCGATGATGATCAGCATGGCGTTGCGGAACACATGGCCGTAGAGCACCTGATGGTTGCTCAGGCCCTTGGCGCGGGCGGTGATCACGTACTGCTTGCTGATCTCGTCGAGGAAGCTGTTCTTGGTCAGCAGGGTCAGGGTGGCGAAGTTGCCGATCACCAGCGCGGTTACCGGTAAGACCAGGTGCCAGAAGTAGTCGAGGATCTGCCCGCCGAGGCTCAGTTCGTCGAAGTTGTTCGAGGTCAGCCCGCGTAGCGGGAACCAGTCCCAGTAACTGCCGCCGGCGAACAGCACGATCATCAGGATGGCGAAGAGGAAGGCCGGGATGGCGTAGCCGATAATGATCGCGGAGCTGGTCCAAACATCGAAGGCGCTGCCGTGGCGGGTGGCCTTGGCGATGCCCAGAGGTATGGAGATCAGGTAGGTGATCAGGGTGCTCCACAGGCCGAGGGAAATCGACACCGGCATCTTCTCGATGATCAGGTCGATGACCTGGGTATCACGGGCGAAGCTGACGCCGAAATCCAGCTGGGCGTAGTTCTTCAGCATGATCCAGAAGCGTTCCGGCGCCGACTTGTCGAAGCCGTACATGCGCTCGATCTCGGCGATCAGGTCGGGGTCCAGGCCCTGGGCGCCACGGTAGGTCGAACCGGCCACCGCCACTTCGCCGCCACCACCGGAAACGCGCCCGGTGGCGCCACCGGAGGCGGCATCGAAGCCTTCCAGCTTGGCGATCATCTGCTCGACCGGCCCGCCGGGCGCGGCCTGGATGATGATGAAGTTGATCAGCAGGATGCCCAGCAGGGTGGGAATGATCAGCAGCAGGCGGCGCAGGATATAGGCGAGCATCAGTTGGCTTCCTGCGCAGGTTCGGCTGGCGCGGCGGCGGGCGCGCTGGCCTGCGCTTCTTCCCACCAGGTCAGCAGGCCGTAGTCATACAGCGGCGTGACCGCTGGGCGGCCGAAGCGCTTCCAGTAGGCCACGCGCCAGGTGTCGACGTAGTAGTTGGGCACCACGTAGTGGCCCCAGAGCAAGGCGCGATCGAGGGCGCGGGCATGGGTGATCAGCGCCTTGCGCGAGTCGGCGCGAATCAGACCCTCCACCAGCTTGTCGATGGCCGGATCACGCAGGCCCATGTAGTTGCGGCTGCCGGGGTTGTCGGCGCTGCTGGAGTGCCAGTACTCGCGCTGTTCATTACCCGGTGAGTTGGACTGCGACCAGATGGCCGAAGTCATGTCGAAGTCGCGCGAGTTGAGGCGGTTGATGTACTGGGACACGTCGACCCGGCGGATCTGCAGATCGATGCCCAGCTCGGCCAAGTTGCGTTTGAACGGCAGGATCACCCGCTCCAGGTTGGCCTGGAAGTTGAGGAATTCGAAGCTCAGCTGCTGGCCATTGGCATCGACCATCTTGTCGTTGTCGATGCGGTAGCCCGCTTCGGTCAGCAACTGGTAGGCGCGCCGGCTCTGCTCGCGAATGATGCCGCTGCCATCGCTGACCGGCGGTTTGAAGGCCTGGGTAAAGACTGCCGGTGGCAGTTGTGCCCGCAGCGGCTCGAGCAGCTTCAGCTCGTCGGCATCCGGCAGGCCGCTGGCCGCCATTTCCGAGTTCTCGAAATAGCTGTGGGTACGCTTGTAGGCACCGTAGAACAGTTGCTTGTTGGCCCATTCGAAGTCGAACAGCAGGGCGATGGCCTCGCGCACGCGGGCATCCTGGAACAGCGGGCGGCGCAGGTTGAACACATAACCCTGCATGCCGACCGGGTTGTGGTTGGTGATGGATTGCTGGACGAACTTGCCGGCGCTCAGGGCCGGGGAGTCGTAGCCGGTGGCCCAGTCCTTGGCCGAGTACTCGAGGTTGACGTCGAAGCTGCCTTTCTTGAAGGCCTCGAGGGCGACTGCGCTGTCGCGGTAGTACTCGATCTGGATGGTGTCGAAGTTGTACTGGCCGCGCGCCACGGGCAGGTCCTTGGCCCACCAGTCCTTGATCCGCTCGAAGCGCAGGGCGCTGCCCGGCTCGACCTTGGTGATCTGGTAGGGGCCGCTGCCCAGCGGTGGCTCCAGGCTGCTCTTGGTGAAGTCGCGATCGGCCCACCAGTGCTTGGGCAGGATCTGCAACTGGCCGAGGATCAGTGGCAGCTCACGGTTATCCGGGTGCTTGAAGTCGAAGCGCACGCGCAGTTTGTCCTCGACCACCACCTGCGCCACATCGGCGTAGTAGTGGCGGTACTGCGGTGTGCCTTTCTCGATCAGCGTGTTGAAGGTAAAGGCCACGTCCTCGGCGGTGACCGGGGTGCCATCATGGAAGCGGGCCTTGGGGTTGAGGATAAAGCGCACGAAGCTGTTGTCGGGTGCCTTGTCGATCTTCTCGGCGAGCAGGCCGTACTCGGTAAAGGGTTCGTCTGGCGAGTGGTAGGTCAGGCTGTCGTAGATCAGGCCGATCTGCGCCGGCGCATTGCCCTTGGTGATGAACGGATTGAAGCTGTCGAAGCCGCTCAGGCCCGGCAGGCGCAGGATGCCGCCTTTGGGCGCATCCGGGTTCACATAGTCGAAGTGCTGGAAGTTGGCCGGATATTTTGGGGCTTCGCCATACAGGGTCAGGGCGTGTTGCGGAGCGGCCTGGGCCAGGCCGGCTATCAGCAGCAGGCCGGCGCCCAGGGCGCGCAGGGGGTTAGTCATCGAGCGGTCTCCGTGGGCTTCAGCCACCAGGCCCGCAGCCCCAAGGTGTAGGGCGGGGTGGTGACGAAGGCGAACCGGTTACGGTACGCCAGGCGGTGATGATTGATGTACCAGTTAGGAATGCTGTAGTGCTGCCAGAGCAGTACGCGGTCGATAGCGCGGCTGGCGGCCACCTGTTCGTCGCGGCTCTGCGCTTCCAGGAGTTTTTCCAGCAGTGCATCGACGACCGGGTGGGTGACGCCCGCGTAGTTCTTGCTGCCTTTGACATCGGTCTGGCTGGAATGGAAGTACTGCACTTGCTCCAGGCCTGGACTCAGGCTCTGTGGCAGGGTCATGAGGATCATGTCGTAGTCGAAGTGATCCAGGCGCTGTTTGTACTGGGCGCGGTCGACGGTACGCAGGTTGACCTGGATGCCGATGCTGGCGAGGTTCTCGGTGTAGGGTTGGAGAATGCGCTCAAGGTTCGGGTTGACCAGCAGGATCTCGAAGCGCAGCGGCTCGCCCTTGCTGTTGACCAACTTGTGTCCGGAGGGTTTCCAGCCGGCCTCGCCCAGCAGGCCCATGGCCTTGCGCAGTGTGTCCCGCGGAATGCCGCGGCCGTCGGTTTCCGGCAGGCTGAACGGCTCCTTGAACAAGGATGCCGGCAGTTGCTTGCGGTACGGCGACAGCAGCAGCCACTCGCGGCCTTCCGGCTTGCCGCTGGCGGCGAACTCGCTGTTCGGGTAGTAGCTGCTGGTGCGCTTGTAGGCGCTGTTGAACAGCGCGCGGTTGGTCCATTCGAAGTCGAACATCAGGCCCATGGCTTCGCGCACCTTGCGTTCGGCGAAGATGGCGCGGCGGCTGTTCATGAACAGCGCCTGGGTCTGGGTCGGGATCTGGTGCGGAATTTCGGCGCGGATCACCTCGCCCCGGGCGATGGCGGGGAAGCGATAGCCGGTGGCCCAGTTTTTCGCCTGGTGCTCGATATAGAAGTCGAACTCGCCGGCCTTGAAGGCTTCGAAGGCGACACTGCTGTCGCGGTAGAACTCCACCTCGACCCGGTCGAAGTTGTATTTGCCACGGTTGACCGGCAGCTTCTCGCCCCACCAGTCCTTGACCCGCTCGAACACCAGGCTGCGTCCGGGGCTGATCGCGCTGACCTTGTACGGTCCACTGCCCAGCGGCACGTCAAAGCTGGTGGCCTTGAAGTCGCGCTTCTTCCAATAGTGCTGCGGCAGTACCGGCAGTTCGCCAAGCCGCAGGATTAGCAGCGGGTTGCCGGCGCGTTTGAAGACAAAACGGATGCGATGACGGTTGAGGATGTCGACCCGCTGTACTTCCTGCAGGTTGGTGCGGTACTGCGGGTGGCCATCCTTGACCAGCAGGCGATAGGAAAAGGCCACGTCATAGGCGGTGATCGGCTTGCCATCGTGGAAGCGCGCTTCTTCGCGCAGGTTGAACACCACCCAGCTGCGGTCCTCGCTGTACTCCACGCTCTTGGCGATCAGCCCATAGCTGGTGGCCGATTCGTCGCCCGAGGGGTCGTACTGGCCGGTGCCAGCCATCAGCGGTTCATTCAGCTCGCTGACGCCGTACTGCATGAAGTTGGGCGCGGCGGATGGACTGCTACCCTTGAAACTATAAGGGTTGAGCGTGTCGAATGTGCCATAGGCCATGACTCGCAGCGTGCCGCCTTTGGGTGCGTCGAGGTTCACCCAGTCGAAGTGGGTGAAGCTGGCGGGGTATTTGAGGGTGCCGAACTGGGCGTAGCCGTGGCTTTCGCTAAGGGTCGCGAAGGCGGGAAAGCTCAGGGCCAGACCAACAATCAGCAGGAGCAGGGAACGCATTGGGCGCAAGATCCAGTCCATGGCGGCTTTGGGCTTCTCAGTAGGTACAGTAACAGCTTGTATCCGCAGGAAAAAGAGTGCCTTTTTCAGGGCATGTCCCATCAATATGATTACACTGAAATAAATTGAAATAGAGGTTGGCATCTTGGTGGAGCGCAGTGTGGGTGTGCAGGCATGGATAGACCGCCTGAATCAGGCCGAATTGCCCGCTTTAGCTGCGGTGGTGCAGGATTTGCACCGACTTTCCCAGGCCGACAAGGCCTCGGTGCAGCAACTGGCCGATGTACTGTTGCGTGATGCCTCGTTGACTTCCAAGGTGCTGCGGGTCGGCAACAGCGTCTATTACAACCCCTCCCAGGAAGGCATCCGCACTATTTCCCGAGCCATCGTGCTGATTGGCTTCGACAATGTGCGGCTGATCGGCATGTCGGTCAGCCTGATCGACAGCCTGCTGACCAAGGTGCCGCGCGAGCAGCTGCAGATGCTGCTGGCGCGCTCTTTTCATGCCGCCGTACAGGCGCGCAACATCGCCGGTTACGTGCTGACCAAGAACCAGGAAGAGGTCTTTATCGCTGCGCTGCTGCACACGGTCGGCGAACTGGCGTTCTGGGCCTGTGGTGGTGATCAGGCTGACGAGCTGGCCGATGCCCTGGAGCAGCCCAATGTGGATGCCGACGAGGCGGTGCGCCAGGTGCTCGGCACCAGCTTCCGCCAGCTTACTCTGGGCCTGGTGAAAAGCTGGAACCTGGGCGAGTTAGCAACCTTCGCCCACGGCAGCGGCAACCAGCATGATCCGGCGGTGCGGGCGATCAACCTGGGTGTGAAAATCAGCGAGGCGGCTCTGAACGGCTGGGACTCGCCGGAGATGGAAAAATTGGTGCAGCAGTTGGCAGACTTCACCGGGGTCAGCCCGGAAGATGCCTTGAAGCAGGTGCTGGAGAGCGCGGAAGAGACCGTCGAGGTGGCTGCCACCTTCGGCGCTAGCCAGCTGTGCCGGCTGATTCCCAATACCGACCCCGAGCAGATCAAGCTGCAACAGCAGGAGCGCAAGGCGCGCCTGCTGCAGCCGGACCTGCTGGCGCTGCAGCAGGCGCTGCAGGACCTGGGCATGATGATCGGCCAGAAGGGCGATGTCGGCCAGATCCTCGATACCCTGCTCAAGGGCCTGCATCAGGGCGCCGGGCTGGAACGGGTGATGTTGGCAGTGCTGGCTGACGGACAGAGCCGTTTCCGTGCCAAGCGGGCAGTGGGCGAGGGCACCGAGCAGTGGCTGACGGACTTCCAGTTGCCGGCGGCGCAAATCGAGCAGCCGCATATCTTCAGCTACGCCCTGCGTAACCGTGAGGCTTTGTGGATGGGGGTGCCGGCCAGCTACAACCTGGCCGAACTGGTGACCCTGCCGATGCGCCAGCTACTCGGCCAGGGCATGTTCTTCATTGCCCCGATCATGGCTGGAACCCGCGAAATCGGTGTGCTGTATGCCGACAGCCGAGTATCCGGGCGGGCGCTCAAGCATGAGCAGTTCGTGGCTTTCCAGCGCTTTACCCAGCTGACCGGGCGTTGCCTGGAGGCGCTAACCAAGCGCTGAGACGTTGCAGGCGTAGGTAGCCCGGATGCAATCCGGGAACAGGCAACTCCGCTCCCCGGATTGCATCCGGGCTACAAGTCTCAGTTGAGATACAGGGTCAGGGTCTGTCCCGGTTTCAGCGAGTTGCTGTTGCTGCGCGGGTTCCAGCGCTGCAGGTGCTTCAGGTCGACCTTGAAGCGCTGAGCGATCAGATACAGCGAGTCGCCTGACTTGACCCGGTAATAGGTGACGTTCTGGCGGCTGGCGGGCTTGGCGGCAGCCACCGAGTTGCCGGTGCCACCGCTGGCCCCGCTACCCCCATGGATCACCAGGGACTGACCGAGGCTCAGCTTGCTGCGCGCATTGAGCTTGTTCCAGCGTTGCAGGTCTTTAAGCGAGACATTGTTGCTGTTGGCGATCTGCCAAAGGGTGTCGCCACTCTTTACCTTGTAATTGCGCGGCCCGGCGCTCGGCGTGGCCTTGGCAACCTGCTGGTGCAGCGGCTGGCTCGGCTCGCGATCACCGGCGGCGGGAATGCTGAGGATCTGGCCAACTCGCAGGCTGTTGCTCTTGAGCTTGTTGACGTCCTTCAGGGTATTGACCGTCAGGTGGTAGCGGTTGGCAATGCTGTGCAGGTTGTCGCCGTTGCGCACGCGGTATTCCTGCCAGCTCACCACCTGCTGGGGCTTCATCAGGGCCAGGTTGGCGTTGAGCAGCTCGGCTTTCCCGGTGGGCACCAGCAGGTGCTGCGGGCCGTCCATGGTGATGCCTTTCTTGAAGGCCGGATTGAGGCTCTGCAGTTCGTCCTCTTCCATGTCGACCAGGGCTGCCACCCGTGCCAGGTCGAGGCCCGGTTTGCTCGCCACCTGCTCGAAATAGGGCTCGTTGGCGATTGGGTCCAGGCGCACGCCGTAGGCCTCAGGCGACATGACGATCTGCGACAGAGCCAGCAGTTTGGGCACGTAGGCCTGGGTTTCCTTGGGCAGCGGCAGGTTCCAGTAGTCGGTCGGCAGGCCGAGTTTCTGGTTGCGTTCGATGGCCCGGCTGACGGTGCCTTCGCCGGCGTTGTAGGCCGCCAGGGCCAGCAGCCAGTCGCCGTTGAACATGTCGTGCAGGCGGCTCAGGTAGGTCATTGCGGCGTTGGTCGAGGCGACGATGTCGCGGCGGCCGTCGTACCAGTTGGTCTGGCGCAGGTTGAAGTGGCGACCGGTAGAGGGAATGAACTGCCAGATACCCACGGCATGGCTGCGCGAGTAGGCGAACGGGTTATAGGCGCTTTCGATGACCGGCAGCAAAGCCAGCTCCATCGGCATATTGCGCTCTTCCAGGCGCTCGACCACGTAATGGATATAGCGGCTGCCGCGGTCGCTGGCGTTTTCCAGGAAGGAGGGGTTGCTGGCGAACCACAGACGTTGCTGCTCAATACGCGGATTGACGCCGATTTCGTCCTGCAGCTGGAAGCCTTCGCGCATGCGCTCCCAGATGTCGCGTGGTTCTTCGGGTTCGGCTTCCTGGCTCAGCCACTCCGGCTCCTGCTGCAGGCTGACGGCGCGATCGGTATCGCGGTCGTTCTCCGGGGTGGACGGCGCCATGTTCTGGCAACCGGCAATAAACAGACAGGCCAACACCGCCAGAGCCCTTGCTCTTTGTGCCAATGCAGCTGAATCAAGGGAGCTGAAAGGTAATAAAAACATTAGGCGCTAGTACCTGGCGGCGCTAAAAAGTTGGGGGATTCTAGGAACGCCCCCTGGGGTGGTCAAGTTTTCACCAGTCCATTGGTCACTTTTTAACCAGGCCTGAAGCTGTCTTTCCACCTGCGCAGGCTGGCAAACACCTCGTCCGGCGAGCGCTGCTGGGGGCCTTCCCGCTCGTCTATTTTTTCTTTAATGGATGTTTCGGCGCAGCGCAGGAAGGGGTTGATGGCTTTTTCCAGGGCGATGGTCGAGGGCAGGCTGATGCGTCCTGCCGTACGCCATGCGCTGACTGCGGCAAAGTGGGTGGCGACGGCCGCATTGTGCGGCTCCACGGCGCGAGCGAAGTGCAGATTGCTCAGGGTGTATTCGTGGGTGCAGTAGACCAGCGTGGCATCCGGCAGGCTGGCCAGCCGGCTCAGCGATGCATGCATCTGCGCCGGGCTGCCTTCGAACAGGCGTCCGCAGCCCGCGGAGAACAGGGTATCGCCGCAGAACAGCCAGGGCTGCGCGGGATCGGCGTGGTAGTAGGCGATATGGCCGAGGGTGTGGCCGGGCACCTCATGGATGACGAACTCGCGGTCGAGCACGCTGATGCGATCACCTTCAGCCAAGGCTACGTCGCGCTCCGGGATGCGTTCCTGCGCCGGGCCGTACACGCGGGCGCCGGTGGCGGCCTTGAGCTGGGCAATGCCGCCGATATGGTCCGGGTGGTGATGGGTGATCAGGATGTCGCTGAGTTGCCAGTCCGCATGGGCGGCGAGCCAAGCCAGTACCGGCGCGGCGTCACCCGGATCGACCACGGCGCAGCGGCGCTGGGCATGGTCCTGCAGGAGCCACAGGTAGTTGTCGCTGAAGGCGGGCAGGGCGTCGATCTGAAACATTTTTCGGGGTCGCCAAGTGAGGGGCATTGGCGCATCTTAAGCGGCAAAGCCCTGCTTGTGTCACTGGAGGTTCCCGATGAACGAGCAACCTTTCGCCCAGGCCGATGGCGATTGGCTGGACCTCACCCAGGCGGCCCGCGAGTGGCTGGCTTCGCCGCTCGGCGAGCTGTTGCTGGAAGAAGAGCGCCGCGCGCTGGATGAAGAACTGGTGCGTTATTTTGGTGGCTACCTGGTGCATTACGGCCCGGCGGCGGCCCAGCCACCCAAGGCGCCGCAGATCCGCTGCAACGTACGCCTTGGCGCGCCGCTGGTCGGCGTGGACATCGCCTGCGAAGAGCAGGCCTGGCCGCTCGGTGAGCACGCTGCCGATGTGGTGGTGCTGCAGCATGGTCTGGATTTCTGCCTGTCGCCCCACGGCCTGCTGCGTGAGGCGGCGCACAGCGTGCGCCCGGGCGGCCATCTACTGATTGTCGGGATCAACCCGTGGAGTGCCTGGGGCCTGCGTCATTACTTCGCCCGTGATGGCTTTCGCCAGGCCCGCTGCATCTCGCCGGCACGCATGAGCGACTGGCTCAGCCTGCTCGGCTTCGCGCTGGAGAAACGCCGCTTCGGGTGCTATCGTCCGCCTCTTGCTTCAGCGGCCTGGCAATCGCGCCTGGCCCGGCTGGAGACCTGGGGCGGTGCCTGGCAGATGCCGGGTGCGGGCTTCTATCTGTTGGTAGCGCGCAAGCTGGTGGTCGGCTTGCGGCCGCTGCGACCTGTGCAACGGGCCACCATGGGCAAGTTGCTGCCAATGCCGGTGGCCAAAGTCAGCCGCCGCGATTCCGAGCAGTAGATAAGTAGTCAATGAGCGAAGAAATAGTCGAGATCTACACCGATGGCGCCTGCAAGGGCAATCCCGGCCCAGGCGGCTGGGGCGCGCTATTGGTCTTCAAGGGCGCTGAAAAAGAGCTCTGGGGCGGCGAGCCCAATACCACCAACAACCGCATGGAACTGATGGCGGCGATCTGTGCCCTGATCGCGCTGACCCGTCCCTGTTCCGTGCGCCTGGTGACCGACTCGCAGTACGTGATGAAGGGTATCCAGGAATGGATGCCGAACTGGAAGAAGCGTGGCTGGAAGACGGCCGCCAAGGAGCCGGTGAAGAACGCCGACCTGTGGCAGGCGCTGGACGAGCAGGTCAACCGCCATAACGTGACCTGGCAGTGGGTGCGCGGGCATACCGGCCACCCCGGCAACGAGAAGGCCGACCAGTTGGCCAACCGCGGCGTCGATGAAGTGAGGGCAATGAAACATGCGTAGTGTGGTGTTGGATACTG
The DNA here is from genome assembly GCF_013200955.2 of Pseudomonas campi. Classification (NCBI taxonomy): domain Bacteria; kingdom Pseudomonadati; phylum Pseudomonadota; class Gammaproteobacteria; order Pseudomonadales; family Pseudomonadaceae; genus Aquipseudomonas; species Aquipseudomonas campi. Next base: position 1,837,510 of record NZ_CP053697.2, read on the forward strand.
AAACCACGGGCATGCCGGTGACCGATGGGCACCGCATCATCGAGATCGGCTGTGTCGAGCTGGAAGGTCGGCGCCTGACCGGGCGGCATTTCCATGTCTACCTGCAGCCGGATCGCGAGATCGACGAAGGCGCGGTGGCGGTGCACGGCATCACCAGCGAATTCCTCGCCGACAAACCGCGCTTTCGCGATGTCGCTGATGAGTTTTTCGAGTTCATCAACGGCGCCCAGCTGATCATCCACAACGCGGCGTTCGACGTCGGCTTCATCAACAACGAGTTCGCCCTGCTCGGGCAGAGCGAGCGCGCCGAAGTCAGCGACTACTGCGGCATCCTCGATACCCTGCTGATGGCCCGCGAGCGTCATCCGGGGCAGCGCAACAACCTCGATGCCCTGTGCAAACGCTATGGCGTTGACAACTCCGGCCGTGACCTGCACGGCGCGCTGCTCGACGCCGAGATCCTCGCCGACGTCTACCTGACCATGACCGGCGGCCAGACCCACCTGTCGCTGGCCGGCGAGGGTGGCGATGGCAGTGGCCGGCAGATGCCCAGCCCGATCATTCGCCTGGATGCCAACCGGGCGCCAACCCGCATCATCCGCGCCAGCGAGGCCGAACTGGCTGCCCATGCTGCGCGCCTGGCGGTGATCGAAAAGTCCGCCGGAGCGCCGTCGCTGTGGGCGCAGCTGGAAACGCCGAAAGAAAGCTGAGGCTAGGGCAAAGGTTGTCCAGGCGACCTTTTCTTACAGCTTGCTGCACAGGGGGTTCCGCCCGTCCGGGCGAGCTTCTAACCTGAGGGGATAGGCCGCTGCCGGCCCCTCAGGAATTCATAATGTACAAAGACCTGAAATTCCCCGTCCTCATCGTCCATCGCGACATCAAGGCCGACACCGTAGCCGGCGAACGCGTGCGGGCGATTGCCGAGGAACTGAGCCAGGATGGCTTCACCATCCTTTCTACCGCCAGCTCCGCCGAGGGGCGCATCGTTGCCTCCACCCACCATGGCCTGGCCTGCATCCTGGTCGCCGCCGAAGGGGCGGGGGAGAATCAGCGCCTGCTGCAGGACATGGTCGAGCTGATCCGCATCGCCCGCGTACGGGCGCCGCAGCTGCCGATCTTCGCCCTCGGCGAGCAGGTGACCATCGAGAACGCGCCGGCCGAGGCCATGGCCGATCTCAACCACCTGCGCGGCATCCTCTACCTGTACGAAGACACCGTGTCCTTCCTCGCCCGCCAGGTGGCGCGCGCCGCGCACAACTACCTCGACGGCCTGCTGCCGCCTTTCTTCAAGGCCCTGGTGCAGCACACCGAGCAGTCCAACTATTCCTGGCACACGCCCGGCCACGGCGGTGGCGTGGCCTACCGCAAGAGCCCGGTAGGGCAGGCCTTCCATCAGTTCTTCGGCGAGAACACCCTACGCTCCGACCTCTCGGTGTCGGTGCCCGAGCTGGGCTCGCTGCTCGACCATACCGGCCCCTTGGCCGAGGCCGAGGCCCGCGCCGCGCGCAACTTCGGCGCCGACCACACCTTCTTCGTGATCAACGGCACCTCGACGGCGAACAAGATCGTCTGGCACTCGATGGTCGGCCGCGACGACCTGGTGCTGGTCGATCGCAACTGCCACAAGTCGATCCTCCACTCGATCATCATGACCGGCGCCATCCCGCTGTACCTGTGTCCGGAGCGCAACGAGCTGGGCATCATCGGGCCGATTCCGCTGAGCGAGTTCAGCAAGGAATCGATCCAGGCCAAGATCGACGCCAGCCCGCTGGCCAAGGGCCGTGCGCCCAAGGTCAAACTGGCGGTGGTGACCAACTCCACCTACGACGGCCTCTGTTACAACGCCGAGCTGATCAAGCGCACCCTGGCCGATAGCGTCGAGGTGCTGCATTTCGACGAGGCCTGGTACGCCTACGCGGCGTTCCACGAGTTCTATGCCGGGCGCTATGGCATGGGCACCGAGTGCGGCGAGAAGACCCCGCTGGTGTTCACCACCCACTCCACCCACAAGCTGCTGGCAGCCTTCAGCCAGGCTTCGATGATCCATGTGCAGGACGGCGGTGCGCGTCAGCTGGACCGTGAACGCTTCAACGAAGCCTTCATGATGCATATCTCCACCTCGCCGCAGTACGGCATCATCGCCTCGCTGGACGTGGCCTCGGCAATGATGGAAGGCCCAGCCGGGCGCTCGCTGATCCAGGAAACCTTCGACGAGGCGCTGAGCTTCCGTCGCGCCCTGGCCAACCTGCGGCAGAACCTCAAGGCCGATGACTGGTGGTTCAGCATCTGGCAGCCGCCGCAAGCCGAGGGCGTGCAGACCGGCGACTGGCTGCTGCAACCGAACGCCGCCTGGCACGGTTTCGGCGAGATCGCCGAGGACTATGTACTGCTCGACCCGATCAAGGTCACTCTGGTGATGCCGGGGCTGTCCGCCGAGGGCGCGCTGGCCGAGTCGGGCATTCCCGCGGCGGTGGTCAGCAAGTTCCTCTGGGAGCGCGGCCTGGTGGTGGAGAAGACCGGCCTGTATTCCTTCCTGGTGCTGTTCTCCATGGGCATCACCAAGGGCAAGTGGAGCACCCTGCTTACCGAACTGCTGGAGTTCAAGCGCCACTACGACGCCAACGTCGCGCTGATCGATGCCTTGCCCTCGATCGCCCGCGAGGATGCCGCGCGCTACGCCGGCATGGGCCTGCGCGATCTGTGCGACCAGCTGCATGCCTGCTACCGCGAAAACGCCACGGCCAAGGCGCTCAAGCGCATGTACACGGTGCTGCCGCAGGTAGCGATCAAGCCGGCCGACGCTTACAACCAGCTGGTGCGTGGCGAGGTCGAGGCGGTGCCGATCGAACAGCTGGAAGGGCGGATCGCCGCGGTGATGCTGGTGCCTTATCCGCCAGGCATTCCGCTGATCATGCCGGGTGAGCGCTTCACTGCCGAGACTCGTTCGATCATCGATTACCTGCAGTTCGCCCGCACCTTCGACCGCCAGTTCCCCGGCTTCGATGCCGATGTGCATGGCCTGCAGAAGCAGGAAGATGGGCAATACGCAGTGGATTGCCTCAAAACCTGACGCGCCGGGCCGCAGTGATGTGGCTCGGTGATTTTCCCGATGTTTCGGCCTGGCCGCAGAGCACGTTGCGGTCAGCGCCTAGCTTTTGGGCTAAGGTTTAAACAGATCAATCGCTTAACGAGCACACTCAGAAATAACCTGAGCTTTGTGAGCGTGTTGTCCATCACAGTGGCCAGCATCGACATTTATTGCATGCTTGTTATAGTTGGGCGGTTAAACCCATAACAATGTTTCTATGCGCGCCGCCTGGCGCCACGCCTTCGAGGATGATCTGCGTGCCGGACTACAAAGCCTTCCGTGTCGAGTTGAACGACAAGATTGCCCACGTACAGATCAACCGCCCGGAAAAGGTCAACGCGATGAACGCGGACTTCTGGGCGGAGATCGTCGATATCTTCCGCTGGATCGACGACACCGATGAAGCGCGCGTGGTGGTGCTTTCCGGCGCCGGCAAACACTTCTCCTCGGGTATCGACCTGATGCTGCTCGCCCAGGCCGGCAGCGCGCTGGGCAAGGATGTCGGCCGTAATGCCGAAGCCCTGCGGCGTAAAATTCTTCAGCTGCAAGCCTCCTTCAATGCCGTCGACAACTGCCGCAAACCGGTGCTGGCGGCTATCCAGGGCTATTGCCTGGGCGGCGCCATCGACCTGATCGCCGCCTGCGACATGCGTTACAGCACTGTCGATGCACAGTTCTCGATCAAGGAGATCGACATGGGCATGGCGGCCGACGTCGGCACCCTGCAGCGTCTGCCGCGCATCATCGGCGACGGCATGATGCGTGAACTGGCCTACACCGGCCGCACCATCGATGGCGACGAAGCCCAGCGTATCGGTCTGGTCAATCGTACCTACGCCAGCCAGGAAGAACTGCTGGCCGGCGTGCTGGCACTGGCCGGCGAGATTGCGGCGAAGTCGCCAATTGCCATCCGTGGCACCAAACACATGATTCGCTACATGCGCGATCACCGCGTCGATGACGGCCTGGAGTACGTGGCCAACTGGAATGCCGCGATGCTGCAATCTGCTGACCTGCGCGTGGCCATGGCCGCGCACATGAGCAAGCAGAAAGCCGAATTTGCCGACTGATGCAGTACCAGCCTAGCGAGGTGCAGTAGACCTATGGTCACTGGAGCGACATCCCTGAGTCTGGTGCGTGACGAATTGTTCACCACCATGGAAGAGACCGAGCAGAGTCTCGAACACTTCATTGCCGAACGGCACAACGGCAGCCTGTTGCAGCAGGCCGTGGAAAACCTGCAGCAGGTCCGCGGCACGCTCAACCTGATCGAGCTGGCCGGGGCCGAGTTGCTGGCCCAGGAAGTCCTGCAACAGGCCACCGATATCCCCGCCGGCGCTGGCGAAGAGCGCGACGTGCAGCTCTCGGCGCTGAGCAATGCGCTGTACGTGCTGCGCCGTTATCTGGAAAACGTCGACGCCCATCGCCAGGAAATGCCCGAGCTGCTGCTGCCGGCGATCAACGAGCTGCGGCAGGCCGGTGCCCAGCCGCCGCTGCCGGAAAGTTTCTTCTTCAGCGTGCGGCTCGATCAGCAGCGCGCTGCGCGCATGGTTCCCGGCGACGTATCGGCCGAGGATACCCGGCGCTTGCGTCACATGTATCAGGTCGGCCTGCTCGGTTTTATCCGCGAGGACAACCCCCAGGCCGGCCTCAAGTTGATGCTGCGTGCCCTGGCGCGCCTCGACAGTCTGTTCGGTGATGACTCGCGCGGGCGCTTGTGCTGGGTCGGTGCTGCCGCCGTGGAAGCGCAGCTGGATGGTCAGCTGTTGCCACGCAAGTCACGCAAGCAGTTGTTCTCCCGCCTCGATCGCGAACTCAAGCAGGCCCTGGGCAACAGCGCCTACGAGGCGCCGCGCAGCCTGCTCAAGGAGCTGCTGTACCTGGTGGCTCTGGCCGACAGCAAGGGCGAGCAGGCCAGCGCGGTGCGCGAAGTGTTCGGCCTCAATGCGCTGCCGTTCACCGACCATCTGCTCGATGAGGAATACCAGCGCCTGTCCGGGCCGGGGCAGGGCGTGATGCGTTCGCTGTCCTCGGCGATTCGCGAGGAGCTGGCCAGCGTCAAGGATCTGCTCGACCTGATTGAGCGCGGCACAGCCCAGCCGGACAGCTTCGGCAACCTGCATGCGTTGCTGGGCAAGCTGGCCAAGACCCTCGGCATGGTTGGCCTGAGCTCGGCGGCCAATGCCCTGCAGGTGCAGCTGCCGGTGGTAGCGGGCTGGGGCGAAGCCAGCCCGGCGCAAATGCAGGACCTGCACAAGCTGGCCGAAGCCGTGCTCTATGTGGAAAGCATGGTCGCCAGCCTCGAGCGTGGCGAGCGCCGTGATCAGCGTCCTGCGCAGATTCAGCCGGGCGATGAAGGCGAGGCCTTTGCCGCCCATCAGCTGACTGAGGCGCGCATCGTGGTGGTCGACGAGGCTCAGGGCGGTCTGGCGCTGGCCAAGCGGGCGATCACCTCCTACCTGGAATCCGACGGTGACCGCATGCATCTGGCTAACGTGCCGATCAGCCTGCAGGCGGTGCGCGGTGGCTTGTGGTTCCTCGGTCAGGAGCGTGCGGCCAAGTTGATCGGCCTGTGCGCCGACTATATCCAGACACGCATGATCGAAACCCAGCAGATGCCGTCCGAGCAGATGCTGGAAACCCTGGCCGATGCCCTCAGCAGCCTGGAGTACTACCTGGAAGGTGGCGCCGTGCTGCGTCCGGAAACCAGCCCGAGTGTGCTCGACCTCGCCGAGGAAAGCGTGCGCGCCCTGGGCCTGCCGGTAGCCGCCTGATGCCAGCGGGTTGGCAGACCACGCCGCCGCTGGATAACAGCCAGGCCGGTGGCTGGGCGCTGGTGCATGGCGCCCAGGGTTTCCTGGCCGACAGCAATGGCGTGTTGTTTCCCCGTGAATGGCTCAAGCGCCAGGATCTGCCGCTGCGTGGCGAGCAGGGCTTGGGTTATTTCAATGGCGAGGCCGTCTGGTTGCTGCAGCTGGAGCAGCCCGCTGAGTTGCCAGGTTGTTCCTGGCAGAGCATGCGTCAGTTCATGCTGCAGGCCGATTACCCGACGTTTCGCATGCTGGCGTTCGCCGAGCAGGTAGCGACCTGGCAGAGCCAGCATCGCTTCTGCGGGCGCTGCGGTACGCCGACCCAGCAGGTGCCGGGCGAACGCTGCATGCGTTGTCCGTCCTGCGGCCTGGATGGCTATGCGCGTATTTCGCCGAGCATGATCGTGCTGGTGACCCGTGGCGACGAGATTCTCCTGGCTCGTTCGCCGCGCTTCGTGCCTGGCGTGTACAGCACCCTGGCCGGTTTCGTCGAGCCGGGTGAGTCGGCGGAGGAGTGTGTGCTGCGCGAAGTGCATGAGGAGGTCGGCATCGAGGTCGGCAACCTGCAGTATCTCGGCAGCCAGGGCTGGCCTTTCCCGCATTCGCTGATGCTCGGTTTCCATGCCGAATACGTTGGCGGTGAGATCGTTCCGCAGGCCGACGAGATCGAGGATGCGCGCTGGTTTCATATCGAGCAGCTGCCACCGTTGCCGATGACGCGCTCGATTGCCCGTTACCTGATCGACCTCTATGTGGCTCGCCGTCTGGGCCAGCCCGAGCCGCAGCTGGCACGCTAGTCGAGTAGGGGGCTGGCGCTTTACCCATCCAGCCTAACGCAGCTCAGCCTACGCCTGGCCGAACCAGTGCTGCCAAGCTAGGCGCGCGGTCAGCGCCAACACCACCAGAATGAATACCGGGCGGATGAATTTCGAACCGCCGCGGATCGCCGTGCGCGCGCCGAAGAAAGCTCCGGCCATCAGCGCCAGGCCCATGCAGATACCCAGCAGCCAAGCCACCTGGCCAGTGATGATGAACACCGTCAGGGCCATGGCATTGCTGACGAAGTTCATGCTGCGTGCCACGCCGCTGGCGCGTACCAGGTCCAGTGGGTAGAGCAGCAGCGTGCTGACCGTCCAGAAGGCTCCGGTGCCGGGGCCGGCCACGCCATCGTAGAAGCCCAGGCCGAGCCCCTGTGGCCACTGGCGCTGCTGGGCAATGGGCGCATCCTGCGGGCCATGGGTCTCCGGCGTCTTGCCGAACAGCAGGTACAGACCGCAACCGAACACTACCGCCGGCAGCATCTGGTTCAGCCAGGCGGCGGGTAGCCAATGGGCCAGAATGGCGCCCAGGGTTGCGCCCACCGCCGTGGCCAGCAGGGCATTGCGCCATTGCCGGGGATGGAACAGCTTGCGCCGGTAGAAGGTGTAGCTGGCCGTGGCTGAGCCGAAGGTGGCGCATAGTTTGTTGGTGCCCAGCACCAGATGTGGCGGCAGGCCGGCAGTGAGCAGGGCGGGGATGGTCAGCAGGCCGCCACCACCGGCAATCGCGTCGATAAAGCCGGCAGTGAAGGCGACCAGGGCGAGAATCGCCAGAGTGAGCGGTTCGACACCCAACTCAAAAGCAAAAGGCATAAAAAACTCGACGTGGATTCAATTGTGCGGGGTGGCGACTGGCCTGTCCGTCTGCCTGCTGCGCATAATGCCGGCAATTTCACGGAGAAGGAATTACACCCATGCAGTATGACGGCCTGGCCTGGTTCATTGGCCTTCTGGCGATACTGGCGCTGTTTATTGCCGCGCGCATTCTGTTGTCGCGTAGCTGGTTCCTTGGCTGGCTGCGCGGCACTGTTGGGCTGGCCTTTGTCGGCCTGGCCGGGCTGGTCGGCGTGGTCGCCTATGACCTGCTCAGCTATAGCCCGCTGCCGGAAGGCAAGCCGCTGCTGACGCTGAGCTTCAATGCCGACGGCCCGCAGCGTTTCCAGGTCAGCCTGCTGGAGGGTGGCGAAGAACGTCAGGTCACCCTGGAAGGCGATCTGTGGCAGCTCGATGGTCGCCTGTTGCGCTGGAAAGGCCTGGCCGCGCTGATTGGTTTGCAGCCGGGTTATCGCCTGGAAAAACTCTCCGGGCGTTTCCTCGCCATCGAGCAGCAGGAAAGCGCGCGCCACGCCCAGGTGGCCCTGGCGCAGAGCCCCTACGGCATCGATCTGTGGCGTTGGTTGCGCCTGGGCCAGCATGACCTGTTCCTGTTCGATCCGGAGGCGGCGCGCGTGACCTACCTGCCGATTGCCGACGGTGCGATGTTCAGCGTCAGTCTGAGCCCGACCGGTCTGCTGGCCCAGCCGATGAACCAGGCGGCCAATCAGGCCCTGAAAGACTGGCAGTAAGAACCTGTCCACGATCTCCTGGCTGTCGACCATCCTGCGTTAAAAATGGCCTCGGCAAGCCGCTTGCGGCTAACGCGCTTCCGCGCGACCCGAAGGGCGAGTGAAACGAGTCATGCTCATTTACAGCTCGTAAACTCCGCTTCCTCGGCCATTTTGACCAGCCGGAGGCTGTTACTAACGTTGCGCCTTGTCTGGTTCTAATCCAGAAGATCGTGAACAGGCTCCAAGATCCAAACAATGAAAAAGGGACCCGAGGGTCCCTTTTTCATGGCTGATGCTTTTGTGAAAGAGCAGGGCCTCAGGAGAGGAAGCCGCCATCCACGTTCAGCGACACGCCGGTGGTGTAGCTGGATGCTTCGCTGGCCAGGTACAGCACGGCGCCGGCCATTTCGCTCGGGGCGGCCACGCGCTTGAGCGGGATGCGCTGCAGGGCGAGGTTGAGGATGGCGTCGTTCTTGGTCAGCGCGGAGGCGAACTTGGTGTCGGTCAAGCCCGGCAGCAGGGCGTTGCAGCGGATGCCGAACTGCGCGCATTCCTTGGCGAAGACCTTGGTCATGCTGATCACGGCCGCCTTGGTCACCGAGTAGATGCCCTGGAACTCGCCCGGCGAGACGCCGTTGATCGACGCGACGTTGATGATGCTGCCGCCACCGCCTGCCTTCATCAGCTTGCCGCCTTCGATGGACATGAAGTAGTAGCCGCGGATGTTGACGTCGACGGTCTTCTGGAACGCGCTCAGGTCGGTGTCCAGCACGTTGCAGAACTGCGGGTTGGTGGCGGCGTTGTTGACCAGAATGTCGAGGCGGCCGAACTGCTCGCGGATCATCGCGAAGACGTTGCTGATCTGCTCCATCTCGCCGATATGGCAGGCCACGGCGGTGGCCTTGCCGCCGTCGGCGAGGATGGCGTCGGCGACTTTCTGGCAGTCGTCGATCTTGCGGCTCGAAACGATCACGTGGGCGCCTTGCTGGGCCAGCAGCTTGGCGATGGCTTCACCGATGCCACGACTGGCACCGGAGACGAAAGCGATCTTGCCGTCGAGGTCGAACAGGTTGGTCTTGGACATTCTGGTTTACCTTGATCCGGTTTAGAGGGTGGATTTGCCGATGACCTGCAGGCTCATCTGCTCCAGCAGCTTGTTCATGTGAACGAACTGGGCGAAGCGCTTGTCCTTGGTCTGGCCGTGGAAGAAGCGGTAGTAGATCTGCTGCACGATGCCGGCCAGGCGGAACAGGCCGTAGGTGTAGTAGAAGTCGAAGTTGTCGATCTGGATGCCCGAGCGCTCGGCGTAGTAGTCGACGAACTCCTGGCGAGTCAGCATGCCGGGGGCGTTGCTCGGCTGACGGCGCATCAGTTGTACTGGCGCCGGGTCGGCCGCCTCGATCCAGTAGGCGAGGGTGTTGCCCAGGTCCATCAGCGGGTCGCCGATGGTGGTCAGTTCCCAGTCCAGCACGCCGATGATCTGCATCGGGTTGCTCGGGTCGAGGATCACGTTGTCGAAGCGGTAGTCGTTGTGCACGATGCCCGGCTTGCTGTGGTCGGCCGGCATCTTCTCGCGCAGCCAGGCCTTGACCGGCTCCCAGGTCGGCGCATCGGGGGTCAGGGCCTTCTCATAGCGATCGCTCCAGCCTTCGATCTGGCGCTTGACGTAGCCTTCCGGCTTGCCCAGATCGGCCAGCCCGCAGGCCTGGTAATCGACGTTGTGCAGGTCGACCAGCTTGTCGATGAAACTCTTGCATAGCGCGCGGGTCTGCTCGGCGCTGAAGTTCAGCTCGGTTGGCATGTCGGAGCGCAGGATGATGCCCTTGACCCGCTGCATCACATAGAACTCTGCGCCGATCACCGATTCGTCGGTGCAATGCACGTAAGCCTTGGGACAGTAGGGGAAGCCGGCCTTGAGCTGATTGAGGATGCGGTACTCGCGACCCATATCGTGCGCCGACTTGGCCTTGTGGCCGAACGGCGGGCGGCGCAGGACGAATTCCTGGTTCGGGTATTCCAGCAGATAGGTCAGGTTCGAGGCGCCGCCCGGGAACTGGCTGATGCGCGGCTCGCCGGTCAGATCGGGGATATGTGCCTTGAGGTACTGGTCAATGGTGGCGGCGTCGAGTTCTTCGCCATCACGGATCCCGGTAGATTGGTCTGTAAGCGTCATGCTTATCCCTTCTGCTTATGATGGGTGGCACTAATTATTGGCTAATCTAATGTTGCCGGGCTGGCCTAACAAGCTAAGCACAGCGTTATAGATCTGGGTGTTGCCGTGCAATCAAGAGCCCTGATCAGTAGGGGCTGTTGACGTTTCGGCGCGACCGCGACGGCGCCAGTTTTTGCGCGGAGCTAGGCGCGAGACGCGAAGTTTGGTCGTCCAAATGAGCCGTCGAGTAACGACGTTCCGCGCAAAAACTGGCCCGTCCCTTCGGGTTGCGCGGCAAATGGTGCCATGCGTCGTTGCGGGCCTTGGCAAGGGATCACCATTTCCTACGTCCCGCGCCTAGCCTGGCGCCATTTGGCGCAGCAACGCGGCTTGCGCCGAAACGTCAACAGCCCCTAATGCGGGCGAAAAAAAACCGGAGTCGAGGACTCCGGTTTTTCGTGTTACCACAGCGTAGACGTTGGGTCTTACACCGGGAACAGTTCGGCCAGTTTCATGGCCAGCATCATGTCGCCTTCGGCGCGCAGTTTGCCGCCCATGAAAGCTTGCATGCCGTCGGTTTCGCCAGAAGCGATACCGGCCAGGGTGGCGCTGTCCATGATCAGGGTGACGTTGGCATTGGCGTTGTCGCCTTGCTGCACGTCGCAGGTGCCGTCTTTGACGATCAGCGCGTAGTTCTCACCGTCTTCGATGTTGAACTGGAATACCAGGTCCAGGCCGGCAGCAGCGCTGGCGTTGAACTTGGACTTCATGGTGTTGATGGTGTCGGCAACGGAGCTCATGGTTTCTATCCTTTGTTATCGAGGGTTTTCTGGCGGCCTTGCGGGCCGCAGTGGGCTGGAACTCAGCGATAGGTGATGAGTTCCGGCGCCTTCAACAGCTCCAAATGCACACGGCTGTTGAAGGAAGCCAGGGTCACCTGGCTGCCGCGAAACTGCAGGCGCGACAGCGAGGTGTTAACAATTTGCCAGTTGAGATCGAACGCCTTGTGGGCGGGTACGCCGGTCAGCAGGTGGAGCAGGGCGGTAATGGTGCCGCCGGAAGTGAACACGGCGATGTTCTGTTTGTTATCAGCCTGGGCGAGCAGGCGCTCAAGCCCTGACTGTACACCACCGACAAAACCTTGCCAGGTTTCATGACCGGGCTGGTCGTGTTCACCGCTGACCCAGCGCTGGATGATGCGGGCGAACAGGTGCTGGAAGGCGGCGCGGTTGTCTTTTGGGTTGCGCAGGATGTCGAGGGCATCCGGCTCGCTCGGCAGCATGGCTGGCAGCAAGCCGCGGATCACCGCTTCGGCATCGAATTCGTTGAAGCCGGCGTCCAGCTCCAGCTCTGGCGCCGGCAGGCCCGCCGCGACGCAGCGCTGCAGAGCGGCAGTGGCGGTATGTTGCTGACGGCGCAGGGTGCCACTCACGCAACGATCAAAGCTCAGGCCGAGGTGTGCCAGGTGATCACCGAGTACTTCTGCCTGGCGAATACCGGTCGGCGACAGCACGTCATAGTCGTCTGCACCGAAAGAGGCTTGGCCATGGCGAATCAGGTAGATGCTGCCCACGTCTGCAGTCGATCCCGGCAGTGGAAGTTTCGCGAGGTTATGGGCAGAGCCGGGCCGCTGTCAACGAAAAAACATACGCTTGTTTGAATTGTCTGAGGGCTACCGATGTGCGGCTTTGCTCGCCCACTGGGCCATTGCGCTTCGGCGTGCTTGTGGGGGTATGAGGCGCCATAGCCGAGGCTGATAGTGCCGCTGCTTCTGGCAGTTAATTACTTGTCCAAGCATGAACAGATATTTCCGCTGCGGACACTGCCTGCCTGCCTCGGTATGCTTGAGGCTGGCAGGGGCCGCTGGCGGCTTCCTGGACGGGTACGAATAAGGGGGAGCTGTGGAGTTTCTGATGGACTATGCGGAGTTTCTGCTCCGTACCGTAACCCTGGTGGTGGCGGTGATCGTGGTACTGGTGACCATCGCGGCGCTGCGCAGTAAAGGTCGCGGCAAAGGCAGCGGCCATCTCGATGTACACAAGCTGAACGATTTCTACAAAGCCCTGCGCGAGCGCCTCGAGCATGCATTGCTCGACAAGGCTGAGCTGAAGGCTCGGCACAAGGCCGAAGCCAAGCAGGCGAAGATCGACAAGAAGGCCGGCACCAGCAAGCCGCGGGTGTTCGTCCTCGACTTCGATGGCGATATCAAGGCTTCGGCCACCGACAGCCTGCGCCACGAGGTGACCGCCTTGCTGAGCATGGCCAGCGCCACCGACGAAGTGGTCGTACGCCTGGAAAGCGGTGGCGGCATGGTGCACAGCTATGGCTTGGCCTCGTCGCAGCTGGCGCGGATTCGTGACGCCGGCATACCGCTGACCATCTGCGTGGACAAGGTGGCGGCCAGCGGCGGCTACATGATGGCCTGCGTCGGGCAGAAGATTCTGGCTGCGCCGTTCGCCATCCTCGGTTCCATCGGGGTGGTGGCGCAGCTGCCCAACGTGCACCGCCTGCTGAAGAAGCACGACATCGATTTCGAAGTGCTGACCGCCGGTGAATACAAGCGCACTCTGACCGTGTTCGGCGAGAACACCGACAAGGGCCGGGAGAAGTTCCAGGAAGACCTGGAAACCACCCATGTGCTGTTCAAGAACTTCGTGGCCCGCTATCGCGCGCAACTGGTGATCGACGAGATCGCCACCGGTGAGGTCTGGCTGGGCATCGCCGCGCTGGAGAAACAGCTGGTTGATGAACTCAAGACCAGTGACGAGTACCTGGCCGAACGCGCCCGCGAAGCCAATCTGTTCCACCTGCATTACGCTGAGAAGAAGAGCCTGTCGGAGCGTTTCGGTCTGGCTGCCAGCGTGGCGCTCGACCGGGTGCTACTGAACTGGTGGAACCGGCTCCATCAACAACGTTTCTGGTAACGGGAGGCTGCATGACTCAGTTCAAGGCGCTGCTGGTCAGCGAAAACGAAGGCGCGTTCTCGGCTCAGGTGACGGAGCGCGACACCGCTGATCTGCCAGTCGGCGATGTGCTGATCCGTGTGCAGTACTCCTCGCTCAACTACAAGGATGCCTTGTCCGCCAGTGGTAACCGTGGCGTGACCAGGAGCTATCCGCATACGCCCGGCATCGATGCCGCCGGGGTGGTCGCCGAGTCGCGGGTGCCCGAGTTTGCGGTGGGCGATGAGGTGATCGTCACTGGCTACGACCTGGGCATGAATACCGCCGGTGGTTTTGGCCAGTACATCCGTGTGCCGGCGGCCTGGGTGATCAAACGCCCGGCCGGGCTCAGCCTGCGTGAAGCGATGCTGCTCGGTACGGCTGGGCTGACCGCCGCGCTGTGCGTGGACAAGCTGGAGCAGGCCGGTTTGACCCCTGAGGCAGGCCCGGTGCTGGTGACCGGCGCCACTGGAGGGGTGGGCAGTGTTGCCGTGGCCTTGCTGGCGCGTCTGGGCTACAGCGTGGCCGCTGCCACCGGCAAGGTCGAGCAGGGCGAGTTCCTGCGCCAGCTCGGGGCGCAGCAGATCGTGCCGCGCAGTGAACTGCAGGAAGGCATCGACAAGCCGATGCTCAAGGAGCGTTGGGCTGGCGCGGTGGATACGGTGGGTGGCGACATCCTGTTCAACGTGGTCAAGTCGCTGCGCTATGGCGCCAGCGTGGCCTGTTGCGGGCTGACTGCCGGGGTCGGTTTCAAGGCCAATGTCATGCCCTTCATCCTGCGTGGCGCCAACCTGTTGGGCGTGGACTCGGTGGAACTACCGCTGGTGGTCAAGGCGTCCATGTGGGACAAGCTGTCCGTGCAGTGGAAGCTCGGCAACCTCGAGGCCCTGGCGCGGGAAGTGGGGCTGCAAGCGTTGCCGCAGGAGATCGAGCAGATCCTCGCGGGCAAGCAGGTCGGTCGGGTGCTGGTCAATCTCGGCTGATCGGCGTGACGTGACAGAAGGCCCGGCTTATGCCGGGCCTTTGCGTTTCAGGCGATCAGGCCTGGCTGACATACATGGTGATTTCGGCGCGAAACACCGGCTTGTCACCAACATAGGCCATTACCGGCACTTTCACATCGCCCAGCTGGCTCCAGTCGATGGCGCTGCCGTCGGCCACGGCGCGAATGTCGCCATCGGCCTTGGCCAGGTATTCCACGGTCATGCCGCGTGGGATCCAGCGGCAGCCCTTGGGGATCGAGGCGTCGGTCATGGTGCCGGCGGCCAGTTCGGCGGCGTTGCACAGGGCGATGGCATGCACGGTGCCCAGGTGGTTGAGCACCTCACGGCGCTTGGCGAAGGTCACTTCGGCGTAACCCGCGCGCAGCTCGACGAACTGCGGGGCGATGCTGGCGAAGTAGGGGGCGACCTGACCGATCATGGCACTGAACTGCGCCGGGCCGGCTTGTTGGTACATCTGCATCATCTGACTCATGGGTGCTCCTGGAATGGCAAATACATTGAAGAGAAGCGCGCGCCGAGGCAGTATACGGTTATTGGAATTAAATTCTAGAAGAATATTCTAGTGCTGAGTGTTAAGGAATCCCATGGCCCGTCCCTCGCGCAAAAACGAAATTCTCCAGGCTGCCCTGGCCTGCTTTACCGAGTTTGGCGTGGATGCCACGACCATCGAGATGATTCGCGACCGTTCCGGCGCCAGCATCGGCAGCCTGTATCACCACTTCGGTAACAAGGAACGCATCATCGCGGCGCTCTATCTGGCCGGTACGGGCGAGTATGCCGAGCTGCTGGAGCAGGGCTTCAGCACGGCCAATAGCGCCGAGGCCTGCGTCAAGCTGCTGGTGACCAGCTACATCGACTGGGTGGCGGCCAATCCGGACTGGGCGCGCTTCATCCTGCACAGTCGCGGCCGGGTCGAGGCCAGTGAGCGCGGCGATGAACTGCGCGAGGCCAACCGCCTGCATTTCCAGCGGATCTTCGAGGCGCTGTCCGGCTATCGGGAGCAGGGCCTGTTCAAAGTCATGCCGGCCGACTGCTTCGCCTCGGTGATCATCGGCCCGACCCATGACTTTGCCCGCAACTGGCTGGCCGGGCGCACTCAGACCGAACTGGCCGACTGCCGCCAATTGCTGGCGCAGGTGGCCTGGGAGTCGGTACGCGCCAATCCGTAGGAGCGCGCTAGGCACGACAGGTTCAGTAGCCCGGATGCAATCCGGGAAGCAGGCGGCTCCGCTCCCGGATTGCATCC
The DNA here is from genome assembly GCF_013200955.2 of Pseudomonas campi. Taxonomy (NCBI): domain Bacteria; kingdom Pseudomonadati; phylum Pseudomonadota; class Gammaproteobacteria; order Pseudomonadales; family Pseudomonadaceae; genus Aquipseudomonas; species Aquipseudomonas campi. The sequence goes on from NZ_CP053697.2 coordinate 1,853,117, forward strand.
GGGCTACGGCGGGTTTGGAATAAAAAAGCCCCGCACGTGGCGGGGCTTTTCATGCTGCTGGCCGTGCTCAGGCCCGGCGGCGGAACAGCGGCTGCGGCTGGTCGGCAGACGCCTGGTAGACCTCGGAGAATTCCTCGAAGGCTTTCAGGGCATCGAGCGGGTCTTTGTCTGCACGCAGGGCGAAGGCATCGAAGCCGACGCGCTGGTAGGAAAGCAGCTGGTCACGCAGCACATCACCAATCGCTCGCACCTCGCCCTTGTAGCCGTAGCGGGTACGCAGCAGGTAGGCGCTGGAGCAGTGGCGGCCGTCGGTGAAGGCGGGGAAGTTCAGGGCGATCACCTGGAAGTTGTCCAGCTGGTCGGCGATCTCTTCGATTTCCTCACCGGCTTCCAGCCATACGCCGAGGCCGCCATCGCGGGCCTTCAGCGCATGAGCATGCTCGCGCCACAGGGCCAGCGGCACGATCAGGTCGTCGCAGTTGGAGATGCCATCGAGCGTGGCGTCCTTGGGCAGCAGGTGCCAGGTTTCGTCGAGCACCTGGCCGTTCTTAATGATTCGCTGCATATACACGCTCCTTGAACGGGTCGACGCCAACGCGGCGGAAGGTGTCGAGGAAGCTTTCTTCATCGGTGCGCTGTTCGACGTAGACCTTGATGATCTTGTCGATCACGTCGGCCATGTCCGCTTCGGCGAAGGAGGGGCCGAGGATCTGCGCCAGGCTGGCGTCACGGCCGGCGCTGCCGCCGAGGGACACCTGGTAGAACTCCTGGCCTTTCTTGTCCACGCCGAGGATGCCGATGTGACCGACGTGGTGGTGGCCACAGGCGTTCATGCAACCGGAAATGTTCAGGTCGATATTGCCGATGTCGAACAGGTAGTCCAGATCATCGAAGCGACGCTGGATGGCTTCGGCGATCGGGATCGACTTGGCATTGGCCAGCGAGCAGAAGTCGCCGCCCGGGCAGCAGATGATGTCGGTCAGCAGGCCGACGTTCGGCGTGGCGAAACCGTTCTCGCGCAGTTCGCCCCAGAGGGTAAACAGCTGCGCCTGCTCGACGTCGGCGAGGATGATGTTCTGGTTATGGCTGTTGCGCACTTCGCCGAAGCTGTAGCGATCGGCCAGGTCGGCGATGGCATCCAGCTGCTTGTCGGTGACATCGCCCGGTGCCACGCCGGTAGGCTTCAGCGACAGGGTCACGGCGACATAGCCGGGGCGCTTGTGGGCGAAGGTGTTGCGCTGACGCCAGCGGGCGAAGCCCGGATGCTCGGCGTCGAGCTGGGCGAGGGCAGCATCCTGGTCGGCCAGGGCCGCATAGGCCGGGTCGATGAAGTGGGCGGCCACACGGGCGACCTCGGCTTCGGTCAGGGTGGTCGGGCCATCCTTGAGGTGGGCCCACTCGGCGTCCACGCGCTCGGCGAACACCTCAGGCGTCAGCGCCTTGACCAGGATCTTGATGCGCGCCTTGTACTTGTTGTCGCGACGGCCATAGCGGTTGTACACGCGCAGGATGGCGTCGAGATAACTGATCAGATGCTGCCACGGCAGGAATTCGTTGATGAAGCTGCCGACGATCGGCGTACGGCCCAGGCCACCACCGACGGAAACGCGGAAGCCCAGCTCGCCGGCGGCGTTCTGCACAGCCTCCAGGCCGATGTCATGCACCTCGATGGCGGCGCGGTCGCTCACTGCACCGTTGACGGCGATCTTGAACTTGCGCGGCAGGTGGGTGAACTCCGGGTGGAAGGTCGACCACTGACGGATGATCTCGCACCAGGGGCGCGGATCGATAAGTTCGTCCTTGGCCACGCCAGCGAATTGATCGGTGGTGGTGTTGCGGATGCAGTTGCCGCTGGTCTGGATCGCGTGCATCTGCACGGTGGCCAGCTCGGCGAGGATGTCCGGCACGTCTTCGAGGTCCGGCCAGTTGAACTGCACGTTCTGCCGGGTGCTGATGTGCGCGTAACCCTTGTCGTAGTCGCGAGCGATCTTGGCCATCATGCGTACCTGGGCCGAAGACATCAGGCCGTAAGGCACGGCCACGCGCAGCATGGGCGCGAAGCGCTGGATATACAGGCCATTCTGCAGGCGCAGGGGGCGGAACTCCTCACCGGAGAGTTCGCCGGCCAGATAGCGGCGGGTCTGGTCGCGGAACTGCTTGACGCGGTCCTCGACGATCCGTTGATCGTACTCGTCGTATACGTACATATATGTCCTGTGGTTCAGGCTACTGCTTTTTCAGACAGCTAGGGCTTTTGCGCACACGGCAGCGCGCTCCTTAAAGAGCGGGGGCAAGATACCAGCTAAGGTTTATGCGCAAAAGTGATGTTTTTGTATAAGGCAAGAACTAAAGATACTAAGAAGAACGGCGAATATGACCTTTTACCTTGAGGTGATGGATTGCCTGGTCTTAACTGTCATGGCGAACCACCCATAACCACAATAAAGGGGGAAGCCATGACCGACCATTCCGAACCAGACAGCCAGGACAGCCTCGCCGACGCCCGCGCCATTTTCGTACTGATAGTGCTGGTCGTCACCACTGCGGTGTTCTGGGTTAGCCAGCAGTAGCCTGTGAGGGCAACAAGAGCCAGCGATGGGCAGCCAGCGCTGGCTTTTTTGTGGCGCAGGGTCGAGGGGGGCCGAATGCTCGGCTCGGCTCGGTATACTGCGCGGCAAATTTCCCTGAATAACGATTCATGAGTGCTCTTTTGCGCATCTTTCTCGCTGCCTGCCTTCTGCTGACTTGGCTGCCGGCCCACGCGGCTTCGGTGGTCTTTCTCAATCCTGGTTATGCCCACGAGCGCTTCTGGGTCGATTACACGGCCTTCATGCAGGACGCTGCAGATGATCTGGGCATGCAGTTGCATGTGCTCTATGGCGCGCGGGATACGCAAACCATCCTGGCCAATGCCCATGCGGTGCTGCAACGCGAGGAGAAACCCGACTACCTGATCTTCGTCAACGAACAGTATGTGGGGCCGGAGATCCTCCGCCTGTATGCCGACAGCGGAATCAAGCTGCTGGCCCTGCACAGCACCCTGACGCCTGAGCAGCGAGCGCGTCTGGGGGGACCTCGGGAGAAGTACCGTAACTGGATAGGTAGCCTGGTCACCAATGACGAAGAGGCCGGCTACCTGATGGCCAAGGCGTTGATCGAGCTGGACCCTCAGGGCGAGATGGTGGCGTTCTCCGGCATCAAGCAGACGCCGTCGGCCACCCTGCGTGAGGCGGGCTTGAAGCGGGCTCTGGCCGAGCACCCGCAGGTGCGTCTGCGCCAGGTGCTGTTTGGTGAATGGAAGGAACAGCGTGCCTACGAGCAGGCCAAGGCCCTTTTACCGCGCTACCCGACTCTCCATCTGGTGTGGGCGGCTAATGACGAGATGGCCTTCGGTGTGATGCGGGCGGCTCGGGAGCAGGGGCGCAAGCTGCATTACGCGGGCCTGAACACTTCTGAGCGGGTGTTGCAGGCGCGGATTGATAAACGGATCGAGGTCCTGGTCGGCGGCCATACCATCCTTGGGGGCTGTGCCATGGTGCTGTTGCATGATCATGCGCGGGGCCTGGATTTCGCCGAGCGCGCGGCGGTACGGAGCAGCAGGCAAGACTCTTGCGCCTGCTGGATCAGCGTGAGGCGCAGAACCTGCTGGCGTACATGCACAAGCCCGGTGAAGGGCTGGACTTCAGACGTTTCAGTGCCGAGGGTAATCCGCAGATGCGGGAATATGCCTGTGCCATCGATGCCTTGTTGCGCTGAGTTCAGACTCCGGCGAAGTGCAGCACCAGCTGCACCACACTGAAGATCACCAGCACGAAGATGGCGGTGAACAGCACGCCGAGGATCACGAAGTGGCTCGGTTTGCCGCGACTGAAATCGCGGGCGCGGCGCTTGCCGCTCTGCACGCCGAAGGCTGCGGCCAGCACGCTTTGCAGCATCTCGCCGAAGGTCAGGGGCTTGTCGTTTTGCTCGTCGCTCATGGGCACCTCCTTTCCCACAGCGTAGCCGCAAGCCAGGCCACTGGCTCGGGGTTCAACTACAGGTCGGCATCCAGCGCCTGCACACGCTTGCGCTCCAACTCGTCAAAACGGCTGGCCTGCAGTTCGCTCAGGGCGTTCTGCAAATCGGTCTGGCTAAGCCCGGCGGCACGCAGGCGGTCACGTTCGCTGGCGTAGTCGCTGAGGCGCTGCTGCCACTCTGCCTGTTGCTGATCCAGCTCGGCCAGGCGCTGCGCCGCTTCGCTGCCCAGGGTCTGTTCGCGCAGCAGGCGGATTTCTTCGGCGCTGGCACCTTCGGCCTGCATGGCCTGGGTCGTCGCATAGAGTTCGCCATAACGGGTGCTTTCGCTGCGAGCCTGGCGCACGTCTTCGGGTAATTGTGCTTCCAGTTCGCTCAGCGCCTGTTGTTGCTGACTGTCGCTCAAACCCTGCTGCTTGCTGAGGGCCAAGCGCTGCAACATGTACTCGTCTTCGGCGTTTTCGCGGGCGAAGAATGCCTGGTATTCCTCGGTGGAGAAGAACTGCTGGCGTATGGCGTTGAGCGCTTCGTAGCGCTGGCGCAGGGTGTCAGGGTCCAGGGTGTTGTCGTGACGGGGCAGCACCTGCAGGGCGATGCGGTAATCCACATAGCGGCGCAGCAGGTCACGCGCCTGGTCCAGGGCAACACCTTGCAGCTGGGAGGCCAACTCGCGATGGATGCGCCGCAGAACCTTGTCGACCCCTTCTTCTTCCAGCCCGGCGAGGTAGAACTCGAACAGTTTTACCAGTGTTGCTTCGATCAATAACTGGCCCTGGGCATTCTGGCGCAGTTGCACGCCGTGATGGCTGCCCTGCAGGGAGGCAGGCAGTGGGCCGGGGTCGCTCAACTGGGCTGCTGGCGTCTGTTGCAGCTGCTGGTTGAGGGTGCTGGCCTGCTGGCTGCGCGGGTCAGTCGGGATCGCGCTGCTGGGCGCGCTCTGGGCCTGGGCAGTGGGCGGTGTGGCATCGCTGAGGAGCAGCGTGGTGCAAATGCCGAGTGCGCTGAAACCGGCGACGGCCAAGGCACTCAGAAGAAATCTGGTGGACATCGATAGCTCCTGACGACGGGCATGCGCGGAGGGGAGCCGGCATGCCCGCCTACAACTTACAGGCCGAGATTTTTCAGGCGATTGGCCTGATTCACGTAGAGGCTTTTCGGATTGGTTTCGAACAACGACACCAGCCCCAGAACCTGGTTGGTGACGTCCAGGTGGTTCATCATGTAGTTGTCCTTGAGCACCTTGCCGAAGTGGCTGGAGCAGCGCCCGGTCACACCGTCGTTGGATTCGCTGATGGCCAGCGAGGTGATGCCGAACAGTGGGTCGGAGATATCTATTCCGGTGGTCAGCTTCCAGGTGCCGCTCATGGAGTACATGCGCACGCTGTTGCCGGCAATGCTGGCGGTTTCCGGGCCAGCGCCGCAGGAGGTGGTGGGGATGCCGGTCGGGAATTTGGCGTTGTTGGCTGCGGAGCCGTTCTTGTTGAACTCGGCGAGCATGGCGCGGATGTCCGACTGGCTCTTCTTGTTGTTCGACATCAGGTTGACCAGGTCACCCACGGCGTTGGCGAATACGTCGAAGGCTACGCCCTGCAGGGTGCCGGATGGCGCGATGCCGGTGACCACGTCGGCGATTGGCGTGCCCTTGTGGGGTGTATTCAGGGTGGTGACCGAGGCGACCATGTCCGGCCGCGTGTTCATCACGTAGCGCGCGGTGATACCGCCCTGGCTGTGGCCGATCAGGTTGAACTTCTTCACGGTACCGCCAGAGGCGGCGCGGATCTGCTCAAGCTGGGCGATCAGTGCTTCGCCGCGCTTGGCCGAGCTGTCGAAGGCGTTGATCTTGGGTACATGGACCTTGGCCCCTTCGCCCTGCAGGGCGCTGGGAATCTTGTACCAGTAGTCGATGAAGGCAATGGTGTCGAAGGCAAAGATGCCAGGCACCAGGACGACGGGGTGTTTGGTTTGTGCCGTAGTACCAGCTGTGGCGGTGAGGGTCGTGCAAAGGCTGGCGGCAGCCAGTGTCGAGACGAGCAGCTTTTTCATGGAGGGTACCTGTGTGGATCTGTTTTTGTTTTTGTTGTGGCCCCGCACACAGCAGCGGAGGTGGCGGTTATCAGACCACCGCAACGCCGGTACGGCTTGTAAGAACTGATGAAAGCCAGTGCCTGGCGATAAAATAAATGTGATACACGTCACGCTGAGGCGGCGTCGGCTAGCCGAAAAATTCGTCCCTGTGTAACCCTTCGCCAACAAAAACAATAAGAGCAGCGGTGATCAGCCGACTGCCAGGTGGGGATCTTCATGCTGCCTATCGACGCGCCGGTCCTGCTCTATCTGTGGGACAAACGCACCTTTCATCTCGGTCAGTTCCACCAGTCACTGCAGCTTTCACAGGCTGCGGCGATGCTGCTGTTTGGCCTGGATGGCCCGCTCTATCTGGAGTCCCAGGGCAGTCAGGTGGTGTGTCATAGCGCGCTGTTGCCGGCCGGTTTGGATTTGAGCGTGGATAGTCGCTGCTCACGCGTAGCGATCTGTTATCTCGACGTTTTCGGCGAAGATTTCGCGCTGTTGGCGCCGCGCATGGCCTCCTGCCAGGCCAGTGTGCTGCACGGCCTGGATAGCGAGAGTGCCTGCATCCAGCGTTTCGACCAGTTGCACCGCAGCAGCGCATCGCCAGAGTTGCTCTACGCCTGGATGGATGAGCTGATCAATCCGCAGCAGCAGGTGCCGGACGGCTTCTCCCTCGATTCGCGCATCGTGCGTACCATCGAGCTAATCAAGGCCGATGTGTCGTGCAACCAGTCCATCGATTACCTGGCCCAGCAGGTCGGCCTGTCGGTGCCGCGCCTGACGCAATTGTTCCGCCAGAAGATCGGTATTCCGATTCGGCGCTACCGTCAGTGGCATCGCCTGTTCGTTACCTCGGTTGGCGTGGCGCGCGGCATGAGCCTGACCGAAGCGGCGGTGGCCGCCGGCTTCACCGATTCGGCGCATTTCAGCCACACCTTCCGCAGCATCATCGGCATGACTCCGTCTGCCGTGCTGGCACACCCTCATGGCGTGCGCTTGTTTGCCGGTTAGTTCTGGATTGAGCCGCTGCCGGCACTAGGGCAAGCTGCCAGGATTGATCACTACCGAGCCCGGCATGTCCGACAGCGACTTCCCCGATGACGCGCAGCAGAGCGAACGCACCCGCGAAGTCATCCTGCGTTACCACCTGAGCTGGAAGCACCGCGACCTCGAGGCGGTGCTGGCGCTGTATCACCCGGATATCGAATACAACGACTTCTTCCAGCAGCGTTGCATGCGCCTGGCCGAGCTGCGCGAGTACGTGCAGCACAACCTGCCGCGCCAGCCCGGCGAGGCGCTGGAACACAGCGACCGCATCCGTATCGACGGTCACACCGCGTTCATCCAGTACCGCCTGTGCCTGCAGGGCAGCGATGGCCTGGTGTCGTTTCGCAGCGGCGAGGCGATCACCGTGCGCGATGGGCTGATCTGGCGGATCAACGAGTACGCGACCTTGCTGCGCGAGGAACGGGCGGTCAGTGCCGGTGGCACCGCGCGCCCGGCCATCAGTCGCCTGGGCCTGTCGGCACGCCAGCTCGGTCAGCTCGCCCAGGACCTGCAGGAGTACTTCCAGCAGCACCAGCCTTTCCTCGACCCCGAGCTCAACCTGCAGCAGGTCGCTGCGGCCACCGGCTACAGCCGCAACCAGATTTCCCACCTACTCAACCAGGTGCTCGGGCAGAGCTTCTACCGCTACGTCAACCAGGCGCGCCTGCAGCACCTGCTCGATGGCCTGGCGGCCGGCAGCGATTCGCGTCCGGTGGATGAGCTGGCGTTCGCCGCCGGCTTCAATTCGCTGTCGGCCTTCTACAGCTGCTTCCGCCGGCATACCGGCCTGTCACCCAAGGCCTATCTCAAACAGATTTCCTTGCGGGCCCGCACGCACGACAAGCCCTGAGGCGACTGACTAGGCTCTGCGCATTCCCCCTTTGTGGAGCATGCAATGAGCGACTGGCGCACCCTCAGTCTGTGGATGGATCAGCTCGACGAGCCCCTTGAGCCACGGCCCGCCCTGGGCGCCGAGCTGCAGGCCGACGTGGCGATCATCGGCGCTGGTTACACCGGGCTGTGGACCGCCTATTACCTCAAGCGCCAGGCACCGCAGCTGCGCATCGTCATCCTCGAAGCCGAGACCGCCGGTTTCGGCGCATCCGGGCGCAATGGCGGCTGGCTGATGGGTAACCTGCTCGGCGAAGACCGCCTGCTGGGCGACTTGCCGGCCGCACAACGCAAGGCCGCGTTCGACCTGCTGCACGGCATTCCCGATGAAGTCGGCGCGGTCTTGCAGCGCGAAGGCATCGCCTGCGACTACCGCAAGAGCGGCGTGCTGTATTGCGCGGCGCGCTATCCGGAGCAGCAGGCCAGTTTGCGTGAGCAGCTGCAAGGCCTGCGCGCGCTGGGTCTGGGCGAGGAGGATTACCGCTGGCTGGAGCCCACCGAGCTGGCCCAACAACTGCGCATGGCCAACCCCTACGGCGCGCTGTTTACCCCGCATTGCGCGACCCTGCAGCCGGCCAGGCTGGTGCGTGGCCTGGCCCGCTGCGTCGAGTCCCTTGGGGTGGAAATCTACGAGCAGAGCCGCGTGCTCGACTGGCAACCGGGCCTGCTACGCACCGCCCACGGCAGCGTTCGCGCCGACTGGATCGTGCCGGCCGTGGAAGGCTACGCCGCCAGCCTGCCGCCGCTGGGTCGCTATCAGTTGCCGGTGCAGAGCCTGCTGGTGGCCACCGAACCCTTGCCGGCCGAAACCTGGGCGCAGATCGGCCTGGAGCGTGGCCAGGCCTTCAGCGAGGCCAGTCGCCAGGTCACCTACGGCCAGCGCACGGCCGATGATCGTCTGGTCTTTGGCGCCCGCGGCGGTTACCGCTTCGGTGGCCAGTTGCGCACGGATTTCAATCTGACCAGCGATGAGCGCCAGCTGCGCCGCTACCTGTTCGGCGAGCTGTTCCCCCAACTACGCGAGGTGCGCCTGAGCCACGCCTGGGGCGGCAACCTGGGCATGGCCCGGCGCTTTCACCCGCACATGCTGGCGGACCGGCGCAACGGCATCGCCCTGTCCGGTGGCTACGGGGGCGAAGGGGTCGGGGCGAGCAACCTCGGTGGCCGCACCCTGGCCGCGCTAATCCTCGGCCAGGACAGCGAGCTGACCCGCCAACCCTGGGTCATGCGCGACGGCCACCTGAGCCAGCTGCGCAGCTGGGAGCCGGAGCCGTGCCGCTGGCTCGGCTACAACGCCATCATCCAGAGCTTCGTGCATGAGGACCGGGTGCTGGCCGATCCGCACAGCGCGCCCTGGCGCCGCCGCCTGGCGCAAAACATGGCGGGCTTCATGGAAAGTTTCATGCGTTAGTTAGCGTTAATCGATCCGGAGAAAAACGTGAATATCAGTCATTTCAAGAACACCGCCAGCCTGCTGCTGGAGGAATCCAACCCGGTGGCCGTGCCGCTCAGCGAGCCGGTTGCGGTCACCTCGGTGACCAGCGTCGAGCGCAGCGACGGCGTGGAAACCGGCGTGTGGAAGTGCACACCAGGACGCTGGCGCCGGCAAATCGTGCAGCAGGAGTTCTGCCACTTCATCGCCGGGCGCTGCACCTTCATCCCCGACGTGGGCGAGCCGATCGCGATCCAGGCCGGCGACGCCATCCTCTTTCCCGCCAATACCACCGGTATCTGGGATATCCAGGAAACCCTGCGCAAGAGCTATGTGCTGATTTTCTGAACCCGCTGCCCCTCCATCCTTGCCAACAAGAACAACTACCGAGGTAATTCCATGCTGAAGAAAATCCTCCCGCTGATGCTGCTGGCATCGGTCAGCCAGGCCGCAGAGAGCGTGCGCATCTACAACTGGGCTGAATACATCGCCCCGGATACGCTGAAGAGCTTCGAGAAGGCCAGCGGCATCGCCAGCCACTACGACGTCTACGACGGCAACGAAACCCTGGATGCCAAGCTGATGGCCGGCCACTCCGGGTATGACGTGGTGTTCCCCTCGGACCACTTCATGGCCCGGCAGATCCAGGGCGGCGCGCTGAAGAAGCTGGACAAGAGCCGGCTGCCCAACTGGCAGAACCTCAACCCGGTGCTGCTGCAAGCGCTGCAGGTCAACGACCCGGGCAATCAGTATGGTTTCCCCTACCTGTGGGGCAGTACCGGCATCGGCTACAACGTCGACAAGGTCAAGGCGGTGCTCGGCGACGGGGTGGTGCTGGACTCCTGGGATCTGCTCTTCAAACCGGAGAACATGGCCAAGCTCAGCCAGTGCGGGGTAGCGGTACTCGACAACGGCCCGGAGCTGCTGCCGATCGCCCTGCATTACCTGGGGCTGCCGCACCACAGCCAGAACCTCGACGACTACAAGAAAGCCGAGAAACTGTTGCTGGAGATGCGCCAGAACGTGCGCTATTTCCACTCCTCCAAGTACATCAGCGAGCTGGCCAACGGCGATATCTGCCTGGTGGTGGGCTTCTCCGGCGATGTCATGCAGGCCGGCAGCCGCGCCGCCGAGGCCGGTAATGGGGTGAAGATCGAGTACGTGATCCCCAAGGAAGGCGCTCCCATGTGGTTTGACATGGTGGCCATGCCGGCCGACGCACCGAACGAGGCCGAGGCCTATGCCTTCATGAACTACCTGCTGCAGCCCGAGGTGATGGCCGGCATCAGCAACCATGTGCACTACGCCAACGGCAATGCCAAGGCCGATGGCCTGGTCGATCCGGCGCTCAAGGCCGACAACAAGGTTTATCCCCCGGAAGCGGTGCTGAGCAAGCTGTACACCCTGCAGGCCATGCCGCTGAAGATCGATCGGGTGCGCACGCGCATCTGGAGCAAGGTCAAGAGCGGGACCTGAGGCGTCTAAGCCTCTGGACAGGCGCTAACGCAAAAGGCCGGGGATTACCCGGCCTTTTGCTAGGCGTTGCGCGTTTACTGGCGGTCGATGCGGTACAGCGTGGTGCTGCCACTGACCTCGTTACCCACCACCAGCAGCGGCACGCCCGCCAGCGGGCTGCGCTCGGCGGGAATGACCATGACCCCTTCCGGGCCGAGGTCGCCAGCTTCGGCGGCAGGCGGCGTGGCAGCTGCATTGCGGTTGCTGACCAGCTCGACGAAGCGCGGTGCCTTGGGGTTGCTCAGGTCGTAGACCATCACCGCGCTGATGCGCTCCAGGCCGATAAAGGCATAGGGCTTGCCCCACAAGGTGCTGATGGTCACGCCTTCCGGCTCCGGGCCTTTGTCGTCGCTGCGTCCGTCCGGGGTGTTTTCCTTGTGGTTGCTGTTGAACAGGGCGGGCAGGCGCTCGGCGCTGATGCGCTCGAAGTCCGCGCCACTGTCATACAGGCGCGCGCCCTCGCTGCTCCAGATCGAGAAGGAGCGGGCGCCGAAGGCGTAGATGGCGTTGTAGGTGCCGGTCTGCGGATTCAGGCCGCTGGCCTTGCTCACGGTCAGGCGGCCGAGGTTGGCGGTTTGCTTGAGCGTGCCGGCGTCGGGGAAGACGGCCGGGTCGAGCAGGTAGGCGGTGCTGCCGACACGGATTTCCTCGTTGTAGCCGCCATAGGCGCGGGCATCGCCCTCGTTGGCGGTGACCAGGTAGGTCAGCCCGCGCTGGCTGAAGCTGCTGATGGCGTCCGGCTGGTAGAGGCCGCGGATCGGCCAGTTGCGGATATTCACTGCCGAGTCCTTGTCGCTGGCGTCCAGTTCGTTGCCGGCCAGCTGATGATCCTTGTAGCCCAGGCCGTGTACCGCCTTGATCCGGGCGCGGCGCACGTCGATTTCGGCGATGGCATTGTTCTCCTGCAGGGTCACCCAGGCGCGTTTGCCGTCCTTGCTGAGGGTGATGTATTCCGGCTCGAAGTCCTGGGCCACACTGGCGTTGGGGCCGAACACGCGGATCGACGGGTCCAGCTGCTCGCGGCTGAAGGCGCGGAAGTCGGCGGTGCGCACGTTGGCCTGGCTCAGGCGGCTGAGGCGTTTGGGTAGGTCGATGATGCTCACCGAACCTTCCGGGTCGACCTGGTAGTCGTCGCTCGGCTCGCCTTCGTTGGCCACCAGCACGCGCTGGCCGTCGTGGCTGAAGATCAGCATGTCGGGTAGGGCGCCGACCTGGACCCGGCCGCGGATCTGGCCATCGGCATCGAGGAACACCACCTGACCCGGTTCGGTCTTCACGCTGTTTTCCACGGCGGCGGCAACCAGGCCCTTGTGCACGGCCACGCTGTTGATCGAGCTGCCATAGGCCGACAGGTCGATATTGAACAGCAGCTTGGGCTGGGCCGGGTCGCGGATGTCCAGGACGTCGAGCTTGCCGCTGGCGGCGTTGACCACGAACAGGCGTTGGCTGCGCGCATCATGGGCGACGATTTCTGCCGCGCCCTGCTCGAACAGGCCACTCTGGTAAGTACCCAGCGGGCTGATCTTGAGCGTGTGCGGCGAGTTGCCGGCGATAGCCGGAGTGGCCAGCAGCGAGGCGAGGGTGAGGGCCGAGGCAAGGCGGGTAAGGCGCATGGGGCAGTCCTGGAGGCGAAAAGGGCTGCTCAGCATGTTGGCTGCAGATGTCGGCACCGTTAACGCCAGAAGAACCTTTTCTGACAGCCTTGTCGGCGTATCCAAGTTTCCTGGGGGCTGCTGCATCTTTTGCAGGGGCATCCCACTCGCCTGCCTTGCCAGGGTGTTGCTTCATTCAGAGTGCGCGGTGCGCACCAATGACCTTGTGCAGGTGGTTAGAGGGCTTGCAGCGTCGCGTGGATTTCTTCGAAAGCGGGGCGCTGCGCCGGTTGCTCGCTCAGGCAGCGATCGCGCAGCTGGGTGAGGGCCGCGGGCAGCTCAGCGTCCATGCAGCGCTCCAGTAATTCTTCGAGCAGACAGCCGAAGGCGCGCACCTCGATCCGCTGCAGCGCCGCGCCTGTCGTGCTGCGCGGGGCGAAGAACGAGGCGGCACCAAAGTCGCCGAGCAAGCAGTCACCCTGCGGGTTTACCAGCAGGTTATGCGCATACAGGTCGCCATGCAGGATGCCCTGGGCATGCAGATGGGCCACGGCTGCGGCTGCGCCGCGGGCGATGCGCAGGACTTCGGCGCGGCTGAAGCGGCGCTCGGTCGGGTACTGGTCGCGGGTGCAGCTGGCCAGCGAGGGCGGGCCCGCCAGTACCCGGTAACTCGGTTCGATCAGTTCCAGCAGCAGGCCGGCCGGTGCGCCAGGTTGCTCGGCCAGCGGGCCGGCCACGCGAATCAGGTTGGGGTGGGCGCCGGCAGCCAGGCAGGCGGCCATTTCACTGTGGGGCAGGCCGTCGCTGGTCAGCGCGCCTTTGAACAGCTTGGCCGCCATCGCCTGGGGTGGTTGGCCGGGGCGCGACCACTGGGCGCGGTGGATCATGCCGCTGGCGCCCTGGCCGAGCAGTTCGCCGAGATCCAGCTGCGTGCGCGCTATCGGCGGGTGCGGATGGCGAGCCAGGGCCAGGGCTTCTTCGCGGTCGCTGAAGGGGTTGCCGGCAAAGGCCAGCCAGCTCAGGCGCGGTAGCTGCAGCAGCCAGTCGGGCAGGCTGTCGAGGCGGTTGGCGGCAATGCGTAGCAGTTCCAGGTTGCTGCAGGCGGCCAGGCTGTCCGGCAGGCCGGTGAGCTGGTTGCCGGCCAGCATCAGCTTCTGCAGGCGCGGGCAGTCGCCCAGCTCCTGCGGCAGCTGGCTGAGCTGGTTGTCACTTAGGATCAGCCAGCGCAGGGCCTTGGGCAGGGCGGCGGCGGGCAGGTGACGCAGGCAATTGGCCTTGAAGCCGACCATCTCCAGTTGCGGGCAGTCGCCGAGAACTTCCGGCACTTCCGTGAAGGGGTTGTCCGAGCAGAACAGCACCTTGAGCTTGTGCAGGCGCGGCAGGTCGGCGGGCAAGCTGCTCAACTGGTTGGCGGACAGGTTGAGCACTTCCAGGCTGTCGGCCAGGTCGAAGATTTCCTGGGGGAATTCGCGCAGCTCGGCGGACAGGTCCAGACGGGTGACGCCGGCCAGTTCGCCACGGCGGAGTTGTTCGAGGGTGTGCATGCGGGTCGGCAGGGCGGCTGGAAAAGGTCGCAGAGGGTAGCATTTTGCCGACGGTCCGGCAGTCATGCTTCAGGGGATGGCGAATGCATTGAACCTCTGTTCCATCAAGGCACAAGCCTGCAGCGGGACCGAGGGGTGGCAGGCTGATGTAGGGTGGATCGCGCTTCACCGATCCACCGAGTGGCGCCCTGGTGGATGTAAAAGGCGACATCCACCCTACGCAGCTTGCCAGTCCGTGGGTCGATGGCCACTCCGTGGAAAACCGCGCAGCGTTCTCACAGGGTTTCTACAGCCAGCGGCGCACGCGGCTGCAGTACTGCGCGTAGGGTTCGCCGAACTTGGCGCCGAGGGCGCGTTCCTCCGGGCCGATCTGCATATGGTTGAGGTAGGCGACGAACAGCGGTAGGCCGAGCAGGCTCAGTGGGTTGCCGAGGAATATCGCCCAGCCGCCCAGGCACAGGAGCATGCCCAGGTACATGGGGTTGCGGGTGAAGCCATATACGCCGTTGCTGACGATGCTGCTGGTGGCGCTCGGGCGGGTCGGGTTGATGGTGGTGCTGGCCTGGCGAAAGGCCAGGACACCGGCGCCGGCCACGCCCAGGCCGCAGATCACCAGTAGCACGGCCAGCGCCAGTTGCCCCGGCAAATCGAAGCCCAGGCTCGGCAGCAGGTAGGCCAGCAGCCACATGAGCAGGCCGCAGACAAACAGTACCAGCGGTGGCGGGATCTTCAGTTCGAGGGCGGACATGGGCACGGCTCCTGGCGGGGGGTGCGCCGATTGGTGCACGGCGCCACCGCCGCTGGCAAGCCCGGGCGCCGTTTCAGTCCGCAGAATGGCGCTGTTGACGTTTGCGCTCGACCAGTTCGGCAGCTCGCGCGCGCAGCTGGCCGCAGCCGCCGTCGATGTCCTGGCCGGCGCTGTTGCGCACCTTGGTCAGCACGCCGCGGCTATGCAGGTAGCGCACGATCTGCACGATGCGGTCGCCGTCGGGGCGCTGAAACTCGTCGGCTTCCAGGCTGTTGTAGGGGATCAGGTTGAGCACCGCGTACTTGCCCTTGAACAGCCGGAGGATCTCGTCCATCTCCTCCTGGCTGTCGTTGATGCCTTTGAGCAGCGTCCACTGGTACTGGATCGGATAGTCGACGGCGCGGGCGTAGGCCTCGCCCAGCTCCATCAGCTCCGCGGGATCGATGCGCGGTGCGCGCGGCAGCAGTTGCTGGCGCAGCTCGGCATCGGTGGTGTGCAGCGACAGGGCCAGGGCCGGCTTGATTCGCTGCTGCGGCAGGCGCTCGAACACCCGTGGGTCGCCAACGGTGGAGAACACCAGGTTCTTGTGGCCGATGCCACCTTCCGTGCCGAGCAGGTCGATGGCTTCCAGCACGTTGTCGAGGTTGTGCGCCGGCTCGCCCATGCCCATGAATACCACCTTCTTCACCGGCCGGAAGCGCCTCGCCAGGGCCACCTGGGCGACGATCTCGGCGCTGCCGACCTGGCGCAGCAGGCCGCTCTTGCCGGTCTGGCAGAACACGCAGCCAACCGCGCAGCCGACCTGACTGGATACGCACAGACCGCCGCGTGGCAGCAGCACGCTCTCGATCATCTGCCCGTCGGCGAGCTCAACCAGCAGGCGTGCCGAGCCGTCGGCGCCAGGATGTTCGGAGCGCAGGCGCACCAGGTTGTCGAGGTCATCACTCAGTTGCGGCAGGCCGGCACGCACGGAGAGCGGCAGGAAGTTCTCGCTCTGCTGGCGGCGGGTGCCGGTGTTCAGCGGCTTGCCCTGCAGCCAGGCACGCACCACCCGGCCGCTGTGGGCAGGCAGGGCGCCGAGGTCGGCAAGGCGTTGGTGGATGTCGGGGATGCGCATGGGGCGCGCATGCTACCACTGCGCGCGGTAGCGGCGAAGCGCGGCCGGCTCGGCGGGCCTGGCCCGCCGAGCGCAGTCGGTTACTGGGGTTCTACGCGGATGGCCAGTGCCGAACTCAGGCGAATCACCACCTGGCGGTTCAGGTACTCGTCTTTGAGCTGCACGTCCGGGCGCACCTGCACGGTCTTGCGGGTACCGTCGGCGAACTCCAGGGTGGCAGTGCGCTGCTTGGTGTCGAGAACCTTGACCACGGCCGTGACCTCGACAGTATCGGCCACCAGCAGGCCTGGCTTGGAACCGGCCGGCGGCGCGGCAACCAGCCCGGCGGCACCATCTTCACTGGCAGCGCCCGGCTCACGCAGGTACACCATCTGTTCCAGAACGACCGTGGCATTGACCTTGTCGCCGACTTTCAATTGCGGGAAGTTGATCATTTCCGGACTGGCGGTAAAGCTGTGCTGCTTACCTTGCGCATCCTCCAGGGTGACGCTGCTGGTGGCGTAGTTGATGGCGCTGACCACCGCGTTGATCTCTTGAACTTGAGTTGCCACGCCGCCGGGTACGCCCTCGATGGTGACCTGACTGGTGTCCACGTCGCGGCTCAGCGGTTCATTTTGTGCCGGGCTGCTGCAAGCGCCGAGCAGCGAAGCACTGAGCAGCAAAAAACCAAGATTATTGATGGTGGGCATGGACATTCTCCTGATGGGTCTTAGGGCTTGGTGTGGCGGATTTCGTAGAGGGCGTCTTCGCTGCGCATTGGCGTCAGGTGAATCGAGTAGCTGGGCGAAGGCTGGCCGATAACCATTTCGTTCAGGTTGTACTGCACATTCAGCTTCAGGTATTTGACCTCTGCCGGGCTGAGGGTGACCTTCTGCTCGATATCGCGAACCGGCCATTTGGCTGCCGGGCTCAGACCGGTAATCCGCACGCTGTGGGTTCCCGGCGCCAGTTCGAGATGCCGATACTGGTTGAACTTCAACGCACCGATGCTCTGGCCGTCGATGAACACTTCCGGGTAGTCGAAGCGCAGGGGTTGCATCAGACCCGGATTGCTGGCTTCGGGGCGATACAGGTAGAGCACGGCATTATCAGGGTTGGAGGGGGGTACGGCCTGGAAGTAGGTGGGGCTGCTGCAGGCAGTGAGCAGCAGGGGCAGAAGCAGTAAGAACCGACGATGCATGCTGGGCATCCTTGTCCGGTGGCGGGGGCGTGACGATTGCCGACCGCATGCGGCCGGCTGGCTAAGGTTAGCATGGCGATGCATCAGCGGGCCGGGGTACGTCTGTGCTATGGTGCGCGCCGGAAAAAGTGTGGGGACACACAGATGAAATACATACACCAGCGCGAACACCTCAACGAAGACGACATCGTCGTCATCGAGTGCTCGCAGCCCTGCAATATCCGCCTGATGAGCGATGCGAACTTTCGCAGCTTCAAGAATGGCGGGCGCCATGCCTACCACGGCGGCGCGTTCGACAAGTTCCCGGCGAAGATCACCGTGCCCAACAGCGGCTTCTGGAACATCACCATCGACACGGTAACCCGCCGCGCGATCAGCGTAACGCGCAAGCCGGCGCTGAAACATTCGATCAAGATCATCCGTCGCTCCAGCTCCAGCCTGAGCTGATTCACCGGCGTTACTCGACGCTGGCGCGCTGTTGGCCGGGGCTGCCCAGGCGGTACTGGTTTTCGCCGCTGCGCTTGGCCTCGTACATCGCCAGGTCAGCGCTATGGATGAGTCGGTCCATGCTCGGCGCATGATCCGGAAACACCGCGATGCCCAGGCTGGCACCGATACGCTGCGGGTTTTCGCTGCCGAACGGTGTGGCCAGGGCGGCGAGAATCTTCTCGCCAATCTGTCGCGCCTCTTCTTCCAGGACACAGTCCAACGCCAAGCCTTCAAGGATGACGACGAACTCGTCGCCGCCAATCCGTGCCACGCTGTCCGACTCGCGTAGCGCGCCCTTGAGCTTCTGCGCGGTGGCGACCAGCACCTGGTCGCCGGCGGCATGGCCGTGGGCATCATTGATCGCCTTGAAACCATTGAGGTCGATGAACACCAGTGCCACTCGTGTCGCGTTACGCCGCGCACGTTCCAGGGCATTGCGCAGGCGGTCCTCGAAGACCAGGCGGTTAGGCAGGCCGGTCAGCGCATCGTGGTGGGCCAGTTGGTGCATCTGGTTGGCCCAGACCTTCTCCTCGGTGATGTCGCGCACCACGCCCAGCATCTTCACCGCCGCGCCCTCTGCGTTCTTCACCACGTTGCCGGTCTCGCGCAGCCAATGCAGGCTGCCGTCCGGCCAGATGACCCGGTATTCCTCGTCGTGGTTCTCGCCCGTCTCGATACAGCGCAGCTCGCCGGCACGCACCCGCTCGCGATCATCCGGATGCAGGCTGGCGCAGAACAGCTCGTAACTGGGCGTCACGGCGCCGACCGCATGGCCGAACATGGCGTAGATGGCCTCGGACCAGTACAGGCGATTGGTGTCGATATCCCAGTCCCAGGTGCCGATACGGGCGAAATACTGGCTGTGCTTGAAGCGCTCGATGTCTTCCAGGGAGCGCTCCGCTTCACTGGCCGGCTGCAGGAGGACGAGGTTCTCTGCGGTTTCGTCGAGGCGGCAGACTGCCAGCGCGAGGCGGCTACCCGTGGCGCTGACTATGTGCAGGCGTTGCCCGGCTGCCAGGGGTTCGGCTTGCGCCAGCTGCGGCACGGCGTCCGTCAGGGGGGAGCCAAGCAACTCGCTGTCGGCCTTGCCCAGCAGACGGGCGGCGGCCTGGTTGTGCTGGCGAATATGCCCGTTGCGGTCGATCAGCAGTACGCCGTCGCTGAGCTTGTCGAATAACTGATCGTGCAGTGCCAGCCGTTGCCGAGCCTGGTGCTCACGGCGCAGCAGGCGGGTCAGCAGGAATATAAGAAGCAGAGCAGCGGCGAGGGCAAGGATGATCAAGGGCATTTTGCTGGTTCAGGGCTGCTGGAGCCCGTTGGAGAGCCGAAGATGGGTGGCATTATGCCTGCGCCGTTCAAGCAGTTGGGGCTCGGTAGTTGCTTAACGACCATTCGGGCTGCCCCGCGCGGCCATTACTCAGCTGTTCCCCCAATAAGCCCGCGCTGCGCGGCTCTGGGCGCAGGTGCCCGAGGGCTCTGTCGCGCCGGATGGCGGGCCTGCCTGGTTTTCTACGGCCGCTGCTTTAGACTGCCCGGCTCCATAGTTGCCACCACGGATTGTGCGCATGTCCCGACCAGCCAGCCCCCTTTCATCGCCGTCGCGCCCGCGTCGGTTCTTCTGGTGGCTGGCGCTGGCGGTGATTGTGCTCGGTGCTTGCGCCGCGGGCGGCTGGTGGTGGCTGCGGCCACCAGTGCCCGCGCCGCTCGCCCCGGCGCAATGGGTGGATGAGCAGCAGTGCCAGACGTGCCACGCCAATGCGGTAAAGGCCTGGCAAGGCTCGCACCACCAACTGGCCATGCAGCCGGCCACGGCGCGTACGGTGCTCGGTGATTTCAGTGCTGCGCCCCTGCAGAACGATGTCGAGAGTACGCAGTTTCGCCAGGCTGGCGATGAGTTCTGGATCAATACCCAGGGCGCGGATGGCCAGCGCGCCGACTTCAAGGTGGCCTATACCTTTGGCCTCGAACCCTTGCAGCAGTACCTGCTGGCGCTGCCCGACGGACGTCTGCAGGCCCATGTCGCGGCCTGGGATACGGACAAGCGGCGCTGGTTTGATCTGTACCCGAACCAGGCTGTCGACCATCGCCATCCGCTGCACTGGAGCGGCGCTCAGCAGAACGCCAACGCCATGTGCATCGAATGCCATACCACGGGCTTTGCGCGTGGCTTCGATGCTAGCCAGCAGCGCTTTGCCAGTCGCTGGCAGGCCCTGGGCGTGGGCTGTCAGAGTTGCCATGGCCCGGCGTCCAATCACCTGCAGGAGGCCAATGCTGAGCGCTCGGTGTCGGCCAATCACGGATTTGCGCTCGACCTGCGCAGTGCCGATAACCAGGCCGAAGTGGAAACCTGTGCCCGTTGCCACAGCCGCCGCAGCCAGCTGGGCGGCGAGCCGGCGCCTGGCGCACCGCTGTACAACGCCTATCTGCCTGCTGGCCTGAGCGCGCAGCTCTATGAGGTCGACGGCAAGATCAAGGAGGAAGTGTTCGAATACGGCTCCTTCGCCCAGAGCCGCATGCAGGCCGCCGGGGTGCGTTGCTCCGATTGCCACGAGCCACACAGCGCCGAGTTGCGCTTGAGTGGCAATGCGCTCTGTACCCAGTGCCACAACCCCCAGGCCCAGCCACGTAGGGCCGCTATCCAGAGCAGCGGCCTGCGCCGCAAGGACTACGAAAGTCCGGCCCATCACCGCCATGCCACGGCTTCGGCCGGTGCGCAGTGCAGCAGTTGCCATATGCCCGGCAAGTGGTATATGCAGGTCGACTACCGTCACGATCACAGTTTCTCGGTGCCCGATCCGGCGCAAGCGCAGGCCCTGGGGCACAGCGATGCCTGTCTGGGCTGCCATGTGCAGGACAAGCCGCAGGTGATCATCCAGGCCTTCAACGACTGGTATGGCCAGCCAGAACCCCGCGACGGCGGCTATGCCAGGGCCATGGCTGCCGCGCGTGCGGCCCGGCCCGGTGCTGCGCTGGGCTTGCACAAGCAGCTCGCGCGTGAGGATCTACCGGGGCTGCGCAGGGCGGCACTGCTCGCCGAGTTACCGCGCTATCCCTCGACGGCAGCGCTCAATGCGGCGCAGCAAGGTCTGCAGGCCCCTGATCCGGCAGTCCGTTTGGCGGCCGTCGATGCTTTAGCGGCCCTGGCTGCGCCGCAACAGCTGGCCCAGTTGCTGCCTGCGTTGTTGCATGATTCGCGGCGGGCGGTACGCCAGGCGGCGGCCTGGCAGCTGCTGCAGTTGCCTGAATCACTGCGACCCGTGGGCGGAGCCTGGCAGGCGGCCCTGAATGACTATGAGGCCAGTCAGCGCGCCCAGTTGGATCGTGCCGAGGCGCTGAGCAATCTGGCCAGCCTGTACCTGCTGACCGGGCGCGGCACGCAGGTGCGCAGTCTGTTGCACCAGACCCTGCAGCGCGATCCGCATTTCCATCCGGCGCGGGTGATGCTGGCGCAGCATCTGGAGCAGTCTGGGCTGACCAGGGCAGCGCTGGAGGAGCTGCAGGAAGGGGTACGCGACTATCCCCAGGACGCCTCCCTGCAGCACGCTCTCGGGCTGCTGCTGGTGCGTCAGGGCGAGAAAGACAAGGCACTGCCGGTGCTGGAACAGGCCAGCAGACTAGAGCCAGACAACAGCGAATATGCCTATGTCCTGGCCGTTGCCTGGCATGACAGCGGGCGTGCGGCAGAGGCCATCGAGCTGCTGCGGCAACAGCTGCAGGCTCACCCGGACAACCGCGCGGTGCGTATGGCACTGGCGGGCTACCTGGGAGCGCAGGGCCGTACTGATGAAGTGCAGGTTCTGCGCGATGAGCTGAAAGCCATCAACCCCGACGATCCCCTGGTGCAGTGAAAACCTGGGCGTAACTGCCTAGCCTGTTCTGTTTACGCAGATTCGGCGGCATTGCTCAGAGCCGTTGCAGGAAGCGCACGATGGCCTTGTCGACGATCTGCGGGTGGGTGACCGGCCCCATGTGGCCCAGTTCCTCGAACTGGCGCCGCTCTGCATGGGGCAATACTGGCAGCAGCAATTCGGCCACGGCATGGGCCGCATCGGGCGAATGCTTGCCGAGCAGATAGAGCACCGGCATGTCGAGCTGGGCAAAGGCCGCCAGTGGCGTGGGCTCGGTCAATAGCGCATGGGCCCAGCGCCGTACATTGCGGGTGGAGGCGGCTATCGCCGGTTTGCGCTGCTCCGGCATGTGGGCCCAGCTGCCGGCGCCCATCCAGTAGTCGATAAAGCACTCGGCGGCGCGTTCCGGCTGGCCCTGGTCAAGGGCGCTACTGGCTGCCGCCACGGTCGCGCGGATGCCATCGGCGCGGTTGGGCGGCGGCGTCTGCGCTTCGATCAGGGCAAACAGGGTCGGCTCATACAGCACCAGGGCGCGTACCCGGCGCGGATGCTTGAGGGCGGCCAGCAGGGCGATGGCGGCACCGTAGGAGTGACCGATCAGGACGAAGGGGGAGCCGGCCCGGGCCAGCACCGGTTCGATGAACTCGACTTCATCGCGCAGGCTGATGAGCCGATCCGACGACCAGTCCGGGCTTTTGCCCGAGCCATAGGAGTCCGGTGCCAGGACATGGTGGGTAGGCGCCAGGCGTTCGCCCAGGTCGCGCCATTGGCTGGAGGTGCTGGCATTGGCGTGCAGGCAGACCACTGCGGGGCCATGCCCGGCTTCGAGCACGAAGGGCGCGTGGGTCGTGGGCATGGTGGCTTCCTGTGTCGGTGGACTGATGAAGGCAGCCTAGCAGTGATCACCGCTGAGCCCCGCTAACTGCCATGTCGGGGCAACGCTGGTTCGCCGGCGCGAGTTCCTGCCTGCTGCAGTTGATGCGGCGCGCACAGAAAAATCGTTAGCCAGTTGGGAGTTTCCCGCTCGCCGGCTCGCTTTTCCGATGGCCTGCGGTCACTCTGTGGCTCTTTTCAGCCGTCGTCATTACAGGAGTACGACCATGAGCAGGATTTCACCGCTGGCCATCACCTTGGCTTTCGCGCTCGCCGCGCCAGCTGCTTTCGCCGACGAAGCAGCAACCGATTCGAGCACGATCAAGGACTCCGCCAAGGCGGCCGTGTCTACGGCGATTACCGCCGGCAAGAACCTGCTGGGTGGCGTGTCGGACGGCGTTACCGAAGGCCGGGTGGAAGCCCAGGGCACCGATGGCTCGATCGTCGTCTCCAGCCTGGAGCAGCTCGATGGCCAGGTCAGCGTGCAGTTGCTCAAGGTCGAGACTGCCGAAGGTGACAACCTGAATGCGCTGCTGGGGTTCAAGAACACCACCGACAAGCCGCTGCGCCTGATCAACCTGCGCATGACCGGCGCCCTGCTGGCCATCGACCAGGAGGGCTATTCCAGTGCGCCATTGCCGGGTCTGGTCAACCCGGACGACGTGACCATTCCAGCGCTGACCGGCGTGCGGCAGAAATTCGTCTTCGAGGGGCCGGTCGAGGGCGTGCAGTCGATCCGTCTGTGGGGGCGCGATTTCGAGGTGAAGAAGTAACCCCGCCCATCAGGCAAGAAAAAGCCCGCATCTGCGGGCTTTTTTGTTCCGGTTATAAGGTTTCAGCGCTTGATCACCGACAGGCTGATCAGCCGTGACACCACCAGCGCCAGGTACATGACCCCGGCGAATTCCTCGATCATCACCAGCGAACGGGCCATGGGCGTCACCGGCACGATATCGCCCAGGCCGACGCCGGACAGGGTAGTGAAGCTGAGGAACAACAGCTCCATCCAAGTGCGTGCCGCCTGTGGCTCGAGCATCGCGGTGAAGCTGCCGGGCAGCAGCAGCTGGCAGAAGGTGAACAGGTGGGCGAAGGCCCAGGCCAGCAGGGTAAAGGTCGCGCCGACCGCGTACAGCTCATCGGTGGTGGCGTGCTGGTCGGCGGTCATGTAGGCGATCAGGCTGGCTGCCGCATAGAAGTAGAAGGCGGCTTCCAGGATGGCGATCAACCATTCCAGTACGGGGCTGGGTAACAGGATGTTGATCGACGATAGCGCCAGCACCAGCAGGGCCAGCAGTACGGCGACCCAGGTCTGTGTCGGGCTGCGCTTGACCACATGTAAGGCCATGCCCAGCACCACCAGGCCGAAGGCACCGAACAGCGCACGGCCGAGCGCGGTGGCTTCCATCCAGGGGTAGAGCAGCACACCGAGCAGCTGCACGAACAGCAGGCCGGCAGAGGGATGCAGACGGATATAGGTGATGGGCGACATGGGCTTCCTGCGTTGTCTCGGGATAATGGGGCAAGTGTAGGGGGCGGTGTCCGCTGTTTTAGTCGAGCAGTCGGCGTACGTACGCGCCGACCACCCGGCCGTCGAAGTGCTGCTGGAGTCGGGGGCCGGTGAGCAGGGTGATCAGTAGCAGTTAAGGCATCAATTCGGAACCGGCACGTGCGCAAAAGGCTGCCGGCATTATGCCCGGATGTGCCCAGTGTGCCTGCGGATCGTGGCGGGCGGTCAACGGGGAGCCCGCTCTGCCTCGCCGATGTTGATCCGACCGGCCCCAGCCACCCGGCGGCCCTGGGGCGTCTCGGCCAGGCGCAGGGTGACGCGGAATTCCGCCCAGTCGATGCCGCGCAGTTGCACATGGTCTGGCGCGGGGCCGCACTGGGCCAGGGTGAATCCCTGATCCGGCGAGTCCTGGGCGTCGAGGAGGAGGTCGACGCCCCAACCCATTTCGGCATCGATAGCGCGGCCGCGCGCCTGTTCGGCGGCATAGGCCTCGGCGAGCTCGGCACTGGCCAACGGTTGTTCCCGCAGCCACTGTGTCACGTCCCGCTCCGGCGTCTCGACGATCAGCACCAGGTACTGGTTCATGAAGGCCACGGCCAGCTCGGCGTCTTCGCGGCAGTCGGCGAAGGCGGGGCTGGCCAGCAGGGCGAGGCTGAACAGGGGGCTACGCAGCAGTCGTGCGCGCGAGTGGGGCGTGGCCATGAGATCCCTCTGCTGGCAGGTGGTGGGGGCGCAGCTTAGCCGAATCGCCAGCGCCCAGCAGCAGGGCCTGATCAGGCCTGCGGCTGCACGCTTGGCCCAGGCACGGCTCGGCGCAGTGGGTGCAGCAGCAAGCCGAGGGTGTCCTGTTCCGCCGGCGCTTGTGGCGCGATTACGCCGACCCGTGCGGGCGCACCATGGCGGCGGTAGGTGCCGAACAGCTGGTCCCAGAGTGGCAGGGCGGTGCCGAAGTTGAGGGCTTCGTCCACGTTGACGCTGTGATGCCAGCGGTGCAGCTCGGCGCTGCCGATCAGGTAGTTCAGCCAACCCAGGGTGCCGCGGCTGTTGGCGTGGGTGGCGAACGACTGGGTCTGGCTGAACAGTCCGGCCAGGGCGATGGCTAGCGGATCGAAGCCCAGCAGCCAGAGCGGCAGCACATGCACGGTCTTGCGCAGCAGCAGATCCAGCGGGTGGGTGGTGAAGTTGTTGGTCACATTCAGCGCGCTGGGTCGATGGTGGACGAAATGCACGCGCCACAACCAGCCGCCTCGGTGCTTGAGGCGGTGCAGCCAGTAGTCGCCGAATTCTCCGAGCAGGGCCGCGAACGGTACCGCCAGCCACAGCGGCAGCGCGGCGGCGGGGCCGGCGCCGTGCGCGTTGAGGTGCATCACCAGGCCACGGATCAGCAGATCGGCCAGCGCGTCGGCGCCCAGCAGGGCGATGGCGAACAGGGCGTCGCGGCGGCGGTCTGCGGGTTGGGCGCGCCAGTCTTCGCGGTAGGGCCAGCGCCATTCCCAGAAGGCGAACCAGGCCAGCACCAGCAACAGGCCGCCGAGCAGCAGGGGCATACTGCCCCAGTGGAGTTGCAGCACCAGCGCGGCCCAACCGGCTGCCAGCAGCAGGGCGCCGAGGTGGGCCCAGTTGAGAGGAGGGAGAGTGTGCATGCGGGCTGTCTTCCATTGGGTGGGGATGCTAGTTTTCGCCTCCCGTCCTGCGGCTGCATTAACCTGGGTTTATGACCGACGACTCTCTGTACGATTGCCTGGCCTGTGCGCCGCACCTGCTGGGTCAACTCGACCGCCATCCGCAGCTGGCCGCGCGCTGGCAAACCCTGCCACGCCGCGAGTACGCGGCCGGCCAGCCCTTGCTCATGGCCGGCCAGGCGGTCGAGCGGGTCTGGTTCATCGCCCGTGGCCTGGTGCGGGTGGCGCACCTGTCAGCGCAGGGCGTCGAGCGCAATGCCGCCTTCCATGCCGAAGGCAGTTGGGTCGGCTGGGGCACGCCGCCCTTCGCCACGACCAGCCCGGTGGATATCTTCGCCCTGGAACCGACCCAGGTGCTGGAGCTGGGCTATGCCGAGCTGCGCTTGTGGCAGGCCGAACTGCCGTTGGTGCAGGAACTGCTCAGCGACGCCATTCGCGCCGTGCTGGCCCGTAGCGCCCAGCGCGAGGCCGAGCTCTTGCTGCTGGATGCCGAGGCCCGCTATCGGGCCTTCCTCGAGCAGCGTGGCGAGCTGGCCGAGCGCATCCCGCTGCACCATGTGGCGAGCTATCTGGGTATCACCAATGTGGCGTTGTCGCGCATTCGCGCGCGCATGGGCTTGGTGCGGGGGCGTCGCTGACACCTTGTAATGCAGCGAACTGGACGGCTGCTAGGGGACCGTATCGGGGCAGGTGCCCGCAGTTTTAGCCGAGCAGTCGGCGTACCTGTTCGATGACCTGGGCCTCGCGCTGCAGCCAGTCGCCGTCGACTTCCGTCCAGGGGCGGGCATGCCGCTGCAGCCAATCGCGGCAATCCTGGTAAAAGCGCTGGCGGTCGGCCAGTTGCGGCTGGCAGCGCTGGCCGTCGTCGTGCCAGTCCACGCCCTGCGGCGAGAGCAGCAGGTGCAGGTCGTAGTGCCGCTCCAGCAGTGCCTGTTCCAGCCACGCCGGGCAGTCGCCGAACAGGGCCTGGCTCCAGAGGATATTGCTCAGCAGGTGGGTGTCGAGGATCAGCAACCCGGGTGCCTGGGCGCGTGCCGAGTCTTCCCAGGCCAGCTGGCCACGGGCGATGGTTGGAATATCCGCCAGACAGGTGTCACGACACTCCTGCTCGATGAAGTGGCGCACGTATTCGCCGACCACCAGACCGCCGAAGCGCTGCTGCAGACGCTCGGTGAGGAAGGTCTTGCCGCTCGACTCGGGGCCAGTGAGCACCACGACCTTCATGCCGGCTGCACCCGCGAGGCACGCCATTCGCGCAGGCCGAGCACGGCCAGCATGGTGAACACCGCGTACAGCCCGGCTGTCAGCCAGTAGCCCTGGAAAGCGAAGAAGCCGACATAGAGCACGTCGACCACAATCCACAGCACCCAGCATTGCCAGCGCTTGAGCGCCATCCACAACTGGGCGAGCAGGCTGAAGGCGGTGAGCAGGGCGTCCGGCCAGGGATGGATGGCCTCGGTCAGGCGATCCATGGCCAGCCCCAGCAGCACGCCGAACAGCAGCGCCACACCCAGACCGATCAGAATCTCGTTGCGGCCCGCTCCGCTGACCGGCCGTTTGCCGTTGGCATCCACGTCCTGGCGCCACTGCCACCAGCCGTACAGCTGCATGGCAGCGAACACGCCGTGCAGCAACACCAGGGAATACAGGCGGGCATCGAAGAAGAACCAGGCATAGAGCAGCACCATCACCAGACCGATGGGCCAGCACAGCGGGTTCTGCCGCACGGTCAGCCAGACGGAGGTGATGCCGAGGGCGGAGGCGATGATTTCCAGGGGCGTCATGGGCGAGGTCGGTGGCGATGAAGGAAGTGCGGCAACCGCTCCGGGGGGGGCGCCCGGCTCGGTTCGAGGCGGGCGCAGTCTACCGGATCAGCCGAGAAGCTGGCGCGCCAGGGTTTCGGCGTGCTGGCGCAGTTCCGGCACGGCCGTGCTTTCCCAGTAGTGCGAGCGGAGCATCGGACTCAGCAAGTAGAGCCCGGATTGAGCGCGTCCTGCAGCATCCAGCAGATGGTAGTGGTCATCGACCCTCAGGCCAATGCGATTGTCGTCCTGAACCAACTCGCCACGAGCCTGCAGCGCACTGAGCATGGGCTCGTCCAGGTGCCGCAGATCATTGCACGGGCCCGTGCAGTTGATGATGTGATCGACCTCCAGCGTGCGCAGCTCCTGGTGGCCACGCGGGCGGATCTGCAGCTGCAGGGCAGCGCCGGTCGAGGTCGCCGATACCAGGCGAGCGGCCTGGGTGCGGAGCTGTCCAGCCTGTCGCAGTTGTTCGATGCGAGAGGCGATGATCGGTGCCGCACGGTGGCGATGCACATCCCAGTAGGGCTGCAGATGGCAGAGATAACGCCCCCGCTCGTGGGTGTCCAGGCTCTGCCAGAGTGCCGGTGTAACGGGGCGTAGGGCGGCTACCGCGTCACGCCAGTCGAATCCATCGGCTTCGGCGTCGCGAACGAAGGTGCGAATCCGGGCGAGCAATTGGCGCGCACTGCCTTCGACCAGCAGATTGCTGGGGAGCTGGGGCAGGCGCGGATGTTCGGCATTGTCGCGATGGCCATGGGGCTGCAGGGCCCGCCGCGAAATGGCCAGCAGCGGCGCGCGGTGTTGGCGCTCCTGCAGCGCCAGCGCCATATCGTACATGGTCAGCCCGGAGCCCAGCAGCAGGATGCGGGCATCTGCCGCTATGCCCTGCAGGGCACCGGTGCGCCAGGGGTCATCGATATAGCGACTGTCCCCAAGCAGATGGGTGAGGACGCCTGGGGTGGCCGGCGTGAAGTTACCGGTAGCGATCACGACGTTATCGCTGTCGATCTTCCGGCCATCCTTGAGGCAGAGTCGGTACTGGTTGTCCTCGCGTCGCAGGTCGATCACATGGGCGTGCATGCCGTCGAAGGTGACCACCGGAGGGCGATTGGCGAGGGCTTCGGTGAGGCGCTGCTGCAGGTAGTCTCCGAAGAGACGGCGTGGCAGAAAATCGCCGGGTTGCGCGTCGGGCAGTTCCTGGCGAGCGAAGTCGAGAAAGTCGCTTGGCTTGTCGGCGAACAGGCTCATGCGCTCGGCCGGCACATTGAGGATGTGGCTGGCCGAGCGAGTGCCATAGGCCAGTCCGCGTGCGAGCGGGCCCGTGCGATTGATCAGGCGTATATGCAGCGGGCGATCAGCCTTTTGCAGCAGATGGATGGCAAGGGCTGTGCCGCAGAAACCGCTGCCGATGATGCTGATTCGTTGCATGGGTACGCCCCCCGATAGACTGCTGATCAGTTGTCGTAACCCAGATTCGGCGCCAACCAGCGTTCGCTGACCGCCAGCTCCTGGCCCTTGCGCGCGGTGTAGCTCTCCACCTGGTCCTTATCTACCTTGCCCACGGCGAAGTACTGCGCCTCGGGGTGGGCGAAGTACCAGCCGCTGACGGCGGCGGCGGGGAACATGGCGTAGTGCTCGGTGAGGAACACGCCGCTGTCACCAGCCTTGTTGAACTCGGCCGCAGGGTCGAGCAGGGTGAACAGGGTCTTCTTCTCGGTGTGGTCCGGGCAGGCCGGGTAGCCGGGGGCCGGGCGGATGCCCTTGTAGGCTTCCTTGATCAGCTCCTCGTTGCTCAGCTGCTCGTCCTGGGCGTAGCCCCAGTAATTCTTGCGCACCTGTTCGTGCAGCCACTCGGCGCAGGCCTCGGCGAGGCGGTCGGCCAGGGCTTTGACCATGATCGAGTTGTAGTCGTCGCCGGCGTCCTGGTAGGCCTTGGCCACTTCCTCGGCACCGATGCCGGCGGTGGTGATAAAGCCGCCCACGTAGTCGGTCACGCCGCTGTCCTTGGGTGCGACGAAGTCGGCCAGGGCCAGGTTGGGTTTGCCGTCCGGCTTGATGGTTTGCTGGCGCAGGTGGTGCAGCTTGGCCAGCGGTTGGCCGTCGGCGCCGTAGACTTCGATGTCGTCGTGGTCGACCTGGTTGGCCGGCCAGAAACCGAAGACTGCCTTGGCGCGAATGAGTTTCTCGTCGATCAGCTTCTTCAGCATCGCCTGGGCATCGGCATACAGCGCGGTGGCGGCTTCGCCCACCACTTCATCGGTGAGGATGCGCGGGTACTTGCCGGCCAGGTCCCAGGAGATGAAGAACGGCGTCCAATCGATGTACTCGGCGAGTACCGACAGGTCGATATCGTCCAGCACCTTCACCCCGGTGAAGCTCGGCTTGCTGGCCTGGTAGCTGCTCCAGTCGAACTTCGGCTTGTTGGCCACGGCGGCGGCGTAGGGCAGGCGCTCGGTGCGCGAGCTGCGCGCGGCGGTGCGTTCACGCACTTCGACGTAGTCGGCACGGGTGCGTTCGACGAAGCCGGCTTTCAGCTCCTTGGACAGCAGCTGGGTGGCCACGCCCACCGCGCGCGAGGCGTCGGTGACGTAGACCACCGCGTCGTTCTGGTACTTGGGCTCGATCTTCACCGCGGTGTGGGCTTTGGAGGTGGTGGCGCCGCCGATCATCAGCGGCAGGCTGAAGCCCTGGCGCTGCATTTCGCGGGCGACGTGCACCATCTCGTCCAGCGAGGGGGTGATCAGGCCGGACAGGCCGATGATGTCGCACTTCTCGGCGATGGCGGTCTGCAGGATCTTCTCCGCCGGCACCATCACGCCCAAATCCACAATGTCGTAGCCGTTGCAGCCGAGCACCACGCCGACGATGTTCTTGCCGATGTCGTGCACGTCACCCTTGACCGTGGCCATGAGGATCTTGCCCTTGGCTTCCGGCTTGTCGCCTTTTTCCGCCTCGATAAAGGGGATCAGGTGGGCCACGGCCTGCTTCATCACGCGGGCGGATTTGACCACCTGGGGCAGGAACATCTTGCCGGCGCCGAACAGGTCGCCGACCACGTTCATCCCGCTCATCAGCGGGCCTTCGATGACCTCGATCGGGCGCGCACACTGCTGACGGCATTCTTCGGTGTCTTCGACGATAAAGGCGGTGATGCCCTTGACCAGCGCGTGTTCCAGGCGCTTGCCAACCGGCAGGGCGCGCCATTCCTCAGTTTCGGCTTCCTTGACGCTGCCGTCGCCGCGGTAGTTGTCGGCGATGGCCAGCAGGGCCTCGGTGCCGCCTTCATGGCGGTTGAGCACCACGTCCTCGACCTTCTCACGCAGCTCCTTGGGGATCTCGTCATAGATCTCCAGCTGACCGGCGTTGACGATGCCCATGGTCAGGCCGTTCTGGATCGCGTGATAGAGGAATACCGAGTGGATCGCCTCGCGCACCGGGTTGTTGCCACGGAAGGAGAACGACACGTTGGACACACCGCCGCTCGACAGGGCGAACGGCAGATGATCGCGGATATAGGCGCAGGCTTCGATGAAGTCGACGGCGTAGTTGTTGTGCTCTTCGATGCCGGTGGCGACGGCGAAGATGTTCGGGTCGAAGATGATGTCTTCCGGCGGGAAGCCCACTTCGTTGACCAGGACGTCGTAGCTGCGCTGGCAGATCTCGCGCTTGCGCGCGGCGGTGTCGGCTTGGCCGACTTCGTCGAAGGCCATCACCACCACGGCGGCGCCGTAGCGCTTGCACAGCTTGGCGTGGTGCTTGAACTGCTCGACGCCTTCCTTCATCGAGATCGAGTTGACGATGCCCTTGCCCTGGATGCACTTGAGGCCGGCCTCGATCACTTCCCACTTGGAAGAGTCGATCATGATCGGCACGCGCGAGATGTCCGGCTCACCGGCGATCAGGTTGAGGAACTTGACCATGGCCGCCTGGGAATCGAGCATCCCTTCGTCCATGTTGATGTCGATCACCTGGGCGCCGGCTTCCACCTGCTGCAGGGCGACTTCCAGGGCCTCGGTGTAGTTTTCCTCGCGGATCAGCCGGGCGAACTTGGCCGAACCGGTGATGTTGGTGCGCTCACCGACGTTCACGAACAGCGAGTTGCGGTCGATGGTGAACGGCTCCAGGCCGGACAGGCGGCAGGCCTTGGGGATGTCCGGAATGGCGCGCGGCTTGTACTTGGCCACGGCCTCGGCAATCGCCTGGATATGCGGCGGGGTGGTGCCGCAGCAACCGCCGATGATGTTGAGGAAGCCCGAAGCGGCGAATTCCTCGACCACCGCAGCCATCTCGGCCGGGGTCTCGTCGTATTCACCAAAGGCGTTCGGCAGGCCGGCGTTGGGGTGCGCCGAGACATGGGTGCCGGCCTTGGTCGACAGCTCTTCCAGATACGGGCGCAGGTCCTTGGCGCCGAGAGCACAGTTCAACCCTACGGAGATCGGCTTGGCGTGCGCTACCGAGTTCCAGAAGGCCTCGGTGGTCTGCCCGGACAGGGTGCGGCCGGAGGCGTCGGTGATGGTGCCGGAAATCATGATCGGCAGTTCGACGTTATCGTCCTCGAACACCTGCTGCACGGCGAAGATCGCCGCCTTGGCGTTGAGGGTGTCGAAGATGGTCTCGATCAGGATCAGGTCGGCGCCGCCCTCGATCAGGCCACGGGTGGCCTCGACGTAGTTTTCCACCAGCTCGTCGAAGGTGACGTTGCGGTAGCCGGGGTCATTGACGTCCGGGGAGATCGAGCAGGTACGGCTGGTTGGGCCGAGTACGCCGGCGACGAAGCGCGGCTTGTTCGGGGTTTCCAGGGTCTTGGCGTCGGCCACTTCACGGGCCAGGCGCGCGCCTTCGACGTTCAGCTCGTACACCAGCGACTCCATGCCGTAGTCGGCCTGGGACACCTGGGTGGCGTTGAAGGTGTTGGTTTCCAGGATGTCGGCGCCGGCATCCAGGTAGGCCTTCTCGATGGCCTGGATCACGTCCGGGCGGCTGAGCAGCAGCAGGTCGTTGTTGCCCTTCACGTCGCTCGGCCAGTCGGCGAAGCGTGCGCCACGGTAGTCCTCTTCCTCCAGCTTGTAGCTCTGGATCATGGTGCCCATGCCGCCATCGAGGATCAGGATGCGCTCGGAAAGGGCCTTCTGCAGGGCTTGGAGGCGGACGTTGCGATCGGACATGGAGAGCTACCTGGAGAGAGCGAAAACAGAGGCCGCGATGATAGCAAAGCTGCAAGGTTTTTCCGCATGTTGAGCATTCTCATGAATTTCGCTCATGTTAATGACTCTCTTTGCCGAGCTGGTGGCGCTAGAATCGCCATCCGCCTACACAGGACAGGTTTATGTCGCGCCAGGGATTTGCAGTTCTCTTCTTCGGTTTCATCTTGTCCGGCCTCGCCGGCGCCAGCGAAGCGGTTTCCTACAGCCGCGACATCCAGCCCATCCTCACGCAGAAGTGCGTGGCCTGCCACGCCTGTTATGACGCGCCGTGCCAGCTCAACCTGGGCAGTGGCGAAGGCGTGCTGCGCGGGGCCAGTAAGCTGCCGGTGTATGACGGCGGGCGAACCAAGGCCCAAGCCACCACGCGCCTGTATTTCGACGCCCAGGGCGAGGCGGCCTGGCGTGATAAGGGCTTCGAGTCGGTGCTGAACCCCCAGAATGGTCAGGCCGCGCTGATGGCGCGCATGCTGGAGCTGGGCCGCAGCAATCCGCCCACGCCGAATGCCAAGCTGCCGGCCGAGCTGGATATCTCCCTCGCCCGTGACAACCAATGCCCGCTGCCGGGCGAGTTCGATGCCTACCAGAAGCAGTTCGCCCACGCCGGCATGCCATTCGCCGTGGCCGGCCTCAGCGATGCCGAATACGCCACGCTGCAGCAATGGCTGGCGCAAGGCGCGCCGGTGGATGAGCAGGCGTTGCAGCCATCGCTGGTCGAACAGAAGCAGATCGCCGAGTGGGAAGGGCTGCTGAATGCCCCCGGTGCCCGCGAGGCGCTGGTCGGGCGCTGGCTGTTCGAGCACCTGTTCCTCGCCCACCTGTATTTCGAGGGCGGCGAGCCGGGGCATTTCTTCCAGCTGGTGCGTTCGCGCACGCCCAGCGGCCAGCCGATCGATGCAATCGCCACCCGGCGGCCCAACGAAGACCCAGGCACCCAGGTGTATTACCGCCTGTGGCCGATCCAGGGCGTGATCGTGCACAAGACCCACATCACCTATCCGCTCAGCGCGAAGAAGCTGGCGCGGGTCAATGAGCTGTTTTACGGCACGGATTGGACCACCGATGCGGTGCCCGGCTACGGCGCCCAACGCCGGGAAAACCCCTTCGAGACCTTCGCCGCCATCCCGCCGCAGGCGCGCTACCAGTTCATGCTGGATAACGCCGAGTACTTCGTGCGCACCTTTATCCGCGGCCCGGTGTGCCGCGGGCAGATCGCCACGGACGTGATTCGCGACAACTTCTGGGCGCTGTTCCAGGCCCCGGAGCGTGACCTTTACCTCACCGATGCCGCCTACCGTGCCGAAGCCACGCCGCTGCTGGCCATGCCCGGGCAGTTCGACGAGATCGGCGAGCTGCCGGTGCTGTGGCGCAGCTACCTGAAGAAGCGCAACCAGTATGAAGACCTGCGCCAGCAGGCCTATGCCGATGCGCCGGCCCCTAGCTGGTCGAGCATCTGGGTCGGCAACGACAATGCGCTGCTGTCGATCTTTCGCCAGCGCGACAGCGCTTCGGTGCGCAAGGGGCTGATCGGCGAAATCCCGCAGACCCTGTGGTTGATGGACTTTCCGTTGTTCGAGCGGACCTACTACCAACTGGTGGTCAACTTCGACGTGTTCGGCAATGTCTCGCACCAGGCGCAGACCCGGCTGTACTTCGACCTGATCCGCAACGGCGCCGAGCTGAACTTCCTCCGCCTGCTACCGGCCGAGTCGCGCCAGGCCTATCTGGATGACTGGTATCAGGGCAGTGCCAAGCTGAAGATGTGGCTGGCTTATGTGGATGCCGATCTGCACACGCCGACCGCCCTCAAGCTCGAGGGCCGCGACCCCAAGCGCGGGTTTGCCCAGGCCTTGCTGGAGCGCTACGCGGATATCAATGCGCGGCCCGACCCGCTCAATCGCTGTACCACGGCCGAATGCTATCGCCCAGGCCTGCCCGCCGAGCTGGAGGATGCCGAACAGGCGCTCAGCCGTTTGCCTGGCAAGCCGGCGGCGGGGCTCAAGGTGATCGACCAGTTGCCGGAAGCCAGCCTGCTGCGCGTCGAACTGGCCGATGGCGGGCGCGAGATCTACAGCCTGCTGCGCAACCGTGCGCACAGCAACGTGGCCTTTATCGCTGGCGAGTCGCTGCGTTACCAGCCGGGGCTGGACACCCTGACGGTCTATCCGGGGGTGCTGACCAGCTACCCGAATTTCCTGTTCAATGTGCCGGCCAGCCAGGTGCCCGAATTTGTCAGCGCCCTGGAGCAGGTGCGCGATCCCAACGCGTTCGACAAGCTGGTCGAGCGCTGGGGCATTCGTCGTAGTCATCCCGAGTTCTGGCGTTATTTTCACGATCTGTCGGCCTATATCCGCGAAACCGAGCCGGTCGAGGCGGGCGTGCTGGACATGAATCGCTACCAGAATCTGTGACGGAACCCGTCGGTGAGCTTGTTCATCGGCGGGCTGGGAATTATTCCTACTAAATTGGTAGGACTTTATCGATGCAGCCGACTGGCGTACACTGCGCCCATGTTTGCGAGGAGTTGCCATGAGCGCCATCACCATTACCGACGCGGCCCACGATTACCTGGCTGATCTGCTGAGCAAGCAGACCACCCCAGGCATCGGTATTCGCGTGTTCATCACCCAGCCGGGTACCCAGTACGCGGAAACCTGCATTGCCTACTGCAAGCCGGGCGAGCAGAAGCCGGAAGACACCGCCGTCGGCCTGGCCAGCTTCACCGCCTGGATCGACTCGGTCAGCGAGCCGTTCCTCGAAGACGCCGTGGTCGATTACGCCACCGATCGCATGGGCGGCCAGCTGACCATCAAGGCGCCGAACGCCAAGGTGCCGATGGTCAACGAAGACAGCCCGATCAACGAGCGCATCAACTACTACCTGCAGACCGAGATCAACCCGGGCCTGGCCAGCCACGGCGGCCAGGTCAGCCTGGTCGATGTGGTCGATGAGGGTATTGCTGTGCTCAAGTTTGGCGGTGGTTGCCAGGGCTGCGGCCAGGCCGACCTGACCCTCAAGGAAGGCATCGAGAAGACCCTGCTCGAGCGCATCCCGGAGCTGAAAGGCGTGCGTGATGTGACCGACCACAGTAATCGCGAGAACGCCTATTACTGATAGGCACGGTTGAGTTTCAACAAGGCGACTTCGGTCGCCTTGTGCGTTTCTGCAGCAGGCGTTTGCATAGAAAGTGTCGTCTAGTCGACAAAGTAATGGCACATTGCTATGGCGTGCGCGGGGAAAAAATGTTTCTTTATGCCGCGCATTTTGTATGGCCATCGCCGGACTTCTGGCATGGCTGAAGCGATGACCTTGGGCGATCAGCGCAGCCCGTCATTTCGCGTGCTAGTCACGAGGGAAGGAAATGCCAACGTTCTCCCTACTGGTTTGCGACGACTCCAACATGGCGCGCAAGCAGCTGCTGCGTGCATTACCTGCCGACTGGCCGGTGACGGTCAGCCAGGCCAGCCACGGCCAGGAGGCGCTGGAGTTGCTGCGCACGCAGCACTTCGATCTGCTCCTGCTCGACCTGACCATGCCGGTGCTGGACGGCTACGGCGTGCTCACGGCGATCCGCGCCGAAGGCCTGCAATGCCCGGTGATCGTGGTTTCCGGCGACGTGCAGGACGAGGCGCTGCGCCGGGTTACCGAGCTGGGCGCGCTGGCCTTCCTGAAAAAACCGGCCGAGCCGGCGCTGCTGCAAGAGACCCTGCAGCGCCTGGGCCTGCTGACTGTGACCGGTGGTGCGCTGGCGCCGGCCAGCCTCAGCGAACCCCAGGTGACTTTCCGCGATGCTTTCCGTGAGGTGATCAACGTCGCCATGGGCCGCGCCGCTGCACTGCTGGCGCGGGTGCTGGGGGTGTTCGTGCAGTTGCCGGTGCCCAACGTCAACATCCTCGAGGTCGGCGAGTTGCACATGGCGCTGATCGATGCCCAGCAGGGTGATCGTCTAACAGCGGTGTGCCAGGGCTATATTGGCGGTGGCATCTGCGGTGAAGCGCTACTGTTGTTCCATGACTCGGAAGTGGCCGACATGGCCAGGCTGATGCAGCGCCACGAACATGACTACCAGCCGATGGAAATGCTCCTGGACATGTCCAGCGTGGTGATCGGTGCCTGCCTCAGCGGCATCGCCGAGCAGATCAACGTGAAGTTTTCCCAGGGCCATCCGCAGATACTCGGCGAACATGCCTCGATCGACGAGCTGATCCGCCTCAATCAACAGCGCTGGCGCAAGACCCTGGCAGTCGAGGTCAGCTACAGCATCGAGGGGCACGACATCCACTTCGACCTGTTGCTACTGTTTACCGAAGACTCGGTACCGCTGTTGACCCACAAACTCGCTTACCTGATGGGATGATGTAAGACATGGCTGGCATGGATCTCAACGAGTTTCACTGGTTGCTGGCCATCGTGCAGAGCATCGACGTCGGCGTGGTGGTGCTCGATCGCGAGTACCGCGTGGAGGTGTGGAACAGCTTCATGGAGAACCGTTCCGGCCGCACGGCCCACGATGCGGTGCAGAAGTCCTTCTTCAGCCTGTTTCCCGAGGTCGAGGAGCCGTGGTTCCGCCACAAGGTGGAAAGCGTGGTGACCCTCGGCACGCCGGCATTCACCATCTGGGAGCAGCGACCCTACCTGGTGCGCTTCAAGAACTACCAGCCGATCACCGGCCAGGAAGAGTTCATGTACCAGAACACCACTATCCTGCCGCTGCAGGCGACCAACAGCGTGGTTGAACATGTCTGCCTGATCATCTACGACGTCACCAATGTCGCGGTGAACAAGCACCAGTTGCAGTCGGCCAACGACCAGCTCAAGCACCTGTCGCGCACCGATCGCCTGACCGGGTTGAACAACCGCGGGCACTGGGAAGAAGAGCTCAAGCGCGAGTACTCGCGCCATCGCCGCTACGGCAGCACGGCGGCGCTGGTGATGTTCGATATCGACCACTTCAAGAAGGTTAACGACACCTATGGTCACCAGGCGGGTGACAAGGTGATCCAGGCGGTTGCCGACGTGGTACGTAAGGAGGCGCGCGATACCGATATCGCCGGGCGCTACGGCGGCGAGGAGTTCGTCATTCTCCTGCCAGACGTCGACAGCGCCGGCGCGCGCCTGTTTGCCGAGCGCTTGCGGCAGAAGACCGAGGCGCTGCAGGTCGACTACGACGGCCAGCTGATTCCCTTCACCATCAGCCTGGGCGTCGCCGATTTGACGCAGAGCAGCAACGACCACCAGCAACTGATCGAGTGGGCCGACCATGCGCTGTACCAGTCCAAGCGCAATGGGCGTAATCAGGTCAGCGTGCACGGCGCCTGAGTCAGGAGTTCGCCTCGACGGGCTCCGGCTCTGCCGGTCTGCGCAAGGCCAGCAGGGCTAGCGCCAGCAATGGCAGGATGGCCAGGTTGACCGGGTTCCAGCCGATGCCACTGATCAGCGCGCCGGAGGCGAACGAGGCGAGCGCCGCCATCGTGCCGTTACCCAACTCCATCAGCCCCTGGGCCTGGCCACGTTCGCCCGGCGTGTGACCCGTGCCGAGCAAGGTGGTGCCAGCCACCAGCATCAGGTTCCAGCCCATGCCCAGCAGGCAGGAGGAGATCAGGAAGTGCGCCTGTGCCTGGCCGCTCAACGCAATGCCGGCGCTGAGGCTGACCAGAGCGATGCCGAGCAGTGCCACGCGGCGGCTGCCGAGGCGATCGACCAGGGGCCCGGCGATGAAGGCCGGCAGAAACATGCCGAGCATGTGCCACTGGATCACCTGAGCGCTGGCTTCCAGCGACAGGCCGCAGAAACTCATGGCCAGCGGCGAGGCGTTCATCACCAGATACATGAGACCGTGGCCGATGGCAGTGGTCGCCATCGCGGCGCGCACCGGGCTCCGGCTCAGCAGTTGGCGCAGCGCCTGCCAGCCGCCATTGGCCGGGGCCGGCAAGCGCCCTTCGCGCAGACTGGCGAGCAGCAATACAGCGGCGATGGCCAGCACGGCCAGCAACAGGTAGGCGCCGACAAAGGGCGTACTCAGGAGATGGCGCGACCACAGCGTCAAGCTAGGCGCGAGCAGGGCGGCGCATACACCACCGCCGACCACCCAGGCGGTTGCCCGGCCTTGGTGTGCCGTGTCGACCGCCTCCAGCGCGGCGAAGCGGTAGTACATCGCCGAGGCCTGGTAGACGCCAATCGGCATTGCGCCCAGGCAGAACAGCAAAAAGTCCGCCTGCCACACGCCCAGTGCGCTGAGCAGGCCGCCCGCTGCACCCGCGCCGGCACCGAGCATCAACCCCGGCCGCCGCCCATGACGCTGCATGAACAGCGACAGCGGCTGGGTCGCCAGCAGATTGCCCAGCACCAGCAGGGCCAGCGGCAGGGTGGCCAGCGTATTGCTGGGTGCCAGCTGCAGGCCGACCAGCGCGGTGAGGGTGATGCCGATCATCGCGCAGCTCCAGTACAGGGCCTGGGCGATAAACAGTTTCAGCAGGGTGGGGTTGCGCAGAAGCAGCATGGTGACGTCCTCAGGCGCAGCCGCCTGGCTTGTGGATGCGCGTGCTGGAAGGGGGATTGGCGGCCAGTTTGGCGGCGGGACGAATCGGTCGGCGCAGCAGCTCACCGCCGCAGTTGGGGCAGTGACCGTGCAGGCGCTGTTCCGTGCAGTCGCGGCAGAAGGTGCATTCGAACGAGCAGATCATGGCGTCCGGCGAGTCGGGCGGCAGGTCGCGGTCGCAGCATTCGCAACCGGGGCGTAGTTGCAGCATGCGTATCTCTCCTGATTAGGCAAAACGTTCGGCGTAGTCCTGGGGGCTGACCGCCAGGTGCTTGTGAAAGGTGCGGCGCAGGTTTTCCGGGTGGTTGAAGCCGGTCAGGCGCGCCACCGTGCTGATCGACGCGCCGCTGTCCTGCAGCAGGGCGCGCGCCGCCTCCAGGCGCAAGCGTTCCACGTAGCGACCGGGGCCCATGCCCAGCTCCTGGACGAACAGACGCGACAGGCTGCGGCTGGACAGGTTGGCCTGGCTGGCCAGGGCCTCCAGCGACAGGTCGGCCGAGAGGTTCTGTGCCATCCACTCGAGCAGGCCAAGCAGGCGTGGCGTGCGATTGGCCTGTGGGGTGAGCAGGGCGCTGAACTGCGCCTGGCCGCCAGGGCGGCGCAGGAACATCACCAGACGCCGCGCCACGGCCAGGGCCAGTGGGCGACCGAGATCGGCTTCGACCAGGGCCAGGGCCAGATCGATGCCGGCAGTGACCCCGGCCGAGGTGAAGACATGGGCCTCGCCATCACGAGCGCTGGGGTCGTAGGTATGCAGGCGATTGCCGTCCACCTCGATCTGCGGATAGGTGCGCAAGGCCTCGACATCCGCCCAGTGGGTGGTCGCCCGGCGCCCATCGAGCAGACCGGCGGCCGCCAGAATCAGGGCTCCGGAGCATACCGAACCGAGGCGGCGCACTTTGGGTTCGGCTGCTCTTAGCCACGCCAGCAGCGCTGGGTTCTGGCATTGCGCCACTTCGCCGAGGCCGCCGGGAATCAGCAGGGTATCCAGTTCGGCTGGATTGCTGTCGCGCCAGGCCTGCTCGGCAACCAGCTGGAAACCCGCCGAGGTGGCCACGGGGCCGGGTTGTTCGGCCAGCACCAGCAGACGGTAAGCGCTTGGCAGGCCCTGGCGTTGACGCTCAACATTAGCCGAGGCGAATACCTGCAACGGGCCGGTGACATCCAGGCTCATGAAGTCCGGGTAGATCAGGCAGGCAATGGTGCGTAGCGGGTCCATGGGCGACTCTCGCAAGAAGATGAGCGCAGTCTGCGCTCGGCCCTACTTGGCGACAATGACAATAAACCCACAGATATGGACATAGCGGGCTCGGCAAGACCCGATTCACAGGCAATAAAAACCCCCTCGCCTTGCGGCAGAGGGGGCTTCGGGGTAGCGGCAGGCCGGGGCGCGGAGTGTTACTCCGGCATGCTCCAGGGTTCCAGGGCAAAGCCCTGGCGGCTCAGCTGCTCGCGCGACTGGATCAGTACATCGGCCAGTTGCGCCGGGTCACGGTAGGTGCTGCTGGTGAGGCGGGCCTGGCCGACGCGGGTGTTGGTGCGGTCAATCACGGTCAGGTTGAGTTCACCGCTGCCATCCTGCTGGGTCCAGGCGACACACTGGAACGGCTGGAAGGCGCGGCCGGCAATCAAAAGTGCTTCGTTGACGCGGAGCATGGTGTTCATGGGTCTGTTTCTCCAGAGGCTGCCCAATATGCGATCTGGCCGACGAAAGCGCTTATTGCCGCGGCCTGTGCACTGTT
This sequence comes from Pseudomonas campi, assembly GCF_013200955.2. Taxonomy (NCBI): domain Bacteria; kingdom Pseudomonadati; phylum Pseudomonadota; class Gammaproteobacteria; order Pseudomonadales; family Pseudomonadaceae; genus Aquipseudomonas; species Aquipseudomonas campi. The sequence continues at coordinate 1,893,952 of NZ_CP053697.2, forward strand.
GATGGCGAAACCTGACTGGAAAGTCACATGCTGGCGTAAAAACATAGAAATATGTCGCATGTTCCCGTTTTCAGGCACTTTTGCCCAAGAGTGACGGGGAAAATGGAACATCGGCGGATTCTGTTTATCCTAAGCAGGCAATCCCACCACACAGGAGTGTTTCCATGGGCTCTACCTTGAGCGGTCTTCTCAGTCTCGTCATTCTGGTCCTGGATATCTGGGCGATCATCAATGTGGTGAAAAGCAACGCGGAAACCACGATGAAAGTGGTCTGGGTGCTGCTGATCGTCTTCCTTCCCGTGCTCGGCCTGATCATCTGGGCCCTGGCCGGGCCGCGTGGCAACGTTCGTCTATAAACCCCTCAGGCTTCTGAACCCCGTCCTTCCTGTCGGCGTCTACCGCAGGAAGGCGTCTTCACACATCCGCTTGCAGCCTGGCGGTGGAGCCACCCCGGTTATGCCCTTACAATGCGCGCCTTTTCATGGGCGGGTGACGGAACCTGTCCAAAGCCTGCTGCACGTCGGCCATACGGCGTTGAAATCGAACTCAGAATGCTCATTTAGCACTCGTAAACTGCGCTTCTTCGCTCGATTTCGCCTTGTCTGGCTCTAGCTCGCATGTCTTTGCACAGGTTCTCAGTCCGTCCGCATCCACCACTTCGACGGGGGACTACCCATGAGCGATTACCAGGAAACTCTCTACGACGGCTATGGCCAGCGCTTTCGCATGGACAAGCTGCTGCATGAAGTACGCACCGAGCACCAGCATCTGGTGATCTTCGAGAACGCCCGCATGGGGCGGGTGATGGCGCTGGACGGCGTGATCCAGACCACCGAGGCCGACGAGTTCATCTACCACGAGATGCTCACCCATGTGCCGATCCTCGCCCACGGCAGCGCCAAGCGCGTGCTGATCATCGGCGGCGGCGACGGCGGCATGCTGCGCGAGGTGCGCAAGCACCGCAGCGTCGAAAGCATCACCATGGTCGAGATCGATGGCACCGTGGTCGAGATGTGCAAGGAGTTCCTGCCCAACCACTCCTGCGGCGCCTATGAAGATCCGCGCTTGAACCTGGTGATCGACGACGGCATGAACTTCGTCGCCAGCACCACGGAAAAGTTCGACGTGATCATCTCCGACTCCACCGACCCGATCGGCCCGGGCGAGGTGCTGTTCTCCGAGAACTTCTACCAGGCCTGCCGCCGTTGCCTGAACGATGGCGGCATCCTGGTCACGCAGAACGGCACGCCGTTCATGCAGCTCGGCGAAGTACAGAACACTGCCAGCCGCATGGATGGCCTGTTCGCCGACTGGCATTTCTACATGGCGGCGGTACCCACCTATATCGGTGGCAGCATGACCTTCGCCTGGGGCTCCACCTATGCCGAGTACCGCAAGCTGCCGCTGGAAACCCTGCGTCAGCGCTTTGCCGGCAGCAGCATCGTGACGCGCTACTACAACCCGGAAATCCATCAGGGCGCCTTCGCTCTGCCGCAGTACGTGCTGCAGGCCGTGAACAAGCCGAGCAACGACTGAACGCCAGCAGTTCCGGCGCGCTGGAATTGGCCGGCGCGCTTCTGGACGTTGGCGGCTTGTACCGCCATGCTTAATCCAGGTGCTCAAGAGAGAGGCGTCATGGCGAGCCTGCGCGTATTGATTCTGCTGGTGCTTGGCGGCTTGTCCTGCGCAGTTACTGCCGCTGAGGAGGAGTGGCCGCGGCTCAGGCTCTGTTATGAGCTTGGCGGTCTACCGCCCTACACCCACTCACCGGCCGAGACTGCGGCAGAAGAGCCAGGGTTGATCATCGAGCTGATCCAGCAGGCCGCCTACCAGGCCAAGCTGCGTCTGGATCTGCATCAGCAACCCTGGAAACGCTGCGTACATGAGGTGCAGCAGGGCCACAGCGATGGCCTGTTCATCGCCGTGTGGCAGCCTGATCGCGACACCTGGGGGCGTTACCCGGGTCGAGATCCCCAGCGCCAGAGCCCGGTGGATGCAAACCAACGCCTGTGGCGCGTCGAGTACCCGATCATCGTGCGCCCGGGTGGCGCCCTGCAGTGGGATGGTCAGCGCTTTTCCGGCGTACGCCATGGTGTTGGGGCGCCGCTGGGCTATGCCACCAGTCAGCGTTTGCGTGAACTCGGCGTGCTCGCCAGCGAGTCGTTGGCGCAGGCCGCGGCGCTCAGGCTGGTCGCGGCGGGGCGCCTGGATGGCTATGTGCTGGAGCGTGAGATCGCCCTTGAGCTGATCGAGCGCCTGCAACTGCAGGAGCAATTGATGTTTCTGCCCCAGCCGCTGCTGGAAACCGACTGGTATCTGCCGCTGTCGCACCAGTTCTACAGCACTCATCCCGAGTTGGCCGAGGGCTTCTGGCGAGCCGTGGCCGAGCAACGCCAACAGCTCGGCGCGGATCTGAGCAGGCGTTACCTGCGCCAGCCGGCGCCCTGAACCAAAGAGCCCGCCATGCGGCGGGCTCTTTTCGACAGGGGCTTGCCTTACTGCTGCGCGGCTACCCGCTGGTGCAGTTGTTGCGACAGCTGTTCCAGGCGTTCTCCCAAACCCACCAGTGATTCCTGGGCGTTGAGCAGCTCGGCGCTGGCCTGGCGCTGGCGCAGGCTGGCTTCGCGCTGGGCGGCGCTGTTGTCGCGCACCTGGGCCAACTGGCGGTGGGCCTGGTCGAGGGCCTGGCTGTGCTGGAGGATGGCGCCGGACAGGTTGGCAGTCAGGGCGGCGTTCTCGCTGAGTGCCTCACCGACACTGCAGACCTGATCGGCGCCGGTGTTGACGATCTTCTCGGACTGGCCGAGCACGCTCTGTACCGTGTCGGCCGTCTGGTTGCTGCGTTGCGACAGGCTGCGCACTTCGTCGGCGACCACGGCAAAGCCACGTCCGTGCTCGCCGGCGCGGGCTGCCTCGATGGCCGCATTGAGCGCCAGCAGGTTGGTCTGCTGGGCGATGGCGCTGATCATCTGCATGGATTCGGCGATGCGCTGGTTGCTCTGCTGGATGGCCTGCATGCTCTGCTGGGCCTCCTGCATGCGCTGGGCGCAGGTGGTGACCTGGCCGCTGCTGTGCTGGGTGTCCTGGCTCAGCTGCTGCATCTGCGCGGTGCTGTCGGCAAGATTTTCCAGCACCTGATGCACGGCCAGGTCGAGCTGGTGCATGGCGTCGGACTGCTGTTGCACGTCGCCGTCGATGCTCTGGCAGCGCTGCCGCATGCTGTCCAGGGTCTGGTACAGCTGCACGGAGAGCTGACGCAGGTCGGCGGCGCCGTGGCGTACTTCATCGAGCAGGGCGGCCAGTTGCTGGCTGCCGGCGGTGGCGGCCTTGCCCACACGCTCGGCCTCGTCGAGGTTCCGCTGGGCACCGTCCAGGGCCTGCTGGCGCACCTTGGAGCTGTACCACTGGGCCATCCACATGGTCAGCACCGGCAGCATGTAGCCCGAATATTCGTTGAGCATGGCGTCCCGTGGGCTCAACTCGAAGTTCGGCAGTTCGACGCCACTGCGCTGCAGGCGAATCAGCCAGAACACGAACACGATCTGCCACACGGCCCAGAAGGTCGCACTGCGACCACCGAGCAACAGGTAGGCGAAGCCGATGACCACCAGTGGCCAGAAGATATGCGCCGAGTGCAGGCCGCCCAGCTGATAGATAAGGATCATGGCGTAGCTGCTGATCAGCGCCATGGCCAAGTGGGCTACGCCCCGTGTCGGCAGCCAGGCGTTGCGCAGCACCAGCAGGGCCAACGGCATGCCGATGATCAGCAGGAAGGAGCTCTGCATCAGCGCGTCGTTCCCCAGGCGGCCCCATTTGATCCCGCTGTACAAGCCAATGGTCAGGCCGCAAAAGGCGAAGAACGCCAGCATGCGGCTGAGTAGCTCTTCGCTGGGGTTGAGTTTGGTCTGCGGCATGAAGGTCGCTAAAAGGCCCTGTTGCATGGGGGGCTCCGTTCTTGTTGATTGCCGACACTATCGGCCGCTGACACTCGCCACTTGAGCGTGGGCGGGTGTGCGGCGCGCAGTTCGGGCGATTCGAGTGATGGCACATGGCCTGCGTCGAGAGTACAGCGCCAAGGCCTTGGCGACGACCTATTGGCGACGAAGCACGTGTCCTGCCTTGAGCGCGCAAGCCAGTAACCACGCGGCTTCGCGTGATGCTGCCGAGCGTCTGGCCGAAAAGCCTGCAGGAAAGGCGCAATCGGCATCTGCTCTACAGCGCTTATATCCGGCGGCGGTACTCCGGGAATCAGCGACTCATGCTAGCCGCTGACGGGCACTCAGTCAGGCGTCTCACAGGGCTGCAGGCGTGTCGGTTTGCTTTGCAGGACGCTTTCCAGGTGGGCCATGTCCGAGACCTCCGAAGGGGTGGTATCGGTCATGTACTGAGAAACTCTCAGTTGCGCGCTGCCCTCGGCGCTGCAGAAGCCAGCAGGCAACGAGGAGGGGACCTGGAGCAAGGCGAAGGCCTGCGGCTGATTGCTGAAACAGAACCAGGGCATGCGCTCATCGTCGGCACTGCGCGGGATCTTTGCGGCGCTGCTGCCTTGCGGGTAGAAGCACAGGCCGTGGTTGAACTCGTCTTCGGCGAAAAACTGGAACTGGCCGGAAACCGTCAGGGTGCCGCTGTAATAGCTCTGGAAACCGTCCTGACGTTGCAACTGCAGGCCGTCGGCGCTGGCCAGGTTGCACGCGCCCAGGAGTGCGAGCAGGAGAATAGTATTGCGCATGGGGCTTCCTTGCTGAAGAGCTGATCCGTTTGAGGGGCTGAACCTAACAGGCGCGTATGGGGTCTGTCAGTCCGTTCGACAAAAAATTCACGGGCCATCACGCAACCTAGGCCAATAGTTGTGCCGCGTGCTCTGGCCCGGCTGCTCGCTCATTTTTCGTCTGGATTGCCTCTTCCATGTCTTATGCGGATACCCACGATCAGCAGGCTGTGCCTGCTCGCTTCTATCAAACCACGCTGACCAGCCATCTGGCGTTCACTGGCGCCAGTGCCGTGCTGCTGATGCTGATGTATTCCCTGCTGCGCCTGGGGCTGCTGCTCTATAACCAGGAGCAGATCGGCGATACCTCGGCATGGGTGCTTGCCGAAGCCTTCTGCAACGGCCTGCGCTTCGACCTGCGTCTGGTGGTGTATGCCTGCGCGCCGCTGTTGTTGTCGCTGCTGAGCCCACGGGCCATGGCCGCGCGGCGGTTGCATGTGGCCTGGCTGACCCTGTTTGCCAGCCTGACCCTGTTCCTCGGGGTGACCGAGCTGGACTTCTACCGCCAGTTCCATCAGCGCCTCAACAGCCTGGTGTTCCAGTATCTGCAAGAGGACCTGGGCACCGTGCTGAGCATGCTCTGGCATGGCTTCCCGGTGCTGCGCTACCTGCTGGCCTGGTGCCTGGCCACGTTGGCGCTGGCCGGCTTGTTCCTGCTGATCGAACACAGCACCCGCGCGGCCACCACGCAGTCGGCGCCACTCTGGTACTGGCGGATCGGCGTATTCATGGTCTGCCTGCTGCTGGCGGTGATCGCCGCGCGCGGCACGCTCAAACAGGGGCCGCCGCTGCGCTGGGGCGATGCCTTCACCACCGATTCGATGTTTGCCAACCACCTGGGGCTGAATGGCACCCTGACCCTGGTCGATGCGGCGAAGAACAGCTTCTCCAGTCACCGCGACAATACTTGGAAGGCCACCCAGCCGCCGGCAGAAGCCCTGCAGACCGTGCGTGGCATGCTGCTCGGCGAGCACGACACGTTGGTCGATGCCGATAGCGCCGCCGTGCGCCGCGACTTCCAGCCACCACAGGCCGGTACCTTGCCGATCCGCCATGTGGTGGTGATCCTGATGGAAAGCTTCGCCGGGCGTTGGGTCGGCGCGCTGGGCAGCAATGCCGGCATCACGCCGAACTTCGACCGCCTGAGCGAGGAGGGGCTGCTGTTCAGTCGCATCTTCGCCAACGGTACCCACACCCACCAGGGCATGTTCGCCACCATGGCCTGTTTCCCCAACCTGCCGGGCTTCGAGTACCTGATGCGCACGCCGGAAGGCAGCCACCAGTTCTCCGGCCTGCCGCAACTGCTCAGCGCGCGTGGCTACGACGATCTCTACGTCTACAACGGCAACTTCCAGTGGGACAACCAGTCCGGCTTCTTCAGCAACCAGGGCATGCGCAACTTCATCGGCCGCGAAGACTTCGTCGACCCGGTGTTCATGGACCCGACCTGGGGCGTTTCCGACCAGGATATGTTCGATCGCGGTGCCGCCGAGCTGGCCAAGCTGGACCCGAGCAAGCCGTTCTATGCGCTGCTGCAGACCCTGTCCAACCACACGCCCTATGCCTTGCCGAAGGAGCTGCCGGTCGAGCCGGTCACCGATCAGGGCTCGTCCAACGAACACCTGACCGCCATGCGTTATTCGGATTGGGCGCTGGGCCAGTTCTTCGCCAAGGCGCGCCAGCAGCCGTATTTCAAAGACACCCTGTTCGTGGTGGTTGGCGATCATGGATTCGGCAGCAGTGAACAGCTCACCGAGATGGACCTGTTCCGCCACCATGTGCCAATGCTGCTGATCGCCCCGGGCATCCGCGAAAAATTCGGCGCCCAGCGCGACACCGTGGGCACCCAGGTCGATGTAGTGCCGACCATCATGGGCCGCCTCGGTGGCCCGGTGCGTCAACAATGCTGGGGCCGCGATCTGCTCAGCCTGCCGGCGGGCGACGAGGGTGTCGGGGTGATCAAGCCATCCGGCAGTGACCAGACCGTGGCCATCGTCAGCGGCTCGAAGATCCTGGTGCAGCCCAAGGGCCTGGCGCCGCGCCTGTACGACTACCAGCTGGGTGCCGGAGCCAAGGTCGATCTGCTCACCAACGACCCGGCGCAGGCCGAGCTGCAGCAGCGTCTGGAAGCGTTCCTGCAGGTCGCGACCCAGAGCCTGCTGGATAACACCGCCGGGGTGCGGGACAGCAAGCCCGAGTAAGTGCTCAGGGTTTTTGTAGGGCGTACCCTGCGCTAGAACTGCACTGGCCTTCAGGCCCTGCGGTACTGGCGCGGCGGTACGCCTTTCCAGCGTTTGAAGGCGTGGATGAAGTTGGACACTTCGCCATAGCCCAGGCGCTCGGCAATCTCCTCCAGGTTCAGGCCGCCGGTGGCCAGTAGTTCTTCGGCCAGGGCCTGGCGCACTTCTTCCAGCAGGTTGCGAAAGCTGCTGCCTTCGTCGTCCAGGCGCCGGCGCAGGGTGCGCGAACTCATGTGCAGGCTGGTGGCAACTTCCTCCATATCCGGCACGCGACCGGGGCGGCTGAGCAGCAGGCTGCGAATCCGTGCGGCTAGGCCGCTGCGCTGGCGGCGCTTGTCCAGCAAGAGCTGGCACTGTTGTTCGCACAATTCCACTGTTCGTGGATTGGCACCGGGCAGCGGGCGGTCGAGCAGTTGCCGATCGACCACCAGGCGGTTGCAGGGCTGGCCGAAGCTCGGCAGCACGCCGATTTCACTGAGGTACAGGCTGGGGTCGGCGGGGGTGGGGATGCACAGGTCAACACGGCGAATCGGTGGCGCTGCGTTGATCAGCTCGCGCTGGGCGTTGAGCATGCCGGCCA